>CAYXAA010000022.1:0-77893 GCA_964462985.1 uncultured Hyphomicrobiales bacterium | reverse complement strand
CAACCCTTCGCGATCTTTCCCCTCGCTAGCATCAGATGGCCCTCTTGAGCGATGCGGATCGGGAGTACCATCGAAGTAACTTAAGGCTTCCTGTAGTGGATCGAACCCACCGCTCAGGACCGGAGTCTGAGGCCGTCCAGTCTCTCCTGAAACAACGACCGCAGAGGAAGCTCCCTGACATAATCCCCGAACCTGTGGATGAAGCGGGCGTATACCGGAGCCGGCACGACGATCGCTCCATCCCGCAGTGGCGATGTCTTCAGCGGCAAGACATGCATTCGTTCTGCTGAAGCGTGCATTATGGGAAGTGGTCGGTTGGCGCTGCAGCGGACTGCTTTACCTTCCTTGTCTGTCAGATCATTCCGCCGAAGTCCGGTGCCGCGCACCCCATTGCCGCGGACACATGCGTTCAGGCACAGACGTCCGCCAACGTGAATGTGAAGAGTGTAAACACCATGACCAGACTGGCCTCAGCAGGATCATCGCGCTTCATCGTTGTCGATACCCCCATGAATCGACCGTCGTCGCGCTTCAGTCTCGGTGTTAACGCTACCGCTCTGAAGTTTCGCGCCACAGTCTCCGCAAGGTGAGTACTGTGCCAATGCTGTTGACTCTCGGTTCTGTACAGCTGAAAAGGTCTGTCGGCTACAGATGAGGAGGGATCGATGGCTGAAGAGACCAACGCAGGGCATGTCTCCGGAGTTGAAGAAGCGCAAGCGGACGTGAAGCCCGGCACCAGGAAACAGAGGGCAACGCGGCGTCAGAAGTCACGCGCGGAACCGGCTCCGGCCGCAAAGCCGACGACTGCAAAGACGGCGACTGCAAAGACGGCGACTGCAAAGCGTCGGAATTACAGTGATCAGGAAAAGGCCGAGATGCTCAAGCAGATCGAGGAGAAGCTGAGCCAGGGCAACAGTACCCTCAAGGCTGCCGTCAGGAGCACCGGGATCACCGAGCAAACCTATTATCAATGGAAGCGCGCCGCGAAGGCCACTGGTCAAGATGAGCCGGTGCAAGCTGCGCGGAAGCCGTCCCGGCAGCCTGATCGACGCAAGGCAGCGCCTCTGCCGACCGGCGACGAATTGTCCGATCTCGTTCAGCTCGAAGAAGAGAACCGGAGACTTCGCAAGCTCCTTGCAAAGAAGCTGCGTCAGGAGAATTCCGAGCTGCGCAAGAGGCTTGGCCTCGATTAATCCGAAACAATTTCGTGCGGGCATGAGATCCGCGTGATCTCCGATGCGCGGCGGGCTGTATTTGCTCGCCGCGGCTCTCGATGGCAGGGTCAGCGAAGACCGGGCGTTCGACCTTCGGGACGGACCGCAGCAAGATGACGATGCGGCGCAGGCCGAGAATGATGTGTTGAAGCGCGTGAGGCGGTGTCGTATCTGTGCACCCGATTGGAAAGGCAGCAGCGCCGATCGCGCTTGTTCAATGCGGGTTGTTTGCAATTGAGACATGTCAGAGCGCCGCAACGCAGTTTCGTTGTGGAATTCAAATCACGTCGGCGACAGCCGAAGCCGCGGGCGAACGCCCTCTGGGACAACACTGATCTCGAGGCGATTGCACGCGAAGTCGGAAAGACGGCTCCACATCTGTTCAGCCAGGAACACGCACCCGCACCGTCTGGCGCAGGGAATGCCGCATCGACACCGACGAGCGCAGTCCATGATGCGCCACAAGGTGCAGTCGTTGAGGACGTGACGCGGCCGCTTGCCGAGGCGGAGGCAGCCGTGTCCGGAGCGCCTGAAGCGGCGCAGTCGGAAGGTGAGACAGGTCGGAACGTGCATGAAGGCCGATCCGCGCCGCAGACGCGGGAGATGTCCACGCCGCTTCGCGAGAACAGCTCCCATCCTGCCGCGAAAACAAGGACCAGACGCCGCCCCATGCCGCCGCGCGCAGCAAACGAGAGCGGCGCCACTGGATCATCCGAGCATGCGGTCGGGAGCGACGAACTGGCCGGGCTTGAAGCCGAAAACCTGCGGCTCAAGAGGCTGCTGATCGAAAGGCTCCGCGCGGAGAACCTGCAGCTCAAGCAGATGCTTGATCGGTTCAACAACCGCGCCTGATCAAGACTTCATTTTGCCGATCGCGCGCCAGCTCGCCTGTGCTGGCGCCGGTCACGCCGTCGCGGGCGACGCCGAATCTCCGCCGACCACTTGGCTGCGACTGGCCCGTTCAAGCATCGACCACGTTTGTTGATGCTCCAACAAGGGGCCGGAGTGTCGCTCTTCAGGTTATGAGATTGAAGCTGCACGCATCCCGTCGGCAAGCCTTCGCATCAGCTGAATCAGCTGGTCGAAATCTTCGCGGTCCCAGTCTTTGAACAGGGCCAGCGCCATGCGTTCCCGTGCAGTGTCGAGAGCATCGGTTGCTTCCTTGCCGCGCGGCGTGATGATTGCCTCCCGTACCCGCCTGTCCGCAGGACTAGACCGACGCTCGACGAGGCCGAGCGTCTCGAGACGCGCCACTTGACGGCTGACCGTAGTGTAATCGCGACCGACACCTTCTGCCAGTTCCACGACGCCAATCGGTCCCCGGCGCTCGATCGCTACAAGGAGAGGAAACAGGGCCCTCTCGAGGCTCAGGCCGGCCATGTCCAGAAGCTGCGCGTCGCGCTCGGGCTGGTTCATGAGAACGGTGATGTCGATCAGCGCGCGGTGCAGCTCAGGAAGCATCTTTTTGATGTGGTTCGCCTGCATACGTCGCTTTGCCACAACGCGCCTCCTTGTTTTGTATGCATTATACACCTTATTTGCATAAGATAAACGGTGAAACGATACGGTGTCGTCGGATCCGTTCCGCCTGCGTTGTGCGTCATGCGTGCAATCCCGCACCCTCTTTGTGATTTCCCGGAATCCTTCTTCCGTTCAGTCCGCTGCTGCACGGCTGTTGCTCAGAGTCGTCGGCCAACCTTTGACGAGATCACTCTCTGAAGAGGGCGCTGAGTCTGGCAAGTCCCGAGGGCTTCTGCTGATCCGGCGGCGGTGACACGCCGGCTGCGCAGGCACAAACGGATTGACACCTGCGGAAGACTGAAATATGTGTATCATACACTTATATTGAAGGTCTGAATCGTCATGACGCCTCAAGCTTGAGGTCGTCATGCAGCGTCCTTCCAACCGGGAGCCGAACCTTTATGGCCTGCATCCGCCGCCCGGCATTCCTTGCGGGCATGGTCTGCCTCGCGCTGTCGGCCGCGCCGGTCCTTGCGCAGACAGGTGACGCCGCAGCCCTGACCGTGGCTGTCGTCAAGCCTTTGAAGCGGGATTGGCCCGTGGTTGCACCGGCGAACGGCTGGCTGAAGCCCTGGCATGAAGCCGTCATTGCTTCGGAGATCGACGGGCTCAGGATCACAGACGTCCTCGTTGATGTTGGCGCGTTCGTGAAGAAGGGTGAGCCGCTGGCGACGCTGTCGGACGAGACCGTCATCGCGGAGCTTAGAAGGCAGCAGGCGGCTGTCGAGGTTGCAAAGGGGGAACTTGCCAAGGCACGTGCGAAGGCGGCGCGAGCGCGGCGGCTGCAGCCCAGCGGCGCGATATCGAAGGCGCAGATTGCAGATGATCTGATCGCTGAACAGGTTGCAGGTGCACTGCTCGAGTCGGCGGAGGCGGCCCTTGAGCTTCAACGGACCAGGCTTAAGCAGACCACCATTGTCGCCGTCGACGATGGGCTCATTTCGTCGCGAACCGCTCAGCTGGGTGCCGTCGTATCGTCAGGCACAGAGCTGTTCAGATTGGTGCGGCAGGGCCGCACCGAGTGGCAGGCCGAGGTTCCGGCACGCTATCTGCCGGATATCGTTCCGGGCCTGACGGCCACCATTTCGGGTCCGGCAGATGAACGGATATCCGGAAAGGTCCGGCTCGTCGGGCCGACTCTGAATCCCGAGACCGCCCGGGCAATCGTCTATGTCGAACTTCCGGCGGCTGGAAAGCTGCCGATGAACTTCTTTGCATCGGGCCATATCGAACTCGAGACGGCGCCCGCTCTCACCGTGCCCGAGACCGCTCTCACCTTCTTAGACGGCATGAGCTACGTCTTCACCGTCGACGATGAGAACCGTGTCTCTCGCGTAAGGGTCCAGACCGGCCGCCGCCATGCCGGAGAGGTCGAGATCGTGGCGGGCCTCGACGAGTCAGCCCTGGTTGTTGCGGCTGGTGGTCCGTTCCTCTCGGACAATTCCCTGGTCAGAATTGAAGGGGACTGACATGAACGTCTCGGCCTGGTCCATCAGGCGCCCCATCCCGTCGATTCTGCTCTTTGTCGTGCTGACCGTGGGCGGCCTTGTCGCCTTCGGCAACCTCAAGGTCCAGGACCTTCCCGACATGGACGTGCCGATGATCAGGGTTACGGCCGCCCTGGAGGGGGCAGCGCCGGCGCAACTCGAGACAGAGATCGCCCGCAAGATCGAGGACAGCATCGCGTCCTTGAGTCTGCTTGATCACATCACCACGACCATCACCGATGGGGCGGTTTTGATCACGGCTTCCTTCACGTTGGAAAAATCCAGCGAGGAGGCTCTCAACGAAGTCCGCAACGCCATCGACAGCATCAGGGCCGATCTGCCGGCCCGCATGACATCGCCCAGCGTGACGAAGGTGACGGTGCAAAGTGCGCCTCTGATCACCTTTGCCGTTCGATCGGAGCGATTGAACGAAGCCGAGCTTTCCTGGTTCGTCGACAACGAGATGACCAAGGCGCTGCGTTCCGCGCCCGGCGTAGGCGTGGTTACCAGGGTGGGCGGCATTGACCGGGAAGTTCACGTCAATCTCGATCCACGGGTGATGGCATCGCTCGGCGTTAGCGCCTCCGCAGTGTCGTCGCGGCTCGGATCGGTTCAGCATGACAGCTCCGGTGGACGGGGCGAAGTCGGCAGAAGTAAGCAGGCGATCCACACTCTTGGGGCGGTGACGTCGCTGGATGAACTGGGTGCCATGGCGATCCCGCTTCCGAACGGCCAAACCGTGAGGCTGGACGAGGTGGCAACGATTGCGGAAAGCTACGCCGAGCGCGCGTCGCTGGCCTATCTCAACGGCGAGCCCGTCATCGGCGTTGAAGTCATTCGCGCCACGGGATTTTCCGACATCGACGTGACCGAGGACGTGCGTGCGGCAATGCGGACATTCGCCGACGCCCATCCCGATGTGGAGATCATAGAAGCCTACAGCACGATTGGCCCGACTCTCGAAAATTACGAGGGTTCCATGCACATGCTGTATGAGGGCGCGATCCTCGCCGTCGTCGTCATCTGGATCTTTCTTCGCGACTGGCGCGCGACTTTCATTTCGGCAGTCGCGCTGCCCCTGTCGATCATCCCAACCTTCCTGATCATGAACCTGCTGGACCTCAGCTTGAACAAGGTGGCGCTTCTGGCGCTTTCGCTTGTCGTCGGGATCCTGGTTGATGACGCCATTGTCGAAGTGGAAAATATCGCGCGCCATCGAAGATTGGGAAAGTCTCCGTTTGACGCCGCCCTGGAGGCCGCCGACGAGATCGGCCTTGCCGTCATCGCAACAACGCTCACGCTGGTCGCCGTCTTCCTGCCGACAGCCTTTATGGCCGGTATTCCGGGGTTGATCTTTCGCCAGTTCGGCATCACCGCGGCTGTCGCCGTCGTGGTCTCGCTCCTGGTCGCCCGCCTGCTGACGCCGATGATGGCTGCCTATCTCTTGAAGGCCGATCGTAAGGCCGAGAGAGACGGTGTCCTTGTAAACGCCTACGTGTCGATCGTCCGGTCATGCCTGAACCACCGCAAGACCACGCTCTGCGGCGTTGTTGCATTCTTCGCGTTGTCGATCGCAATGGTGCCGCTTCTGACCACGAGCTATATCCCGCCCGCCGACGTGGCGCAGGTTCAGATCACCCTCACACTTCAGCCTGGTAGCCGTATCGAGGATACGGACGCAATGGCACAGCGGGCGGCGAACCTCGTCAGCACCGTCGAGGACGTCACCAGCGTGTTCACCTCGGTTGGTACCGCAGCAATCGGCGACGGTCCCGGCTCCTCGACGGCGGCAGACCAATCGGCTGCAAGGCTGGTGGTCGATCTCGTGCCGATCGCCGATCGCGAACGGACGCAGATACAGATCGAGGACGATATCAGGAGGGCTCTTGCCGTTCTGCCGGGCGTGAAGGTGAAGGTGGGGACAGGAGCTGTCGGCACGACGCTGGATCTCACGCTTGCCAGCGACGATGCTGATGCATTGTGGCGGGCCAGCATCGCCTTGGAGCACGAGCTGCGGAAAATCGAGGGGATCGGGGCCGTGACATCGAGCGCGGCGATGCAGGCACCCGAAATCCAGATTGTCCCAAGGTCTGTGCAGGCAGCGGCGCTGGGCATTACCTCCGAGGAGATTGCCGAATCTGTCCGCGTGGCCACTGGCGGTGCGTTCTCGGCGATGATGCCGAAGCTGAATCTCCCCGAAAGGCAGATACCGATCCGCGTGCAGCTGGATCCTAAGAGCCGGACATCTCTTGAGGACCTTGCGAGCCTTCGCCTGAACGGCAGGGGCGGCAGCGTTGATCTCGGCTCGATCGCGGACATCCGCATCGGCGGCGCCCCGTCGAGGATCGATCGCATCGACCGCTCGCGCAACAGCACCCTTTCGATCGAACTGAACGGGCGAAGCCTCGGCGAGGTTTTCGAGGAGGTTCAGGCGCTGCCAGCCTTCCAGAATCTGCCACAGGGCGTGCGGTTCGTGACCCAGGGGGAACTCGAGCGCAGTTCCAATCTGTTCGGCAGCTTTGCCTTTGCGATGGCGGTCGGAGTCTTCTGCGTCTACGCGGTCCTGGTTCTGCTGTTCCACGATTTTCTACAGCCCGTGACGATCCTGATGGCGATGCCCTTGTCGATCGGCGGCGCCTTGTTACCGCTGGTCGTCACCGGAACCGCATTCTCGATGCCTGTCGTGATCGGCCTGCTGATGCTGATGGGAATTGCGACCAAGAACTCCATCTTGCTGGTGGACTACGCGACCGTTGCGCGGCGAACCGGAACCCCGCGATTTGAAGCCGTTGTGGATGCCTGCCGCAAGCGTGCGCGTCCGATCGTCATGACGACCGTTGCGATGGGTTTCGGCATGCTGCCGGCCGCCCTCAGCCTGACCGGCGATGATCCCAGTTTCAGGCAGCCGATGGCAATTGTGGTGATCGGCGGATTGTTGGCGTCCACGTTCCTCAGCCTTCTTGTCATCCCGGTGATCTACACGTTCGTTGACGACTTCCTGGTCGTGCTGAGGCGGATGCCAGGCAGGGGTGTCCGCTCAACGGTACCGCCGGCCGAGGGCATGCTTCCTCACCCCGTGAACGCCGTCACCACAACAAACGCGTCAAATTTGCAGCGCGTGCACTTTGGCTAGAAGTATGAGGTAGAGAACGGGGCGAAATCGCCACAGGACACTTGAGTGTCTTCAATCCGCAGGGGCGGGCGTCACGCGCTGCTTGGCGAGCCGGAGCGTCGATGCTGACAAAGGCTCTTGACGGATTCCATCCGCTGACCTCCGCCGAGAGTGCCGGCGGAAGGCGGTCCTGTCACCCGGCGAACAGCGCCTCCTAACCGCCCGCGGGTCGGATGACATGCTCGGCAGTTGCGTGCGTGAGCCTCGGCTCGCCAGCCATCTGAGGTCCGGCCGGCACCAACGGCGGCTCAGTCCCGATCGGACTGAGCCGTGCTCGCGCTATCGTTACTCCCGGGGCGCATTCCGGTGCCGCTGATCAGGGTCGACGTGACGGAAACCGGGTCGCTGGCGGGAAACGAATCTTCCAGCCCTTCCTGAAGTTGCTCCTCCAGGATGGCAGGATCTTCGGGTCGGCCTGGTCTGCGCAGTCGGTTGGCCATTGCTTGCTCCTTGAGTTTACCCGCGGGACTGATCGAAGGCCCGGAGCAGGAAAACGCGCGGCGATCAGAACGGGCCGCTTCGGGAGGAGCTGACGCCTTCTCCAGCAAGCCCTGTGGTTCTGAAAAAGTCTTCGTCGCGCATACTTCCAATGTAGCTCGGACCGAATGCAAAACAAGTCCATCGTCGCTGCGACCAAATGCGCAGCATGCGGTTTTTCTTGTCTTTTTACTGATTTGACTTTTTTGCGGAAATAGCCATCTTGTGTGCATGCCTAGGCACGTTCTTCCTTTCCGTTTTGTTTCAAGGCTTCGCCTTCTCATAGGCGTCTAGCCCTGGTTCGGCTTGCCGCCTCAGCGGCTGCCGGACCAGGGATATCTTCCACGCTTCAATTCGATAGTCGGACGCTGACGCGAGAACTCGCGCCGGGCGATCCGCGCTGCGACAAAGGACTGGAATGATGGCCAAGAGAAAAGGCAACCGGGAACCGCGCAAACCCAAGCAGAAGAAGCTGAAGGCGGCCGAGGCGACCTCAGTCTCCGCCTTGACCGGCAAAGAGGCTGTTCCTGCTCGGAAGAAGTAGGACGCGGCACGGGTGCGCGGCATTTTTGCTGCGCACCCGATCCCGAACCGACCTTTCGTGACCGTGAACCTGCGTGGGCGTGGATGATGCTGGACGTTCTGATTGATGAGGCGGCCATTTCGCTGAACGCGGTTCTGCCGCACCGCAAGGCAGTCATCGCACTCGCGGCGGATCTGCTCGCCCCGATTTCAGGCATGACCTACAACGAGGCGAGGAGGGCCCTAAGCTCCCGTGAGGCATTGGGTTCTACCGGGGTCGGTCAGGGCGCCGCTCTGCCGCACGCTCTGTCTGCAAGGTGCAGGCGCCCTGCCATCGCATTGATCACATTGGAAAATCCCGTTCACTATGGCGCCCCTGACGACATTGACGTCGACATCATGGTGGCGATCGTCTGGCCCAGCCATCAGGACAAATCGTTCCTGAAGGTCACTGCCGAGCTGTGCCGCCTGTTGCGCGACCCGGTCATTCTCGATGCAATTCGCCGCGCCGATAATGCGGCCGATATACGGACGCTCCTCAAGCGGCACCTGCTTCTTGCCGGCGCCGCTTGACCACCGCAGAAGCTGTTTCTTTGAGGCTGCCTTGAAAAATTTACGGCTACTTTCGAGCCTTGTGTGGCCCGGCATTCTGACCGTGACCGGGCTTGCCTTGTCTCTGTTTCACCAGCCGCTTCTTGAGCTCATCGCGCCTGATGCCAATCCGGAGCTGGTCCGGCGTCTGGCAACCATCCTCTCCTATTTCGCTGTCGCATGGCTGGTCGGGCGGGGGGCGGGGCTCGTCTTTGATTGGCGCAGTTCGCGCCGTCGCAAGCCGCCGCGGCTGCTCAAGGAGCTGATTTCCCTGGCGCTCTTCGTCGTCGCCTTGATTGCTGCAGCGGCAACGTTGTTCGGCGGGGCCGCGGGCGGTGCGCTGGCCGGCTCGGGTCTTGTCATCGCCATCATCGGCTTTGCCATCCGCAACGTGCTGGCCGATATCCTTGCTGGCGTGGCGATGGGCGTCGAGGCACCGTTTCGAATCGGCGACTGGGTCGACATAGACGGCACCGTGCGCGGGCGTGTCGTGGAGATCGGGTGGCGGACAACGCGGCTGCAGACGCGCGACGACACCTACATGATCCTGCCCAACAGCCAGATCTCACGCCAGAGGATCACGAATTACAGCGCGCCGAAGAAGCATTATCGCGCCCAGCTCGAGATCTTTCTCAGCCATGAATTCCCCGTCGCCTCTGCAAAGCGGCTTCTCGTCGAGGCTCTTTCGGACTGCGATTGCATCATGTCGTCACCCAAACCGGACGTGCGGGCGGTGTCCCATCACTTTCACGGCGTTAAGCTGGTGATCCGGTACTGGGTGGCGAGCTTCGCCGACGACATCGACTGCCGCGATGCCGTGCTGACGGCTGCCGACACGGTGCTGCGGGAACATGGAGCAACGCCCACGTGGGGGTGCGCCAGGCTGACTCCGACCGAGCACGTGGCGGATTGGGAGAAAAACTGCGAAGGGCCGGTAGAACCGGATGAAACGCGCTCCGAGCGACGAGCTGCCTGACACCACTCCGTTGGCCGGGCGGTGACGCGCTGCCGCGGCGCGATGTCTTCACCAGCCAGCGCCCGCGGCGCCCGAACGGTAAGCGGTCGCGGTGCGGCATTGATGGACCGCCGCTGCGGGCCGAAGTCGGGACCACGCCAAGCAAGGGCGGCGGGCGAACTCATTTGACCCCGTCGCCCGACACGAGCTCAGCCTTGCAAAATCGCCGCGACGCGTTCCGGCGTGAACGGCATGTCGCGAATCCGCTTGCCGGTCAGATTGAAGAACGCGTTGGCGACGGCGCCGCCGGTCATCGGTATGCCGACTTCGCCCGCCCCGGACGGCGCGGCGCCCGATTCGACGACACGAATGAAGATCTCCGGAACCTCGTTCATCCGCATCGGCTCGTAGTCGTAGAAATTGTTCTGCTCGATTTCGCCGCGCGCGATGGTGACGCGCTCCTTCAACAGGCCGGAGAGGCCGAAGACAATTCCGCCTTCGACTTGCGCCTCGAGATTCTTCGGGTGAACTGCAATGCCTGGATCGACCGCCGCCCAGAAGCGGTGGACACGGATCTGGCCGGAGCCACCGTCGAGCGAGATCTCGGCGACGCCGGCCCCCAGCGTCGATTTGTAGCCGGCAAAGGCGAGGCCGTGCGCTCGCCCCCGTGGCATGGTGCCATAATCGGACATGGCCAGGACGGCATCGAGCACCGCCTGGCCCCGTGGACTGTTGGCCAGAAGGCGGCGCCGGAAAGTCACCGCGTCGACGCCGGCGGTCATGGCCAGCTCATCGATGAAGGCCTCGCGGGCGAAGCAGTTCTGGCCCCAGCCGATGCCGCGCCAGGCCGAAACCCGCGCGCGCCGTTCCGTGATCACATGTTCGGCCAATAGGTCAGGAATGTCATAGTCGCTGCTTTCGGTTCCCTCCATCACCAGAACGTCACGGCCCTCGGCGGTCTGCCAGCGTGGGGGCGCGACGAAGGCGAGAATCGACGGACTGGCGATCCGGTGGTAAAGGGCGGCGAGGCGCCCTTCGTCGTCGAGCGCCGCCCGGAGTCTGTGGGCGGTGGCCGGACGCAGCCAACCGTTCTTGACATCGTCCTCGCGGGCCCAGATCAGCTTGACCGGCCGCTTGACGGTGCGGGACAGAAGCAGCGCGTCCCGCAGGAGATCGCGGGCAAAGAACGTGCGGCGTCCGAAACCTCCGCCCATTTGCATTGCGTGAAAGCGGATGCGGTCCGGCGTCGTCTCCAGTGTCTGCGCCGCAGCGGCGATGGAAAGGGTCTGGCTTTGCGTGCCAAGCCAGACCTCGGCGCCCTTGGCGTCGGGATCGACCGCAGCCACCGCAGCGAGCGGCTCCATCTGCGCGTGATAGACGTGCTCGGTCGTATACTCGGCCTCGACGACGCGTCGGCCGGGCTGGGCGAGCACGGCGGCCGCGTCGCCTTGTGACGCCCACGCGATTCCGGCGCGGGAAACATCCCGGGCGGCCGCGATATCGGCCGCCAGGTCCGCTCCACTGTCGGCGCTGCGGAACGGCGAGGTCTCCGACCATTCCACGTCGAGAAGCCCCCTGGCCCGAAGCGCGGTGTCAAACCGCTCAGCCACGACCGCGACAGCGTGGTCCAGAGGCACGATGTCGACGACACCCTCCACCGCTCTTGCCTCGCGGTCGTTGATCGCGACCGGGTTTTCGCCTTCGACCGGCGCAAGCAGCAAGGCGGCGCAGACCATTTCGGGAACGTGGACGTCGACCGTATAAAGCGTTTCGCCGCGCGTCTTTCCGGGAATGTCCCGCCTCCCGGGATCGCTTCCGATCAGCCGGTAGGCCGCGCGCGGCTTCAGGTCGGCGGCCGTGATCTCTGGAACCTCCGTGACAAGCTGTCTCAGGCCCGCCACCTCTCCGAAACTGAACCTGCGGCCGCTCGCACGGTGCACGATGATGCCTGGTTCGCTCGCCACCTCTTGCGCAGGTACGCCCCAGGACGCAGCGGCCGAATAGATCAGGACTCGCCGCGCGGCGGCACCGGCCCGCCGCATGATGTCGAAATATCCCTCGACCGACGAACTGCCGGCGGTAAAGAGGATGCCGCCGGTATTCGGATTGCCAAATACGGCGGTGTCGCCCTGGTCAACCTGCTCGGTGCGGACCTTCGACCAATCGGCGTCCATCTCCTCCGCGAGGATCATCGGCACCGAGGTCATGACGCCCTGTCCCATTTCGGTCGGGGCAAACCGGATCGTGACCTCGTCGTTGGGGGCGATGCTGACCCAGGCATTGATCGGAGTCGTGGCGGCATCCCGTGCCCATGCCGTCCCGCGCACAACCTTCAGCGAGCCGCCGGCAAGGACGGCAAAGCTCAAGACGCCCGTGGCACGCAACAGGCCGCGGCGTGAGAAATCAAGCGAACTGGTCACCGCTCAGTCCTCCCCAATGGCGCGTTCGATGGCCTTGGCGATGCGGGGATAGGTGCCGCACCGGCACAGATTGGCGGACATCGCGTCGGCGATTTCCTCGCGCGTCGGCCGCGGATTGCTGCGGAGCAGGGCAGCCGCGCGCATGATCTGCCCGGACTGACAGTAGCCGCATTGCGGAACCTGCTCGGCGATCCAGGCGCGTTGCAGGGTGTGCTGACCCTCGGGGGACAGGCCTTCGATCGTGGTGACCGCGCGGCCGGTGACCGCTTCCAGGGGAAGCTGACATGCGAAGGTGGCTTCCCCATCGACATGAACGGTGCAGGCGCCGCAGGTTCCCGCGCCGCAGCCGTATTTTGTGCCGGTGAGGCCGAGATGCTCACGCAAGACCCACAGCAGGGGCGTGTGCGGATCGGCATCAACCTCGACGGTCCGCCCGTTGACGGTCAAGTCAGTCATTGAATGTCCTCGCGTCCTCGCAATTTGGTTTGCCGCCGCATGCGCAGCTGTAACCGCCGGACGAATGGCTGGCATCTCGGCATCCGCCACCAGCAGGCGTTTTCATCAGAGCCCTTTCTGGCGGCATTCGCTCGCCGGCGGGACGCCCCGCGCAGCATCACAACGGCTCGGAATAAGATGGAATGAATGTCATTGTGCGATAATGTGCTATTTTCTTCGTGAAGTGATTAGGCTGACTTAACAATGAAACGACCCAACCTGGCCGAGCTCGAAGTGTTCGCGGCCGTGGCGGATGCCCGGAGCTTTCGCCGGGCCGCTACGGAGCGGGGCGTATCGGCTTCGGCCCTCAGTCAGGCGATCCGCAATCTAGAGGAGCGTCTCGGTGTTCGGCTTCTGAACCGGACCACACGCAGTGTGGCGCCGACCGAAGCCGGCGAGCGGCTGCTGCGACGGCTGCGGGTGGCCTTGCGCGACGTTGCCGAAGCCGTCGAGGACATCAACGACTATCGGCGCAAGCCGACGGGCACCGTTCGTATCAACGCGCCGGCGCCCGCGATCGAATTCATCCTTGCGCCACTGGCCAAGTCATTTCTCGATGCCTATCCCGATGTTGCGCTCGAGCTCATCAGTGACGCCGCGAAGATCGACATCGTTGGCAGCGGCTTCGATGCCGGCGTCCGGTTCGGCAAGGAACTGGCGCGCGACATGATTGCTGTTCCGCTCGGACCTCCTTTGCGCTACGTCGTTATCGCCTCGCCGGACTATCTGCGTCTCAACGGGGTACCGCAGCAGCCCGATGACCTTCTCGACCACAGCTGCATCCGGCAGCGTTTCCCTGGCGGGACACTGTTCCTCTGGCGCTTCGAGAAGGACGGGCGGGAGCTCGCCATCACTCCGGAGGGGCGGCTGACGGTAAATGACGCGCATCAGGTGATGCGCGGTGTGCTCGACGGAATCGGGGTCGGCCGTGTGCTCGAGGACTATGCGCGGCCGTTCCTGGAGACGGGAGAAGTGCTGCAGGTTCTCGGGGACTGGTGTCCTGTCATCCCGGAATGGCACCTGTACTATCCGAGCCGGCGTCAGGTGCCCGCGGCGATGCGAGCGTTCCTGGATTTTCTGGCGGAAAGGCGACGTGAGGTCCGCGCTCAGCAATCGCCGCTCGGATGAGATCGCTTGAGGCTCCGCCGGTGGCTGCGTCGCCGAGTTACCAGCATGCCGGCTTACTTGCGTCGCGCGATCACAGAATTAATCTGTCTGTCGCTGTTCTAATTCGCGCAGCGGCAAGTATCCACCTAATATCTCCGTCATGAGTTGTGTGGAACATTTCCGCCCGTCTCAAAAAACACATTCGCCTTGCGCCGGGCATCTATCGATGCCGTTCGAAGGCTATTGGCGTCCCCTGGGACTGAACGACGAGGCCGGAAATCCCGGCGACATGTTCTAGGGACTGGCTCGCTCCCAGGGCGGGTTCTTCAGCGGTTGGCCGAGATGACGCCGCTTGCGGCGCCGGTCTACGGAGTTGTGCGACCGGCGAGCGCTCGTGGGCGCTCGTCTGAATGTGCCGGGAACAGAATGTTGCAGAGAATGAGACTCGAACCCGCTCCAGACTTCGATCCGCACCACGTGGTGCAGCGCCTCTTCCTTGACGCCCGAACCCATTTCGCCTGGCAGGATCGAGAGGTTCCCGACACGCTGCTCCACGCGATCTGGTCGGTCGCCCGCATGGGTCCGACCAGTACGAATGGTTCACCGATGCGCGTCGTCTTCGTCAAGTCGCCGGAGGCCAAGGAGCGCCTCCGTCCGGCATTGAAGCCCGGCAATGTCGACAAGATGATGAACGCCCCGGTGACGGCCGTAACCGGGTTCGACCTGGAGTTCTTCGAGCGATTCGACAAGCTCGCTCCCTACGCCTTGGATCGTATCCCAACCTATAGGGCGGATCCGGATTTGGCGTATCGGGCGGCTTTCCGCAATGCCACCCTGCAGGGCGCTTATGTGATGATCGTCGCCCGGGCGTTCGGGCTCGACTGCGGGCCGATGTCCGGATTCTTCCACGATATCGTGGATGAGGCCTTTTTTCCTTGCGGTGGAGTGAAGTCCAACTTCCTCATCAATCTCGGATACGGAGATCCGGGCGTCCTGTTCCCCCGGCAATATCGTTTCGAGTTCGAAGAAGTCTGCAGCATCGTCTGAATTTTTCACAGGCTACGCTTCCGAAAACATTGAAGCCACCCCGTAGGCACGATGTCGGGCGCGACCATGACGGAGAGGAGTTTCCATGAACGCCAGGATCGAAGTGGCAGGGGTGGTCTTGCCCGCACGCCCCGATCATTTTTATGGCGGCGGCTGGCGTGCCCCGATTGGCGGTGCGCTCGCCGAAAGCCAAAATCCCGCCACAGGCGAGCTCCTGGGACAATTTGCGCTCGGCAGCGCCGCCGACGCCGAGGCGGCGATCCGCGCAGCCGAGGCAGGCTTCAGGGAATGGTCGGCGACTGCGCCGCTGGAGCGCGCCAGGCTCATGCGCGAGGTCTCGGCCGTGATCGGCAAGCACAGCCGTGAACTGGCGATGCTCGACGCGGCCGATGGCGGCAACCCGGTGGCCGAGATGCTGCGCGACGTCGCCAACGCGGCCAAGCAATGGCAGTTCTTTGCAGGCCTCGTCACCGAGATGAAGGGGGACTCCATTCCGATGGGCCCCGACGTCGTCAACTTCACCATGCGCGAACCCTACGGTGTCGTGGCGAGGATCGTCGCCTTCAATCACCCGCTGATGTTCACCGCTGCCAAGGCAGCAGCTCCGATCGCAGCGGGCAACGCTGTCATCATGAAGCCGCCCGAGCAGGCGCCGCTATCCGCGCTTAGGCTGGCCGAGCTGATCGGCGGCCTGCTGCCTGACGGTGTTTTCAACGTGCTGACCGGCGGTTCCGAAGTGGGCGAGGCACTTGCCACCCATCCGGACCTGGCGGTTGTGACGCTGATTGGCAGTGTGCCGACCGGACGCGCGGTGATGCGCTCGGCGGCGGCCACTCTGAAGCCGGTGCTGCTGGAACTCGGCGGCAAAAATGCCCTGATCGGTTTTCCGGACGCCGATCCCGACGAGGTTGCCGATGCTGTTGTGGCTGGAATGAACTTTGTCTGGTGCGGCCAGTCCTGCGGATCCACCAGTCGGGCCTTCCTGCACGAGGACATTCATGACGCTGTGCTTGCGAGGCTGCCGGACAAGATCAAGCGTCACAAGCCGGGTCTGCCGACGGATCCCGCCACGACCATGGGCGCCCTGATCAGCAAGGCGCAGCACGACAAGACGCTGTCCTACATCGACATCGCCAGGAGCGAGGGGGCAACCTTGTTGTGCGGCGGCAAGCGACCGGACGAGCCGGCCCTCGCCAACGGCTTCTTCGTGGAGCCGACCGTGTTTCATGGCGTGACGCAATCGATGCGGATCGCGATGGAGGAGGTGTTCGGTCCGGTCCTGTCCATCCTGAAGTGGAGCGACTGGGAAGAGATGATCCAGGACGTGAACGCGGTCGAATACGGGCTCACGTGCTCGATCTGGACCAACGATCTCAATCGGGCGCACCGCACCGCGGGCCGTGTGAAGGCCGGCTTCGTTTGGGTAAACGAAGTCTCCAAGCACTTCCTCGGAACGCCTTTCGGCGGCTTCAAGCAGTCCGGCATCGGCAGGGAGGAATGCCTGTCGGAGCTGCTGGCCTTCACCCAGGAAAAGAACATTCACATCCGCATGAAGTAATCCGCGGATCAAGGGAGGAGCAGATGAAACGACACCTTGGCGCAGCCGCCGCGGCCGGCATTGTGCTGGCCGTGGTCGGGGGAGCGCAGGCCCAGAGCTACCCGGAGAAGCCGATCACCATCGTGGTAGGCTATTCGGCCGGCGGATTTGCCGACACCGTCACCCGGATCCTTGCGGAGCACATGAGCACAACGCTCGGGCAGCCGGTGGTTGTCGAGAATCGCCCGGGTGCTGCAAGCAACGTGGCGGCACTGATGGTCAGTCAGGCGGATCCTGACGGCTACACGGTGTTGTCGACGACCACCTCGCTCGCGATCAACCAGACCCTCTATGATGGACTGCAGTATTCCATCGACGACCTGACCGCGATTGCGGTGCCGGTCGCCGCGCCCGAGGTTCTGGCGGTTCATCCACAGTTCCCGGCGCAGAACCTGGAGGATTTTCTGGCCTATGCGGGCCAGAACACCGTCACGTACGCCACGGCCGGCGTGGGGTCCGGTTCCCATATTGCCGCGGGCTACTTCTTCTCGAACCTGGCCGACGTCAATGCGATCCATGTGCCGTTCGGCGGTGGAGCGCCTGCGGTCGGGGCTGTCCTTGGCCAGCAGGTCGGCGCAACAGCGATCACGATCCCCGCAATCGTCTCTCAGTTCGACGATGAGGCACTCACCTGCATCGCCGTTGCCGCGCCCGAACGAACCCCGATCGCACCGCAGTGCCCGACCTACTCGGAAGCGGGCTACGACGGGTTCGTGGCGCAGAGCTGGGTCGGCCTCTTTGTGCCCGCCGGCACCGATACCGGTGTCGTTGCGGCGCTTGGCAAGGCGGTGAACGCGGCCATCGCAGACGTGACGGTCGCCGAACGGTTGAAGGCTCTCGGCAACGGCATCCAAGCCATGGAGCCGGAGGCCGCCGCCACCTTTGTTGCGGACGAGGTCTCGTCATGGCGTGAACGGGTGCAGGCGCTCGACCTGCGTATCGAATGAATGCATCCGGTGGCCGCCGGCCGGCCACCGGCCCAACAAGAAGACAAGCGAGGAGGAGCTGCCATGGGAGGTTCCCGGGAAAGGCTGCCGCAGATCCTGTGTGGCGGGGCACTCATGTCGATTGGCGGCGTCGCCGCCTACGTTGCCACGGCCCACTACGGCGTCGGCCAGCTTACCCACCTTGGCGCAGGTGCCTTCCCGCTGCTGCTCGGGCTTGTCCTTGCCGGTCTTGGCGGGCTGATCTGCTTTGCTTCCGACGCCGAACCCGAGCCGCTGGAGAAACGGCACTGGCTCGGAGCACTCGCGATCTTTGGCAGCATTGCCGTCTTCGCTCTCACGTTGCAGACGCTGGGGCTGGTGCCCGCGATTTTTCTCCTGACCTTTATTTCCAGCGCCGCCGAACCGCCGATCTCCATCCTGCGGACCCTTGCGCTGGCCACGGCCCTGTCCGCCGCGGCCTATCTGATTTTCGTCGTCGGCCTCCGCCTGCCGCTCGACGCGTTTTCCTGGCTCTGAGATGCAAGACTTCGTCTCCAACGTCGCCATGGGGCTCCACGTCGCGCTGGCGGCAGAGAACCTGCTGTTCTGCTTTATCGGAGTTCTGCTTGGGACCCTCGTCGGTACGCTGCCCGGGATCGGTGCGCTGGCCGGCGTCTCTCTCCTGCTGCCGGTAACGTTCTACACGGAGCCGACCACGGCACTGGTCATGCTCGCCGGCATCTATTATGGCGTCACCTACGGCGGCTCAACGGCATCCATCCTGCTGAACCTTCCAGGATCCTCCGCCGCGGCGGTCACATGCCTTGACGGCCATCCGATGGCGAAGCAGGGCAGGGCGGGCGTTGCCCTCTTCATGACGACAATCGCGTCGTTTCTTGGTGGAACCTTCGCCATCATCCTGCTGATGATTGCAACGCCTTTGCTTGCGCGCGTCGGGCTCAGTGTTGGGCCGGCGGAGTACGCCGCGCTGGTCCTGCTGGGCTTGGTGGCCGCCGCCACGATCTCGGCAGCCTCGCCGCTCCGGGGCATCGCGATGGTTGTCCTCGGTCTCCTGGTCGGCACTGTCGGATCGGACTTCGAAAGCGGACGGCTGCGCTTCACCTTCGGGCATCTCGAACTGGCCGACGGCATCAGTTTCGTTGCCATCGCCATGGGATTGTTCGGGGTTGCCGAGGTTCTCAACAACATCGGCAAGGCGAGCGGGCGTACCCGCATCTCCAGGGAGGACTACAGCTGGCGCAAGCTCTACCCGACGCGGGAGGATTGGCGTGCGTCATGGGGGCCAATCGGACGCGGTTCGGTGCTGGGCTCTGGCTTCGGCGTGCTGCCAGGGACCGGCGCCTCGATCGCTTCATTCATCGCCTATGCGTTTGAAAAGCGGTGGTCAAGCACGCCGCATCGGTTCGGCAAGGGGGCAATTGAGGGAGTTGTGGCTCCGGAAGCGGCAAACAACGCCGCGGCGCAGGCAGGCTTCATTCCCACGCTTAGCCTCGGCATCCCGGGCGATGCCGTCATGGCGCTCATGCTGGGCGCCCTCATCATCCATGGCATCACGCCGGGCCCTCAGGTTGTCACACGCCACCCGGATCTGTTCTGGGGCCTGGTGATGAGCTTTTGGATCGGCAACATTCTCCTGGTGGTGCTGCATCTCCCCCTGATCGGCGTATGGGTGCGAATTCTCCAGGTGCCGTATCGCTACCTCTACCCGTCGATGCTGTTCTTCATCTGCATCGGCGTCTACTCGGTCAACAACTCGGCGTTCGACATCATCCTCGTCCTGCTGTTCGGCGTGCTGGGGTTCGCGATGCTCCGGTTCGACCTTCCGGCCTCTCCGCTGCTGCTCGGCGTGGTGCTGAGCCCGATCCTGGAGAACAATCTCAGGCGCGCGATGCTGATTTCGGGCGGCGACGTGCTGACGTTCCTGGAGCGGCCGATCAGCGGGGCCTTTCTGCTGGCCACGGCCGCGATGCTGGCTCTGAACCTTCGCGCGGCGCATCGCAGGCGAAGCTCCGCGCGCGCGTGGTCGGCCGAGCCGGATTGAATGATACGCAAGGCCAAGCGAGAGGGACAGCACACGTCCCGCAAGGAAGGATGGCAGAGGCGGCGAGATGATTGACGTTCCCAACATCAGACACCTTCGCGCCGTCAGCACGGTCGCAAGCCTGCGCAGCGTCAACGGTGCCGCCGAGGTTCTCCGACTGTCGCAGCCCGCGGTCACCCTCGCCGTCCGCCATATCGAGGAGATCTGCGGAGCCGACCTTTTCGTTCGCCACAAGTCGGGCATCTATGCGACGGACGCGGGCGAGGTCTTCATCCGGCGGATCGACCGTTCGCTTTCGGAACTGGCACGCGGACTTGTCGGGGCCGGTGACAAGGAGGGCTCCGCGGTTGAGCGTACACGCCAGTTCTCGACCTCTCAGATCACGGCGGTCGCTGCTCTCTACGACACGCTCGACTGGGCCGGCGCCGCGGAGATGCTTGGCGTCTCCGTGCAGTCGGTCAAGCGTACGATCAGGTCGGTGGATCTGCTGTTGCAGAGCCCGGTTCTCCAGCCGGCCGCATCGGGGGTGCAGCTTTCCGTCGAAGGCATAAGGCTTGCGCGGGGAGCCAAGCTCGCGATCCGCGAAATCGAGCTGGGCTTTGAAGAACTCGCCCATCTGCGTGGCGGCAGTTCCGGCACCTTGCGCATCGGGGCGATGCCCCTGGCGCGTGCGCAGATACTGCCGGAGACGATCACCCGCATTCTCGCAAGTTTCCCGGATCTCAAGGTGGTGGTGCAGGAGGGATCCTACGAATACCTGCTCGACCTTCTGCGCAATGGTGACGTTGATCTGATGGTCGGCGCACTGCGGGGAAACAGTCTCGCTCCGGACGTCACCGAGGAGGTTCTGATGCGCGTTCCGCTGTCGGTGGTCGCGCGCCAGGGCCATCCTCTCCAGAACAAGCCAGACCTGACCCTGGCCGACACGGTGCCCTACCAATGGATCGTGAATACCGTGGGTTCGCCAAGCCGGACCTTGTTCGGCCGCGCCTTCCGCGATCGCGGGCTTGCTCTGCCCGAGCGCGTCTTGGAAATCGGCACGCTCGGAGTGATCCGGGGTCTTCTCCTGCGCGGCGACCTGCTGACCATGCTGTCTCGCCACCAGATCTACTTCGAGGAGGAGGTGGGCAAGCTCGTCGTCCTCGATATCGACCTTCCCGAGACCGTTCGCGCCATCGGCGCCAGCACCCGTCGCGGCTGGCAGCCAACCCGCCCGCAGGACGAGTTCCTGACGTTGCTCAGGGCGGTTTGCCATGCAGATCCGGCACGAACGCAAACGAACTGCGATGAGGCAACCGGCCACCTGCGCGTGGTCCACGATGCACGAAGGCCCAAGCAATGAACGAACCGACGAGCGAGGACATCCGCGCGGACCTGGCGATGGCGAGCCATATCCTGTTCATGCAGGGCGTTCTGGACGGCTTCGGCCATGTCAGCGCGCGCGATCCAGATAATCCGGACCGCTTCCTGATCTCGCGGAACCTTGCGCCTGCGCTGGTTGGGCCAGAGGACATCATGACGCTTGACCTTGCCGGCAATGACGTGGAAGGCTCCGGTCGGCGTCCGTTTCTGGAGCGGTTCATCCACGGTTCGATCTATCGCCGCCGCCCGGATGTGCATGCAATCGTGCATTCCCATTCCCCGGCCGTGCTGCCCTTCACCATCAGCCAGACCGCTGCGCTGAAGCCGGTGACCCACATGAGCGGCTTCATCGGCGAGACCACGCCCTTGTTCGAGGTGCGTGACCACGGCCACGTCGGCTGCGACATGCTGGTTCGCACGCCCGAGATGGGAGACGAGCTTGCAACCTGTCTCGCCGATCACGCCCTGGTCCTGATGCGCGGCCACGGCGTAACGGTTGTGGCCCCAAGCCTGAAGCTCGCCGTGTTCCGGGCGGTCTATGCCGAGGTGAACGCGCGCGTGCAGACAGCGGCGATGACAATGGGGCCCTTCACGGCGCTGACGCCGGAAGAGGCCGTGGCGGCTGACGAGACCAATTCGGGCCAGAACCTGCGTGCCTGGAGCCTGTGGTCGCTGCAGGCTGCAAAGCACGGGCTATGCTGAGCCCGGATCCGCGTGGACTGGAGGCTCGCGCAACAGTCCGATCTCGCGGCAACGGTCTCGTCGGGACCGATACGGCGCGATCTCCCGACGCCATGCTGGCAAAGCGTTGACGTTCCATGGGGAACTGGGCAGCGGGCCCCCGGCGGTCTATGCTGGCGGCGGGGCATGTTTGCAGCAGCCGCCTCGGGCCGCTGCCGTTTCGGGACCGCGGCGTCGGTCCATTGCGGAAAGCCAGGTGATGCTGCGGGATCATGCCGGGCCATGCTGTCGGGTGCCGGTGGTCGGGCAATGCCGGACGGCGAGCGAGGACGAACTGTCATGGTTCAACGCGGAACCGGACCGGCCAGGGGCGTCGGCTACCGCGCCTTCCGGCTGTTCTCGGCCTACTACGACCTGTCGTTGCAGCTGAAGGAGCACTTCGGCGCCAGAGACCCGTTCGACCTCATGCTGCTGGTGCTGGTCGCCATCGGCGATCTTGGCGCTGCGCCCATGGACGCCGAACTGCTCGCTGAGAAGCTCGACGCCTCACGCTCCACGGTCGAGCGTCGGATCAAAGCCTATATAGACTCAGGTGTGATCCGGAAGGTCCGGCACGGCAAGATGGCCGTCTACGTGCTTTCCGATAGGGCCGCGGCGGACGGAAGTTCCGCGCAACCCGACGTCACCGCGGACATGATCCGCACTGTCATGGCCATGATTCTCGACGTCGCCAATGACACGTAGAAGGCGTTACTGCAGGTTGTTAACCATGTTCTATGACGATTGTTATCCACAGAATCAAATTGGCCGCCGGCGCGTCCGCGGATGGCATTCTTGTCGCACAATGCAATAGGGGGATTCCCGCATTTTTCTGCAAAATGACGAATGTGTCCAGGAGATGGCAGGAAGATGGCAAAGAACTCCAGCGAGCTTTCGATCGAGGCTCACAGAATTCTACGCCTATATGAGATGTATTTTAGCCTGACATTCCGCTTTATGGAAGAATACAAAGTTAATGAATTTAGTAAACTTATGATATTGATTACTATAGCGATCGCAAACGCAAATAAAATACTTGCTGATATCGAATTAATATCTGATGAGGCAAATATTCCATACTCCACGATTCGCAGAAAAGTCGAGAAAATGTGTGCGGATGGCGTTCTGAAGGCGCGGCGAGAGCAGAATAGGATTACGTACTACATAGACGCTGATGCGCCATGTGCTCACCCCGAGCAATCTGACTCGGCGATAAATAAAAATTTTCAGGGAGATGTATTAGATATAGTCGTTAACACTATAAAGACAACAATTCTAGAAAGAAAAGCCTAAATTTCAAAGTGAAAATTAATAAAAGTTGACCCATTAATGTTCTGTTCACTATGGTGTCCTCGTGGCTGGGGCGACGGATAAAAGAACAGCCCCACGCGCCCTCTCCGCCGCATCGCGGATCAGAAGAAATTCGTATGCGTTTAAGCCCGGCTGACTTCGTCGATGACGGCGCGGCAGGGAGCGGAGTTGTCTTGCGTAGTTTTTGGTGCCCATCGACGACATGAATGGAACAAGAAAATGAACTGGACCACCGAACGCGAGGATTTGTTGAAGAAGCTCTGGCTCCAGGGTCTGAGCGCCAGTCAGATTGCCTATGTGATGGACGGCTTTACGCGCAACGCGGTAATTGGCAAGGCTCATCGCCTTGGCCTGCCGAAGCGTTCGCCGGCGACGAGTTCCCGGGTAACCCAGCGCCGCGTCCGTCATAAGCCCTCGCTTGCTTCGGTCGGCAGCGAACCTGCTCCCAGGACGGCGTCGATCACCAACCTCGCCGACGTGCGTTATCGCACGCAGGTCGAACGCGAGCTGGAACGGTCGATTTTTGAGTCGGAGAATTCCTCCGCCGCGTCGGGCGATCGCATCACCCTGATGACGCTGACCAGCCGCACCTGCAAGTGGCCGATCGGCGATCCCGGCGACGAGGATTTTCACTTTTGCAGCCGAAATGCCGAACTTGGCGGATCCTACTGCGCCTTCCATCACCGGCTCGCCTATCAGGGCGTCCGTCGCCGCCGCACCGAGGAAGGCGAGCTGATCGCCGCGGCGAGCTGAGCGCCTCGCAGGTTGCCAACAGTGGGCGGACCGGGACGGTGGCAGTTAGTTCTGCGCCGTTCCGGACCGCTGCTCACTTCGACACCGTCGGGACCGATGGCGTCCTGACAGATCAAAAGCCGTAACCGGTCGCCGACAGGAACGACAACAGGGCTTCCGGATAGCCGACCGTAACGGTCTGTTCTCCCGGGCATTCGCCCGGAAACGGCTGGCCAACGCACATTTCGAAGCCGGGATCCTTTCCGGCGTCATAGGCCGAAAGCATCTGGCTCCAGGCCTCGGCTCCCCGGCCGAGCAGCGACATCTGCGCCACATAGCCCGCATAGAAGCCCGGCGAGAATTCGGCCGGCGACACGGAGGCCTTGTGCCAGGCTTCCAGGTGCCTGAGATAGGCTTCCTGTGCCTTCACGAACCGCTTTTCCCGCGACCGGTCACGCACCTGTCCCTTCTCCAGGGTCAGGATCTGCTGCGGCGCCGCGCTGCAGGCATAGCAGTCGAACGCGTAGAGAAAGCGTTGATCCGGCGCCATGAACTCCATCACGCCGTCGCCGTCGAGATCATCGACCGGTGCGCCGTCCCCGTCCCAGGAGCCAAAGTCGACCATCGTCCATTTCGCGTCCGCAAGTCGGGTGGCGACGATAACCTGCGTGCAGCAATGGGCGCCTCCTGAATAGCTGGTGAAGAGCACCTCGGGCGTGTTGTTGCCGCGATCCATCTCGACGAATCCGGCGCTACCCTGAGGCCCGCCCCACCCGTCGCTGACCCCGGCCGCGGTCGCGACCGGCCGCTGGCGTTCAAACACGGTCAATCGCGGCGCGGGATCACCGTCGGTGTTCCGGTCCATCGCAATGGTGAAGGACACAGCGCCCTGGGTCTGGCTTGCGCTCGGCGTGCGGGCAGACAGCTCGACCATCGACGGATCGGCCGTCGAGGGCGCTGCAACGCAGCCGGCCGCGAGACCCGCAAGGAGCGCGGCCCCACGCACACGCGCTGCAGATAACGGCATCATCCAAGCGTTCCTTATCCGACTCGGGCTCGAGCTTAATGCAAGCGGGCGGCGTGGAGAAACCGGGAGCCGGAATAAAGGCGATCAATCGACAGCGTCGATTTCCAGAACGGCGCACGCAGCCTTCACCACTGCCTCCACCGTTCCCCCGGCATCGATCCGGTGCCAGTCGATCGTGCCGAGGTCGTAGCGCAGTTGCCGGGCAACGATTGCCGCATCGGCGTCCGAGGCATCCATGCGCCGCGACGAGACGCGGTCGACCATGACATCATGCGGGGCCTCGAGCCACAGGCCGGTAAAGCCGATCTCCGTCCTGCGGGCGACGTCCACCGCGGCCTGGCGCTCTGCCTCCTTGGCAAACACGGCGTCGAGGATGACGCTGTGGCCGGCGGCAATGGCCCGGTCTGCAGCTGAAAACAGGTGCTGGTAGACGCGGTCGGAGGCTCCCTGGCTGTAGGCTTCTGCCGGCGCCGCCTCGGTTTCGGCGATCCCGTAGAGCCGCTTGCGCAACACATCGGAGCGCAGAATCAGTGCTCCGGGCGCACGTCCGATCAACGGCGCGATCGCCTTGGCGAGCGTCGACTTGCCTGTGCCCGACAGACCGCCGATCGCGACGAGGCGCGGCTCGGACCGGGTCAGGAAGGCTCCGGCCCAGTCGAAATAGCGTCGCGCTGCCTGCTCCTTCCGAGCCCGCAGGTCCGGCGCTTGGTGGCGCAGGGCGGCGGCCGTCACCTTGGCGCGGATCGCCGCGCGCATCATCAGGAAGAACGGCAGGGCGGCCAGCGCGTCGAGATCGGACGCCTCGCCGGCGCGTTCGAAATATCGGTTGAAAACCCGGTTTGCGCCGCGCCGCTCGCCGCGCTCCCAGAGATCCATCAGCAGAAAGGCGAGATCATAGAGCACGTCGCCGGTGGCAATTGTGTCGTCAAACTCGACGGCATCGAACAGAACCGGCTCGCCGTCGATCAGCACGATGTTGCCGAGATGGGCGTCGCCGTGGCCGAGACGCACCCGCCCGACGCGGCCGCGCTGCTCGAGCAGGGCATGCAACTCCGACAGGGCGCGGCGTGCCGCCTCGGTGAGTTCATGGCTACGTCGGCCCGGAAAAAGCTCCGGATCGGCCCGGAACGCGGCGTCATTCTGCTCAACATAGCGGCCAAGGTCTGCAATCCAGGCACCGGCGCCGCGCGGCTCGGCGATGGAATGCGCGGCGACCATTGTGTCTGCAAGCGCCTGTGCCAAAGCATCGTCGAGGCCTTCCTCGTCGACGACGCGGTCGAGGCTGCGCGTCTCGTCGAAGCGCGCCATCTTCACCACATGGTCGACGACCGGGCCGCCGCCACCAAAGCGCAGGCGCCCCGTCGCCCGATCCTCCGCGATGTTCTCCACCCCGATGTAAATCGTCGGCGCGAAGGGGCGGTTGCGCTCGATCTCATGCTCGCAGGCCACGCGCCGCTTCTCGCGGGTCGTATAGTCGAGAAAGGGAAAGCGCACCGCCCGCTTCAGCTTGTAGGCAAGGGGACCGGCAAGAAAGACCACGGCGGCATGCGTGTCGATCCGCACCACCTCCGGGCGTCCCTCATGGGAGGCCGGATCGGCGAGGAAGGCAATGGTCTTTTCCTGGTCCGTCTCTTCGGACATGAGGACCCCTTTAGGAAAAGCGGCATGGTGGCCGGCCATCGGTAGCGCCTGTTTGTGTCGCGCGGAAGGCCGGAAAGCGCCTGTGATCCCTTCGTGAGCGATGGACTATTATGGCTCGGCCGATGGCGTCCCGGCTTGATTTCGATCATTGTTCAAGGGGACGCGCGAGGACAAATAGCGGCATCCACCACGATCGGTCGCCGAACGAAATGAGGAAGGAGGCGCATGATGGGCGCACAGCTGGGCCTGAAGACGATCAGACTGAACCTCGCCCGTACGAAGGAGTTTCCCAACGGTTCGGCCAGGCACGGCTACGAATTCATCGCTCCGCTGGACGAGACTGGCCACATCGATGCCGCCGCCTGGAAGAAGAACAGGGAGCTGTGCCGCGTCCGTCGCTTCTGGGGCGACGAGGAGGAGGACATCGGGCATCTCGTGCATCGCCCCGGCGGAACCTGGGCCTTTCACTACGACATCGGCGGCGACGAGGATGATGAGGCCGGCTACCGGTTCGGCTCCCATGCCTTCGCGCCGGGGGAATATGTCTCCATCCGCGACGAGGACGGCGATCTCCACACGTTTCAGGTCGTGACGGTCCAGCCGTTTCGATGATCAGACCGTCGAACGTTGGCCGGTCATTCCTTGACGGAATGAGATGACGACGGTCGTGCTTTTGCGCGGCCGTTTCTTCTGCGTGTATGAGAACATGAACAGCATTCCGGCGGTTCGGTTAAGCCGCCGCTAAGCCGGTTCAGCGTCTCGGCCGTCATTTCCGGTCGGGCGGGTGGCGGATGCGAGAGCTTGAGGTGTGGCGCGATGCGGACTGATGCGGGCGGCATGAAGACGGGCGGGGCGCTGATCGTCGAGGCGCTGGAGCGTCACGGGGCGGAACGGGTGTTCTGTGTGCCCGGCGAGAGCTATCTCGCGGTGCTCGACGCCCTTCACGATTCGGCGCTTCCCGTGACGGTGTGCCGCCAGGAAGGCGGTGCGGCAATGATGGCCGACGCCTACGGCAAGATGACCGGGCGGCCGGGGATCTGCATGGTGACCCGGGGTCCCGGCGCGACCAACGCCGCCGCGGGCGTTCACGTCGCCCAGCAGGATTCGACACCGATGATCCTGTTTATCGGTCAGATCGAACGCGGCATGCGCGGCCGTGACGCCTTCCAGGAAGTCGACTACCGCCAGATGTTCGGCGGCATCGCCAAGTGGGTCGCCGAGATCGAGTCGGCCGCGCGCGTGCCGGAGATGATCTCGCGTGCCTTCCATGTCGCGACCTCGGGGCGGCCCGGACCGGTGGTCCTCGCTCTGCCGGAGGACATGTTGGTCGAAACCGCCGCGGTGCCGCAGCCGGAAGCCTGTGTGCCGGTCGAAACCCATCCCGGCCCGTCTCAGATGGCCGAGCTGCAAAAGCGGCTATGGGCGGCAGAGCGGCCGATCGCGATCCTGGGCGGCAGCCGCTGGACGGAAGCTGCGGTCGCCGCCTTCACGCGGTTTTCCGAACGCTTTTCTCTTCCGGTCGCCTGCTCGTTCCGCCGGCAGATGCTGTTCGATCATCTGCATCCGAACTACGCCGGTGATGTCGGCATCGGCATCAATCCTGCCTTGAGGGCGCGGATTGACGAGGCGGATTTGGTACTGCTCGTCGGCGGCCGCCTGTCGGAGATGCCGAGCCAGTCCTACACCCTGCTCGCCATCCCGGAGCCGCGTCAGGCGATGGTGCACGTTCATCCGGGGGCTGAAGAACTCGGCCGAGTCTACCGGCCGGCGCTGGCGATCCACGCTTCACCTGCGGCGTTCTGCGCCGCCGCCGAAGCGCTGCAGCCGCCGCAACAGATCGCATGGGCCGGTACGGCGGAGGCGGCGCATGCCGCCTATCTCGAATGGTCTGGCGCCCGCCCGCGGGTTCCCGGCAGGCTGCAGATGGCCGACGTGATGGATCATCTTGAGCGGGTGCTGCCGGAGACGGCGATCCTGACCAATGGCGCCGGCAATTACGCCACCTGGATTCACCGCTTCCATCGCTTTCGCCGCTTCAACACTCAGCTCGCGCCGACCAGCGGCTCGATGGGCTACGGCCTTCCCGCCGCGGTCGCCGGCAAGCTCAAGTTCCCCGACCGCACCGTGGTCTGCTTTGCCGGTGACGGCTGCCTGCAGATGACCATGCAGGAATTCGGCACGGCGGTGCAGGAAGGCGCGGCAATCATCGTGATCGTGGTTGACAACGGCATCTACGGCACGATCCGCATGCACCAAGAACGGGAGTATCCCGGCCGAGTCTCGGCAACCAATCTGGTCAACCCGGATTTTGCCGCATTGGCGCGGGCCTACGGCGCTTACGCCGAGACGGTGGAGACCGCCGAGGACTTCGGTCCCGCCTTCGATCGGGCCGCCGCCTGTGGCACGCCGGCGCTCTTGCATCTGAAGCTCGATCCCGAGGCGATCACGCCGACACGGTCGTTATCGGAAATTCGCGGCGGGTAAGAGGGCCGGGTGGGGCACCTGCGCCGGCCGCAGCAACGGTCTCAATCCTCGATCTCCGCCGCCTCGGCAGCGGCGACCTCCAGCACGACCTCGGCAATCGACTCGTCCTCTTGCGAGGCCCGGATCTGGAAGCCGAGCGCCTCGCACATCGCGAGCATCGTCGTGTTCTCCTTGAGCACCTCGCCCTTGATGGTCTCGATCCCGTCCGCCGCAGCATAGCGGATGATGAGTTGCATCAACGCCCAGCCGAGCCCGCGCCCCTTCAGCCCCGACTGGACGAGGATGGCGTATTCGCCGGTCCGGTGGTCCGGGTCGGCATGGAGGCGCACAACGCCAAGAATGGTCCCGGACTCGGGATCGGTGGCGGCAAATGCCATGGCCCGCGAGTAGTCGAGCTGCACCAATCGCGCCATGAAGGCATGGCTGAAGTCCTTTACGGGCGCAAAGAACCGAAGCCTGAGGTCCTCCGGTGAAACCGTTTCGAAGAAGGCGCGGTAGAGGTTCTCGTCCTCCGGCCGGACCGGTCGGACGAAGACCGTGGAGCCATCCTTGAGCGTGAGCGTTTGCTCCCACTCCTTCGGATAGGGCGCAATTGCCAGCCGCGAGGTCGCACTGCGGCCGCGGTGCAGCGCAGGCTCGGCCACCGAGATCCTGGCATCGAGCGCGATCACGCCGCTGGCATCGGCGACAAGCGGGTTGATGTCCATCTCCCGGATCTCGGGAATGTCGATCGCGATTTGCGAGATCTTGACCAGCGTAAGCGCCACCGCCTCGATATCTGCGCGCGGCCGGCTGCGGAAACCTGCCAGCAGCTTGTGCACGCTTGTGCTGCGAACCAGGGCGTCGGCGAGGTTGAGGTCGAGCGGAGGCAGCTCCAGGGCAACATCGGCCATGACCTCGACGGCGGTACCGCCGTGACCGAACAGGATTGCCGGGCCGAAGGCGGGATCGTCGGCAAGTCCGAGGAACAGCTCGGTTGCATCGCGGTGGCCGAGCATCGGTTGGAGCTGGATGCCGGAGATCTCGGCCTGCGGATGCAGCACGGCAAGGCGGTCGATCAGGCCTTCTGCCGCCGCGCGCACGTCCGCGGCGCTCGAAAGTCCGAGCAGCACGCCGCCGACGTCGGATTTGAACGGGAGCTGCGGCGAGGTGATCTTGAGGGCGAGCTGGCCGTGGTCGGCAAGCAGCGTCGCGGCCATGTCCGCCGCCTCGGCCGGATTGCGTGCAACCAGCGTCTTCACCCGTTGGATCTGGTAGGCGGCGAGCACGTCCCCGACCTCCTCCGGCCCGAGCCAGACCTGACCGCGCGCCAGGGCCGCCCTCACGATCGCGCGCGCCGCGCCGACATCCGGCGAGAACGCACTCGGCAGGCTGGGTGGCGCTGCCATCAGACGGTGCTGGGCCTCGGTGTAATGCGCCAGATGCAGGAAGCTTCGGATCGCCTCGGCTGAGCTCGCGAAACAGGGAACGCGGACCGCATCAAGCGCCGCGCGCGCGCCCGTTGCCCCACCCGCAAAGGCGACAAGCAGAGCCTTCTTGCGACCGATCCGGCTCTTGTCAGCCTGATAGGCGCGGGCGATCGATGCGGCCGTCGCTTCGAGTGGCACGAAGACGGAGGGTGCAGCAACGGCGAGCACCGCATCCGCGTTCTTGTCCGCCAGCATCGTCTTGACGGCCATCTCGTACCCGTCCGGGCCGGCCTTTTCGCTGAGGGTCACCGGATTTGCGACGGCAGCGCCGGCACGTGCAATCGGCGCCACCGCCCCGAGCGTCGCCTCCGACAGGTGCGCGAGCGTACCACCTCGCTGCCTCAGGCGATCGGCCGCAACCGTGGCAAGGCTGCCGCCGGACGAGACGATCGCCAGCCGCCGCCCGGCGACCGGCCGGAGGCGGCTGATCGAATCCACCGCCTCGAACATCTCGTCGAAATCGTCCACGCGCAGAACGCCGGCCCGCTTCAAGGCGGCTTCAAACACGGCGTCGGGCGCCGCGAGCCGACCGGCATGAGTGGTTCCGCGAACACGGTCCTCCCAGCTCTTGCCGGAACGCAGCACCACGACCGGCTTAGCGCGTGAGGCGGCCCGAGCTGCGGACAGGAACTTGCGCGGATTAACGACCGATTCCAGGTGCACCAGGATCGCCCGCGTTCGCACGTCCCCTGTGAACCAGTCGAGCAGGTCGGAAATGTCGATGTCGGTGCGTTGCCCCAGCGAGGCGACGGCGGAGAAGCCGACGGCGTTCGTGCCTGCCCACGACAGCATCGCGTTGACCACTGTCCCGGAGCGGGCGATGAAGGCGAGATCGCCCGCACGAGCGTTGGTGGCGCCGAGATGCGCCGAAAGGTGCCGGCCGGGCACCGCAATGCCGAGGCTGCCGGGCCCAAGCACACGGACGAGATGGGGCTGCGCCGCCTGCAGCGTCCGGGCAACCACGGCCTCGGGCCACGGATCGTAGCCCGCCGACAACGCAATGACGGCGCGGGTGCCTGCCGCCCCGGCTTCGGCGATGACCGTGGCCGCGTCGTCCGCAGAGCCGATGTAGATCAGCAGATCGGGCGCCGCGCCCGCCTTCGCAATGAGGTCGGACAGCCGGCGCTTCGGCCGAAATCCTTCCGGCACTGTCTTGCCGCAGCCGACCACCGTCATCGGCCCGGCAAAGCCGCCGGCCACAAGGCGGGCGAGTAGAAGCTCAAGTGCCGCCGGGCCAATGGTATTCGGCCCGACGACCGCAAGCGAGGTCGGTTGGAACAGACCCTCAAGGTTGCGGATCGTCACGGCTCAACACTCCCGACGGCACCGCATTAGACGTCAGCCGGCCCGGAGCCGGCGAGGCCCATATTGCCGGAGGAAGCGTCAGTGCGCCATCAACACGGGCACCGTCATCGATGTCAGGATCTCGCGTGTTGCGCCGCCGAACAGGAATTCGCGCATGCGCGAATGGCCGTAGCCACCCATCGCCACGAGATCGATGCCGTTGTCGGAGACGTAGTTCAGGATCGTTTCGGCGACGCTGGTCTGCGGCCGCGGTACCACGTCGACGGTGACATTGAGGCCGTGGCGGGCGAGATAGGTGGCGATGTCGGCGCCGGGTTCGCCCGGCCGCGGCTTGCCTGTCTCCACGAGCATCACGGTGACCTTCTCGGCGAGAACCAGCACCGGGAGGGCCGCATGGACGGCGCGGCTCGCCGTCGGGCTGCCGTCCCAGGCGACCATCACGTTCTTCAGCGGCAGGGTACCGCCGATGTAGGGCACGATCAGCACCGGCACGCCGGAATCGAACAGCATCGCCTCGATCAGCATTTCGCGCATCGGCTCGGGCTCTTCGGGATTATCCTGTCCGATGACGACGAGGTCGGTCAGCCGGCAATGGGACACCACGGTTTCGGCCGAGCCGCCTGTAATCATCTCCGCCGTGCGGGCCTCGGCCGGAACTCCGGCGCGCCGGGCCAGTTCCTCGAAGCTGGCGTTGGCCGCGGCCGCGGCCTTCAGCGCCTGATCACGGGCGATCTCGATATAGTCGGCCGGCATCGGCGCGGCGATGAAGCCCGGCACCACCGGTTCGAAGGCGACCGACAGGCCAGTCACATGGGCGCCGGTTCGTCCGGCCAGGTCGAGCGCGACCTGTACGGCCGCACGCTGTCCACCGAGATCGACGAGAGTGAGGATATCCTTGATGGCCATGTCGCAGTCCCTCCGTGTACTGAACCGGAAACGCACCCGGTTGCCGAGCCTCATGCTATCATCCGTGAGAGACTAGCGGTGGTTCGGCGAGCCTTCCTTGACGCTCGTCAATCCCCAGCCGGCCCCGCAGGCTCTCTCACACCGCCTTCATCACCTCGCGAGCGATCACCAGCCGCTGGATCTCGCTCGTACCCTCGTAGATGGTTGTGATACGGGCGTCGCGGGCATAGCGTTCCAGGGGCAGGTCGGCGATATAGCCGGCGCCGCCGTGCAGCTGCAGCGCCGTATAGGTCGCGCGCTGGGCCGCCTCGGAGGCGAACAGCTTGGCCATCGATGCCTCCTTCGCGAATGGTCTGCCGGAGTCCTTAAGGTGTGCCGCCTGCAGGATCAGCAGCCTGGCGGCCTCCAGCTCGGTCTCGCGGTCGGCGATCATCCACTGCACGCCCTGCATGTCGGCGATCGGGCGGTCGAACTGGCGCCGCTCCTTGACATAGGCCTTCGCAGCCTCCATCGCCGCGCGGGCGATCCCGAGCGACAGCGCGGCAATCCCGATCCTGCCGCCGGCGAGTTCGCCGACGGCAATGCGAAATCCGTCGTTCTCGCGGCCCATCATCGCCGTCGCCGGCACGCGGCAGTCCTCGAACAGCACTTCATGGGTCGCCGAGCCGGTCTGTCCCATCTTCTTCTCGGCCTTGCCGATGACGAGGCCCGGCGTGCCGGCCTCGACGAGAAAGCAGGAAATGCCCTTGCCCTTCGGCGCAGAAGGGTCGGTCACCGCCCAGACCACGAAGACGCCAGCATAGGCGGCGGAGGTGATGTAGAGCTTGGCGCCGTTCAGCACATAATGGTTGCCGTCCTTGACCGCGCGGGTCTTCATCGCCGACGGATCGGAACCGGCGCCGGATTCCGTCAGGCAGAAGCCACCGGCCGGATAGGTGCCGTCCGTGAGCTTCGGCAGGTAGGCCTGCTTTTGCTCGTCCGACCCGACGGCCTGGATCACCTCGGCGACCATGTTGGTGACGGAGACCGTGACCCCGGTCGAGGCGCAGGCGCGGCCGAGTTCCTCGACAGCGAGCGCGAAGGCCACCGTGCCGGCGTCCGTGCCGCCGTAGTCGGCCGCAATATTGAGGCCCATGAAGCCGTTTTCGGCCAGCAGTCTGAGATTGGCGAGAAAGCCGTCGCGGCCCCCGCCGCGGTCGAGCGTTTCGGCCAGCGGTGCCAGGCGATCCGCCGCGAGCCGGTGTGCGGTGTCGCGGATCATCACCTCTTCCTCGGTGAGGGCGAAGTCCATCGGCGTTTCCTCATTCGTGTCCCGGCGATCCGCGCCGCCCGAGGCTGCGAAGTGTTACCGGTGGGGCAGACCACTGTCCATCCGCCGGCCGGCCGACAGGTTCCACGTCCGCTGTGATCGCCACGACCGTCCGTGGCGAAACCTAGCGACGCTGCGTTGGAGCCGCTCGCTCTCGTCCTGCCACCACCGCCGCGGAGAGCGCCTTCGGCATGTCCGGCGAGCGGTGCGCGATCTGGTTGAGACGGGGCGGCGCGTTGCATCCGTTCCTTGTCAGAACAGGTCCCCCTGGCGCGGAGAAGACGATTTCCGCCGCCGGGGCTTGGCGTTGGGGTCTGTCGTGGCCGCCCCCGGTGCCACGATCGCCTCAAGCCGGGTCTCGTCGCCAAACTCCACCGAAAGGCCCGAACCCGGGGCGACGCCTGCTGCCGACCGCAGCGGGCGGCCCTCCTCGTCTCGCACAAGAGCGAAGCCGCGTTGCAGCACGCTCTTATAGGACAGCGACTGCAACAGCTTTCCGGCCGCTTCGAGACGGCTGCGCTCGGCCGCGAGCCGCTGCCGGTGGCAGCGCTCGGCCCGGGCCGCGAGGGCTTCGAGCCGCTCGCGGCAGAGATCGATCCGTTCGGAAAGACGGTACGGCGTGCGCCGGAACCGGTCGCCGACGGCTTCAAACCGGGCCCGGCGCCGCTCGGTTGCAACGCCGAGTGCCCTCAGCTTGCGGTCCGACAGGATGGTGAGGCGGTCGTGGGCGCGGGCGATCATCTGCCGCAGCACCCGGTCCGACAGGCGCACCGAGCAGGTTTCGAACTGCGCCCGGTGGCCCCGCACGGTATTGCGCAGCGCCGGATCGAGACGCAGGCTCGCCGTGTCGAGCCGCTGCCTCGGCAGCGCCAGCAGGTCGCGCGGCGAGGGCAGCGCGGCGCCGGCGGCCCTGAGCTCGGTCCGGCGGGCCTGCACCAGGCGGAGCAGCCCTGAGGATAGGCGGCGCGATAGGTCGTCGACCGTTGCCAGGAGCTCGGAGCGCACCGGCACGGCAATCTCGGCCGCGCCCGTCGGCGTCGGTGCCCGCAGGTCGGCGGCAAGGTCGATCAGCGTCCAGTCGGTCTCGTGGCCGACGGCGGAGATCAGCGGAATGTCAGAGGCGGCAGCGGCGCGTACGACGATCTCGTCGTTGAAGCCCCAGAGATCTTCGATGCTGCCGCCGCCACGGGCAACGATGATGACATCCGGCCGCGGGATCGGGCCGCCGACCTGAAGCGCATTGAAGCCGCGGATGCCGTTCGCCACCTCGCGGCCGCAGGTCTCGCCTTGGACCCGAACAGGCCAGACCAGGACATGCAGCGGAAAGCGGTCGGCAATCCGGTGCAAAATGTCGCGGATCACGGCGCCGGTGGGGGAGGTGACGACGCCGATCACCATCGGCAGCGTCGGCAGCCGCCGCTTGCGCTCGGGCGCGAACAATCCCTCGGCGCCGAGCCGCTTCTTGCGCTCTTCGAGCAGCGCCATCAGCGCGCCGACGCCGGCCGGCTCCAGCGCGTCGATGATCATCTGGTACTTGGACTGACCCGGGAAGGTCGTGATCTTGCCGGTGGCGATCACCTCGAGGCCCTGCTCCGGCTGAATCTGAAGCCGCCCGGCGTTGCCTTTCCAAATCACGCCTGACAGCACGGCACGGTCGTCCTTCAGGTCGAGATAGATGTGACCGGAGGCCGGCCTCGAGATCCGGCCGAGCTCACCCCGGACACGGACCCAGCCGAACGTGTCTTCGACCGTTCGCCGGATCGCACCGGAAATTTCCGAGACCGTGTATTCGCCGATGTTGCTGGGGGTGTCGCTCACGGGACTGTCGCTTCGCCTGGATCGGGTGAGGTGACCGCAGCCGGACGCCGAGGTCAAGCGCCGATCCTCGACTTTCAACGGTGGAGCGATGCAGCCGCTTCGGGTAGCCTCGCTGCCATGACACGCTCCGACTTCCGCACCCAGCGCCTGTTCCTGCGCCACATCCTCGCCCCCGGGGCCCGGATCGAGGTCGACCGTGCCCAGACGAACTACCTCATCAATGTGCTCCGGCTCACGGATGGCGACGAGATTCTGGTCTTCAACGGTCGTGACGGCGAATGGCGCGCGACGATTCGCCCCGAAGGCCGCCGGGCCTGCTATCTCGAGCTTGGCGAGCAGACCCGGCTCCAGACTCCGCTGCCCGACCTGCACTACCTGTTCGCGCCATTGAAGCAGGCCCGCCTCGACTACATGGTACAGAAAGCAGTGGAGATGGGTGTCGGCGCGCTCCGGCCCGTGCTTACGCAGCACACACAGGTCTCCCGCCTCAACCTTCAGCGCATGGAAGCCAATGTCATCGAAGCCTGCGAGCAATGCGGCGTCCTTGCCGTGCCTACGGTTGCCGAGCCGGTTCCGCTGAGGGCCGTACTCAAGAACTGGTTGACGACGGATTTGGATCGCCATCTGTTGTTCTGCGACGAGGGCGAGGCGAGCCAGAATCCGCTGGGCGCCCTTGCCCAGATCGGAGAGGGGCCGCTTGCCGTTCTGATCGGTCCGGAGGGAGGCTTTGCAGAGGAGGAGCGTGCCCTGCTCAGGTCGCAGCGGTTCGTAACGCCAATTCCGCTCGGACCGCGGGTTTTGAGGGCGGACACGGCGGCCGTGGCGGCGCTTGCCGTCATTCAGGCGGTCCTTGGCGACTGGCGGTGAGGAGCCGGTACTTGCCGGCTGGGATGCCGCACCCGATAACCTCCGGGCGCTTTTGGCGAGGTCGCTCGACTTCGCGTTTGTAGAGGGCCGGTCGGCTGAGTAATGTGCGCGCCAACTTGCCGGGATCGACCCACTCGGGGCGGGTGACCGCCGCGGGAGACGGACGGTCCTTTCCGTTATTCAGGAGCCTTGCCTTGGTGTCCGGATGACACCGGGCGCTCCCTGGGGACTACTGAATGGCCCGCGATACGATCGATTCGACTCCGGTCGAGAACACAGATGACCTCAGCGCCGTGCTCGCCTCGGGCTGCAAGCCGAAGGAAGGCTTCAGGATCGGAACCGAGCACGAGAAATTCGGCTTCAACCGCTCCGACCTCTCACCAATCCCCTATGAAGGTCCCAGAGGCATCCGGGCCGTGCTCGAAGGCATGGAGACGCTGCTCGGCTGGGAGCGCATCAGCGACAACGGCCACATTATCGGTCTTGCCGATCCGGCCGGCGGCGGCGCGATTTCCATTGAGCCCGGCGGACAGTTCGAGCTGTCCGGCGCCCCGCTCGAGACCCTGCATCAGACCTGCCGCGAGGCGAACGGGCATCTCTCGCAGGTGCGCAAGGTCGCCGAACCGCTCGGCATCGGCTTTCTCGGGCTGGGCATGACCCCGACCTGGAGTCGGGCGGACGTGCCGCGGATGCCGAAGTCGCGCTACGACATCATGACCCGATACATGCCAAAGGTCGGCTCGCTCGGGCTCGACATGATGTACCGGACCTCCACGATCCAGGTGAACCTCGACTTCTCGTCAGAGGCCGACATGGTGCTGAAGATGCGCGTCGGGCTGGCGCTGCAGCCGGTCGCCACCGCCATCTTCGCCAACTCGCCCTTCACCGAAGGCAAGCCCAACGGCTTCCGCTCGTTCCGGGCCGAGATCTGGCGCGACACCGATCCCGATCGGACGGGGCAGCTGCCCTTCGCCTTCGAGCAGGGCTTCGGCTTTGAGGCTTATGTCGACTGGGCGCTCGACGTGCCGATGTATTTCGTTAAGCGCGGCGACATCTACTATGACGTCACCGGCACCACGTTCCGCGCCTTCATGGCAGGAGCGCTCGAAGGCCGCGTACCGGATGCGCGGCCCACCCTTGGCGACTGGAACAACCACCTGTCGACCCTTTTCCCGGACGTCCGGCTGAAGAAATACCTTGAGATGCGCGGTGCAGACGGTGGTCCCTGGCGCCGGATCTGCGCGCTTCCTGCCTTGTGGGTCGGCCTTCTCTACGATGATGGCGTGCTCGACCAGGCCTGGCAGCTCGTGCGCGACTGGAGCGCAGAGGAACGGCGCGCCCTGCGTGACGGCGTGCCGCGCCACGGCCTGACCCTGCCGTTCCGGTCCGGCACCGTGCTCGACGTTGCCCGGGAGATGACCGCCCTGGCGAGCGAGGGCCTCAAGCGCCGCGCGCGCATCAACGACGGCGGCGAGGACGAGCGGGTCCATCTTGCGGCGGTCGAGGAGACCGTCGCGAGCGGCCGGTCGCCGGCCGACACCATGCTTGAGCGCTACTATGGTGCCTGGGAACAGGATGTCCGCAACGCGTTTCGTGACTACGCCTATTGAGTTCCGCTTCGTCGTGGCAAACACGATTTGACCGCAGGACGCGGACCGGGGATGATCCGGAGCGGACACAAGGCCCTGATACCCGGAGCGGGCACGCGGCGCCCCTCCGGCATACGGGCTTCGTGGACGATCGATCGCGACGCTGGGGCCGGTCGAACCCATCTCGTCGTACACCGGAGCCTGCGGCTGATGACGGACTTCTTGGGCTTTCCTCCGGCGTTCGATCCGAAGTCGCTCGCCGAGACCATGCAGCGGCAGTTCGGCTGGGACCAGAAGGACGTGCTGCGGGCCGCCGAGGCCCTGATGCCGGCTGCGTTGGCCGGCCTGAAGTACAACGCCTCGACGCCGGCCGGGCTGGCGAGCCTGATGGCGCTGTTGCCCGGACCTGGGGCGGCGAAGGCGGCACCATCGCCCGGCAGCCTGTTCGGCGAGCCGCTTGCACTGGTGTTCGGACCGGCCGAGGTGCAGAAGGCGATCGCCGATCAAGTGGCGCGCAGCACCGGGCTCGGCCGCGCCGGCATAGAAACCATTATGCCGGTGGTGGCAACCCTCACCGTCGGCAACATCGTGCGCCAGTTTACCGTCGGCCCGGCCCGGGAGATGCTTGACGCATTTCTTGCCGGCTACGCGCGGGGGCGGCCGAAGCCTGTGCCCAATCCGGCCCAGGCCTTCGCCCCCATTGTCGATGTGATGCGCTCGTTCTGGGACGGCTATCTTACGGCCGGGTCGGGAACGGCGAGCGAGACCGAACGGCAGTCTGAAGCGGATGTGCCGGCGCCTGAGACGCCTGCCGATGATCAGGCGGGCAACGGGGACGGCACACGTCTTGTCGAGTCCTGGCTGACGCTCGGCCGCGACATCCAGGACAGCCAGATCAAGGCGTTCGAGCGCCTGTTCGCCGCCTCGATGCGGTCGCCGGGCTGACCGCCGGCAGGGACATGCTCACGTTCCTAAAAAAGGCCCGCCTCCGGAGAGGCGGGCGAGTGTTGTCGGCGAGGGGGCCGACAGGGCTGCGGAAAGAGGGTCGGGACGGCCTTCGATCCCACGGACTGTGGGCCGAAGGTGTGGCGCAATCGCGTCGGCGTATAGGACGCGATTGCTCTCACATTTCAGCGCGTGCGCGGACGCGCGGAGCGGCGCTCCTCGCGCAGTGACGTGAGATGGCTGCTCGGGTCGCCCCAGTCGCTCGAGGCAATCGAGGAGGCTACGTCGGCGCGGGTCACGCCGATGTCAGCGAGCAGGTGATCGTCGAAGCCGAGGAGGTTGGCGACGGCCCGGCGGTTGCGTCGGGCACGCCAGGCGTTGGCGGCGAAACGCAGGAGCGCGGTGATACCGTCGACGGCAAGCAACACGGTGGACCGCCTGCGGCCTTGGAGGGAAGCGAGGGATGGGCTGACGCTGGTCATGGCAGTTCTCCCGTTCGGGCGACACGGTCAGGTGTCCGTTCTGCGGACCAGGTTCGCGACCGTGCCTCCTTGGATGAAGGGAAATATGTTGCCGGATCATCCATATAACAAACGAATGTTTACGATGGAAAACAATCGATAATGATGATAGGTTGCTCTGCAACAGCGATTGCAGGGAGCCGCGCCGATGGCCTACGCGCTCGATATCGATCAGTTGAGGACCTTTTTGGCGATTGCCGAACTGGGCAGCTTCACCCGCGCGGCCGACGCCGTTCATAAGACCCAGTCCGCGGTCTCCATGCAGATGCGCCGGCTGGAGGAGCGTCTGGGCCGGCCCATCTTCGTCAAGGACGGTCGTCAATCGCGACTGACGGAGGAAGGCTACCGCCTCGTTGAATATGCGCAGCGCATGATCAGGCTCAACGACGAGACGCTGGCAGCCTTCGCCGAGCCGTCGCTGGTGGGCCGTGTCCGTCTCGGCCTGCCCGACGACTATGCCGAGCGGCTGCTGCCACAGGTGCTCGCCGCCTTTGCCCGCCTCAACCCGGCCATCGAGATCTCGGTGCAATGTCAGGGTTCGGCCATGACCAGCCGGATGATCGCCCAGGGCGAACTCGACCTTGCCATTGTCACTTCCAGCGACGTGATCGGCATGCCCGGCGAGGTGATCCGCCGCGAGCAGCTGCATTGGGTCGCACCGGCCGACCGCTGCCTCCACTGCGAGGAGGTCGTGCGCCTGGCGCTCGGACCGACGACCTGCTGCTGGCGCGCTCAGGCGATCGCCGCGCTCGATCGCGCCAACCGGCGCCACGTCATCGCCTACACCTCGCCGACCGCCACCGCCCTTATCGGTGCCGTCCATGCCGGACTTGCCATCGCGGTGCTGCCGGAGAGCGCCATCCGCCCTGGCATGCGCATTCTGACCGAGAGCGACGGCTTTCCGAACCTGCCCGATTGCGAGATCACGCTGTTGCGCAGTGCCGAGGCCACCGACCCCGTCCATGATGCCCTCTGCAGCCATATTCACGCTGCGATCGGCAACGTCTCCTTGCTGATGGCGGCCGAGTGACCGCCGCAGGCCGGCCCTAGCCTCGCCTCAGTACCAGAACGTTGCCGGCGAGCACGGCGACCAGCCCCGCGACCACGTCCGGCGTCCAGACGAAGCCCTCCAGCACGGTCGAGACCAGAAGCGCCACCACGGGAAACATCACCGTGGCGTAGCCGGCCCGCGCCGAACCGATTCGGCCGAGCAGGGTGAGATAGCAGGCGAAGGCGACGACCGAGGCGAACACGGCGAGATAGATCAGGGCGCCAAGATAGGTTGCCGTCGGATCCACGGCGAAGGAAGCGCCGCGCGACAGTGCGAACAGCCCGAGAAACATCGCACCGTAAATCATGCCCCAGGCGTTGGCCGAGGTGACGGGAATGCCGGACTTCTGCGTCGAAGCCGACAGCATGTTGCCGAAGCAGAACGACAGCGTGCCGGCAACGCAGAAGGCGAGCCCGGTTAGCGCCTCGGCGTCGAAGCCGCCGGCCGCCGAACGGATCTGCGGCCGGAACAGCAGCGCCACCCCGATGAAGCCGAGCAGCCCTCCGAGCAGCACCCGTCGGCTGATCGTCTGGCGGAAGATGAGGTAGCCGAGCAGCAGGTTGAACACCGAGGCGAGCGAGAACACCACCGAGAGCAGCCCTGACGGCAGTCGTTCGCCGCCGTAGTAGAACAGCGTGAAGTTGGTGGAAAACAGCAGCGCCCCGAGCCCGGCGAACCGCAGATGCGCGGCGAGCGGAAAGCCAAGCCGGACCTTGGTTACCCCCGCAAAACCCATCATTACGGCGGCGGCGAGCACGAAACGCCAGAACACCGAAACCTCGGGTGCGACGGTACCGACCTGGAGTTTGATGGCATACCAGGAGAAGCCCCAGACGAGGACGGTCGCGCCATAGAGGCCGAAGTCACCGGCGGTCAGTCCGGCCGATGGGGTCGGTTTGCGGCCGGCTGCATCTGTAGCGGCGGCACTGCGAGCGAGCGACATGAGCGAGGACAACCTCCGTGGATACCGCAACCTGCGCCGGTCGGCGGCTGCATTCCAATGAGAGTTTGTGAACTGTCTCATTGTCGCGGCTGATGGATCGGCCAGTCTTGGACAATCGTGCGGCGCTCGCAGCGCCTTGCAAGACGCGGCAGCGGCGACGCCGGAAAGCGGTTGCCCGCCTTTCCAGGCTCCTTGAAACCGGAAGAACAGTCCGGCGCACGTTTCCGACGGCAGCACGGGCCGCGCGGAGCAACCAGGGGACGGTCCGGCTGCGTCCCGATCGCATTGCCCTTGCACGGCGCAGTAAAACGTCGGAAGCAGAACCGTCACCCGCAAGAGGATCTACCATGCCGTTTTCCGCCTCGGACCGCATCACCGTCGAGAACGTCGAGACGCTGAGCGACAACTGGTACGTGCTGCGCAACTACACCTTCCGTTATCGCCGCCGCGACGGCACCGAGCAGCGCCTGTCGCGCGAGTGCTACGACCGCGGCAACGGTGCGGTGATCCTGCTCTACAACAGCACCCGCAACAGCCTGATCCTGACCCGGCAGTTCCGGATGCCGGCCTTCGTCAACGGCAGTACGGATGGCATGCTGCTGGAGGTGCCGGCGGGTCTGCTCGATAACGACGACCCGGCGACCGCCATCCGCCGCGAGGCCGAAGAGGAAACCGGCTATCGCGTGCAGGATGTCGTTCCGGTGTTTTCCGCCTTCACCAGCCCCGGCTCGGTGACGGAACGGTTGCATTTCTTCGCGGCTCACTACGACGACCACCACCGCGTCGGCACCGGCGGCGGTCACGAAGGCGAGGGCGAGGACATCGAGGTGCTGGAGGTCACAGCCGCCGAGGCGCTGAAGATGATCGAGACCGGCGCAATCGCCGACCTCAAGACGATCGCGCTGGTCTATCACGCGGTTCTGAACGGATGGCTCCGGGCGGGCTGAGACGCGCTTACCCCGCGCTCGGATGCCACAGCGGCTGGTAGCCCGAGGCGAGCACGGCAAGGATCGCTGGCGGCGTCAGCACCGTGGCCGTACCGGCGGTCGGCCGCGGCAGCGGCGCCCCGTAACCGGCCGAGCTCCAGGGCAGGAGGGCATCGCCGCGCACGGCCAGCGGGCCGGCGTCCTGCATCACCATCGCGCCGTCCGGCAGGCCGGCGACATCGCGCATGTGGCGGCGCTTGCTGCGCCCCTCGAGCCGCTCATGATGCAGCACGCGGTCGATCTCGCCGGCGCGCGGCGGGCGGCCAAGGCCTTGCGCCGTGGCCCAGAACCCGGCGAAGGCGGTGGCGTCCGCCCGGCGGCATTCGAAACAGGGGCGGTGGCCGGCGGCAAGGGCGGTGACCTCGTCGAGGAAGAACAGTTCGGTGTAGCCGGATCCCATCACCGTCCGGCGGCGGTCCTTGAAGGCGAGCCGGCAGCAGATCCACTGTTTCGAGGCCCAGCGGCGCGCAAGCAGCGTCCGCGTCGCCGGATCGTGGATCCGCCCGCCGCGGTTGCCGAACAGGAGCCCGCGGGCCGGGCCGGCGAAGATCGTGCCGTCGGGGCTGACGCGGTTCTGCAGCGGCATGAGGAGCTCCTGGGTCGTGACTTCGTCTCACGTTATCCGCCATTTCCCGCGCCCCTGGGGTGCAAGGGACGGGTTATTGGGCCATACTCGACTGTCTCAGACGACCGTTGGCCCGCCCCACAATCCGCTTGGCGCCAGTGCCAGAAAATGCCTTTCCCGGTTAGGTGCCTGTCGGAAGCAGCATGGCCCGATCGTCCTATGGGCCTCGAGTGATCAGTTTCCTCTCATCGAAGGAGGCGCCTGTGACCAAGGTCGTTTCGTTTCTCTGGTTCGCGAAGGAGGCGGCCGAGGCCGTCGAATTCTATACCTCCGTCATCCCGAACTCGAAGGTCGTCAGCACGATGTCGCTGCCCGCCGACTCGCCGAGCGGTCCAGCGGGCAGCGTGATCGTGATCGACTTCACCCTCGCCGGTCAGAACTTCTCGGCAATGCAGGCCGGTCCGCTCGACTCGTTCAACCATGCCTTCTCGGTCAGCGTGCTGCTGGACACCCAGGAGGAGGTCGATCGCGTCTGGAACGCCTTCGTCGACAATGGCGCCGAGCCCGAGGCCTGCGGCTGGCTCAAGGACCGCTGGGGCCTGTCGTGGCAGATCACGCCGCGCAAGCTGCTCGAGATGGTCGCCGACCCCGACCGCGAACGCGCCAAGCGGGCCGCGGAAGCCATGCTCAAGATGGTCAAGATCGATCTTGCGGCGATCGAGCGGGCCTTCAACGGGCAGGACTGACGCGCAGTTGTTCCCTTCCCGGAAAATGGACGGGGTTAGACCGCGAACCTCTGCGGTCGTCAGTCCCCGACCACCACGATATGCAGCGCCCGCGGCCCGTGGGCGCCGAGCAGCAGGGTCTGCTCGATGTCGGCCGAGCGCGACGGGCCGGTGACCATGTTGACCGTGCGCGGCATCACACCCTTGCCGTAGCTCGCCCGGATCCTGGCCCAGACGCTCTCGAAGTCGCCCTCGATGTCGGCGGCGGAGAGCACCACCACGTGGTGCTCCGGCAGAAAGTTGAGCGTGGTTGGATTGTCGTTGCCCGAGGTCAGCACCAGGGTGCCGGACTCGGCGACGCCGGCCGTCGCATGAGAGCAGGTGACCTCGTCGCTGCCCTCGGCCCGGCCGTGTTCGATCTCCAGATGGGTCTGAGCCGACCACGGCATGGCGGCGAGCCGCGGATCCGCGCCCATCCGAAGCCGCGGCGGCAGGTTCCTGGCGCGCAGGTAATCGGCGACGGCAGCCGGCACCTCGGCCGGGTTGGCGACGCGGGCGATCGTCGCCTGCACCTTTTCCGCCATGGTGCAGAACAGCGCGACCTTCTCGGCCTGCGGCAACTGCCCGCGCGCCGGGATGGTCCCGCGCGGGGAGGTCGAAAGCCGCTCCGCGACCGCAGCGCGCCTCGTTGCGTCGTCGGCCGGCCGGCCGAGCGAGGCCCTGATCTTGGCCAGAACGGCGTCCTTCGTGCTGGAACTCATGCCGCCTTCCTCGTCTCTGCGCCCTTGCGCGCGGCCCATTGCTGCTGGAACGTCGGCCCTTCCGGCGCCGGCAGGTCGCGGAACTTCGTCCAGCCGCCGGCGAGCGGCAGCGAGGCAAACCGGCCGTTGCGGCGCCCGAGCGCGGACAGCACGCGCATGCCGACGCCGGTGGCGAGCCGGTAGAGTGCCGGGCGCCGGGCAAAGAACGCCCACAGCGACAGGCCGCTGCGCATGGTGGCCGGCGTCAGGTTGCGCTCGAATTCACGCTCGCGCCAGTTGCGCATCATCCGCGGCAACGGGATCCGCATCGGGCACACCGCCTCGCAGCGCCCGCAGAAGGTCGAGGCATTGGGCAGGTGTCCGGCCTTGTCGACGCCGATCAGCGAGGGGGTGAGCACCGCGCCCATCGGGCCGGGATAGACCCAGCCGTAGGCGTGGCCGCCGACGGCGTGATAGACCGGGCAATGGTTCATGCAGGCGCCGCAGCGGATGCAGCGCAGCATGTCCTGCCATTCGCTGCCGAGCATCGCCGAGCGGCCGTTGTCGAGCAGGATGACGTGGTACTCGCCCGGACCGTCTGGATCGTCGGGGCGGCGCGGCCCGGTTGAAAACGTGGTGTAGACCGACATGTCCTGGCCGGTCGCCGAGCGGGCAAGCACGCGCAGGATCTGCGACACGTCTTCCAGCGTCGGCACCAGCTTTTCGATCGAGGCGACCACGATATGGGCCTTCGGCAGCGTCTGGGTCAGATCGCCGTTGCCTTCGTTGGTGACGATGATCGAGGTGCCGGTCTCGGCGACGAGAAAGTTGGCGCCGGTGATGCCGACGTCGGCCTGGAAGTATTTCTCCCGGAGCACCGCCCGCGCCTCGCCGAGCAGGGTGGTCGGCTCCTCCAGGTTGCGGTTCGGGTCGAACTGCGTGTGTACTCGGCGGAAGTCGCGCTCGACCTGGTCCTTGGTGACATGGACGGCCGGCGCGATGATGTGGCTCGGGTGCTCGCCCCGGAGCTGGATAATGTATTCGCCGAGGTCGGTCTCGACCGGGGCGATGCCGTTCTCCTCGAAGAAGTCGTTGAGCCCGATCTCCTCGGTGATCATCGACTTGCCCTTAGTAACGGTCCGCGCGCCGAGCCGCTTGCAGATGGCGAGAATGGCCTCGCGCGCGTCCGCGGCCGTCTCGGCGAAATGGACTTGGCCGCCGGACGCCTCGACCTTGTCGACATAGGCCTCGATGTAAAGGTCCAGATGCGCCAGCGTGTGATCCTTGATGGCGCGGGCGTTGTCGCGGAGCGTATCGAATTCGGGCAGCGCATCGGCGGCGGTCTGGCGCTTCTCGATGAAGCCGGTGCGCACGTGGCCGAGCGCGCGCTGCAGGTCCTTGTCGGCAAGCGCGTGGCGGACGTTGTCCTTGAACGCGGGCGATGTGATCTCAACCATCTGCCTGCTCTTTCTCCTCGTCTTTCTCGTCGATCAGCTTTTCGACGATAACGGTGTTGCGCCCGATGCCCTGGCTATAGGTTGCGGCGATCGCCGCTGCATCCGATCGGCGCCCGACGCGTACGGAAACCGGACGAGCGAGGGTGCCGGACGAGGGCACGGTAGCGGTCATGACTCAGCCGCGCCCCTTCTCACCGATCGCCGGGTGGTCGGTCATGCCGGCCAGCACCTCGGCGACATGGCGCGCCTGGATGGCCGAGCCCTCGCGCTTCAGCTTGCCGGCCATGTTCATCAGGCAGCCGAGATCACCGGCAAGCAGCAGTTCGGCACCGCTGTCTTCAATCGTCTTGGTCTTCTCCGTCACGATCTTGTTGGAGATCTCCGGGTACTTGACGCAAAACGTGCCGCCGAAGCCGCAGCACACGTCCGGATCCTTCATCTCCTTCAGCGTCAGGCCCTCGACGGTGGCCAGCAGCCTGCGCGGCTGGTTCCGGATGCCGAGCTCGCGCAGGCCCGAGCAGCTGTCGTGATAAGTCACGGTTCCATGGTGCACGGCCTCGACCGCAGTGACGCCAAGGACGTCGGTCAGGAAGCTCACCAGCTCGCTGACCTTGGCGCAGAACGCCTCGACCCGCGCCGTCCAGGCGTCGTCGCCGGCGAAGAGCTCGGGATAATGCGTCTTCAACATGCCGGCGCACGAACCCGACGGCGCGACGATGTGGTCATAGCCTTCAAAGGTGCGGATCACCTGCTCGGCGATGGCGCGTGCATCCTTGCGGTCGCCGGAGTTGAATGCCGGCTGTCCGCAGCAGGTCTGCGCCGCCGGCACCTCGACGATGCAGCCAGCGTCCTCCATCAGCTTGACGGCGGCAAAGCCGACCGAGGGGCGGAACAGGTCGACGAGACAGGTAACGAATAGGCCGACCCGTGGGGGCGGCGTGGTGGCAACGGTGTCTGCACTCATCCTGCTGGGCTTTTCCTGATTTGTTTGCGGCTGGTTCGCCGGCGCCGGGCATCCTCGTCCGATCCGAGCCGCTGCTGCAGCCGCATCGAGGAGACTTCCTGCCAGAAGCCGGTGCGCTCGACATCGCGGATCACCGCCTCGACATAGTCGATGTGATTGACCGCCGCACGCCGTGCCAGGTCGCGGTCGCCAGCCATAACGGCATCATAGATCGCGCGGTGCTGGCCGAGCAGCTTCTCGCGCGAACCGGGATAGCGGTAGAGTTGGACGCGGTTGTAGAACACGCCGTCGGCGAGCAGGCGATAGCACGAGCGCAGCGTGTGCAGCAGCACGATATTGTGGGCGCTCTCGCCGATCGCCTGGTGAAATTCGACGTCAAGCTCGGCCTCCTTGGTGAAGTCCTCCTCGTTGTGGGCCTCCTCCATTGCAGTGAACAGCCGGCAGATGATCTCACGATCGGCTTCGGTGGCCCGGATCGCCGCAAGGCCTGTCGTGACGCTTTCGAATTCACGGCGGAACTCGAGATAGTCGACGATCGCCGGCGGGTGACGGCGGATCAGGTCGACGACGGACTCGGAGAACACCGTCCCGATCACGTCGGCGACGAACGTGCCTTCGCCGTGTCGCGTCACCAGGAGCGAGCGCTCCTCGAGCACCTTGATCGCATCGCGCAGAATAGGGCGGGAGACGTCAACTTTTTTGGCCAATTCGCGTTCGGGCGGAAGACGGTCACCCGGCCGGAGCACTCCTTGAAGAATCAGGCGTTCAATCTGATCCACGATCGCATCAGCCGTACGATTTTGGCTGATCTTGTTAAATACCATGACCCTGCCGTTTCTTATTGCAACGCGCCCGTGTGTCTTGGAAGGGCGGAAGCTGTTTGGATCATTCCCGTACTGTCCTCAACCTATTCAATATTGCGTTTGGTGGTCAATATTGTTATCCAGTTAATGCGGGCGATGAAATGCCACCATCGCGCGCAGGCCGATTGAAGGCGGCGAAATAAAGAAGGGGACGCCGCTCGAGAGATGGTCGGCCCGGTCGCGTTGGGAGGCGTGATCGGGAGGTCACGGCAGCGACGCCCGTTCGGGCACATGCTGCAGGACCGAGACGATCGGGTAGGGATTCGCAGACAGCGCGGCCCTGCAGGATCAGAGGGATCGGCTGCCCTGCGTCTCCGGGCGCGGGACTGCAGTCCGACCGAGGGAGGAGAGCATACGAAATCTTTGATGACGGCCTTGGCCGTAACGACCGCGCTCGGCCTTGTTGCGGCCGGCCCGGCGGCTGCGCTCGACGAAATCAAATGGGATATGCAGTCGACCTATCCGAGCACGCTGACGCAGCTCGGTACGCTTGGCAAGGTCATCCAGGAACGCCTCGCAGCGGCTTCTGGGGGCCAGATCACCGTAACCTTCCAGGAGCCTGGCGCCATCGTTCCGGCGCTCGAGGCCTTCGATGCCGTGTCGTCGGGCGCGGTCCAGGCGGCCTGGTCGACACCGGGCTACTGGACCGGCAAGGATACCGCGCTTGCGCTTTTCGCATCCGTGCCATTCGGGCCGGAGGCTGGTGAGTACTATGCATGGATGAGGTTCGGCGGCGGCCAGGAACTGCTCGACGAGATCTATGCGCCCTACAACATCAAGTCGCTGATGTGCGGCGTGATTGCGCCGGAAGCCTCCGGCTGGTTCCGCGAGGAGATCAAGACAGTCGAAGATCTCAAGGGAAAGAAGATGCGCTTCTTCGGCCTCGGCGCCAGGGTCATGGAGAAGTTGGGCGTGTCGACGCAGCTGCTTGCCGGTGGCGACATCTTCCCGGCGCTCGAGCTCGGCACCATCGATGCGACCGAGTTCTCCATGCCCGCGATCGACCTGAAGCTCGGCTTCTTCCAGGTGGCCAAGCACTACTACTTTCCTGGCTGGCATCAGCAATCGACGCTGTTTGACCTGATGATCAACAAGGACGAGTGGGACGCGCTCAGCGACGACACCAAGGCGCTGTTCGAGACCGTGTGCGAGGCCAACATCGCCTATGGCCTGGCCGAGGGTGAGGCGATCCAGTTCGCCGCCCTGCAGGATCTGCAGGAAAAGGGCGTGACCATTCACACCTGGTCGCCGGAGATCCTCGATGCGCTGAGGGCAGCCTGGCTGGAGGTCGTGGAGGAAGAGAAGCAGGCGAACCCGAACTTTGCCAAGGCCTGGGACTCGCTTGAAACGTTCCGCGAGCAGTACGCCATCTGGAGGAAGATCGGCTACCTCCAGTAAGCCTGTGTCTTGATCGTGAGCGCGGCGGCCCGTCAGGGTCGCCGCCGTTCGTGGATGGTGCCGGCCGCGTCGGCCTGCGCTGCCGTCCAGGTCATTCTCGCCCGCGCGAGGTTTCCGCCATGGCCAATCTTTTCGCCGCCGCCGCCCTGCTGTGTGCCGCAGCGGTGTTCGTCGGTATCGGCGTATCGACGCCCCTCCTGCTCATCGCGGCTGCGGCGCTGATCGGGGCGGCCGCCGTCTTCGGTGCCCGCCCGGCCTGGGTCCTGCTCACGCTGCTCGGCGTCGTCGTCGCCTTCCTGATCGCCCCCGATGGCATCAGCGCAGCCATCAAGGCGGCCGGCGGCAATCCGGTCCGGTTCTTCCGTTCCTACACGTTCTGGGTCGAGATCGCGATCGCGGTGCTGCTGATCGCCGTTTTCGTGACCGCAGCCAGGCGGCGCGGACCCACCCTGAGCCATGCTGCTCTTGAGGCTGCGGAGGATCTCGACCGCGGCTGCTCAGCGATCGGCAAGGTTGCGGCCTTTCTGTTCATCCCGATGATGCTCGTCATCTTCTACGATGTCTCGCAGCGAAAGATCATCGAGTTCAGCAGCGCCTTCATCGACTCCGGCTTTTACTTCTCCTCCACCAAGTTGCAGGAGCTGGAGTGGCATCTGCACGGCGTACTGTTCATGCTGTGCCTGGGCTTTGCGTATGTTCGCGACGCCCATGTGCGCATCGAGCTGGTGCGCGACCGGATGCCGCCGCGGCTGCGGGTCTGGCTCGAGCTTGCCGGCATCACCCTTTTCCTGCTGCCCTATTGCGTCATCATCGCCAAGCTTGGCTACACCTTCGCCGAGCGCGCCTGGTCCACCAGCGAGGTGTCGGCGGCCCAGACCGGCCTGTCGCACCGCTGGGTCATCAAGTCGACGCTGCCGATTGGCTTCGTCATTCTCGGCGCCGCCGGCGTTGCCGCCATGCTGAAGTGCATCGTCTATCTGTTCGGCCCCCCGGAGCTGAAGCAAAGCTCGGGCGAATACGCCGGAACCCATCATGCCGACCTGCCGGACGAGGTTGCCGTGCGCGGTCCGATCACGGACTGACGGGAGTATCTGATGACCGCAGTGGAACTGCTCCCGCTCTTCATGTTCGTGGCGCTCGGGGTTCTGCTCTTCACCGGTTTTCCGGTGGCGTTTGTGCTCGGGGGCATCGGCCTCGCCTTCGCCGTGGTCGGCGATGCCGCCGGGGTGCTGAACTGGGCGCGAATGAACGTGCTGCCCAACCGCATCTTCGGCCAGAACATAGAAAATCCGGTGCTGGTCGCGATTCCGATGTTCATCTTCATGGGCACCATGCTGGAAAAATCCGGCGTGGCGCAGGACCTGCTGCACTGCCTGCAGGTGCTGACCCGCCGCATTCCCGGAGGGCTTGCGCTCTCTGTCACGCTGATGGGCACCATCATGGCCGCGACCACCGGTATCATCGGTGCCTCGGTGGTGATGATGACGCTGCTGGCGCTTCCCGTCATGCAGCAGCGCAACTACAACCTGCCGCTCGCCGCCGGCACCATCGCGGCCTCCGGCACGCTCGGCATCCTGATCCCGCCGTCGATCATGCTGGTGATCATGTCCGACCTGATGTCGATCCCGGTCGGAACGGTCTTCATCGCCGCAATCATTCCCGGCCTGCTGCTGTCGGCGCTCTACTGTGTCTATATCCTTGTTCTTTGTACCTGGAGGCCCGAACTCGCACCGCCGCTGCCTGACGACATCGGGCCGCAGAACCGGGCCGAATTCTGGTTGATGATCGCACGCAGCTTTCTGCCGCCGGTCCTCCTGATCGTGCTGGTGCTTGGCTCCATTTTCGCCGGCATCGCGACACCGACAGAGGCGGCGGGTGTCGGCGCGATCGGATCGACCCTGCTGGCGCTTCTCAACCGGCAGCTTTCCCGCGCGGTCCTGGTCGACGTCTGTTATCGTTCGGCGCTGACGACGGCGATGCTGTTCGGCATCTTCCTCGGCGCCACCTGCTTCTCACTGGTGTTCCGCACACTCGGCGGCGACCATCTGATCGACAGCTTCATCGCCTGGGCCGGCGTTGGCTCCTGGGGCATCCTGTTCGTGCTGATGGCGATGATATTCTTCCTCGGCTTCTTCTTCGATTGGGTCGAGATCACGCTGATCGTGCTGCCGGTGTTCGGCCCGATCATCGCCAAGCTTGATTTCGGCGCCCATCTCGCCGGCTTCGAAAGCGTTGGCGAAGTCGCGTTGATCTGGTTCACCATCCTGGTGTCGACCAATCTGCAGACCTCGTTCCTGACGCCGCCCTTCGGCTTTGCCCTGTTCTATATGAAGGGCGTCGCACCGGCGGGGGTGACCGTGCAGCACATCTACCGTGGCATCATCCCTTTCGTGATCCTGCAGCTGATCGGCCTCGCGCTTTGCATCCTGTTCCCCGGCGTCGTCCTGTGGCTGCCGCAGGCGCTGCTGTGAGCGGGGCTGTTCGGCCCTCCGACGCACGTCCGCCTGCCGCGAGAGCGTTCTGCGGCCCCGGCTCGATCGAAGACCTGGGCGATCTGTCTCCCACAGGGGCATTTGTTTCCTGTGGGCTCTATCGCGATCAATGACCTCATACTTTCGTCTAAGGCCTTGCAAGTCTGAGCAATGGCCAGTTCAAGCAAGGATTCGCGGATTTGTTTCCATATTTGAAAAGGTGTTTGTTCGAAACGCGCGGCATGGCCGGAGCTGTTTGCCGGCGCGGTGCTTGATCGGCTGTGATCGGCGCTTACACTGCTTGCAGGTTTGGCCTGGCACAGGGAGAGGACTGCCGGGCCAGCCTGTCCTGGGACAGCCAATGTCCAGCCGCAGCCAGACGGGGAGAGGTTGTTCCGATTAATTGGGCCGATCCGTGCTCAGGGGCGCCGCCGATACCGATCGGCGATTTGCCCACCAGGGAGGAATGCTATGACCAGACAGAAGAAGGGTGCCGCTGCGCCCCATCGAGAAGCCGTGGAAGGCGTCGTCGAGGCGCGCCGCCGCTTCCTTAGGAATTCCGTTGCCGCGGCCGCAGGGGTGACAGGCGCTGCAGTGCTCGGCGCGCCCTACATCGGTACCGCGAAGGCCGCGACCACGACCTGGAAGATCCAGACGTCCTGGCCCGGCGGCATCGGCCTGCAGATCTTCAAGGACTGGTGCGCCACCATTGTGGAGAAGACGGGCGGCGAACTCGCGTTCCAGCCGTTCGGCGCCAACGACGTTGTCGGCGATTTCCAGCTGTTCGACGCGGTGAAGAACGGCGTACTCGAGGCGATCAATCCGTTCACCATCTACGCCCAGGGCATCATCCCGGCCGCGGTGTTCCTCTCGTCCTATCCGGTCGGCCTGCGCAACCCGCACGAATACGACGTGTTCTACTACGCCCTCGGCGGCCTGGAGATCACGCGCGAACTCTACGCCGCGCAGGGCATGTACTGGGTCGGCCCGGTGCATCACGGCGCCAACATCATTCACTCCAAGGTTCCGATCCGCTCCGTCGAGGACTTCCGCGACCGCAAGATGCGGCTCCCGGGCGGCATGGTTGCCGAGGTGTTCCAGGGCCTCGGCGCCAAGACCACGGTGCTGCCGGGCTCGGAGATCTTCCCGGCGCTGGAAAAGGGCACCATCGACGTCGCCGACTATACCGGACCGGCGGTCAACTACGCGCTCGGTTTCAGCCAGGTCACAAAATACATCTCGATGGGCCCTCCGGGCTTCACCTCGATCTACCAGCCGGTCGACATCATGGACATCACGGTGGGGCAGGCCGCCTGGGACGCCTTGTCGCCGCAGATGAAGCAGTTCGTCGAGATGGAGACCAAGTCCTACTCCATCGAGCATCACGCCAAGATCCAGAAGGCGGATTTCGAGGCCTGGGCCAAGTTCGAGGCCGACGGCACCGAGGTCACGCGTCTGTCCCAGGATGACATTGAGATCGTGACGGAGGTCGCCGTGCCGATCTGGTTCAAGTACGCCAACCGGGACAAAAACGCCGCACGCGTCTTCAAGATCCAGCTCGACTACATGATGTCCGGCTCGCTCGGTTATGTGACACCCGACATGATCGAGGGCCTGGAGCTTGATCTCTGATCGATAGCGGTCTTCCGCATCGGGTCCCCGCGCCGTGCCATTCGGCGCGGGGGCGAAACTTGTCTGCCGCCATCCCCCTGGCCGACGCGCTCCACAAGGGTTCCCGTATATGCCGAGCTTGACGTTCGTCTTGCCGCACTGGCTCTACTGGGCCGGTCTGGTCCTGTTTCCGCTCGCTGCCATGATCATTGTCCGACGCGCGAAGACGCGGGAGAGGACGAATGGCTACTCACTGCCACTCGGCTACATGATCCTTGTCACCGGCGGCATGATCGGCCTGCACCGCTTCTACCTGAAAAGCATGCTCGGCCTGGTCTTCCTGCCGATCTTCCTCTTCATCCTGATCGCAAACCACGAGCAGCGCGAGGCCCGCGCCGCCTTTTCCGATGCGGCCAATCTGGTGAAGCGGGCCGAGGAGACGGTTGCCCGCGAAACCGCACGCATCGCTGAGGCCGAGGCAGGGCTGCCCGAGTTGCAGGCAGCCGTCGAGGAGGCCGAGGCCGGCTCGATCGGTCGCCGCCTCGCCGAGCGCGGGCTCGAGCGGGCGCAGGACCGCATTGCCTCCTCGCGCGAGCGCCTGGCACGGGCGGAGCAGGACCTTGCCACCGCCAGACCCGAGGCCGAGCGCTCAAGCGCGGCGCGCAGCTTCTGGCGCTCGATGGCGTTTTACGCCTTTCTGGCAACTCTCGCTCTCATGGCGATCGATGCCGTGCTCCTGCCGGGCCTGACGCGCAAGGCGACCGAGCGGGCGGCCAGGGAGGACACGAGCGAGCTCGACGCCACGATCAAGGCTATCGAGGCGGCCGAACAGCAGCGCGACGACGCCAGCTACGTCTCCTCGGGCTGGACCGGCGTCATCGACCGAATCTCGCTCTACACCGGCGAGTTCGTGTCGTACTGGGCGGTGATCGCCGTCTTTGTCTACTACTACGAGGTCATCGCCCGCTATGTCTTCAACTCACCGACCAACTGGGCCCACGAGGGCATGTTCCTGATGTTCGGCATGCAGTATCTGATCTCGGGCGCCTACGCGATGCTGACGGAATCCCATGTCCGCGTCGATATTTTCTACGCGCCGCTGTCGCCTCGCCGCAAGGCAATCGTCGATCTGCTGACCTCGATCTTCTTTTACATCTTTGCCGGCACGCTGCTGGTCACCAGCCTGATCTTCGCCTGGGACGCCACCAAGGTGCGCGAGATCTCCTTCACTGAATGGGCGATCGCCTACTGGCCGATGAAATGGGCGATGGTGCTCGGCGCGGTGCTGATCGTGCTCCAGGGCATTTCCAAGTTGGCGCAGGACTTTCGCGCCGTGTTCGCGCCGGTGCGGGAGGCCTGATCCATGGGGCTGGAGATTTCCATCGAGTGGCTGACGCTCATCATGTTCGGCAGCCTGATCGTGCTTTTGATGGCCGGGCTGCCGCTCGCGTTCGTCACCGGCGGGCTCGCCTGCGTGTTCCTGTTCGTTCTCGGCGACGCCCAGACCCTGAATATCGTGCCGAGCCGCATCTTCCCGTTGATGACGAACTACCAGCTCTCGGCCATCCCGCTGTTCATCTTCATGGCAGCGATGCTCGAACGGGCGGGCATCATCAACGATATGTTCGATGTGATCTACAAGGTGCTCGGCGGGGTCAACGGCGGCCTTGCCTCGGCAACGATCATCGCCTCGACGATCCTGGCCGCCATGGTCGGCGTCATCGGCGCAGCCGTTGTCACCATGGGCATCATTGCCCTGCCGGCAATGCTGAGACGCAACTACAATCCCGAGATCGCGATGGGCTCGATCATGGCCGGCGGCACGCTTGGCATCCTGATTCCACCTTCGATCCTGGCCATCATCTATGCCGTTGTTGCCGAACAGTCGGTCGGCGAGCTCTTCATCGGCGCCGTGATTCCGGGCCTGCTTCTGTCGGGTCTCTACGTCGTCTATGTAACCGTGCGCTGCTACATCAACCCGGATCTCGGCCGGGCCGCCCCGCCGGAGGAGCGCATCTCGCTGATGGAGAAGATCCGGGTGCTCTCCAAGATGTCGGCGCCGATCTCGCTGATCGTTGTCGTGCTCGGCGTCATCTTCACCGGCGTCGCCACGCCGGTGGAGGCCGCCGGCATCGGCACCTTTGGCGCCTTCATCGTTGCGGCCATTCATCGCAAGCTCGACTGGGTGACGGTCCAGGGCGCCTGCCTGACCACCTTGAAGGCCAGCGCCATGGTGATCTGGATCATGTTCGGTGCCACGATCTTCGTCGGCCTTTACGTGCTCGAAGGCGGCCAGCAGTTCGTCTCAGAGCTGATGCAGGGCCTCGGCCTTGGTCCCTGGGGCATCCTGATCCTGATGCAGATCATCCTGGTCTTCCTCGGCATGTTCCTCGACTGGGTCGGCATTCTGCTCCTGTGCGTTCCGATCTTCGTGCCGATCATCAAGGGCCTCGGCGCCGCCGCTTTCGGTTTCGACAACCCGGAGGACCTGGTGCTGTGGTTCGGCGTGCTTTACCTGGTCAACATGCAAATGAGCTTCCTGTCGCCGCCGTTCGGCTATGCACTATTTTACCTGCGCGGCGTCGCTCCGGCGGAGATCCCGATGGCCCGGATCTTTGCCGCCGCCATTCCTTTTCTCAGTATTCAGATCATAGGACTGGTGCTTTGCATGGTGTTTCCCGAGATCATCACTTGGCTGCCGAACAAGGTTTACGGGTGAGGTTCGCCTGACGTCATAATCGCGCGACGGCGTGCCGGCGGCGACGGGCGGCACACCGGCTGCGCCGCGGGGTCCCGCCGCCTTGCTGCGCTTTCCGGGATGCGGTAGTCAAAGCGCTATCCTGCGCCGCCGCAGCGGTTTCCAGTCCACCCGTCGGGCCACCTCCCATGCGACTTGGATTTGATGCTAGCGCCATCAACGAGCGCGGCATAAGTGTTGCCCTTCACGACTATGCCGAGGCGGCGCAAAGCCTGCTCGGCCATGACGTGGTGGTCTTTTACGACCGCGTCCGCAGTGCGGCTCCGGTGACCGAGATGTTCGCTAGGACGTTCAGAATGGTCGGCTACGACCCGGAAGACGACCTGCGTCGGGTCACCGAGCCTCATGCGCTTGACTTCTGCTATTTCATTCATGCCGGCGTGAACACGAGCCGGGTCCGCGCCGCGGCCGATCGCATCGGTGTGCACGTGGTGTTTCGCCACTACGAACCGCATGGCGACGTCTACGCCTATGTCTCCGACTGGCTGTCGGACTGGATGACCGGCGGCCGGGTGCCGGTGGTGCCCCATATCGTCAAGACACCGAAGCCGGCGCCGGATCTGCGTTCAGAACTCGGCATCCCGCACGATGCCTTCGTCGTCGGCCGCCTCGGCGGTCTCGACCAGTTCAACCTCCAGTTCGTCAAGAAGGCGATCGCAAAGGCGCTGCCCCGGCGCAGCAATCTCCACTTCCTGTTCGTCAACACCGCACCCTTTATCGAGCATGAGCGCGTGCGCTTCCTGCCGATGATTGTCGATCAACAGGAGAAGGCCAATTTCATTGCGAGCTGTGATGTTGGGCTCAACGCCAAGAAGATCGGTGAGAGCTTCGGCCTGGCCATCGCCGAATTCCTCGCCCTCGGCAAGCCGGTGTTCGCATGGGCGGGCGGGCAGGACGGCAACCATGTCCACATGATTCCCGATAGGTCCTGGCTCTATCGCACGCGTCGCAACCTGCTCGATCTCCTGGTGAACTTCGAGTTGGGCCCGTCGGACGCCGACCGCGCCCGCGCCGCGGTCGCAGAATTTGCGCCGGAGCCGGTCATTCGCCAGTTCGAGCGGGTATTCCTGTCCGGCGAAGTATCACCGCAGATTGCGCCGCCCAGCGCCGCATTCATCCTCAAGCGATCTGTCCAGGAACGTTGGTACCGTCTGCGCAATCACGTGTGGCGGTACATCTAGGCCGCGCGGGCGGCTTCGAAGCCGCCCAGCTCGGCAGTGCTTGGCAGTCGACCTACTTGGTCGATCCATCCTCGTTGAACTGGCCAAGATAGGCGATGACGTCCGCGATCTCGTCATCCTTTCTCAGGCCGGCAAACGCCATCTTGGTGCCCTTCACGACGTCTCGCGGCTTCGCCAGGTAGCTGGCCAGGGTCTCAACGTCCCAGGTTTTGTCGTCGGCGCCGAACTCGATCATGGCCTTTGAATATTTGTAATCCTCAACGGCGCCCACTTTGCGATCGACGATGCCGTTGAGCTCGGGACCGACCTTGTTCTTGGCGTCGGGTCCGACCGCATGGCAAGCGGCGCACTTCTTGAACACCTTCTCGCCCTGGGCGGCGTCCCCTTCGGCGTGAGCACCGGCGACCGTCGCCAGAACGGCAGCGCCGGCGATCAGCATCAGACGATTCATTATGGATCTCCCATGAACTGCTTTCGTGTCCGAGGCCGCATTCGACCGGGCCGTAGCCGGGAAGCGACCGGGCAAGATTAGCATGGGGTGAGCGCCATGGACGACGCCGGCTAGGGCACTTTGTCGCAGGAAACGGTAGTCCTTTGGTACGGTCTTTTACTCAGCGGCCGCCGCCGGCCGGACCAGCCAATCCTCGAGGCCCTCGTCCCAGTAAGGCTGGGGGCCGTAGAGCCGGGCGAGGAAGTCGATGAACACCCGGACCTTCGCCGGAAGAAATCGTCGGCTCGGATAAACCGCATAAAGCCCCACGCCCTTGGAGGCGTGATAGGCCGGCAGCACGGTTTCAAGCCGGCAAGCACGCAGGTCGGGACCGATGTCCCAGGTCGAGCGCAAGGCGATGCCGACGCCGGCGAGCAGCGCCTCGCGCACCACCTCGCTGGAATTGGTGCGCAGGCGGCTGTTGGTGCGCACCACCTCGATGCCGTCGGGCCCTTCCAGGCGCCAGGGATCTTGGTGGTACGCGGCAAGACAGGCGTGATTGGCAACGAGGTCTTCGAGCGACTGCGGGCGTCCGGCCCGTTCCAGATAGGCGGGCGCAGCGCATAGCACCCGGTGCACCGGCGCGAGCCGCCGTGCCACCAAGCTGGAATCCTGCAATTCGGCAATCCGGATGGCGAGATCGTAGCCATCGCCGACGATGTCGACGAACTCGTCGGTGAGGTCGAGATTGACGGCAAGATCCGGGTTCTCGGCGAGAAAACCAGCTAGGTGCGGCGCAACGTGCATCCGGCCGAACGAGGTCGGCGCCGTAACCTTGAGCGTGCCGCGGGCGAGCGACGAGCGCCGGGTAACGAAGCTTTCCGCCTCCTCGATCGAGGCGAGAATCGCCACCACCCGCTCATGGAATCCTTGACCGGCCTCGGTCAAGGCGATCTGTCGCGTCGTGCGCTGCAGCAGCCGCGTGCCCAGCCGGTCCTCGAGTCGGCGCAGCCGCTTTGAGACGACAGCCGGCGAGAGGCCGAGTTCGCGGCCCGCGGCCGACATGCTGCCGGCAGCCACGACACGGGCGAAGATATCCAGATCCGAGAGTGCACTCATTTTCAACCGGTCGGAAACGATGCTTTGCCGCCGCATCCTCAAGCATCGCATTGGAAACGCAAGGGTTCAGCGCTAGTAGTTGAGGCGATCCGGCCTTGTTGCGGCTTCGCTGCGGCCCGATCCGGCGTGGCCGCGCTGGCGGCGCCCCCGGAAGAAATGGCAAGATGCACCGCCATGGCAAGGGGTCGAAGGCGCGGAGAAGCCGTCAAGCCGGCCCGCACCGGCGATGGTGGCGGAGCGGGTTCGCCCGGATACAGGACGGCCGGCCGTCCCGGTTATGGTACGCGAGAATGCTGACAGCCGGAAAGGTGGTGCCGTCGGCATGCCCTGGCGGAGAAGGAGGGAGCATGGCGATCCTGATGCCTGAGCCGGACAGTGCGGTGCTTTCCCGACGCGCGGAGATCGTGCGGGCGCTCAAGGCGATCGTCCCAGGCGAGGGCGTGATCGACGCCGACGTCGAGATGCGTGCCTACGAGACCGACGGGCTCACCGCCTATCGCCAGTTGCCGCTTGTCGTGGTACTGCCGGAGACGGTCGAGCAGGTCGCCGCGGTCCTGCGCTATTGCCACGAGCATGCGGTCAAGGTGGTGCCGCGCGGCGCGGGAACCTCGCTCTCTGGCGGAGCGCTGCCGGCTGCCGACGCGGTGCTCATGTCGATGATGAAGTTCAACCGCGTGCTCGAGGTCGACTTTCCCAACCGCGCCGTCGTCGCCCAGCCCGGCGTCACCAATCTCGGCATCACCCGGGCCGTCGAGCACGAGGGCTTCTACTATGCGCCCGACCCATCATCGCAGATCGCCTGTTCGATCGGCGGCAATGTCGCGGAGAATTCCGGTGGCGTGCATTGTCTCAAGTACGGCCTGACCACCAACAACATCCTTGGCATCGAGATGGTGCTGATGACCGGCGACGTCATACGCCTCGGCGGCAAGCATCTCGACAGCGAGGGCTACGACCTGCTCGCGCTGATGACCGGTTCGGAAGGCCTGCTCGGCGTCGTCACCGAGGTCACGGTTCGCATCCTGAAGAAGCCGGAGACGGCGCGTGCGGCGCTGGTCGGTTTTCCCACCAGCGAAGCAGGTGGCCAATGCGTCGCGGACATCATCGCCGCCGGCATCATTCCCGGTGGCATGGAGATGATGGACCGCCCGGCGATCCACGCCGCCGAGGATTTTGTTCACGCCGACTATCCGCTCGACTGCGAGGCGCTGCTCATCATCGAGCTTGATGGCCCGGAGGCCGAGGTCGATCATCTGCTCGGCCGCATCGAGGAAATTGCGCACCGGAACGGGGCGTCGTCCCTGCGGGTTTCGCGTTCGGAGGAGGAGCGCATGACCTTCTGGGCCGGGCGCAAGGCGGCCTTCCCGGCGGTCGGCCGGATCTCGCCGGACTATCTGTGCATGGACGGCACCATCCCGCGGAAGGCCTTGCCCGAGGTGCTGGCGCGCATGCGCGTCCTCGGCGACAAGCACGGCTTGCGCTGCGCCAACGTCTTCCATGCCGGCGACGGCAACCTGCACCCGCTCATCCTCTATGACGCCAACAAGCCCGGCGAACTCGCGGCGGCCGAAGCCTTCGGCGCGGACATCCTCCGGCTCTGTGTCGAGGTCGGCGGCGTGCTCACCGGCGAGCACGGCGTCGGCATCGAGAAGCGCGACCTGATGCCCGAGATGTTCTCCGAGGCGGACCTGAAGCAGCAGCAGCGCGTCAAATGCGCGTTCGATCCCAAGCAGCTGCTCAACCCCGGCAAAGTCTTTCCCGTGCTGCATCGCTGCGCCGAGCTCGGACGCATGCACGTGCACAAGGGGCAGATGCCGTTTCCCGATATTCCGAGGTTCTAGCGGATGCTTGCTTGCCGCGCCGGGCCCGGCCCATCCCCGGCTGTCATCGCCTTGATCGGGACGTCCCATGCCTGACACCTTCTCTCCCCGCGACGCCGCCGAGGTTCGGGATGTGGTCGCCTGGGCTGCTGGCGAGGCGATCCCGCTTGAGGTAATCGGCCGTGGCACCAAGCGCACGCTTGGCCGCCCGGTTCAGGCAGCGCATGTGCTCGACCTTTCTAACATCTCGGGCGTCGAACTCTACGAGCCCGCCGAACTCGTGCTCACCGTGCGCACCGGCACTCCGCTGGCCGAGGTCGAGGCACTGCTCGCCGAGGCGAACCAGGAACTGGCCTTCGAGCCGATCGACTATGGTCCGCTGCTCGGGACCACTCCCGGCACCGGCACGGTGGGGGGCGTGATCGGCTGTAACCTGTCAGGCCCGCGGCGCATCAAGGTCGGCGCTGCGCGCGACCATATCCTCGGCCTGGAGGCGGTCTCCGGTCGCGGCGAGCTGTTCAAGTCCGGCGGCCGCGTGGTCAAGAACGTGACCGGCTATGATCTGCCGCGGGCGCTGTGCGGGTCCTACGGCACCTTGGCGGTCGCGACCTCCGTTACGCTCAAGACCCTGCCTCGGGCCGAAACCGAGGCGACGCTGATGATCTGCGGCCTCGCCGGCCCGGAGGCGGTGTCGGCACTGACGCAGGCGATGGGCTCATCGGCCGAGGTGTCCGGCGCCGCCCATTTGCCCGAGGCGGTGGCGCGCCGCCTGTCGATCGACGGTATCAACCTCGGCCGGGCGGCGACGCTGCTGCGCCTCGAAGGATTCGGGCCTTCGGTCGACTACCGGTTCGAGGCGCTCAGAATGATCGCCGCCCCCTTCGGCCCCGTCGAGCGGATCGACGCGGCCGCCTCGAAAGACCTGTGGCGGGCCGTCCGGGACGTCATGCCCTTTGCCGGCGATGCCGCCCCGGTGTGGCGCGTCTCCGTGGCGCCGACGGCCGGGCCGGTGGTGGTTGCCGATGTGCGCCGCGCCGCGGCGGTCGAGACGATCTACGACTGGTCGTGCGGTCTCCTGTGGCTGCGCATGACCGACGGCGACCCGTGCGCCGAGGCGCTGCGCGCGGCGATTGAGCGTGCCGGAGGCGGGCATGCTACCTTGGTGCGCGGCGATGCCGCCTTGAGAACCGCCATTGCCGTCTTTGAACCGCAGCCGCCGGCCCTCGCCGCACTTTCCGCACGGCTGAAACAGCAATTTGATCCGGCCGGCATCCTCAATCCCGGCCGGATGGTGGCAGGGCTTTGACGGCCGCAACAAGGAAGGTCGAACGGACACTTCATGCAGACCAATTTCTCGCCGGCCCAGCTCGCCGATCCGGATGTCGCCGAGTCGGAGAAGATCCTGCGCAAATGCGTGCATTGCGGCTTCTGCACCGCGACCTGCCCGACGTTTGCCCTGCTCGGCGACGAGCTCGACAGCCCGCGCGGGCGGATCTACCTGATCAAGGACATGCTGGAGAACGACCGAGCCGCCGACGCCCGCACGGTCAAGCACATCGACCGCTGCCTGTCCTGCCTCTCCTGCATGACGACCTGTCCGTCGGGCGTCCACTACATGCACCTGGTCGACCACGCCCGTGCCCACATCGAGAAGACCTATCGCAGGCCGCTGGCCGACCGGCTGGTCCGGGCGCTCCTTGCCGCCGTGCTGCCCCATCCGCGCCGCTTCCGTCTGTCGCTCTGCGGCGCCTTCCTTGCCCGGCCGTTCGCGCCGGTCCTGAAGGCGCTCGGCGGCCCGTTCCGGTCGATCGGCGCCATGCTCGAGCTCGCGCCGACCCGTGCGCCCGGCCACGCAGCGATGGAAGGTCCCGGCGTCTTCGCCGCCGAGATCCAGGCGCGGCGGGGCCGCGTTGCGCTTCTCACCGGCTGCGCCCAGCCTGTGCTGGCGCCGTCGATCAATGATGCCGCCATCCGCCTGCTGACGCGCGCCGGAGTCGAGGTCGTGCTGGCCAGGGGCGAAGGCTGTTGCGGCGCGCTTGTGCACCACATGGGCCGCGAAGAGGAAGCCCTCGCGTCCGCACGGCGCAATGTCGACGCCTGGTGGGCCGAAATCACGGGCGAGGGGCTCGACGCCATCGTCATCACCGCCTCGGGCTGCGGCACCACCGTCAAGGACTACGGCTTCATGCTGCGCGAGGATTCGGCCTATGCCGAGAAGGCGGCCGCCGTGTCGGCGCTGGCCAGGGACGTCACCGAAGTGCTCACGGGCCTCGACCTCGGGCCGCCGCCGCAGCCAGCCACCGGACTCACCATCGCCTATCACTCCGCCTGCTCGATGCAGCACGGCCAGAAGATCACGCGCGAGCCGAAGGCGCTGCTCCAGGCGGCCGGATTCACCGTCAAGGACGTGCCGGAGGGCCATCTTTGCTGCGGGTCGGCCGGCACCTACAACATCCTGCAGCCCGAACTCGCCCGCCGCCTGCGCGACCGCAAGGTCGCTAACATCGAACGGACCACGCCGGATCTGATCGCCACCGGCAACATCGGCTGCATGACCCAGATCGCCGGCGGCACGGAGCTACCGATCGTCCACACCGTGGAGCTGCTCGATTGGGCCTATGGCGGCCCGGCGCCGGCGGGGCTGGAAGGCACGAGTCTGCTGGCGGCGGAGTAGCCCGCGTTCAGCCGTTATGCCGGGCACGACAGGGCTCTGCCGAACCTTGCCTCGGATCAGCGTGGCCGACCGCCGCCGTCAGCGTTCTGTACCGGGCCCTAGGGACGCGTTCGCTCCGCTATCCTCGATCCCAAGCTGGACCGGCGTCTTCTCCTCGGTGGTCGGCTGTGCTTCCCCCGCCAGCCGCAGGGTCCGCTCCAGGAGCACCTCGTAGATCGGCCGGCCGCCGAGTTTTTCGGCCGTGACCGTGGCGCCCGCGCAGGTGATGAGGACGGGGAGAAGCAGTTCGTAGGCGCCGGTGAGTTCCAACACCAGCACGACGCCGACCAGCGGTGCCCGGACCGAGGCGGCGAACAGCCCACCCATGGCAGCCACCGCGCAGGCGGCGGGCAGGTGATCGACATCCGGCGCGATTCCCTCGAGCGTGACGCCGAAGGCAAGGCCGAAGCAGGTCGCGATCGACAGCATCGGCGCGAAGATGCCGCCTGGCACGCCGGAGGCATAGGATGAGAGCACGCCGATGAGGCGCAGCGCGGTTAGGCCGAGCAGGACGAGGACGCCGTAACGCGCGATGATCAGACCCTCGATCAGGCTTTCGCCGCCCCGTGTCGCATCGGGCGCCAGCACCAGCAGCGCCCCTGCGAGGGCACCGACCGCGAGCGGCGGCAGCCACCAGTGCCGCTGTGCGATTCCGCGGCTGATGTCGAGCGCGGCTACGAGCGCGGCATTGAACGTGACGCCGAGCGCGCCGAGTAGGATGCCGAGAACCACGAACATCGGCAGGATCGGTAAGGGAACAGCGGGCGCCGCGATCTCCAGCGCCGGCCCCACGCCGGCGATGCCCTCGGTGATGATGGCGGCCGTCGCGGCGGCGACAATCACTGCGATGTAGGTACGGTAACCGTAGGGAAACTGTCGTCGCGTCTCCTCGACAATGAACAGGACGGCGGCGAGCGGCGCATTGAAGGCCGCCGCCAGTCCGGCCGCGGCGCCCGCCGCGATCAGCCCCTTGCGCTCCCGCCAGTCGAGTTTCAGCCGGCCGGTCAGAAGCTCGGCGCTTGCCGCGCCCATGTGGATCGTCGGCCCCTCGCGGCCGAGCACGAGGCCGGCTCCGAGGGCAAACACGCCGCCGAGGAACTTGGCGACCAGCACGCGAACCGGGCGCAGCGGCCTCAGGCCTTCCATTGCGCCCTCGATTTCCTGGATGCCGCTGCCCGCCGCCTCGGGAGCGATCCTGCGCACGAGCAGCGCCGCCGCGGTCGCCGCAACCGCCGCAGCGGCGATCGACACGGCGAGCTTGAGGGCAAGCGGCAACGCTGTCTCTGCCAGCCAGGCTGAAGCTCCGAGCAGCCCTTCGACCGCGACATGGAATGCCGTGCCGATACTCCCGCCGAGGGCGCCGACGACGAGCGCCAGCAGAAAGTAACCGGCGTCGGAGCGGCCGGCATCGCCGGCGGTCGGAAGGCGGATCACGGGTGGCGATCTCCGTTGTGGGCGTTGGCCGCCTCCACCGAATCGGTAAGGGAGGTCGCGCCCATGTTAAAGATCGCGGAAGCCTTCCGGGAGCCGGCCGCGAGCCTGCCCCTGCGCCTTCAGAAGATTCCCGCCTCCCGTTGCAGCTTGCGCACATAGGCAATGATCGGCGTCACCTCCTGTGGCGTAATTCCCTCGACCGGCGGCATGTCCCCGAAGGTCCAGTGATGGGCGCGGCTGCCGCGCAGGGCAGCGATCATGAAGGCCTCGTCTGCGTGATGCGACGGCTCGTAAACCGGATGAACCAGGGGCGGCCCCCGATCCGTGCCGACCGCTTCCCGGCCGTGGCAGGTCGCGCAGTAGGCGTTGAACAGTCGCTCGCCCTCCGCGACGACCGCGTCTGGTGCCGCGGAAGTCGGCGGGGCGGGCTCGGATTGCGGTCCGGGCCTGGCGAAGATCGTGGCAGCCACGGCGGCAGCCGTGATCAGGACGGCAGCGGCGATGCCGCGCATGATCGGACGCATTGGATATCTCTCCTGGATCGATGCGCGATGTCCCGCCGTGGTGCGCCGTGACGAAGGGAAAGGTCAACGCATCGGATTGTCGCGCCCGCCCCGCGACCGATATTAGGAGACGCGGCATGGTGCCGCGGGACGTCGGAAGGGCCGAGCGAAGTCAACAATGTCGGTGTCTGGACCCACCACTGCGATCGTCAGCCTCGGCATGTCGTGCCAGAGCGCGCGCCAGATCCGGACCAATGCCGAGGTAATCGGCGCAATTCTCGGCGAGGAGGTCGGCCGCAACGCGCAGTTCTTCGACGGGCTGATCGCGCCGCCCGCCGGCCTTGCTCGTCTGTTTGAGGACGGCTTTCCGCTGTTCTCCCGCGATGACATTGCCGAGGGCCCCGGCCACCCGACCTGGAGCGCCTACGCCATCCGCTTCCTGCACCATTTCCGCGACGACGACGGCGCCGACATCGATCGCTTCTTTGACCATGATCTGTCTCGCTTCACCCATCTGCGCGACAAGTTCCTGGCCCTTGCCGCGGTGCCGCGGCTGGTGTTCGTAATTTCCAACAGCCAGAATAATCTGACGGAGGTCGCCGCCGAGACGGCGATCGAGCGGATCGACTTCAATCGCGAGGAAATCGGCCGGTTGCGCGAAGCGGTTCAGGCGTTCCTCGGCCGACGCTGCGAGTTCATCCTCGTCAGTACGCCGGATCGCCGCGGATCGCTCGATGATCCGGACCTTCACCTGCTGACGCCGGACGACAGCGAATGGACCGGCGACACGCGGCAGTGGCGCGAGGTGTTCCTGAGCCGCCTGGGCGTTGTTCCGCCGGCGCAGCAGTCGGCATCCTGGTAGCGGGCGCGATCGGGCCGCGTTGTGTCACCCGTTTCCCGGTTCGTCGGCGCCGGAGGCGCGCAGGATCAGGCGGCACTCCATGGCGCGCCCGTCCAGAGCGAAGGCGAATACGCCTGGCTTCGGCTCGGATCCGAATATGGACGGTTGGCACAGCAGCAGAAAGGAATGCGCGGCCTTTAACGGCACATTGCTCATGTCGAGCACCGTGACCGGTGGCTGCCGGGAGCCTCCGAGCAGCATGTGGAGCAGGAGGACACCAACGAAGCAGAGAAGGACCAGGGCGACTGAAGCGGGCGCGGCCAGCGTCGCGCCAATCCGGCTATGCCGCAGCCAGGCGGCCGGGCGGCCGCTGCGATCCTGCGGCACTGCAATGGCGTCAACCTGCGGATCCGCCTCAGGGGTCGGAACAACGTCCGTCAGTTCCGTATCCGACCCTCCGGCCTCGAGCCGTCTTATCACCGGTACGTAGCCAACGCTTGCCAGATGGATCTGGATCGGCTCCTGGCGTCCGGCCTCGTTGTAGTAGATCCGAAGCAGGTTGCGCAGGCGCGAAGCATTGACGCGGACGATCGGGTTGCTGCGCGGGTTGAAGTCGGCGGTCTGCTCGAACACCTCGATCGCGATCGTCATTTCCTTCAGCCCGGCCGCGCGGCCGGCGAGCATCTCTTGCACCAGATAGCTGAGCAGGCGGCTGATCTTTGGCGAGCGCGAGAACGGGGGCGCCGCGAGCAGCCGTGCCAGGGCCTGGCGGACGTCCTCGGCGGGAACGCTAGTAGCCATTGCGCTTCTCCATCCGCGGAGAACCCGGCAGACGTGGCCGGAGCTGGACAGGAGTGAGGTGATCTATCGTATGATACGTACGCAGAAGCCGCCACCGACGGACGCAATGCGGCCGCGGCCGGCGCTCCGGTTGCGCTCAACGACACCTATTTCCCTGGACACGCGACCGACCGCTGGAGATGTACCGCAGGCTTTACCAAGATATGAACCGAGCCCCTGCGGCGTCTATCCACGTTTGGGTACACGCAGCCGGATTATTCGACGCAGGGTTGTCGGTTGCAAACGACGATGTGCCCCGCGCCAGGGGGACGCGGGCTTCGTCTGGGCGGAATGCCGGTCCGAACTAGATCACCACCACCTTGGTGCCGACGCTGACCCGGTTGTAGAGGTCGATCACATCTTCGTTGCGCATCCGAATGCAGCCGGAGGAGACCGCGTGTCCAATGGTCCATGGCTCGTTGGAGCCGTGGATGCGGTAGAGCGTCGACCCGAGATAAAGCGCCCGCGCGCCGAGCGGATTGTTCGGCCCGCCCTTCATGAAGGTTGGAAGATTGGGCTGACGCCGGCGCATTTCCGCCGGTGGTCGCCAATCAGGCCATTCCTGCTTGCGCGTTACCTTGTGCGTGCCGGCCCATTCGAAGCCGGGCCGGCCGACGCCCACGCCGTAGCGGCGGGCGAAGCCATTGCCCTCGATCAGATAGAGATAGCGCTCATTGGTGTCGATCACGATCGTCCCGGCCTTGTGTGGCCCGTCATAGGCAACGGTGGTCGGCAGGAACCGCGGATCGATCGAGCGCTGCGGCCGGGCCTGCGTTGCCGCCTGTCCGGTGGCGGCCCGGTGCACGCGCACCGGTGCCGGCGGCGTGGCGATACGCGGCTGCACGCGGGTGCGTCCGGGCTGAAGCTGCAACACCCAGGGTTCCGTCAGGTCGGGGCTGAGCAGCAGCGGCGGGGCCGACGCCCGGCCATTGCTGCCGGCGGCCGCGGCGGGCAGGGCGGTCGCCCCGGCAAGCAAGGCGGCCACGAGGGCGAAACCGTAACAGCGCTTCATCGACGTACTCGCAACATTTCGTCGGACCAGGAAGGCGGCAGGCGCCGACAGGCCGCCAGCGTCGATTCCCCCCGGATCGCACGGATCAAGGTGACGGAGAACGGGTTTCCGCTGTCGAACCTGGCGCGGACATCGAACCGGCCTCGATGGCTCATGCTACCGGCGAGTCCGGTGCGATTGGTGAATCGCCGGGTAACTGTGCTGGGAATTTGTCGCTGTGGTTAGCGCCACGTTGCGGGGATTGGTTTCCGCTTGGTTAAACGCCGCGCGCCCGAACGTCCCGCGCTACCGGATGTAGGGCCTCAGCCGCCGGATGATGCTCGGCAAGAGCGGTTCGACGTCCTTCGGGGTCATACCTGGCCGGATGCTGGGATCGTAGAGCATGTTGAGGATATAGCGGTCGAAGGTCGTGAACCGGCTGTGTCGGGAGTGGTCGTTGAACACGGAATGCGCCAAGCTGGCGTCGTCATTCATCGGCCCGAGCCCTTGCAGCACCTCCTCGACAAGGCAGCGGCGGAACAGGAAGTCCCCCTCATCGGACACGATCACGGCGGCCGATCGGGAGATGCCGCGGCGGTCGGACTCGACCCGAACCAGGCAGCGCCCGGGGGCATCGGCGGTGGCGTTCTGGTAGACCTCGCTGCGCACCACGGTTGCGTATTGCTTGCGATCGACGACGTAGACGTGAAAGTTGGCGTCAGCCGGAGATGTCACGATTCTCGCCTTCAGCCCGCGGATATCGGTGCTGAGGCTCTGGAGGAAGGCATTCACCACCGGCCGGCGATTCTTCGCGGCAAGATTGTAGACGTGGAATCGTACCTCCCCATCATACTTCTTCACCAGATAGGGTTGCCAGCTCCACGACCGGTATTCCAGGCCGAACACGGTTTTCATGAAGCCCTGCATCAGCTCCTCGGTGGAGAAGGAATAAGGCTGGGCGCGGCCGACGTCGGCGAGAGTCCCGAAGATGAGAACGGCAAGAACGATCAGGCGCAGACGGGGCAGAAATCTTGACAGCACGCGGCAGGTCCGGGACAGGCAGTGAGCACAGGGGCCGAAAGGCGGGCGCACTCTACTCATAGAGGCGCCATTGCGGAAAGGCATTTCCGATTGATTGCCTTGCCGACCTCGGCCGGAGAGAGTCCACAGGAAGAATTCCTTAAATGTCACAGGCTATAACCGCTGCCGAGATCGAAAGCGACCCCAGAAGAGGTCATGATGGCGGCGCGCAGAGTATTCCGGGCAGAAGCCCTAATCCGCTCTCAATGCACGGATGACGCCGCTGTCGCGTCCACCGACGATCAGCGCCACCGCGAAATCCTGTCCGAGATCATTACGTTGAAGCAGATGATCCGGCCAAGCGAGGAGGTCGGCGAGCATCTGGTCGCCAGGTTCAAGGCCGAGTTCGGTGAGGCGGCCAAGCTCAAGGCCGAGCTCGACGCCATCTACGAGGCCATCGCCAAGACCAAGCGCGAGATTGCGACCCTGCACCGCACCGCAGGTTCGGAAAGCCGTGACATGATTCGGGTCACCGACGAGCTCGACGCCGTGGTCCTTGGCACCGAAGGTGCGACCGAGCAGATCCTAGTTGCGGCCGAGACCATTGACGAAGCCGCCAACACCTTGTCGGCGCGGCTCGACGCGCAGGACAAGGGCCTGGCCAATGACATCCAGGAACAGGTGGTCCAGATCTTTGAGGCCTGCAACTTTCAGGACCTGACCGGCCAGCGTATCACCAAGGTCGTCGGCACTCTGCGCTTCATCGAAGAGCGCATCCTGAAGATGATGGAGATCTGGGGCGGCATCGAGAGCTTCAAGGACATCGAGCCGGACACCATGCCGCGCCGCAACGGTGACGCCGCACTGCTGAACGGCCCCTCGCTCGAAGGCGACGTCGGCGTTGCCAGCCAGGACGACATTGACGCCCTGTTCGCCTGAACCATCCTGCAAGAGCAGCGCTGCTGCCGCCACTTCCCGGTTGCTCGCGCTGCAGCGGTCTTCTAAGAACAAATACTGAACGGAGCGCAGTGTACTGCAACAGGGAGGCACCTGATGACCGAGCCGGGCCCGGGTCTGATCGAAGGCGTCGACGGCAAGTGCCGCTGCTGGTGGCACGGCGGACTGGAGGACTACCAGCGCTACCACGACACCGAATGGGGCCGTCCGGTGTCCGACGATATCCGGTTGTTCGAGAAGATTTGCCTCGAGGGGTTCCAGTCCGGCCTGTCGTGGCTGACGGTCCTGCGCAAGCGCGAGAATTTTCGGGCCGGCTTTGCAGGCTTCGATTTCTATCGGGTCGCGGAGTTCGGGGAAGAGGACATCGAGCGCCTGCTCGCCGATCCCGGCATCATCCGCCACCGCGGCAAGATCGTCTCGACCATCAACAATGCCCGCCGGGCAATCGAGCTTGTCGCCGAAGCCGGGTCGCTCGCCGCCTATTTCTGGCGCTTCGAGCCCGGCCCCGACGACCGCCCCGCGCGCTTCGACAAGGCCACTCTCGCCGGTCTCGGCAAGACGGCGGTATCGACGGCAATCTCCAAGGACCTGAAGAAGCGTGGCTGGAGCTTCGTCGGGCCGACCACGGTCTATGCCTTCATGCAGGCGATGGGCCTCGTCAACGACCACCTCGACGGCTGCTTCGCCCGCGCCGAGGTCGAGGCGGAGCGCGCAGCGTTCATCCGGCCGCGGTGAGGGGCCGCACGGCAATAGGCGGTCGTCCGCTCGTGTGAGATGAAAGGGCAGCCGTCGCGGATCGATCCGGTCCACATCGACGCCGGATAGTCCCTGCACATTGAGCCCCATCAATGTTTGGCGTCTGCTGTCTCCTATGCTGGCGCATCCTCGACGGGCAGGCGACACGTGATGATGACGGAGCAGAACCAATCGGCAGCGGGCGAAGCGGACGACTGGCACGCGCTTTCCGTGACGGAGGCCTGCGCGCGGCTCGGGTGCGACATCGACGACGGGCTCTCGCCCGACGATGCTGCCGCGCGGCTCCGTCGTTTCGGGCCGAACCGCCTCGCCGAACTGCCGCGCCCGAGCGTCTTCATGCTCGCCGCGCGCCAGTTCGCCTCGCCACTGATCGCCATTCTCGCCGTTGCTGCGGTCTTTGCCGGGCTGATTGGCGAGGTCACCGACGCCGTGGTCATTCTCGCCATCGTCGTGCTCAACGGCGCGCTCGGCCTAGTCCAGGAGATGCGGGCGGAGCGGTCGCTGCAGGCCCTGCGGCAGATGCTGGCGCCGCGTGCCCGGGTGCTGCGCGCCGGCCGGCCGCTCGACGTCGACGCGTCCGATCTGGTACCGGGCGACCTCGTGCTGCTTGAGAGCGGCGACCGGGTGCCGGCCGACCTCAGGCTCGTCGAGGCCGTCAATCTGACCTGCGACGAGGCGGCGCTGACCGGCGAATCCGGCGCGGTTTCCAAGGCACCGGCTCCGGTCGCAGCCGATTGTCCGCTGGCGGAGCGCGCGCCCATGGTCCACATGGGAACCGTCGTGGCGGACGGTCACGGCCGCGGCGTCGTGGTGGCCACCGGCATGGCGACCGCTTTCGGCCGCATCGCCGAGCTGACCCAGTCCGTGAGCGACGAAACGACGCCGCTGCAGCGGGCGCTGGGCGGTCTAGGCCGCACGCTGGGCGCGGCCGCGATCGCGGTGTCCGCGGCCGTGGCGCTGCTCGGTGTATGGCGCGGCTTTCCGCTCGACGACATGCTGTTGCTGGGGGTGTCGCTCGCGGTTGCCGCGGTGCCGGAGGGCCTGCCGGCGGTGGTCACCGTGACGCTCGCCCTCGGGCTTACCGCGATGGCGCGGCGCCACGCGCTGCTGCGCCGGCTGGTTGCGGCCGAGACGCTGGGAGCGGCGACCGTAATCTGTACGGACAAGACCGGGACTCTGACGCGCAACGAGATGACCGTCACCCGGATCTGGCTGCCGGATCTGGTGGTCGCCGTCACCGGCGTCGGCTATCGGCCGGACGGCGAATTTGCCAAGCCTGGCGGCGAGCCGCTCGACCCGAAATCCGAGCCGCGGCTCGCCGCGGTCTTGGAAACCGGGCTGTGGTGCAACAGCGCCAGGGCGCCGGATCGCGACGACGACGTGCCCATCGGCGATCCGACCGAGGTCGCGCTCGTTGTGGCGGCGACCAAGGCGGGCCTGAGCGTCGACCGCGGCCGGGTGTTCGGCGAGATCTCCTTCACCTCGGCGCGCAAGCGCATGACGGTGCTGGAGCGGGCGCCGGACGGCACGCGGGTCGCACATGTCAAGGGCGCGCCGGAGTTCCTCCTCGACCGGTCGAGCCAGATCGAGACCGCCGCCGGCACCGAGCCTTTGAGCGACGAGCGCCGCCGCCAGATCACCGCGGCCTTTACCGAAATGGCCGACGAGGGCATGCGCATCCTGGCGCTCGCCCGGCGCACGCTGCCCGAGGCGGTTGGCGACGACGATGCCGGCGCGATCGAGCGCGACCTGGTCTTCCTCGGGCTTGCCGGCATCATCGATCCGCCGCGGCCGGAGGTGCCGGACGCGATCGCTTCGGCGCGCCGCGCAGGGATCTCGGTGCTGATGGTGACAGGCGACGCCGCCCCGACGGCGGCCGCGATCGCTCGCCAGCTCGGGCTCCCCTCCGAGCGCGTCGTCACGGGCAGCGAGCTCGAGCGTCTCGACGATGCCGCGCTGGTCGAGCTGCTGGCGAGCGAGCCGGTGATTGCCCGCGCCCGGCCGGAGGACAAGATCCGCATCGTCGACTGTCTGCAGCGGCGCGGCCATGTCGTCGCCATGACCGGCGACGGCGTCAATGATGCCCCGGCGCTGAAGCAGGCCGATGTCGGCATTGCCATGGGCCAGCGCGGCACCGACGTCGCGCGCTCGGCTGCCGACATGGTGCTCGCCGACGACAACTTCGCCTCGATTGTCAGCGCCGTCGAGGAGGGGCGGCGGCAATACGACAACATCCGCAAGTTCGTCGGCTATCTGCTGTCGTCCAACACCGGCGAGGTGCTCGGGCTGTTTCTGGCCGTCCTCCTCGGCTGGCCCCTGCCGCTGCTCGCCGTCCACATCATCTGGATGAATCTCGTCACCGATGGTCCGACCGCGCTTGCGATCGGCGCCGAACCGGCCGAGCGCGGCGTCATGGCCCGCCCGCCGCGGCGCACCGACACGCCGATCCTCGACCTGCGCGCGGGCGTGCGCATCCTGCTCGTCGGCGGTTATATCGCCGCTGCGGCACTGCTCCTGTTCGATTGGACACTGGCGACCCGCGATCTCGCCACCGCGCAGACGATGGCCTTCAGCGCCTTCGTGGTGCTGGAAAAAGTCAACGCCTTCAACTTCCGCCAGTTGCAGGACAGCCTGTTCGGCCGCGGGCTGTTCGCCAATCCCTGGCTGTTCGTGGCGATCGCCTTCACGCTGGCGCTTCAGGTCGTCGTGGTGCAGCTTCCGGTCTTCAACGCCATCTTCCGGACCGTGCCGCTGACGCTGGCCGACTGGGGGCTGATCGTACTCGCCGGCCTGCCGCTCCTCGCGCTCGGCCAGCTCACCCGCCCGCTGTCGCGCCCGGCCACCCGCGCTCCGGTGCTGCGCGGGGCCGAGGCAGCGGCGCAGTAGGGCGGAGGGCAATCTCCAACCTCTCCCCCTCCCGGCCGAGAGGCACCGGGAGCATGATGCGTCCAGTTGGATCCAACGGCCCTTTGATCCTGGTGTTGCAGGCCCCCGCCGGCCGCCTTTTTCCTCAGCGCCATCCCCGCCTCCGAGCGGGGATCCATCGGCGCATCCGATCGAGCGGTGTTGATGAAAAGAGCCCGGCCGTCGCCAACCCGCCGCGGCAGCGTCCGCGGCACACGGGTTGATGCCGAGGAGGTCGGTCCTCACCCGTCACGCAGAGGAAAGCCGCGCCGCCAGCGGGTCGAACAGCGGGTTCTCAACCGAAAACACGTAATCGAGCGTGGCGACCGCGACCGTCTGCGCGCCCATCGTCCGTAGCGCCGCCGCGCAGTCGGCAACCGCGGCCGCGGGGCAGTGCAGCCGGAGCACCCCGTCGGCCGCAACGCCCATCGGTGCCGTAGCGCCGAGGCTTTCGACCGCCGTCAGCGCCGCCGCCGGGTCCGCGACCCGCGCCGTGACGCCCTTGAGGTTTCGCGCCGCCTCTTCGGCCGCGATGCGGTCGAGGATCTTGCGCGCCGCGCCGAGCGCTGCCTTGTCCCAGGAGGCCGCCAGGGAGGCGACGAGATGGGCCTGGCTCTTGAGGATCACCCCGTCGTCGAGGATCTTCAGGTTGTTGGCCACAAGAGTCGAGCCGGTGGTGGTGATGTCGACGATCAGCTCCGCCGTGCCGGCCGCCGGCGCACCCTCCGTCGCCCCCGCGCTCTCGACGATGCGGTAGTCGGCGATGCCGTGGCGGGCGAAGAAGCTTCGCGTCAGCCGGACGTATTTGGTTGCGACCTTGAGCCGGCGCCCGTGCCGTCCGCGAAAGTCAGAGGCGACGTCGGCAAGGTCCGTCATCGTCGAAACGTCGATCCAGGCCTTGGGAACGGCGACGACGACGTCGGCCGGGCCGAAGCCGAGCGGGGTTACGATATGCACCGCCTTGTCCGGCTCGGCGATGGTCTCGTGCACCAGGTCGAGCCCGGTGATGCCGAGATGCACCGCGCCGTCGGCAAGCTCGCGCGCGATTTCGGACGCCGACAGGAACGCGATCTCGACGTCGGCAAAGCCGCCGAGCCGGCCGCGATAATTGCGCTCGCCGCCGGGCTGCTTCACGTCGAGCCCGGCGCGGGCGAAGAAGGCGTGGGTGTTCTCCTGAAGGCGGCCCTTAGAAGGAATGGCGATGATGAGCTTGCTCATGCCTTGCCTCCCACGCGGTCGAGCCAGATCGAGAACCCGACCGCCGGCACCGCCTGCGATGCTCCGATGAGCTCGATCAGCCGGTCGTAGCGTCCGCCGCCGACCACCGGGCCGGCCGCGGCCGGTGAATGGATCTCGAACACAAAGCCGGTGTAATAGTCGAGTCGGCGCCCGAAATCGGCGGAAAAGGTCAGCGACTCGATGTCGATGCCGCGCGCGGCGAGCGCCTCGAGCCGGGCCTGGAAATTACCGATCGGCTCCGACAGGTCGACCCCGGTCTCGGCGGCGAAGGTGTCGAGCAGAGTGACGGCGCCCTCCGGATCGCCGGCGATGTCGAGGAAGCGCGTGAGCACATTCGCCGCCTCGTCGTTGACCCCGGCACGGCTCTTCAGCGCCGCCTGCTCGAGGAAGCGCTCGGCGATCTCCGCCGCACTGCGACCACCGACGGCGTTGATCCCGGCGATGGACAGCAGATCCTCGACCACCGCCTGCGCCGCCGCCGGATCGGCGCCTTCGAGCGCCGCGAGAAATCCGAGCCGCGCGCCGCCGTCACCGGTATCGTCGCCGTTCTCCCTGGCCTCGCGCCCGCCCATCCGGGCGATCGCCTGGTCGAGCCGCGGCCGCTCGCCGAACAGATCGCGCAGCCGCCGCTTCCACACCTTGGGCAGGTCGAGCCCGTCGAGCACGGCGGCAAACAGCGCCTCGTCGCCGATCCGCACGGAAAGCGTCCTTGCCCCGAGGCGGCCGAGCGCCTCCAGCGCCAGCGCCAGCATATCGGCGTCGGCCGCCTCACAGTCGGCGCGGCCCAGGCTCTCGACGCCGGCCTGCAGGAACTCGCCGCTCTCGCCCGGGCGCTGGCGGAACACCGGCCCGCCGTAGCAGTAGCTCGCCTGCCGTTCCGCCGGACCGTCCTCCATGTGCTTGCGGCACACCGGGATGGTGAAGTCGGGGCGCAGGCAGAGGTCGCGGCCGTCAAGGTCGGCCGACAGGAACAGCCGGCCGCGGATGTCCTCGCCGATCAGGTCGAGAAAGACGTCCGCCGGCTGCAGGATCGGCGGATCGATCCGGCTATAGCCGCGCTCGGAAAACAGCGCGGTGACGGCGGCGAGCCGGTCTTCGGTCACGGTCATGGCCTCACGCCGGCCCGTCGTTGCGGCGGTCCTCCGCCTGCGCGGCGAGCATCTTCCGCACCGTCTCGACCAACTCCGCTTCCGGCACGGTAACCTGCGCCGGCCGGCTCTCGCGCCAGGTGACGTTGTCGGCGATTTCGCCGGAAAGCCGCTTGCCCTCGATCAGGTCCTTGATCTGGACGACCGGAGGGAGGGGATTGCCGGCTTCGTCCTTCGGATTGCGCTCGTCGCCGCCCTGGATGATCGCCAGCGGACAGCCGCGCCGGTCGGCGTATTTGAGCTGGTTGCCGAACTTCTTCCAGTTGCCCTGGTACATCTCGGCGCGGATCCCGGCACCGCGCAGGTCCTGCGTCATCTTCTGGTAGCGCCCGAGCGCCTCGGTGTCGCCGTCCATCACGGTAACGAGCACCGGCGCGAGCACGTCGTCCTGCCCAAGCTTGCCGAGGTTTTTGAGCGCCGTCATCAGCCGCGACACGCCGATCGAGAACCCGGTGGCCGGCACGTCGCGCCCGGTAAAGCGCTTCACCAGCCCGTCATAGCGCCCGCCTCCGCCGACCGAGCCGAACTGGACCACCTCGCCCTTTTCATTGGTGACGGGGAAGAGGAGTTCGGCCTCGTAGACCGGGCCGGTGTAGTATTCTAGGCCGCGGACGACGGAAGAAGTGAACATTATCCTGCCGGGGCCATATCCGGCTGCCCGACATATGGTCGCGATTGTCTGAAGTTCATCGATGCCCTGCATGCCGGCAGCGGACTCGCCGACTGCAGTTCTCCAAGCCTGAAACGACATGTGATCAGAGGGAAACGTTTCTTCGCCTTCGAAGTCTGCAATCGGCGAGGTCTCGCCAGCCAAACGCGCGGTTTCAGATATCTCCTGACTGCCTTCCCTAAAGCTGGCGCCAATGTAAATCATCACGCGTGCGATACGCGCTTCGTCCAGCCCCGCACCCTTGGTGAAATCCCCGCTCTCGTCCTTCCGCCCCTCGCCAAGCAGGAGCTTCACGCCCTCCGGCCCGAACTTGTCCAGCTTGTCGATCGCCCGAAGCACCGTCAGCCGCCGCTCGGCGTTGTCCTCGCCGCCGAGCCCGATCGCCTCCATCACCCCGTCCAGTACCTTGCGGTTGTTGACCCGGATGACATATTGCCCGCGCGGGATCCCGAGCGCCTCCATGACGTCGGCCATCATCATGCACATCTCGGCATCCGCCTGGACGCCCGGCGCGCCGACGGTGTCGGCGTCGAACTGCATGAACTGGCGAAACCGCCCCGGTCCCGGCTTCTCGTTGCGGAACACCCAGCCGGCGCGATAGGTGCGGTAGGGCAGCTGAATCGCGTTGATGTTCTCCGCCACGTGCCGGGCGAGCGGCGCCGTGAGATCATAGCGCAGGCTCATCCACTGCTCGTCGTCGTCCTTCACGGAGAAGACGCCGGCGTTGGGCCGGTCGGTGTCGGGCAGGAACTTGCCGAGGCAGTCGGTGTATTCGAACGCCGGCGTCTCGACCGGGTCGAAGCCGTAGCGTTCGTAGACCGCCTTGATCCTGGCGAGCATGTCGTCCGTGGCGCGGATGTCTGCCGCCGACCGGTCGACGAAGCCGCGCGGCAGCCGCGCTCTCAGTTTCTGTGTCTTGTCCTTGGCCATCGCGCCGCAAATCTCGTGAGAAGCACTCGCCGCCCCGGCGGCAGGCCCGGCTGCCGCCGCAGACGGGGCTCTTCGCCGCAGATGCCGGAAACATCCCGCACAGCGGGCGGGGGTTTCCTAGAGCAAATTCGCCGGAAAGAAAACCGTCTCGGGCGTCGCCGTCGCCGCAGCCCCTCGCGGACAGTGCTCGCCGTATTCCTGCAACCTCTCCTCGCCCGTCATCCTGGACCGCGTGCCGCGCAGCGGCATCGCGCGATCCAGGACCC
>CAYXAA010000021.1:0-79315 GCA_964462985.1 uncultured Hyphomicrobiales bacterium | reverse complement strand
CGCGATGCCGCTGCGCGGCACGCGGTCCAGGATGACGTGGGTGGCGGGCGCTGGCGAAAACAGTAAGGCCGGCGCACACCCGCACAGGCAGCGCCTGCGGCACCGTGGAATGGATCCCCGCACGGAGGCGGGGATGACGGCGGAGGGTGGGCAACGTCCGGGCAGACCAACGGTCGAAGGGCGAAAGTCGAGAGCCCACGGCAGGCACGCCGATCCCTCCGCCGGCCAATGTCTTGTGCGGGGATACGGTCTCCGCAACCATAGGATGATGATCTTCTATGTTTACATCCTCGCCAGCCGAAAGCGCGGCACCCTCTACGTCGGTGTTACCAATGACCTCGGGCGCCGCGTGTGGGAACATCGCGAGAAGCTCAACGACGGCTTCACCAAACGCTACGGTGTCACGCAGCTCGTCTACTATGAGGTCTTCGATTGCGTGAACGACGCGATCGCCCGCGAGAAGCGCCTGAAACGATGGCCCCGCGCCTGGAAGATCCGGACGATCGAACGGGATAATCCGGACTGGCACGATCTCTACGAGGACCTGAACCGATAGGATTGAGAGCGCGACGCATCATCCGCCCGTCCCGTCTGGCTTCTCGGTTGCCATCCCCGCCGCCCGCCTTCCCCTCGGCGGGGCAACCCGCCCGGCGCGGGGGTGCCCGCCGGGGGGGGGGCGGGGTGGGGGCGACGCACGGGCCGCGGACCACACCACCCGGGCCCGCCTTATGCGTGCCGCCCGGGTTGGATTCGGGTTTGCCATCCCCGCCCCCCGCTGCCCCCCGGGCGGTCACCCCCCCCCGTCGGGGGGATGACCGCCGAGGGTGGAGCGGGGTGGGGCAGACGAACGGTCGGCGGACCTCACCTCGCGTGCCAGCCTGCCATCTTCTCCGCGCCTCTCGGCGTCATCAACGCCGTTGCAGGCGGGCGGCGGGGGCCTTCCGCGGCCAAGTGTGCGACCCGCGTCCTATTGCCGCTGGTCGCGGTCAGGTGCGGGTTCCGCCCACGTTGCCAAGGCAGCGGTCCTGTGTCGGCCATCCATCTTGATGTTTCAGATATCTTGATCTATCTATGATCCCATCACATAGATATCTGAAACGGGATAATTCATGATCACCGCAGCCCAGATGCGTGCGGCACGGGCCTTGCTCGGCATCGACCAGAAGACACTGGCCGAGCGGGCCGGCGTCTCTGTGCCGACGATCCAGCGCATGGAAGCGAGCGCCGGCAATGTGCGCGGCGTGGTCGACAGCCTGACCAAGGTCATCGAGGCCTTGAACGAAGCCGGCATCGAGCTGATCGGCGAGGGAGCCCAGAGCCTGGGCGGGGGGCGCGGCGTCCGTCTCAAGGAGCCTGCAAAGACGCCGCAATCCTGACCGGAATACTTGAACCACTGTGCACACCATGACTGCAGAACCACTCGCTCCCACCCGCCCATCGGGCCCGACCTTCACCGAGCTCTTCACCCCCAAGCTCGTCACGGTGCTGCGGGAGGGCTATTCGCTCGCCCATCTTCGCGCCGATGCGATCGCCGGTCTCACCGTTGCGGTCGTGGCCTTGCCGCTTTCCATGGCCATCGCGATCGCCTCCGGCGCAACACCGGCACAGGGGCTCTACACCGCGATCATCGGCGGGTTCCTGGTCTCGGCGCTCGGCGGCAGCCGGTTTCAGATCGGCGGCCCGGCCGGGGCCTTCATCGTGCTCGTGGCCGCCACCGTGCAGATGCACGGAATGGACGGGCTGATCCTCGCCACCATCCTCTCCGGCCTCATGCTGGCGGCGGTCGGGTTCTTCCGGCTCGGCACCTACATCAAGTTCATTCCCTATCCGGTGACGGTCGGCTTTACCGCCGGCATTGCCGTCATCATCGGCGCGAGTCAGCTCAAGGAATTGTTCGGGCTGACGCTAGATGGTCCAGAACCCGGTCCGCTGATCGAGAAGCTGCCGGCGCTATGGTCGGCGCTGCCGACAATCGACGCGGTGACGGTCATGCTGTCGGCCGCGACGGTGGCGGTGATCATCGTGTTGAAGAAGCTGCGGCCGCACTGGCCCGGGCTTCTGATCGCCGTCGCCGGGGCGGCGCTCGCGACGGCGCTGTTCGACCTTTCGGTGGCCACCATCGGTTCGCAGTTCGGCGGCATTCCGAACTCCCTGCCGCTGCCCGCACTGCCCGACGTCAGTCTGGCAAAGGTGGTGGCGGTGCTGCCGAGCGCCGTGTCCTTTACCCTGCTCGGGGCGATCGAATCGCTGCTTTCCGCCGTCGTCGCCGACGGCATGACGGGCCGCCGCCACCGCTCCAACTGCGAACTGGTGGCGCAAGGCGCAGCCAATGTCGCCTCCGGCCTGTTCGGCGGCTTCTGCGTCACCGGCACGATCGCTCGCACCGCGACCAACGTGCGCGCGGGCGCCCACGGCCCGGTGGCCGGCATGCTGCATGCGGCGTTCCTGCTGCTGTTCGTGCTGGTTGCCGCGCCGCTTGCCGCCTATATCCCGCTCGCTGCGCTGGCGGGGGTGCTGATCACCGTCGCCTGGAACATGGTCGAGAAGCATGCGTTCGCGACGCTGTTGCGTGCTTCGACCGGCGACGCCGCGGTGCTGCTTGCGACCTTCCTGCTGACGGTCTTCCGCGACCTTACCGAAGGCATCGTCGTCGGATTTGCGCTCGGATCGGTGCTGTTCATCTACCGCATGTCGCGGACCACGGCGATTGAAACCACCATCCCGTTCGTCGTCGAGGACAAGGCGGACGATGCCAACGGCGGCCGCCGTCCGTACGACGAGCGCCGGGCGGCGGATCCAGACATTGTGATCTACCGCATCTCGGGCGCCTTCTTCTTCGGCGCGGCGGCCTCGATCGGCACGGTGCTCGACCGCATCGCCGACACGCACCGGGCGCTGATCATCGACTTCGCGGCCGTGCCATTTCTCGATTCCACTGCGGCCAACACGATCGGCGGCCTCGCTCGCAAGGCCCGGCGGCGCCACGTCGCCGTCTATCTGACCGGCACCACGCACGAGCTGCGCAAGGTGCTGTTCGCCCACGGCGTCAAGCCGCCGCTGGTCCACTACGCGCCGAAGATCGACGACGCCGTCGCCAAGGCGCGCCGGACCGTCGCCGCCGCGGCCTGAGCGGCAGGATCGTCGCCCCTCCCGGCTTTTCGCGTCGGGTCGGCGGGCTTATAACGGAACAGGACTCGTCGGCGGGCAAGGCGCCGGGAAGCGGGCAAGACGCAGGACAGCCATGTGTCAGAAATGCGCGATCCTGTCGCTCGGCGGCTATGTCTTCGAACACGACGCCGACGGACAGATCGTCTGTGTCGGCCGGAGCATGCACGCCATGGAACCGAGATCCGTTCTTGTCGTCATTGTCGGCCGGGTGCAAGGGGTCGGTTTTCGCGCCTACGTCGACCATGTAGCGCGCCGACTCGGGCTCGACGGCTTCGTTCGCAACCGTCTCGACGGCACTGTGGAGGCGGCATTTCGCGGCCCGCCCGACAAGGTCGAGACGATGCTGGAAGCCTGCCGGACCGGCCCGGCCGGATCGCGTGTCGACGACGTCGAACTGATCGCCGAAGGCCTCGGTGTGCCGACCGGGTTCGAGATCAGGCCGACAGCCTGACATCCGGCGCTTGCGCTACGGCCACGGCGTCTCGATGGCCTCGGTCGGCCCGAACACCTCCTCGAATGCGGCTCTCAGCGCGATGTCGGCGTCCTCCATGGTCACGGGCAGACCGAGGTCGACGAGGCTGGTGACGCCGTGGGTTGAGACGCCGCAGGGCACGATCCCGGAAAAGTGGCTGAGGTCCGGCTCGACGTTGAGCGCGATGCCGTGGAACGTCACCCACTTGCGCACCCTAATCCCGATTGCGGCGATCTTGTCCTCGACCTCGGCTCCGCGGTCCGGACGGCGCACCCAGAGACCGACCCGGTCCTCGCGCCGTTCGCCGCGGATGTTGAAGCGGTCGAGCGCGCCGATCAGCCAGGCCTCCAGGGCCGCAACGAAGGCGCGCACGTCCTGCCGCCGGCGCCTGAGATCGAGCATGACATAGGCGACGCGCTGGCCGGGGCCGTGATAGGTGTACTGACCGCCGCGGCCGCTGCGGAACACCGGAAAGCGGTCCGCATTCAGTAGGTCCGCGTCCCGGGCGCTGGTTCCGGCGGTGTAGAGCGGGGGGTGCTCCAGCAGCCAGACCCGTTCCCGCGCCTCGCCGGCCGCGATGGCGGCGACGTGGCGGTCCATCGCCGCGACCGCTTCCTCGTAACCGACCGGCGCATCGGAGATCAGCCACTCGACCGGCGGTGAGCCGGGAATGGCGGGAAAGTCTGTGTCGAGGAGGTCGCGCACGGTCATCGGTCTGCGGTGGTGTTAGGGGTTTGTTAACCAAACACTGGCGAAGTGAAACCGGAGCGGTCGGAGGATCAGCCTGACCTTACCTGGGCCCGGATCCGACGATTTCCAGTGCGGCGCGGATGCGCCGGAGGCCCATCCTTTAGCGGTGACACGCGCGAATGACCACCTTCGACAATATCGCCATCGACATTTCCGTCGTCCTCGGAAAGGCGGAGATGCCGATTCATCAGCTTCTGCGCATGGGCCGCGGTGCGGTGATCGAGCTCGAGGCACACGAAGACGACGACGTCAAGATCCTCGCCAACAACGTGCCGATCGCCTCCGGCCAGGTGGTGCTGCGCGGCGACCGCATCGGGGTCGAGGTGACCGAGGTTCTTATGCGTCCGCCCGAGGTGCGGCCGGCGCGGATGGAAGGTCCGATCTGAGCCTTCCGGGCCAACCCGCCTCGGATTGCGCCGGAGTGTCGCCGTGCGGCCGTCGCCGCCGGGCCAGACCCCGCCTGGCGGCGCAAGGCGGCAGGGCGGCGGCGTGGCGACGCCGGCTTTCCGCCATCGTCGCTTCAACGGGAGGACATCCCTTCTAGGGCCTTGCGCGGCAGAATCCGATTTGATAGAGGAGGGCTCCCGCCGGTCCCCCGGATCGGCGAACAAGTGCGGTCGTGGCGGAATTGGTAGACGCGCAGCGTTGAGGTCGCTGTGGGGCAACCCGTGGAAGTTCGAGTCTTCTCGACCGCACCACTCTCCAGATGTTGAACGACGGGATCGTTCTACGGCGCAGGGTCGGTCTCGATCGATCGCGTGCCGGTTCTGCTTTTTCAAAGTGCAGTAGTGTCGCCGGTGGCCAGGTTCGGCCCGGGTGGAGCCATTGGGCGCAGCGGTGCCGGATCCAGCGCCAGGGGCGCGCTGCGGCCGCTTTTCGCCGGCCGGAAAATTCTTGCTCATCGACGATTTCATCCGGTCCGAAAGCGCGCTAAGTCTGCCTGCAGCGCACCATTGATCAGCGGTTATCCAGGTCGCGTCCGATCGAATGTCCAACAGCTGACTGATGCCGTTTGGCGGCGGGAATGATCAAATCGGAGGGGGTTCGTGTCCGAAGCCGAAACCGTTGACATCCCGGACGATGCGCCGAACACACCCGCGATCCGAGACGAGGAGGGGCACCTGGCGGCGGGTTTCGTCGCCAGGGTCGAGGCCGCTGTCGCCGATCGCAACGCCGAAGAGCTGCGCACGCTCGCCGGCAACCTCCACGAGGCCGATCTCGGCGACCTGATCGAAGCGCTGGCGGAGGAGGATCGGCCGGCCTTCGTCCTGCTGCTTGGCGACGACTTCAACTTCGCCGCCCTGACCGAGCTCGACGAAAACGTTCGTCTTCGCCTGCTCGATGCGCTGCCGGCCAAGGAGGTCGCGGAGGGCATCGGCGAGCTCGACTCGGACGATGCCGTCTACATCCTCGAGGATCTCGGCGAGGACGAGCAGGCGGCGATCCTCGAGCAGATGCCGTATTCGGACCGGGTCCAGCTGCAGCGCGCGCTGGACTATCCGGAGGATTCGGCCGGTCGGCGAATGCAGACGGATTTCATCGCCGTCCCGCCATTCTGGACCGTCGGCCAGACCATCGACCACATGCGCGAGGCCGAGGATCTGCCGGACACGTTTTACGAGATCTATGTTGTCGATCCGGGCTTTCGCCTGCTCGGGGCGGTGTCGCTGGACCGGCTGCTGCGCAGCAAGCGGTCGAAGAAGATCTCCAAGCTGATGACCGAGACGCGCCACATGGTGCGCGCCACCGACGATCAGGAAGAGGTGGCGCGGCTGTTCGAGCACTACAATCTGGTCTCGGCAGCGGTGGTCGACGATGCCGACCGGCTGGTCGGCGTGCTGATGGTCGACGACATTGTCGACGTGATCCAGGAGGAGGCGGAGGAGGACCTGCGGGCGCTTGCGGGCGTTGGAGACGAGGAGATCTCCGATTCCGTCTACTACACCGCGCGGTCGCGCTTCACCTGGCTGTTCGTCAATCTGTTCACCGCGCTGTTCGCCTCGACGGTGATCTCGCTGTTCGACGACACGATCGGGGCCATGGTGGCGCTCGCCATCCTGATGCCGATCGTTGCCTCCATGGGCGGCAACGCAGCGACGCAGACAATGACGGTGGCCGTGCGCGCGATCGCAACGCAAGAAATCAGCTCGCGCAATCTCCTGCGCGTGCTGCGGCGCGAGCTGATGGTGGCGCTGCTGAACGGTTCGGGACTCGCCCTTTTGGTCGGCACCGTCGCCGCGCTGTGGTTCGCCAATGTGGAACTCGGCGCCGTGATCGGATCGGCGATCGTGGTCAACACGCTCTGCGCCGGCACGTTCGGCCTGCTCATTCCGCTGGTGCTCGACCGCTTCGGCATCGATCCTGCCATCGCCTCCACGGTGTTCGTCACCATGGTGACGGACGTCGTCGGCTTTTTTGCCTTCCTGGGGCTCGCCGCTTGGTGGTTCGGGCTGCCCATGTGATGGTGGAGGGCCGAAGCAACCCGGACAGGGAGGGAACGGAATGACGAAGCCGCCCTCGATCGGCGGGATTCTCGAGACGGCCGTTTATGTCGAGGATCTCGACCGTGCCCACGCCTTCTACGGCGGCATCCTCGGCCTGCCGCGCATGGTTGCCGGCGACCGACTCAGCGCCTATGACACCGCGCCGGGCGAGACGCTGCTCGTGTTCCGGCGAGGGCATACCGGCGAGGACATGCCGACGCCAGGCGGCGTCGTTCCCGGGCATCACAGCGACGGGCCAAGTCATTTCGCATTCAAGATTTCGACGGCCGATCTCGACCGATGGCGGCACTATCTCGCGGACCAGGGCATCGAGATCATCAGCGAAGTGGTCTGGCCGGCCGGTGGGACAAGCCTTTACTTTCGCGATCCCGACGGCAACGTGCTCGAACTCGCCGCGCCGCCGCTGTGGCCGAATTATACCGGCTAGGCGCAGGGCTTGGACCGCACCAATGGTTGGGCGAGAATGAGCGCCGGATCGCCGCGGCGATCACACGGGCAGAAGGGGGAGCACCAATGAATGTGCGGATGCAAGCGGGCGGCTGCTCGTCGACCATCCCGGTCGCCGGGGGCCGCGATGACGCATGCTCTGGCCGGCATTCCAGCGTCCAGCGGTGCGGCGGCATTGTTGCCGCGATTGCAGCCGCGGGGCTTGCCTTCGCTGGGGTTCCGGCCGAGGCGCTCGATGCCACGCTGCCGCCGCCGCAGACCGTTGCCGTCGACGTCAACGACAGCATGATCGAGGCGGCGATCGGCAAGCTCGACGGCCTTGCCTCCGACATTCTGAAGCGGTCGGGAATTCCGGGCCTTGCCGTCGCCGTGGTGTGGAAGGGCGAGACCGTGTTTGCCAAGGGGTACGGCGTGCGCAGGGTCGGCGTCCCGGATCCTGTGGATGCCGATACGGTGTTCCAGCTCGCCTCGGTGTCGAAATCGATCTCCGGCACGATCGTCGCACGCCAGGTGGGCGAGGGGATCTTGCGCTGGGACGATCCCGTGGCGAAGCATCTGCCGTCCTTCGCACTGGGCGATCCGCGCCTCCGGGACATGCTGACCATCGGCGACCTGTTCGCGCATCGCTCGGGACTGCCCGACCATGCCGGCGACGACCTGGAGGACCTCGGTTATGACCGCAAGGCCGTCCTCGACCGGCTGCAATTGCTGCCGCTCAGCGCCTTCCGCGCCCACTATGCCTATACCAACTTCGGTTTGACGGCCGCCGCCGAGGCGGTGGCAGTGGCCTCGGGGTCGGACTGGGCGAGCCTTGCCGAGGACGTTCTGTTCGGTCCGCTCGGCATGACGAGCGCGAGCATGCGATACTCCGATTTTGAGGCGCGCGCCAACCGGGCGGCGCTGCATGTGCGCAGCGGCTACGGGTTCGTGCCGCGCTATCAGAGAAAGCCCGATGCCCAGGCTCCCGCCGGCGGCGCCAGCGCTTCGGTCAAGGATCTCGCCCGCTGGATGGACCTGGTGCTGTCCGGAGGAGACTTCGAGGGCAAGCCGCTGATCGCGCGCGAAGCGCTGCGTGCGGCCACGACGCCGCAGGTGATCTCGGCGCCCGCCTATGCCGCCGACGCGCGGGCCGGCTTCTATGGCTATGGTTTCAATGTCGGGACGGAACCGTCCGGTCGGGTCAGCATCAGCCATTCCGGCGGTTTTCTGCTCGGGGCGGGAACGAACTACCTGCTGGTGCCATCGCTCGATCTCGGAATTGCGGTGCTCACCAACGCCCAGCCGACCGGTGTTGCCGAAAGCCTTGGGCGGATGTTCCTCGACACGGTGGAATACGGTGCGCCGACCCGAGACTGGCTGAAGGCCTACGGCGACTTGTTCGCGCCGATGTTCGAACCCGTTGGCGACCTCGCCGGCAAGTCCCCGCCTGTTTCGCCGCAGCCGGCCCAGGCGCTCGACGCCTATCGTGGCAGGTTCGACAATCCCTATTTCGGTCCCGTCTCCGTCGCGGGAACGGACGATAGGCTGACACTGTCGATCGGCCTCGCACCGACGGTCTACGAACTCGCGCACTGGGACGGCGACAGCTTCGTCTTCGACCTTCAGGGCGAAAACGCTCCGGAGGGCAGCCGGTCCGAAGTCCGCTTCGACCCTGCGGCGGGCAGCGTCTGGATCGAGGTCTTCGACGAGAACGGTCTCGGCACCTTCACGAGGTCGAATTAGGGAGCGGACGGGGCGCGGCCAGCTCTCGACCTCCGGTGCCGGCGCGCCATCCTTCCGCGGGAGCCGCAAATCGAGGCGGGCAGTCAGGTGTGGCTGTCAGTGGGCTTCTTGGAAAAGATCATGATATAGCTTCTCTTTTCAAATCAGATTGACGAAAACGTAAAAGGAATTCACACTTTCTGGCCTGGAGGAGAGATGCAGGCCTACTACACGATCACCCAGCTGACGCAGGAGTTCGGTGTCACGACCCGGACCTTGCGATTCTATGAGGCGGAGGGCCTGCTGAAGCCGCAGCGGCGCGGCCGGCAACGGCTGTTCAGGGCGGGCGACCGGACCAGGCTGATGCTGATCCTGCGCGGCAAGCGCCTCGGGTTCTCGCTGGCAGAGATTCGCGAGATCATCGACATGTACGGCAAGGCGCCGGGCGAGGCCGGGCAGTTGCGCCTTCTGATGCGCCGGATCAGGGATCGGCGTGCCGAACTTGAGGAAAAGCGCCGCGACATCGAGCTGACGCTGTCCGATCTTGCCGAGGTGGAGCGCGGCTGCCGTAAGCGCATGGCCGAGCTCGGGCTCGATCCGGACGCCGAGGAGAACGGGGCCGCGCGGGAGGAGCTGGCATGAGGGCGTTCGTTCCGCGCGATCCGGGCTGGCACAACCGGGTTGAAGCCAGTTTCGCGCGCCAACCGTTCATGACGCATCTGGGAGCTAGGCTGGTTCACCTTGAGCCGGGCGAGGTCGACATCGCGATGGCCTATTCGCCGGACCTCACCCAGCAGCACGGCTTCTTCCATGCCGGTGCGACGTCGTCGATCGCCGACAGTGCCGCCGGCTATGCGGCCCTGACCCTCTATCCGGCCGGCACGGGGGTCCTGACCACCGAATACAAGATCAACCTGCTCAATCCAGCGCGCGGCGAGCGGCTGATCGCGCGCGGCCGGGTCGTCAAGCCGGGCCGCACCCTGACCATCTGCCGCTCGGACGTCTACGGCGAGAGCGACGACGGCGAGATCCACGTCGCGACGGGACTTTTCACGCTGATCACGCTCAAGGGCATGGCCGACTGATCTGCCGCCGTGCCATTTTGCTGGAGACCTCACATGACCGAAGCTGCCGTGACCATCCGTCCCCTCGAACCGACGGACCGCGAGGAATGGACGGCGCTGTGGCGGGCCTACCTGGCATTCTACGAAACCGAAAGGCCGGCCGAAGTCTATGATACGACCTGGGAGCGGCTGATGACTGCAGGGGAGGACCCGCACGGCTTCTGCGCCGTCGACGGGTCGGGCCGGCTGGTCGGCATCGTCCATTACATCTTTCACCGCTCGTGCTGGACCATTGGACCCTACTGCTACCTGCAGGACCTTTATGCCGATCCGTCGGTGCGTGGCCTCGGCGTCGGCCGGGCCCTGATCGAGGCGGTCTATGCGGCCGCCGATGCGCAGGGCGCCAGCTCGGTCTACTGGCTGACGCAGGAATTCAACGCCACGGCCCGGCGGCTCTACGACCGCATCGGCAAGGTGACCCCCTTCATCAAATACACCCGCTGAACGGCTCCGCCAACGAGCCGGGGCACGGAGGCAACCATGATCCGCAACGATTTCCCGAGCTTCAACTTCAACCTCGGCGAGACCGCCGACATGCTTCGCGACAGCGTGCGCTCCTTCGCCCAGGACCGAATCGCGCCGCTCGCCGATCGCATCGATCGCGAGGACTGGTTTCCGCGCGAGCTGTGGCCGGAGATGGGTGAGCTCGGCCTTCACGGCATCACCGTCGAGGAAGAGTGGGGCGGATCCGGGCTCGGCTATCTCGAGCATTGCGTGGCCATGGAGGAGGTGAGCCGCGCCTCGGCCTCGATCGGCCTCAGCTACGGCGCCCATTCCAACCTGTGCGTCAATCAGCTCAGGCGCTGGGGCAATGACGACCAGAAGACCCGCTACCTTGGCAAGCTGATCTCCGGCGAACATCTGGGTGCGCTGGCGATGTCCGAGCCGGGCGCAGGCTCCGACGTGGTGTCAATGCGGCTGCGCGCCGACAGGAAAGGCGACCGCTACGTCCTCAACGGCACCAAGATGTGGATCACCAACGGTCCGCAGGCTGACACGCTGATCGTCTATGCCAAGACCGATCCCGATGCCGGCTCGCGCGGCATCACCGCTTTCCTGATCGAGAAGGGCTTCGCCGGCTTTTCCGTGGCCCAGAAGCTCGACAAGCTCGGCATGCGTGGTTCTGAAACCGGCGAGCTGGTGTTCGAGGACTGCGAGGTGCCGGAGGAGAACGTGCTTGGCGATGTCGGCAAGGGCGTCAACGTGCTGATGTCCGGCCTCGATTATGAGCGCGCAGTGCTGGCGGCGGGAGCGATCGGCATCATGCAGGCGGCGATGGACGTGGTGATCCCCTACATCCACGAGCGGCGGCAGTTCGGCGAGCCGATCGGCACGTTCCAGCTCGTGCAGGGCAAGATCGCCGACATGTATGTGACGATGAATGCCAGCCGGGCCTATGTCTATGCCGTGGCCCAGGCCTGCGACCGCGGCGAGACCACGCGAGAAGATGCCGCCGGCGCGATTCTCTATGCTGCCGAGAACGCCACCCGGATCGCGCTCGACGCCATTCAGCTGCTCGGCGGCAACGGCTACATCAACGAGTACCCGACCGGCCGGCTGCTGCGCGACGCCAAGCTCTACGAGATCGGCGCCGGCACCAGCGAGATCCGGCGCATGCTGATCGGGCGTGAGATCTTCAACAAGACGGCGTGAGGGCGGTCGCCCGCCATCGGGTTGCTGGCGTCGAGGGGCAGTCGGCGGAGGCCTGCAACACCGTTCGGGTGTCGATGCGGTCAGCGGACGGCCGGCCTGTGAGTTTTTCGTGATGGCGTTGAGGCGCGCGTCGGCGTGTGCGAGTGTGACGTGTCCGCTTGAACTTGGGGGAGAGCATCCCCACTCCTAAGGCGACGCCATCAGGGGAAATCGTCATGACACGGGCCAAGCGCCGGCTGGCCGCCATCCTTTGCGCCGATGTTGCGCATTACTCGCGGCTCATGGAAGCCGACGAGGACGGCACGCTCGGCCGGTTGAAGCTCTACCGCGAGGCGATCGGGGGGTTGGTCGAGCGCCACGACGGGCGCATCGTCAACACTTGGGGCGACGCGATCATCATCGAGTTCGCCAGCGTCATCGAAGCCGTGCGCTGTGCCGTCGAAATCCAGAACGAGCTGTCACATCGCAATGCCGAGGTGCCCGGCGAGGAGCGCATGAAGTTCCGCATCGGACTCAATCTCGGCGATGTCATGGTCGAAGGCGACGACATCTATGGCGATGGCGTCAACGTCGCCGCGCGGCTGCAGGAGGTGGCCGAGCCGGGCGGAATCGTGATCTCGGCATCCGTCTACGACCAGGTTCGCAGCAAGCTTGCGGTCGGGTTCCAGCCGCTCGGGCTTCAGCGCGTCAAGAACCTGTCCGAGCCCGTCGAGAGCTTCCGGATTCGAGTCGGGGGCGACAACGCACCCGAGCCCGAGCCCGAGCCGGCGATGCTCGGCGAGCGGGCAGCAATCGCTCCGATGCGCGGGATGGGCCGCAGCCGTCCGATCGGCCAGTTCCTCGACTGGTTCCATCGTCAGTCCAAGATGGTGCGGACCGCGGTCGTCATGATCGGGTTCTTTTTCGTCATCAACATACTGACGAGCCCCGGCCACCTCTGGTTTCAGTGGCCGTCGCTGCCTTTCTTCCTAATTGCTGTCCTGTCGCACATTCGCCGCGACCGGGCTTGAGCGGCCGCGGTGGCGCGTGGCGAGCGTGCACGGGCCGTCGTGGCGAAGATCATCTTTGCGGCGGGCGGCACCATCGCATAAGTATGGGACCATGACCGGAGCCGCCGCGTGCGGCGTGCCGTTCCTGAAGGAGCAGATCTTGCGCATGACGAACAGCTACAAGCACGTTCCGAACCGCCTCGACGACGAGGACGAGGAGGAGAAGACCAAGACGCCGCAGTCGATCCAGGTTGACAAGCACCTGTTCGAAGCGCGCACGGTGCTCATCACTGGCCCGATCACGCAGGAACTGGCGCGCGACGTCTGCTCGCGGCTGCTGGCGCTGGCCCAGGTCTCGAGCGATCCGATCACGGTGATCGTTTCCTCACCCGGCGGTCACGTGGAATCGGGCGACATGATTCATGACACCATCCGCTTCATCGGGCCGGAAGTGCGTATGCTCGGCACCGGCTGGGTGGCGAGCGCGGGTGCGCTGATCTATGTCTCGGTGCCGAAAGAGCGGCGCTACTGCACCCCGAACACCCGCTTCCTGCTGCACCAGCCGTCGGGCGGTGCCGGCGGTCAGGCAACCGACATCGAGATCCAGGCGCGCGAGATCCTCAAGATGCGCGACCGGCTCAACAAGATCTTCGCCGAGGCCACAGGCCAGCCGATCGAGCGCGTCGCCAAGGACACCGACCGCGACTACTGGATGGGCCCGGACGAAGCGATCGAGTACGGCCTCGTCGGCAAGATCGCGGCGAGCGTGGCCGATCTGGACTGAGGCCGTGGCCGGCAGGAGTCCCTTTGGGTCCCTCCGGCCGTCCACCTCCGCTGTTGTCGCCGCCGCCCGGCGGAGATTCAATTCATCGCGCCGCAGACTCAGGCAGACTCAGTCTGTGCGGCTCAACGGTGGCCGTGTTTCCCGGCAACGCCGTCGAGGCGGATGAGGGACGCGATCCCCGAACTCCCGATGACGTCCGGGGAGCAGGGCCGGGCGGGGCCGGTCGGCCGCCAGACCGACCGTCTCAAGCCTCGACCTGCTCGCTGTGACGGGCGACGTGATCGCCGACCCGCTCCATCACGTCGCGGATTTCCAGGGCAAGGCACACCGAGCCGCTCGGTTCGACCAGTGCGGCGACGAGGTGATCGACGAAGCGCCGGTAGCGCGCTTCGAAGCCGGGCTGGCCAGCGTAGCGTTCCCAGACCGGGCCGCCGTCGTAGCAGGGCGATCCGGCGAAGATGTAGGTGAGGAACTCGACGAGGCGTTCGCGCGGGCAGGGCAGCGCATCGCTTCCCTTCGGCCCGAACAGCGGATCCCGGCGCAGCCGCTTGCCGAGTTCATCGACGGCGGCCTCCATTGCGGGACGACCGCCGAGCTGTAGATACAAGGTCGTAACCATGTGTTTCTTGCTCTCCGTTCCCACCACCACGCAGACTGAACCTTCCGGCTGCCACCGTCTGTGACCGCGGTCACAGGAAAACGCCTCACGATTTCTCACGGAGAAGATCCACGCCATGCACACTGTCGTCGTCAAAGGCGCCGCCATTCCCGCTCTCGGCCTCGGCACCTGGCCGCTTACGGGGGAGACCTGCCGGTCGGTCGTGCGCGCCGCGCTTGAAACCGGCTGGCGCCACATCGATACTGCGGCGCGCTACGACAACGAGCGCGATGTCGGGGCCGCGATCCGGGCCGCCGATGTGCCGCGCGGTGAGATCTTCGTCACCACCAAGGTGTGGTACGACCGGCTCGATCCGGAGGACATGCTGCGCTCGCTCGAGGAGAGCCTCGATCGGCTCGGCACCGATTACGTTGACCTGTTCCTGATCCACTGGCCCAACCCGAAAGTGCCGCTCGCCGAGCAGGTCGCCGGACTGGTGGAGGCGCGAAACCGCGGCTGGACACGGGCGATCGGTGTCTCCAACTTTCCTGCAGCGCTGGTCGAGCAGGCTCAGGACCTTGCCGAGGGAACCCTGGTCGCCAACGAGGTCGAGTACCATCCCATGCTGTCGCAGAAGCGGGTGCTGGCGGCCTGTGAGGCCCACGATATGGCGCTGATCGCCTATGCCCCGATCGCGAAGGGTACGGTGCGCGAGCGGCCAGAGCTCCAGGACATTGCCCGCCGGCATGGACGGACCGAAGTCCAGGTGGCGCTGCGCTGGCTCATCCAGCAGGATCGGGTGATTGCGATCCCGAACACATCGAAGCCGGAGCGGCTCAAGGAGAATGCGGCGATCTTCGACTTCGAGCTGACGGAAGACGAAATGGCCACAATCAGCGCGATCGGTTCGCCGGCCGGGCGGAGAGTGAGGACGAGCTGGGCGCCAGAGTGGGACGAGGAATAGCCGCGGCAATCGCAAGGGGCGGGGGCGTCAATGTTCTTCTATCTGTCGAAGGCCGCATTCTTCGTCCTGCGCCCGTCCAATTTTCTGATCCTGCTGCTGGTTGCGGGACTGCTGCTCTGGCTGTTCCGGCGCCGCCGTTCGGCTGCGGTGTTGATCGTCCTGGGAACGATGGGCCTTGTGGTCGGCGGGCTGTCGCCGCTGGCGAACTGGGTGATCCTGCCACTGGAACAGCGGTTTGCCACGCCGCAGCCGATGCCGGAGCGGGTTGACGGCATCGTCGTTCTCGGCGGGGCGATCGACACGCTGGTCAGCGCCGGGCGCGGGCTCCCTGGCGTCGACAGGGCCGGCGAGCGGCTGATGGCGCTGCCGGGATTGGCGGCGGCCTATCCGCGGGCGCGGATCGTCTATTCAGGCGGATCGTCCGCCTTCCGCAACGAGCCGAGCGAGGCCAATCATGCCCTTGCGCTCCTGACCCAGTTCGGCGTGGAGCGTGAGCGGATCGAGATCGAGGGGCGTTCGCTCAACACCTGGCAGAATGCTGTGTATTCGCGGGAGATGGCAGCGCCGCAGCCGGGGGAGACGTGGCTGCTGGTGACGTCGGCCGCTCATATGCCGCGAGCGATCGGTACCTTCCGCAAGGCCGGCTGGCCCGGCATCATGGCCTATCCTGTCGATTGGGAGACCAGCGGCACCGACGATCGCTGGCGGTGGTTCTCGTCAGCATCGCAGGGGCTGACCCGGCTGGACCAGGGGGTGCGCGAATGGATCGGTCTTCTCGCCTATTGGTTGACGGGCCGCAGTGCGGCGGTGTTCCCGGCACCCTAGCCGCCTCGATCGAACCCCGGCGCTAAAATCATCGCGTGCGGGCGTTCCGTTTTCACCTCGCCCTCTTATCGCGGCGGCCTGATTGCCCTATCTTAGCGTCGTTCCGGTCCTCTCGCCGACCGAACCGCCCTGTGGAGCAGCGCCGACGAGGCGGCCGCGGGCGCCAAAGAGGCAGAAGGTGTCCCGCAATGACTGTCAATGCGTCGCTGATCGCCGCGGATGTCGTCGAGTGGCTGCACGGCTCGGCTGTCCGGATCGAAGACACGATGACGCTGATCAGCGAGCTTGGCAAACGGCTGAAGCTGGCTGGCGCTCCTGTCGATCGCCTGACGACGGGGATCCCGATCCTGCATCCCAACGTGCGGGCGGAAAGCGTGCTGTGGACTTCCGACGGCGAGATGGACCTGCGCCGCTATGTGGAGACACCCAAGCTCGACCTGTCATACGAGCGCAGCCCGATCAAGGTGCTGCGCGATACCGGCGAGAAGGTTCGTGTCCGGATCGGCCCGGAGCCGGTCGATGGTGAATTCGAGATCATTTCCGAGCTGCGACCCAAGGGCTACACCGACTACGTCGCACTCCCGATGCCGTTCTCGGACGGGTCGACCAAGGTTCTAACCGCCGCGAGCAAGATGCCGGGCGGCTTCAGCGGCGCGCACATCGCTATGCTCGAGACCATCGTTCGGCCGCTCGGCCTGCTCTGCGAGCTGCAGACGCTGAAGCGCACGTCGCGCACGCTGCTTGAGACCTATGTCGGGCGCCGGGCCGGTGTGCGCGTGCTCGAAGGCACGATCAAGCGCGGCGAAGGCGAGACGATCTCCGCCGTGGTCGGCTTTGCCGACCTGCGCGGCTTCACATCGCTGTCGAACGACCTGCCGGCGCAGGATCTCGTCACGCTGCTCAACCAGTACTTCGGCGCCCTGACCCGGGCGGTGGAATCGCAGGGCGGCGAGATCCTGAAGTTCATCGGGGACGAGGTCATGGCGGTGTTCCCGTATGAATGCGAACAGACCGCACGCAGCGCCGCGCAACGCGCCCTTTTTGCCGCCCGCGCGGCGGTGGAGCAGATCGCCAATGTCAACCGGAGCTGCTGCGAGGACACGCCGAAGATCAGGGCAGGAATTGCGCTTCACGCCGGCGATGTCTTCTTCGGCAATGTTGGCGGCGAATCCCGTCTCGATTTCACGGTGATCGGGCCGACGGTAAACCTTGCATCGCGGCTGGCGGGCCTGTCCCGCGATCTTGACGAGAACATTGTCGTCTCGGACGCCATCGCCGACATGATCGGCTGCCGCGCCGGCTATCGCGGCGACTACGAGGTCAAGGGCTTCGCCGCTCCTGTCTCGGTGTTCGTGCCGCCCGTCTTCTCGGCCGGCACGAGTTGCTGGGACAAGCCGGAAGCGCAGAGAGCCCTCGCCCTCGAGAAGAACTGACGCCGGACCAGGACGATCAGGGTCGCCAGGGTTGTGGCCGCGAAGATTCGCGGGTCGACGAACCAGCCAAGATAGCCGATCGAGAAGAAGAAGGCCCGCTGGCCGCGGTTGAAGTGGCGCCCGGCCAGCACCATCAGTTCGGCCGCCCTGGCGGCGACTTCGTCGGCAAAGGCTGCGGTGTCCTGCGCCTGTTCCGGCGTCGCGCCCATCACGATGGTGGAATAGTTGAACAGACGGTACGCCCAGCCGAACTTGAAGAAGGCATAGGCGAAGATCAGCATCAGCCCGAGCGCCTTGACCTCCCAGAGCGCGACGGCGGATCCGGGCTGCATTCCAAGGTGTTCGGCAATCGCGAGGATGCGCTCCGTAGAGTTGAGCAGGGCGAAGCCGCCGCCGATGGCAATCATCGAGGTCGAGGCGAAGAACGCCGTTCCCTGCTGCAGGCCGCCGACGATGCCGACGTCCATGATGCGCACCGATCGGCGGCTCATCGTCGCCATCCAGCCACGCCGGTAGGCCTCCATGGCATGGGACAGCGTCTTGCGCCGCAGCGGCGACATTTCCACGATGACATTGTAGCCGAGCCAGGCAAGGACGAACCAGCCGAGCGCCAGAATATCGGCGGTGGAAAAAACGGTCATGCGCGCGCCTCGTGCGACAGCCAGCCGGGTGGCCGAGCGATCGTTTGCGGTTCGAGCCTAGACCATACCGCAGCCGGGAGAAACCGGCTGAAACACGCTCGATTCCAAGGGAGTAGAGATTCGCACGCCGCAGCGCGGCGTGTCATTACGCGGCGGTTGCCCGGTTGAAACCGTCGTCAGCAAATGCCCCGAGCGGGCGCCGGTGGCGTCCGGCGAAGGCATTCGGTCGATGTCCCGGGAGGCGCTGTGGGCCCTGCGATCTGCGATAAGCCCTTGCCGTGGCAGCGGACTTCGCCGCTATGCATTACGCGGGGCGCTGGCCCGAAGTTTTCGCGCTTGCGAAAGTCCTACCAACTCGTTAATCACCCGGCCCGTTTGCAGGCGGCCGTGCGCCTTTTTCGTGGCGCAGGCCGAGGTCAATGGTAAGGAGTTCCATGGACGGTGATGTACGGAAGTCCTGCTGGGGTGTCACGGCCTGGACCGTGCTTGCTCTGGGAGGCGCTTTGGCGCTCGTCTATGTGTTCGGTGGGGCCGACGCGGCGCAAACGGCGGCCGCGGTCGTGGCCCAGTGAGGCGTTGCCGGCGGTTCTTCTGACGACCGCCGGACGCTCAGCCGGGCCGCACAGAACCAGCTGATGGCAAGGGCGCGGGACAACCGCGCCCTTTGCTGTTTCCAGACCGGGGTGCTTGCATTCCCTCCAATCGCCGTGGAGACTTCGACGCGGCCGGAACAAGAACGGCCGAGGCAGAACGGAGGCGACGGGCGTGGGCGGAACGATCACCAAGAGCTATCGCGAACTGGTCGATGCAGCGACAGCCGAGATCCGCACCCTGACAGTGGCGGAGGCGCTGGCGCTGCACGGCGCCCCCAACGTCACCTTCGTCGATGTTCGGGACATTCGCGAGCTGCAGCGGGAAGGCCGCATCCCGGGTGCGGTTCACGCGCCGCGGGGCATGCTCGAGTTCTGGATCGACCCGGCGAGTCCGTACTTCCGGCCGGTGTTCGGCGAGAACAAGACCTTCGTCTTCTTCTGTGCCGCCGGCTGGCGTTCGGCCCTTGCGACCAAGACGGCGCAGGACATGGGACTTTCGCCCGTCGCGCATATCGACGGCGGCTTCACGGCCTGGCGTGAGGCGGGCGGCCCGACCGAGCCGCCGTCCGGCTCCTGAACTTACCTGGCGGGGCGACGGCGTCCCGATCGCATCCCTTGCGAACGAGGGGTTGCGAGCGCTGTCATGGTATAGGCTAATGGCCGGGTGGCCGTCGGCGCACTCACAAGCACTGGCAAGGATAACGGCGGCCGCGGCCGACAGGGCAAGAAACCGCAGGAGCGGCGGAGGCGAGCCATTCCTTCGCCCTGCTCGTCTTGGTGGCGATGGCGTGGACGACTGCCGGAAAGCCTTGGCCGTCGTCGGGCCATTTGCCCTGTCAGGAGCCTTCAATGCAGCTTGTAATTGGAAACAGAACCTATTCGACGTGGTCGCTGCGCGCCTGGCTCGCGCTGCGGCAAACCGGGGCGGCCTTCGAAGAGCGCCTGCTGCCGCTCGACACGCCGGAGTTCTCGGCGGCGATTCGGGAGATCTCGCCGGCCGGGCGTGTGCCGGTCCTGATCGACGGCGAGACGCGGGTCTGGGATTCGCTGGCGATCCTTGAATATCTTGCCGAGCGATTCCCTGATGCCGGCCTGTGGCCGCAGGAGAGGCCGGTGCGGGCACTGGCACGGTCGGTCGTCGCCGAAATGCATTCCGGCTTCGGCGCGTTGCGCTCGCACTATCCGATGAACCTGCGTCGGCGTCCGGCGCCGCACCCAAAAGCGCCGGACGCGGCGGCCGACATCGCCCGGATCGGGGCAATCTGGCGCGACTGCCGGGAGCGGCACGGCGCCGGTGGCGCCTTCCTGTTCGGCGGCTTTTCTGCTGCAGACTGCTTCTATGCTCCCGTGGTGACGCGGTTCCTGACCTATCAGCTGCCGATGGACAAGGTGATGCGCGACTATGCCGAGGCGGTGATGGATCATCCCTTCATGATCGACTGGCGCCGCGGTGCGGCAGATGAGTCCTGGGTCGTCTCGGCCGATGAGGTCGATTAACGGAAAGATCATCTTACTGATTGTAAAAAGGAAAGTCGTACGTATTGACTGAAACGTAAGCGTCATGCAATGTCGGCGCGGACATAAGGCGAGATCGTTCTCAGCCCGCGCCGGCGCTGCGTGGGATCACGCCGGAGCGTATTGTCGCCACGAACTCCGCTGTCGGTGGGGCGGCATAGGGTCATCACACGCTCAGCATCATGGGATCGAACAGTGAGGGGAGTGACGACGCCGTGACGGTCTTGCACAGCAGCCTGACGTCCCACACGCCCGATGCGGCGGCCAATGCCGCGGCCTGGGCAGCCCTCAACGCCGATCTGGCCGAGAAGCGAGCGGCGGCGGCCGCGGGCGGCCCGCAGCGCGCCCGTGACAAGCATACCGCCCGCGGTAAGCTGCTGCCGCGCGACCGGGTGGCGCGCCTGCTCGATCCCGGCAGTCCGTTCCTCGAGCTGTCCCCGCTGGCGGCGTACGATCTTTACGGCGGCGATATCCATGGCGCTGGCATCATTACCGGCATCGGCCGGGTTTCCGGCCGCGACTGCGTGATCGTGTGCAACGACGCCACCATCAAGGGGGGCACCTACTATCCCATGACGGTCAAGAAGCACCTTCGGGCGCAGGAGATCGCCATGGAGAACCGGCTGCCCTGTCTCTACCTGGTCGATTCGGGCGGCGCCAACCTTCCGAACCAGACCGATGTCTTCCCCGACCGCGACCATTTCGGCCGGATCTTCTTCAACCAGGCGACGATGTCGTCGCTCGGCATTCCCCAGATCGCGGTGGTGATGGGGTCGTGCACCGCCGGCGGCGCCTATGTGCCGGCGATGTCCGACGAGACCATCATCGTCCGCCGGCAGGGCACGATCTTCCTCGCCGGCCCGCCGTTGGTGAAGGCGGCGACGGGCGAAGAGGTCTCGGCCGAGGACCTCGGCGGCGCCGACGTGCACGCCAAGGTCTCCGGCGTCGCCGACCACTATGCGCTCGACGACGATCATGCGCTGGCCCTGGCGCGGCGTATCGTGGCCAACCTCAATACCATCAAGCGCCCGGACATTGTTCTCAGTGCGAGCCGGGAGCCCCTGGCCGACCCGGCGGAGCTCGACAAGGTGGTGCCGGTCGACCTCAAGAAGCAGTACGACATCCGCGAAGTGATTGCCCGCATCGTCGACGGCTCGGAGTTCGACGAGTTCAAGGCGACCTACGGCACCACGCTGGTAACCGGCTTTGCCCGGATCCACGGCATCCCGGTCGGCATCATCGGCAACAACGGCATCCTGTTCTCGCAGTCGGCGCTGAAGGGCGCGCATTTCGTCGAACTGTGCTGCCAGCGGCGGATTCCGCTCCTGTTCCTGCAGAACATCACCGGCTTTATGGTTGGGCGCGACTACGAGGCCGGCGGCATCGCCAAGGACGGTGCCAAGCTGGTGACGGCGGTCGCCTGCGCCAAGGTGCCGAAGATCACCGTGATCGTCGGCGGCTCCTACGGGGCGGGCAATTACGGCATGTGCGGGCGCGCCTACGGTCCGCGGTTCCTGTTCATGTGGCCGAACGCGCGGATTTCCGTGATGGGCGGGGAGCAGGCTGCCAGTGTGCTGGCGACGGTGCGGCGCGACAACATAGAGGCCGAGGGCGGAAGCTGGAGCGCCGAGGAGGAGGAGGCATTCAAGGCGCCGATCCGTGCCCGCTACGAGGCGGAAGGCCATCCCTATCACGCTACGGCGCGGCTGTGGGACGACGGCATCATCATGCCGCAGGAGACACGGCGCGTGCTCGGGCTCGCCCTCTCGGCGACGCTGAACGCGCCGATCCCTGAAACGCGCTTCGGCGTGTTCCGGATGTGATGTCGAGGGGCGATGAGGTGAAGCCTGCTCGCGTCGCGGTCCCAACCCCCACGGCCGGGAATAGGGCGACCGAAGGGAAACGCAGTCGAGGAGGGCACATGCTGGAATCGGTGCTGATCGCCAACCGCGGCGAGATCGCCTGCCGCATCATCAGGACGGCGCGCCGGCTCGGGATCAGGACCATCGCCGTCTACTCCGAGGCCGATCGCGATGCGCTCCATGTCCGCCTCGCCGACGAGGCCGTGGCGATCGGGCCTGCACCGAGTGCGGAGTCCTATCTGGTGGCCGAGCGGATCATCGCGGCGGCCAGGCAGACGCGGGCCGCGGCAATCCATCCCGGCTACGGCTTCCTGTCGGAGAACGCCGATTTCGCCGAAGCCTGCGAAAGCAGCGGCATCGTCTTTGTCGGCCCGTCGGCCGATGCGATCCGGGCGATGGGGCTCAAGGACGGCGCCAAGGCCCTGATGGAAAAGGCCGGGGTTCCGGTGGTGCCCGGCTATCACGGCGATCGCCAGGACACCGAGCTGCTCAAGCGCAAGGCCTACGAGATCGGCTATCCGGTGCTGATCAAGGCGGTTGCCGGCGGCGGCGGCAAGGGCATGCGCCGGGTCGACAAAGCGATCGAGTTTGAGGCGGCGCTCGCCTCGGCGCAGCGCGAGGCCAAGAGCGCCTTCGGTGATCCGCGGGTTCTGATCGAGAAATTCGTGGCCAATCCCCGTCACATCGAGATCCAGGTGTTCGGCGACAAGCACGGCAATGCCGTCCATCTGTTTGAGCGGGACTGTTCGGCGCAGCGCCGGCACCAGAAGGTGATCGAGGAGGCGCCGGCTCCGGGCATGACGGAGGAGACGCGCGCCGCGATGGGCGCGGCCGCCGTCGCCGCGGCCAAGGCGGTCGGCTATTCGGGGGCGGGGACGGTCGAGTTCATCGTTGACGGCTCCGCCGGGTTGGCGCCCGACAGATTCTGGTTCATGGAAATGAACACAAGGCTTCAGGTCGAGCACCCGGTGACGGAACTGGTGACCGGTCTCGATCTGGTGGAGTGGCAGTTTCGCGTCGCCGCCGGCGAACCGTTGCCGGCGAGCCAGGACGAGGTCGGGCTTTCCGGTCACGCCGTTGAGGTCCGGCTCTATGCCGAAGACCCGGACAACGGCTTCCTGCCGTCGACGGGCCGGCTCGAGGTGCTCACCATGCCGGAGGGCGAAGGCGTGCGCGTCGACACGGGCGTCGAGGAGGGGGCGGCGGTGTCGCCGTTCTACGATCCGATGATCGCCAAGATCATCACCCACGGCGCCGATCGCGAGCAGGCCTTCGGCCGGCTTTCGGCGGCGCTTGCGGCCACGCGCGTTGCCGGACCGAAGTGTAACCTCGCCTTCCTGCGGGCGCTCGCCGGTCACGAGGCGGTGCGCACGGGCGGTTTCGACACCGGGTTGATCGACCGCGAAATCGCGGCACTCACGGCGGGAGGTGTCTCAGAGGCGACGATCGGCGCTGCGGTCGCCGTCCTTGTCGAACAGGACGCAGGCGCTCCGACAGCCGGGCAGGCCGGCTGGACCGACCCCTGGGCGGTCCGCGATGCGTTCCAGTTCTCGGGCACAAGGACGATCGCGCTCAGGGTCGAGGTCGACGGCGAGGAGCGCGAGGTCGCCCTGCACTGGGCCGACGGCCGGATGCACACGGGGGCGGAGGATGCTCCGGCCTCCGGCGAGGTTCTGCGCCGCGGCGACACGGTCTGGGCGCTCGAAGGCGGCCGGGCGGTGCGGGTTGCGCGCGTCGATCCGCTGACCCGCAGCGTCGAGCATGACCACGGCGCGGCGAGCGTGCGGGCGCCGATGCACGGCAAGGTCATCGCGCTCGATGTCGCGGCCGGCGACCGGGTTGAGAAGGGCGATCGGCTCGCCGTGGTCGAGGCGATGAAGATGGAGCACGCCATCGTGGCGCCGCGCGACGGCCTCGTCGAAGCGGTCGCGGTCGAGGTCGGGGCCCAGGTCGAGCAGGGAGCGGCGGTCGTTGTGCTGGCGGAAGGAGAGGGCGCCTCGGCATAGGCGCCAGCGCCCTCGTCGGTCATAACCTCAGTTGGATGAGGTTGTCCCTGATCCGTGCGTCCAAGGCGGGGCATGGAGAGGGCGGCCGCGGGGGGCCTGGAAGGTGAGGTCCGCCGAGGGAGCCTCTGTCCGACCGCCGCCCCACCCTCAGGCGGCGACCGGGACCAGCTTCTGGACCAGCGCTTCGGCGGAGGTGTTGTCGGGGCGCCAGCCGATCAGGCGTGTGGCGCGGTCATGGCTGAAGCTCTGGGACAGGGCATAGCCGGCCTGCCAGTCGGCCAGGGGCGATACGACCGGCGGAGGGGGCAGGGTCTCCATGACGAGACGTTTGCCGGTGGTCTCGGCCACCAGCGCGACAAGCCTCTCGACGGATACGCCCTCGATGCCGCAGCCGACCACCATCAGCCGGTAGCGTTTCGCCTCGACCACCTTGAGGTAGAGATTGGCGAGATCCTCGGCATCGACCAAGGGCCACAGCGTCTTCGGCTCCGCACGCGTGACGAAGGGACGGCCTTGCGCAGCGCGTTCGGCCATCTCTGCGACCGGTCCCCTGCGCGCCGAGCACACTAGGGCCGGATGGATGACCGAGACCGCAAGCGTCCGGGTGGCCTGCAGCGAGCGGATGGTCTCAGCCATATAGCCGAAGGCGGGCAGCGGCCTGAACGGTGTCGTTTCGGGGATCGGGCCGCCTGCCGCTTCGGGATAGAGCCAGATGCCACCGGTGTAGACCAGGTTGAAGGGGATCTCACGATCCTGAGTGGCGCTGCGGAGCGCCAGAACCAGCTTGCGCTCCTTCGCCCGCATGGTCTCGTCGAACGTGGCGGCGGTGTGCACCATGGTGTCGCAGAACACCGCATCGCCGACCCAATCGGCCGGTTCGTCGAGATCGCCGCGAACAATATCGGCACCGGCCGCCCGCAGCACCTTCTCCGCCGCATCCGACCGGGCGAGCGCGGTCACCCGGTGGCCATACGCGATCAGGCGCTTCAGCACGCTCGCGCCGATGGTTCCTGTTCCGCCTGTGAGAAAGATGTCCATGGATCCAATGAATCCGCCTGCAACTGAGTCGCGCAAGCCCGCGAGGCGCATTCCGACGCAAGAGTCAATCTTGACCATCAACTGTGCATAGCCGGGCGGGCAGGCTGGCCGAGCCATTGGACAGGAGGGCCGGGCTTGCTAGATCTTGAGGCATGACCGTCCATCTCGTGAAACTGTGCGTCGGCGCGGAGTCGGTCGACGATCTCGCCGACTGGATCGAGCGGCGCCTCGGCGAAGCGCGAGAGTCCGGCAAGCCGGTCGAGCAGACCCACACCACGCGCATGGTGCCGTCCCGACGAGACGACATCCTGGACGGCGGCTCGCTTTACTGGGTGATCAAGGGGCTGATCCAGGTCCGCCAGACGATCCTGGATATCCGCCCGTTCACCGGCGAGGACGGCATCAAGCGCTGCCATATCGTGCTTGAGCCGGCATTGCACGCCACCGAGCTGCAGCCGCGGCGGCCTTTCCAGGGCTGGCGCTATCTCAAGCCGGAAGAGGCGCCGCGTGACATCACCCGTGCGCTCGCTGACGGCGACATTCCGGATGCCATGCGCCGGGACCTTGCCGAACTCTGCCTGATCTGAGGCGGCGGCTCACACCGCGATGTTGTCGATGAGGCGGGTCCGGCCGAGCCAGGCCGCGACCAGGAGGCGGCGGTTGGTGCTGTCGGGCCGGACGGGGGCGAGGGTATCTGCGTCGCGCAGCTCCAGATAGTCGACCTTGAACCCGGCGACGGCGAGCCGATCGCGGCCGGCCGTAAGGGCAGCTTCGACATCTGCACCCGCCTTGAGCTGATCGGCGACGGCCCACAACGTTGCCGGCAGGGCCGCGGCGGCCTCCCGCTCGTGCGCGCTCAGGTAGACGTTGCGCGACGACATGGCGAGGCCGTCGGCCTCGCGCACGGTGGCGCCGGCAAGGATCTCCGTCGGGATGTTGAGGTCCCGGACCAGGCGGCGAACGACGCAGAGCTGCTGGTAGTCCTTCTCGCCGAAAACGGCGACATCGGGCAGGGCAGCGAGCAGCAGCTTGGTCACGACCAGTGCGACGCCGTTGAAGAAGTGCGGCCGGGAGTCACTCTCCAGCCCTTGGGCGGGGCCGCCGACCGACACGGCGGTGGCAAAGCCATCGGGGTACATCTCACCGACCGGCGGGGCGAACACCGCGTCGACGCCAAGCGCCGCGAGCTTGGCGATATCCCCGGCCTCCTCGCGCGGATAGGAAGCGAAGTCCTCGGTCGGCGCAAACTGTGTCGGATTGACGAAGATCGACACGACAATGCGCCGCGCGTTCTGCTGTGCGAGCCGGACCAGGGAGAGGTGGCCCTCGTGGAGGGCGCCCATCGTCGGGACCATGGCAATGGGCTCGCCGGCGCGGCGGGCCGGCAACAGACCGGCCCTTAGGTCGGCAATGGTTCGGTAGAGAACGGGCTCGGTCATGGGCATCTCCGATCCTGGCCCGTGCGGCCTCCGGCACGGCAGGCGCTGATCTAGCATCCTTTTGCCCGTGCGCGCACGTCCGCCGGAAGGGGAGGCGCCGGCTTTGGCGCCACCCGAGGCTGCGCTATAACCCAGAGAAGCAAGGATTGCAGAATGATCCAAGGGGACGGGGCAGCCGGCACTCCATCGGCGCGGCTGCCCGGCGTTCAATCGGTCCCTTTCGGATCCCCGGTCGACATCGGCCGGGACCTTTCGTTCCAGGAGCGGGTCCGTGGCAGGGGACAGGAACATCGTCGACAAGAGCCGATCGGACGGGGGGCTCGCGCAACGGTCCTCGGCATCCGATATTGCGCACTTCCTGGAAAAGGCCCGGCAGGCGCCGCCGACAGAGGGGCTCGGGCGGCTCATCATTGCACTCGATGCCACCATGAGCCGGCAGCCGACCTGGGACCGAGCCTGTGCGATCCAGGCCGAAATGTTCGCCGCGGCCGGTGCGCTGGGCGGGCTCGCCATGCAGCTTGTCTATTTCCGCGGCTTCAACGAATGCGCCGCTTCGAAATGGGTGACGAACGCCGAGGCACTGGCGAAGATGATGACCAGGATCGATTGCCGCGGCGGCCACACCCAGATCCGCAAGGTGCTGCGGCATGCAATCGACGAGAGCCGGAAAAGGAAGATCCAGGCCCTCGTTTACGTGGGCGACTGCATGGAAGAAAACATCGACGATCTCGCCGCTCGGGCCGGCGAGCTCGGGCTTCTCGGGGTTCCCGCCTTCGTCTTCCAGGAAGGGCGCGATCCAACCGCCGAAACGGCGTTCCGGGAGATTGCGCGCCTCACCAAGGGCGCCTATGTCCGATTTGATGAGGGCTCGGCGCGTGAGCTCGCGGATCTGCTGAAGGCGGTTGCGGTCTATGCGGCCGGGGGACCCAGCGCGCTGCAGCGGCTTGGCACGGACGGTGATCGCGGGGCGCGGCTGCTGATTTCGCACATGCGGTGACCGCACCGACCGGGTCAAGGGACGCTTGCGCTTTGCCGACCGAATCTTGCGAAGCCGGCCAGGTCCAAGGGTGGAGCAACGGGTCCGCGCCCACCGGGACGCAGGCCGCTCCGGGGCGACGGCGATAGACGGAAAACGATGGGATATCTCGTACTGGGTCTCGCGGTGCTCGCGATCTTCCTGCTTGCGGGCAATGCCTTTGCCCGCGCCAATCCGGCCACGCTGGCACAGCAGGTGCGTGTTGCCGGTGGGTTGATGCTGCTGGCGGTTGCCGCCGGGCTTGCCGTGACCGGACGCTGGGTGCTTGCGATCCCGATCGGCGGCTTCGCCCTGTCGCTGCTCGGCTTCCGGCAGATTCCCGGGTTCGGAAGGGTGGGAGGGACCACCCCTCGGGGCGGGGCGATGTCGACGGTGCGCTCCGCCTATCTCGAAATGCGCCTCGACCACGACAGTGGCGAGATGAACGGAACGGTACTGGCCGGGGCCTTCGAGGGCAAGGAGCTCTCGGCCCTGGCCCCGGACGCGCTGCACCAGCTCTGGCGCGAGGTGGCCGGCGACGCCGAGAGCCGGGCCCTACTCGAAGCTTATCTCGACCGCCGGCAGCCCGGCTGGCGTGTAGACTTCGAGGCGGATGGTACAGACGGGGAGGCTCGCGCGGCGAACGCGGGCCCCATGACCAAGGAGGAGGCCTACCAGGTTCTTGGGCTTCAGACCGGTTCCGGCGAGCCGGAAATCCGGGCGGCCCACCGCCGGCTTATGAAGAGATTGCATCCCGACATGGGCGGCAGCGCGTTCCTGGCTGCGAAACTCAACGAGGCTAAGGACACGCTTCTCGGTCGTCATTGAACCCATCGCTACGCACTACTACTGGTAAATTGCAAAGCAGTCGAACTTGGCCTTCTTCAGGGTCTGGCAGGCATTGAGTGCGGCCGTCTTGGAGGTGAAGCCGACGAACCGGGCACGGTAGAGCGTCGCGCCGCCGCTCACAACCGGCTCGGTGTAGGGGTCGTAGCCGCGCAGTGCGCCGCCCACCGAGGTCTGAGCCCGCTTCAGCATGGCGACGGCCTTGTCCTCGGTTTCTGCGGCGGCGATCTGGACATGCCAGCCCGGTGTCGGATCCGGGGTGTTGTTGGTGGCGACCGTGGTGGTGGTCGAGGACCGCTCCGTGGATGGAGCGGGTGTGGCCACCGGCATGGGGGCGGCAGGCGTCTGCTGCACCTTGGTGTCGACCCAGGCCTGGAGCGTCGCGGCAGTGATGGTCTGGGTGCGCACGATCCTGGTGTCGTCGCCGGCTCGCGGCGCCGCTTCCGCGACCTGGTGCACCTCGGCCACCCGCTCCACAGGGGTTTCCCGTGTATGCGGTACAGGAGCCGGCGGCACGGGGATGGATCCGGTCACGATCACGGGGTCGGCCCCCGGCTTGGCGCCCGGGACCGGCGGCGCGACCAGCTCGGCAGCATCGAAGGCGTACCGGGTGGCCGAAGCGACATCGATCGACGGGGCAGGCACTGGCACCGGCACCTCCGCCGGGGCGGCAACGAGCAGCGGCGCCGTGCGGCGGCCACGCGAGGCCTTGGGCAGATACTCCGCGATCAATTTTCTCATCTGCGCGTCACGTGAGCTACCGGTGGTGCCGCCGAAGACGACGGCGACGATGGAGCGGCCGTCGCGCTTGACCGAGGTCACCAGGTTGAAGCCCGATGCACGGATATAGCCGGTCTTGATGCCGTCCACGCCCTCGACGCGGCCGAGCAGACGGTTGTGGTTGCCGTAGCGCTGGCCGCGGAAGGTGTAAGACCGGGTCGAGAAATACTTGTAGTACTTTGGAAAGCGGTCCTGGATCGCGCGACCAAGCAGAGCCATGTCGCGCGCCGTCGTGACCTGGGCGGCGTCGGGCAGACCATGGGCATTGCGGAAGGTGGTGCTCTTCATGCCGATGCGCCGCGCCGTGTCCGTCATCCGCCGGGCGAAGTTGCGTTCGGACCCGGAGATGTTCTCGGCAACCACCGTCGCCACGTCGTTGGCCGACTTCGTCACCAGCGCAAGGATGGCGTCCCGCACCTTAATCGTCGATCCGGGTTTGAGGCCAAGCTTTGACGGCGGCTCGGCGGCAGCAGCAGCCGACACCTTGAGATTGCTGTTCAGGCTGAGGCGCCCGGCCTCGAGTTCCTCGAACAGGATGTAGAGCGTCATGATCTTGGTGGTCGAGGCCGGATAGCGCTTGGTATCGGCCTTGTAGGCGTAGAGCGTCTTGCCGGTCTTGGCATCGACGACGATGCCCGAATATTTCGAATTGGCCTGAGCCTCGCCCGTCGCAACGGTCTGCGCCGCACCGTAAAGCACGATCAGCGTGGCAAAGGTTCGCAATGCGGCTCCAAAGGCCGACCTTACGCGCGTTACACGTTTGTCCAGCACGATTTCACCCCGTTCCGGGTCGTCGCTCGACTCGTGCCGCGGGAGGGAGAACCCGGGCGGAAAGCCGAACAAATCTGGTTTCATGGCCATCCACCGGCGCCCCTCAGGGCACGGGGACCTGTGTTCCCGACGATGCGGCCAGCGTTGGATCGACAGTCGCTCCCGCATCGCACGCCCCGGGGTTGGACGCCGGTTCGCATTGGCGCAAGCATGATCGAAACGCGGTTACGAATGTGTAAAGGCGAGCGATCGGGCTGCTGGTCCGGCCCTTGATTTTGCGGGGATTGACGGGACGGATCGAGGCTCGGGATCATGTTGCGATGCAATATAGCATTTGACTTTTTCTTGTGCGGTGCATAAAAGCGATCTCAGGGAAGACGGCTTTATGCCTCGTGGACACGGGCTGCGGCGAGGTGGCCGGTCTTGGGTCCACCGCGACTGAGGATGGGGACAATGCTCAACAACTTCGACAACATTCAGAAGCTCGGCAAAGAAAACATGGACGTCATGATGCAGAGCTTCGGCGCCATGACGAAGGGCCTGCAGGCGATCGTGGCCGAGGTCGCCGACTACCAGAAGAAGACGTTCGAGGACGGCTCCGCCGCGATGGAGCGGGTGGTCGCCGCAAAGTCGCTCGACAAGGCGTTCGAGGCGCAGTCGGATTACCTGAAGTCCTCCTATGAGAGCTTCGTCGGCGAGATGACCAAGATCGGCGAGATGTACTCCGAACTGGCCCGCGACACCTTCAAGCCCTACGAGGGCATGGTCGCCAAGACGACGAAGTAACGCTGTTCGGCCATCGGCCGAGCGCTTTTTGTTTTGCGAGGATGGCTCGGCATCTTGCCGGGCCATTTTCATTTGTCGATCCCCTTTTCCAGCACCATATTCCTGTTGCAGGCGCCCTGGCCCAGCACAGCCGAGCATGAGCCGCCGGACCGCAACGGTCTGCCGGCAGTTTCCAATTCTTTATCGGTCCATCGGCTTCGAGGACGGTTTGCGCCTGCGGCGCCGGCTGGTGGCAACGCGGGGGAGCGCCCTTGCGGCGATCACGAATTGCCTGTTGCACCGACTCTGTCGAACCGACAGGATTGAGGTTCGAACCGGCCGCCTTACATACGATGGGGACGTCCCGACATACAGGCCGCGCGACGTCCGCCGATGGTCGCCTCGCGCAAGCAGGGTCGACAATGCTCCCTTCCGCAGCCGAGGCGGTGTTGGTACAGTTGGAGGGCGAGGCCGTCTTGGTGCCTGTTTTTGGGTCAGTGCGAGCAAGGCAGCGATGACAAACGGAACGCACCGGGATGATAGGGACGACAGCGGGACGATTGTCGTCACGAAGACGAGGACGGTTACGAAGCGACCGAACCTCTATCGTGTTCTCCTGCTCAACGACGACTACACGCCGATGGAGTTCGTCATCCACGTCGTAGAAAGGTTCTTCCAGAAAAACCGCGACGAAGCGACTAGGATCATGCTGCACGTTCACCATCACGGCGTGGGTGAATGCGGCATCTATACTTATGAAGTCGCGGAGACCAAGGTGACGCAGGTGATGGATTTTGCAAGAAAGCACCAGCATCCCCTGCAATGCGTCATGGAAAAGAAGTAAGAGGTTCGCACGTGCCGTCATTCTCTCGAAGCCTCGAGAAAGCCCTGCACCAGGCGTTGGCCTATGCCAACGAACGCCAGCAGGAGTATGCTACGCTCGAACACTTGCTGCTGGCGCTGATCGATGATCAGGATGCGGCGGCGGTGATGCGGGCCTGCAATGTCGATCTCGACCTGCTTCGGCGCAATCTCGTCGACTACATCGACACCGAGCTCGACAATCTCGTGACCGACGGCGAGGAGGACTCCAAGCCGACGGCCGGGTTCCAGCGCGTCATTCAGCGCGCGGTCATCCACGTCCAGTCTTCCGGTCGCGAAGAAGTGACCGGGGCCAACGTGCTGGTGGCAATCTTCGCGGAACGCGAAAGCCACGCGGCCTATTTCCTGCAAGAGCAGGACATGACCCGCTACGATGCGGTCAACTACATCTCACACGGTATCGCGAAGCGTGCCGGCGTGTCGGAATCCAAACCCGTTCGCGGCGTCGATGAAGAGGCGGCCACCGTGGAAACCGACGAGAAGGCGAAGAAAAAGACGGACGCGCTCGAGGCCTATTGCGTCAATCTCAACGAAAAGGCCGCGTCCGGGAAGATCGACCCGCTGATCGGCCGCGACCCGGAGATTGCCCGAACCATCCAGATCCTGTGCCGCAGGGCGAAGAACAACCCGTTGTTCGTCGGCGATCCCGGTGTCGGCAAGACCGCCATCGCCGAAGGTCTGGCCCGGCGGATCGTCGCCGGCGACGTGCCGGACGTGCTCAAGGGCGCGACGATCTTTGCCCTCGATATGGGAGCGCTGCTGGCCGGCACGCGCTATCGCGGCGACTTCGAGGAGCGCCTGAAGCAGGTCGTTAAGGAGATCGAGGGCTACCCCGGCGCGATCATGTTCATCGACGAGATCCACACCGTCATCGGTGCCGGAGCGACCTCCGGCGGCGCAATGGATGCGTCCAACCTGCTGAAGCCGGCGCTTGCCTCGGGCACGATCCGCTGCATCGGCTCGACCACCTACAAGGAGTACCGCCAATTCTTTGAAAAGGACCGGGCTCTGGTGCGCCGCTTCCAGAAGATCGACGTCAACGAGCCGTCGATCGCCGATGCGATCGAGATCCTGAAGGGCCTGAAGCCTTATTTCGAGGATTTCCACAAAGTCCGCTACACCAACGACGCGATCAAGACGGCCGTCGAGTTGTCAGCGCGCTACATCAACGACCGCAAGCTGCCCGACAAGGCGATCGACGTGATCGACGAGACCGGCGCGTCGCAGATGCTGGTGCCGGAAGCCCGGCGCCGCAAGACGATCGGCGTCAAGGAGATTGAGACCACCATCGCCTCGATGGCCCGCATCCCGCCGAAGTCCGTGTCGAAGGACGACGCCGAGGTGCTGTCCAGCCTCGACGAGGCGCTGAAGCGGGTGGTCTACGGTCAGGACGCGGCGATCGAGGCCCTGGCGTCCTCGATCAAGCTCGCCCGTGCCGGGCTGCGAGAGCCGGACAAGCCGATCGGCAGCTACCTGTTCTCCGGACCGACCGGTGTCGGCAAGACCGAGGTGGCGCGCCAGCTCGCCTCCTCGCTCGGCGTCGAGCTGCTGCGCTTCGACATGTCGGAGTACATGGAGCGGCACACCGTGTCGCGGCTGATCGGCGCACCTCCCGGCTACGTCGGCTTCGACCAAGGCGGGCTGCTCACCGATGGGGTCGATCAGCATCCGCACTGCGTGCTCCTGCTCGACGAGGTCGAGAAGGCCCATCCAGACCTGTTCAACATCCTGCTGCAGGTGATGGATCACGGCAAGCTGACCGATCACAACGGCAAGCAGGTCGACTTCCGCAACGTCATTCTCATCATGACGACGAATGCGGGTGCTGCCGACATGGCCCGGGAGCCGATCGGCTTCAACCGCATCAAGCGCGAAGGCGATGACACCGAGGCGATCAACAGGCTGTTCAGCCCGGAATTCCGCAACCGCCTCGATGCGATCATCCCGTTCGGCAACCTGCCGATGGAGGTGGTCTACAAGGTTGTCGAGAAGTTCGTGATGCAGCTCGAGGCCCAGCTGGCCGACCGCGGCGTCACCTTCGAGCTCACCGACGGTGCCGTGAAGTGGCTGGCCGACAAGGGCTACGACAGCCGGATGGGTGCACGGCCTCTCGGCCGGGTGATCCAGCATCACATCAAGCGGCCGCTGGCCGACGAGGTCCTGTTCGGCAAGCTTAAGAAGGGCGGCACCGTGAAGGTCTCCGTGTCGGAAGACGGCCAAGGCCTGCTGCTGGAGAGCGTAGAGGACAAGCCGATCCGGCCGGCACCGGAAAAGGCCAAATCCGCCAAGCCGAAGCGCAAGCGCAAGCCGGCACCGAAGAAGTCATCGTCGGTCACGTCAAAGGCGCTCGGGACGCCGATCAAGAAGAGCATCGTGCCCAAGGTCCCGCTCGCGGACTGATCACGGCGGCGCGAATTGAACGGGACCGCGGCCAGTCGCTGCGGTCCCGTTTCCATGTGCAGGACACATGGCTGGTCTGCGGTTTGGGCACGCGACCCCGGAATGATCGCCGATACTGGTTCTATTGCCCTGAAATCAAAGGCTTTCGGTGGGAGGTGGCGGCGCATCGGTGCGCGGAAGTCTGTCGGCCTCGCGTGTTGAACCCGTCAGCGAATTGGGCATAGTTGTTTTCCCTACCACACAGCCGTCGCCATGCCGCCTCAAGACGCCGACCTGTCCGACGGGTCCCAATCCTCCCTTCGCTGGTTCCTCAAAGGCTGTCGCCACATCGTCAGCCCTCCAGCGGCGATCTTGATGGCCGCCTTCGTCGGCTTCGCCAGCCTGGCGCGCGAGAGCGGGGTGCCGATCGAGCAGGCGGCGCTGATGACGGCGACGATCTGGGCTCTGCCGAGCATGGTGGTGCTGATCGGGGCCATGACGGGAGGCTCCAGCCTTGCGGCGGCGGCTCTCGCGGTAGGCCTTTCGGCCGTCCGCCTGCTGCCGATGACGGTGGCGTGGGTGCCGGTCGTCCGCGACCGGGATACGCCGCGCTGGCAGCTGTTCGTGCTGTCGCACTTCGTCGCGGTCACCGCCTGGGTGTTCGCGATGGCCAAGCTGCCCGACCTGCCGCGCTCGGCCCGCATTCCGTTCTTCGCCGGCTTCGCCGCAACGCTGTCCTTGGCGAATGTCGCCGTAACGATCGCGGCCTATCTGATGGTCGAGCGGCTGCCGATACCGGTGGCGGCCGCACTGTTCCTGCTGACGCCGATCTATTTCCTGCTGTCGCTGTGGGGTGCATCGCGGCAGGCGACCGACAAGGCCGCCATGATCGCGGGGCTTGCGCTCGGCCCGGTGTTCTTCGTCCTCACCCCGGGTCTCGACCTGCTGTGGTCGGGCCTTGTCGGCGGCACGCTGGCCTATGCGGCCGGCCGGCTCGCGAGGCGGGGCGCGTGAGCGTGGCGGCGGAGGCCTGGTGGTGGCCTTACGTGATGATCCTCGTCGCCGGCTGGATCGCAACGGACCTGTGGCGATGGCTCGGCGTCATCGCCGCCGGCCGGATCCGGGACGACAGCGAGATCCTGCTGTGGGTAAGGGCGGTTGCCACGGCGCTGGTGGCGGGCGTTATCGCCCGCCTGGTGCTGTTTCCGGTCGGAGCGCTGGCCGAAGCGCCGCTCTGGCTCAGGCTGGCGGCGATGGCAACCGGCTTTGCGATCTATTTCGTCGCCGGCCGCCGTGTGCTGGTGGGCATCGCCGCGACGGAGGCGGTGCTGCTCGCCGGGCTGCTGCTTAACCTATGAGGCCTCGAGCGCGGCCCTGAGCCTTGCGGCATGATCGGCAAGGACCGCCTGGTCGGCCATCTCGCCGGTGTGCGGCTTCAGCGCGACGCCCTCGAAGCGCGGAATGACGTGGATGTGGGTGTGGAACACCACCTGGCCGCCGGCCGGCTCGGAGAACTGCTGGATGGTGGCGCCGTCGGCATTGAAGGCCTTCATCGCTGCGCGCGCGACCTTTTGCGCCGTCGCCATCGCGGCAAAGAGATCCTCCGGCTCAATGTCGAGGATGTTGCGCGACGGTGCCTTGGGCAGCACCAGCGTGTGGCCGTCACCGCGCGGCATGATGTCCATGAAAGCGATCGTTTTGTCGTCCTCGTAGACCTTGTGGCACGGCAATTCGCCGCGCAGGATCTTGGCGAAGATGTTCTGGTCGTCGTAGACGGGTGAGGGCATTGCAGGGCCTCCGTTGCAGCGTCGTCCAGTTCTAGAAGGCCTCACCGGGGTCGGGCAAGGGGAAGCGGCTCCTTCGCCACGGCCGGCCGGCGGCACCAGCCAACACATCGATTCAACTGCTTCAGACGCCGACTCAACGGGCGGTAGCGCCGGAACCTGGCGAGGGCCTCACAATCTGATTCAAGCGGTGGCAAAAGCCGATTGGTCAGAACGGGTTGTCGCCGGTTGTGGAGATCTTGCGGAAAGGCGAATGCTCCGCCAGCGCCTCGCCCTCGTAGGCCACGGCGCGGCGTTCGTCGCGCAGGTAGCGCGCGACGGCGTCACGCAGGCCGGGATGGGCGATCCAGTGGACAGAAAAGGTGGTGGCGGGCAAGTAGCCGCGGGCAAGCTTGTGCGCGCCCTGTGCGCCGGCCTCGACCCGCTTCAGGCCCCGGTCCAGGGCGAAGTCGATCGCCTGATAGTAGCAGACCTCGAAATGCAGCATCGGGTGGTCCTCGATGCAGCCCCAGTTGCGGCCGAACAGCGTGTTGGAGCCGATGAGGTTGAGGGCGCCGGCGATGTAACGGCCACTCCGCCTGGCCATCACCAGCAGGACGCGCTCTGCGAGGCGTTCGCCGAGCAGCGAGAAGAAGCGGCGGTTGAGATACGGGCGGCCCCACTTGCGGCCGCCGGTGTCCATGTAGAACGCAAAAAACGCGTCCCAATGCGCCTCCGTCAGGTCACTTCCGGTGACCCATTCGATGGAAATGCCGTCGGCGAGCGCCTCGCGCCGCTCCTTGCGGATCTGCTTGCGCTTGCGCGATGCCAGGGCCTCGAGAAAACCGTCGAACGTGCCGAAGCCCTGGTCGGTGAAATGGAACTGCTTGTCCTGGCGCTGCAGGAAGCCGATCGCACCCGCCGCCTGCCACTCCGCCTCGGTGAGGAAGGTGACATGCGCGGAAGAGGCGCCGCTGAGCCGGCTGAGTTCGGTCAGCCCGCCGCACAGGGCTGCGATCGCCGTTTCGCGGTCGACGCCCGGAGCGGTGAGGAAGCGCCGTCCCGTCGCCGGGGTAAACGGGACAGAAGATTGCAGCTTTGGATAATACTCGCCGCCGGCGCGGTGGAAGGCGTCGGCCCAGCCGTAGTCGAAGACGTACTCGCCCTGGGAGTGGGATTTCAGATAGCAGGGCATGGCGGCGATCGGACGACCGGCCTGGCCCTCTATCAGCAGGTGGCGAGGGCGCCAGCCGGTCCGTGCCGTTGCGCATCCAGCTTCCTCGAGGGAGGAAAGAAACGCGTGGGATATGAATGGGTTGAAATCGATAGGCTCAGAGTTTGAGTCCGCAACTTCGGAGATCGATTCCGCTGCTTGATGTGTTGCTGCGGGATCCTTGCAGATTGATTCAAGTTTGCGTTCGATCCGCCCGCGCGGCCCGATCCGCCAGGCCGGATTGGCGAGCCGGTCCCAATCGTCGGCTGCGATCCCGCCCATTCCGTCGAGCACGCGGATCACGACGTCGTGCTGGCTCGGCTGGTCCGTGGCTGTCACGTTGAACTGCTCTCCAGAGGCGTGAGGGGTGGTTCAGGATGGGATCGCTTTTGGTGCCGGCCGTATCCTTGAGGAAAGATCCTCGCGGTCCGCCGACCGCAGATCAGGGCAAAGCATCCCGCGTCAATGCCACTGCCTGTGCATTGCAGCAGAATTCTATGGCGTAACCGCAAAAGCTCAAGGGAGGCGACGGAGGAGGTCCAGCGTTTGCCCCGTCAGAGCGCGTCCGGATCAAAGCCCTCAAACACGATCTGGTCGGCGAAGGCGGCGGCGCGGGCGCGGTCTTCCGCCGTCCGTACCGTCCAGGTGATCAGCGGCAGGCCGAACAGGCGGCGCAGCAGCGCCGGGCCGGGCGCGGGCAGGTCGTGGATGCAGTAGGAGACGAAGCTCGGCCGGGTGCGCGGCGCGTGGAGAATGTGGCGCAGCATGAAGCGCTCGATCCGGGTGAGACGGCCCCATTCGCGCAGATTCGTGGTGGCGTCGGCGAGGGCCCCGCGCGGCAACTGCGGGGCGAGCCGACGCAGGATCGACAGCATGTCCGGATCAAATGACTTGACCGCCACCGGGCCGCTGTAGCGGCCGAGGCTGCGGGCGATCCCTTGAAGGAAGGCCGTCCGAGGAGTGCGGCCGAACCGCGACTTGATCTCGATCACCAGCCCGACGCGGCCGGCGACGAGGTCGAGCAGGTCGTCGAGGCGCCAGAGCCGGTCGTCGGTGCCGCGCATCGGCACTGCCTTGAGCGCGGCAAAGGTCTGCGCGGCGACCGGCCCGCTCTCGAAAGTCAGACGATCGAGATCGTCATCGTGGAACACCAACGCCTCGCCCTCCGCGGTCTCCTGCAAATCAACCTCAATGGAGAAGCCGCGCTCGATCGCCGCGGCGACGGCTGACGGCGTGTTCTCGACCCGCCCGGCCCTCCTGTCGTGATAGCCGCGGTGGGCGATCGGGCGAGCGGTCAGCCAGGCAAGGTCGGGCAAGAGAGGCCTCCGGCAGGCGGTCGGGATCAGGCGATCTCGAAGATCGCCTCGACCTCGACGGCGACGCCGAAGGGCAGCGCGGCGACGCCAACGGCCGAACGCGCGTGCCGGCCCTTGTCGGCCAGCACCTCGACCATGAAGTCCGAGGCGCCGTTGACGACTTTGGGCTGATCGGTGAAATCCGGAGCGGAATTGACGAAGCCGACGAGCTTGACCACGCGGACGATGCGATCGAGATCGCCGAGCGCAGCCTTCGCCTGGGCAAGCAGGCTGATGGCGCACAGCTTCGCTGCAGCCTGGCCGTCCTCGACGCCGAGGCCAGCCCCGAGCTTGCCCTTGTACTCGGTTCCGTCCGGGCTTACCGAGATCTGTCCGGAGACGAAGAGCTGATTGCCCGTGATGACGAAGGGTACGTAATTGGCAGCCGGGGCGGCCGGAACCGGAAGCGTCACGCCCAACTGCGACAACCGTTGCTCAATCTCGCCTGCCATCTCGGCCTCCATGAGGATGCACACGCCTTGATGGCCGGACCTTGGCCCAGAATCGGACCTGCTTCAAGCATTCCATACCGCCGCGCCAACCGGCCTGATCCTGTGTCATCGTGGCCTGGGGACCGGCGCATGGGTTTGTGCTAAAGTGGGGAATGGCTATTGTCCGAGGTGCGGCAGTGCCGGTCCGACGACCCGCGTCGGGCGCGAACTGCGCCGATGAGGCACACGGACGGAGACGGCAACGATCTACCGGTACTTTGAATGCAGACGGCTTTCTGGTTTGAATCGCGCTGTCGTGACTCGCGGCGGTCCACTGTGGACCAGACGCGTCAATCGCTCGGCCTTGGAGGTGTTTTTGATGAGTAGTTCGGGCAGGAGCGCTCTTGCAGTGGGCCGGAATACGGCTTCGGCTGGCGACGGGGCGATCGCCGGTGAGGGGATCGCTGGCACGGGGCCCTGGGGAGAGCTGCTGCGCGCCGCCGTCTCCCATGCTTCTCTGACAGCCGCGGTCTTCGCCGGGGCGGTGCTGGCGGGCGGGCCGGCCGCCTCCGCCACCCAGCTGGTGCCGCATCGCGCGGTCTACGACATGGAGCTCGGCGAGGCGCGGGAAGGTGTCGGCGTGACAGGGGTCGCCGGACGGATGGTGTATGAATTCACCGGCAATGCCTGCGAGGGGTATAGTGTATCGTTCCGGTTCGTGACGCAGGTTTCCGATGCTGACGGCGGCGTCCGGCTTACGGACCTGCAGACCTCGTCGTTTGAAGACGCATCGGGCGACGTGTTCCAGTTCCTATCGAAGACCTACGTGAACCGCGCCCTGTCGGAAGAGACCAGGGGGCGTGCAGAGCATGAGGATGGCCGGATCGCCATCGCGCTGGTGCAGCCGACGAAGAAGAACGTGGCCGTCAAGGAGCCCGTCCTGTTTCCGACCGAGCATCTCAAGCGCCTGATCGCGGCGGCCAGCCGGGGCGAAAAGGTGCTGGTCGCCGACATCTACGACGGTTCGGAGACGGGGGAGAAGGTCTATGCCACCACCTCGATCATCGGCGAGCGGCATGAGGGCGCGGGCGCGCTGCAGGACGATGCGGCCGAAGCCGTCGCCAAGATCGGGGCGCAGCGCTACTGGCCAGTGACGATCTCCTATTTCGACCAGGAGGACGACAGCGCCGGCGAAAAGACGCCGATCTATCAGCTGGGCTTCCTGCTTTACGAGAACGGCGTCAGCCGCCGCCTGCTGCTCGACTATGGCGACTTCGAGATCAAGGGGCGGCTGGTCGATTACACCCCGATCGCACCGACGGCATGCGACGCGGAAAATTGAGGGGCGAGGCGGGCAGCACTGGGTAAGCCCGCCCCTGACCGCCTGCAGCAGAAATGGGCGCCGAGCCGCGCAGTTGGGCGCGCGGTGAGCCCATGTCCGGTGCGTTCCCTTCGCGCCCTCCCCTCCGGCGCAAGTCCTCTTTGCGCCACCACCGCTGCATGCCGCTGGTCGCGGGTAGGGCGCGGGCATACGCCCGCGAGTCTCACGCTGGGTCCTGGATCACGCGATGCCGCTGCGCGGCACGCGGTCCAGGATGACGCGGGTGGCGGACGGCGGCGAAAAGGGCAGGGCCGGCGCACAGCCGCAACGGCAGCGCCTGCCGCCCCGTGGAATGGATCCCCGCACGGAGGCGGGGATGACGGCGGAGGGTGGTGGGGCACACGACAGGCCGGCGGGCACACGGAAGGTCGGCGGCTCTCATCCCGGTTGCGGGCTCCGCCGGCCGCTTCCAGCGGGCGGCGGGGCTTTCCGACAAAAGGAGCAGAGACCACCTCGTGCAACTGAGTTGACGACCGCCGAGGGTGAGGCGGAGGATCTTCCTACCGGCTGGGATGAATGAACGGCCATGGCGAAACCTCGCTGCCCTCGGCGATGGTGACTTCAATCAGGGTCGGTTCGCTGCGCGACAGGGCGTCGCGCAGACCACGTTTCAGGGCTTCCGGGCTGTCGACCCGGATCGCCGCGACACCAAAGGCGCCGGCGAGCGCCATGAAATCCGGGTTCGTCAGCCGGGAGCCGATCTCGCGGCCCTGAAAGCCCGTCTGCTGGTCGCGCAGCACGTTGCCGTAAGCGTTGTTGTTGAACAGGACGGTGACGACGCCGATGCCGTATTGCGCGGCGGTGGCAAGTTCCTGCAACCCGAACAGGAAACCTCCGTCGCCGGTGATCGAGACCACGGCACGGTCCGGATTGGCGACCTTGACTCCGAGAGCTGTCTGGAAGCCGAAGCCGAGCGTGCCCTGGTAGCCGGCCGAGACGTAGGTCCGCGGCGCAAGCGCCTTCCAGGCAAAGTAGGAGGCAAAGCCGGCCTGGCACAATTCCTCCACCAGGAAACCGTCGCGGGGCAACACCTCGCGGATCGCGGCGAGATAGTCGACATGCGGCTTCACCGACGCCGTTTCCGCCTCGGCCGCCTGCCTGACGGCGGCGATCGGAGCTGGGTCGGCCGGGGGCGCGGTTCGGCGGGCCCGCACGGCCTCCGTGAGCGCCCGGGTTCCAGCGACAGCATCGGCGACGACTGCCGTATGGGCGCGGAGCCTGCGCATCTCGGCCGGGTCGATGTCGATCCGGATCAGGTGTGGCGGCGCCTCGGGCGCATCGATCATGCGTGCCATGCCGGTCCAGCGCATGTAAGCAAGCTCCATGCGGGTGCCGATGCCGACCACCACATCGGTCTCCGGCCACAGCTTGAACGCGGCATAGCTCGACAGGGAGAGCGCATGGTCCTCGGGCAGGATGCCGCGGCCACCGCGCAGGGCTGTGACGGGCGCACCGACCAATTCAGCGAGCGCCCGAACCTCGGCGGCCGCATGCTGGGCGCCCGAGCCGAGCATGATCATCGGCCGCCTGGCGCCTGAAAGCACCTCCGCCGCCCGCTCGATCGCTTCCGGCAGGGGCGGGACGGGCTCGGGAATCGCGGCCGGCCCGAGCGGCCGGACGAACTCCGAGGAGGCCATCACGTCCCACGCCATTTCGACGGCGACGGGGCCCGGCCGCCCGGAAAGCATCTGGCGGAAGGCCTCGTCGATTGCGGCGGGAGCATCGGCCGGACGTTCGATCCGGGCCGCCCATTTGACCACCGTGCGCAGCGTGGCGAGTTGGTCCGGCAGCTCGTGCAGATGGCCACGGCCGCGGCCGAGAAAGGCCGAGGGAACCTGCCCGGTAACGCAGAGCACCGGTGCGTTGCAGCCGGCCGCCGTGCAGAGCGCTGCCATGGTGTTGAGCAGGCCCGGTCCCGGCACGACGGAGAACACGCCCGGACGCCCGGTCGAGCGGGCGTGGCCGAAGGCCATGTAGCCGCAGGCCTGCTCGTGCCGGGCACCGATCGTGGCGATGCGCGCGTTCTCGCGCTGCAGCGCGTCAAAGAACGGATACATCTGCGCGCCGGGAAGGCCGTAGACCGTGTCAATGCCGTTGGCGATCAGCGCGGTGACGATCGCCTCACCACCGGTCATGACCCGTCCGTCGTTCCCCTGCATCATCGGCCGTCCCTCCCTGTGATTTCAATTTTTGCTTAACAGATTAAGGGGTTAGGGTCGAGAGCCGCTTTGTGGTCAAGGACGGTGACGGGGCGCGGGCCCGGATGTGCCGGTCGCGACGGCGGGGATAACGACCGAGGAGGGTCACGCTTCGTCGCCGACATCTGCGTCAGCCCCGGCCGTCCGCGCCGTGGAGGCGCCGGCGTGGATGAGGCCGAGTTCGACGGCATCGTTGCCAAAGCGGGCGCGCAGACTGTCGATGGCGCGCTCGGCCTTGGCGCGGCGGCCAGCTTCGACGTCGACGAGATCATCGGGATCGGCCAAGGCGGGGTCGGCAAGGTCGCTGACACCGATCCCGAGCAGACGAAATCGCCGGCCATCGCATTCGGGCCGCAGCAGGTCGTCGCCGGCACGGAAGATCCGGTCGGCGAGCTGGGTCGGATTGCCGAGGCCCCGGGCCCGGGTCAGGATCTTGAATCCGTCGGTCTTCAGCTTCAGCGTCACCGTGCGGCCGGCAATGCCGCTGGCCTTCAGCCGCCGTGCCAGCTTTTCCGACAGCCGGCGCAGGATGACACGCAGATCTTCATAGGCCGAAATGTCTGTGTTGAAGGTCGTCTCGGTGCTGACGCTCTTGGTCTCGCGCCGGGGCGAGACGGTGCGCTCATCGCGGCCATGGGCGAGCCTCGCGAGACGCAGCCCCATTTGGCCGTAGCGCCGCGCCAACTCGGCCGGATCCATCGCCTGCAGCTCGCCAATCGTGCGGATTCCGTCGCGGGCGAGCCTTTCCTGGAACACCTTGCCGACACCCCAGATCAGGCCTACCGGGCGTTCGGCGAGAAACGCCTTTGCCTCGGCGCCGCCGATCACCGAGAAGCCGCGCGGCTTTTCAAGGTCCGAGGCGATCTTGGCCAGGAACTTGTTGACGGATAGCCCGACCGAGATGGTCACGCCGATATCCGTCTCGATCTGGCGGGCGAAGCGGGCAAGCGTCTCGGCTGGGGTCGCCTGGTGCAGCCGCTCCGTGCCGCCCAGGTCGAGAAAGGCCTCGTCGATCGAGAGCGGCTCGACCAGCGGTGTCAGGGCCAGCATCCGCTCACGGATCTCGCGCCCGACCCGGACGTATTTCTCCATGTCGGGCTTGATCACGACGGCGTCCGGGCAGGCCTCGAGAGCCTTGAACATCGGCATTGCCGATCGGACGCCGGAGATGCGGGCAATGTAGCAGCAGGTCGAGACGACGCCGCGGCGGCCACCGCCGACGATCACCGGCCGGTCGCGCAACTCGGGCCGGTCGCGCTTCTCGATCGAGGCGTAGAAGGCGTCGCAGTCGATGTGAGCAATCGACAGGCGGTCGAGTTCGGGATGGGCGATCAGCCGCGGCGAGCCGCAGTCCGGGCAGCGGCGCGGTGGCAGGGCGGAGCGGGCACCACAGTCGCGGCAAAGCGCGCGGTTCTCGCCGGCCCTTGGGCCGGAGGGAAGCGGTGCGGCATGTTCGGCGAAAGAAGGCGACATGGCCAGACCCGGTTCCGCAAGCAGCACAAGCCGTGTCGATAATAAGTCGGTCAGGCCTGCAGCAGCGCCTCAATATAGGTCCTGACCTCGGCCCAGTCATTGGTCTTGAGGCCAACGCCCTCGATCGGTTCACAGCTTGCGAGGAAGCGGGGATCGGCGACGAAATGCACAAGCACGGCGCCGGCGAGCGAAGCACGGACCGAGCGGATGTTGAGCGGGCTGTCGTCGATGAAGACAAGGGGGCCGGATCGGCCGGAGGCGATGGCAGCGACCGCGCCGCCCTTCGGCCCCACATTGGTGACGAGCGGATAGGCGATGCCATATTCCGCCAGCAGACGCTGGCGCACCGGCCGATTGGCCGCGCCAGGAAGATTTGTCAGAAGCACGATGTCGGCTGAAGCCGACAGCGCGTCGAGCGCTTCCGCGGCGCCGTCGACGAGCTGCTGGTTGCCGCATTCGTCTTCGAAGAAGCCGGCGATCAGGCTCTGGACCGTTGCGTCGTCGGCCAGGGAGCCGTCTCTCCTGCGAATATTGCCCTTCAGCCGATACACTGGCTCGGCAAAGGCGAAGCCCTGGCGGTCTAGGAAGATCTCCAGATGGCGGATGAAATGCAGCACGACCTCGTCGACGTCGCAGACGACAACCGGGCGGATGCTGTGCGGCAGACGGCGGATCTGGGCCAGGGTCGCCGGATCGGCCGGGGAGGGATCAGCCATCGGCACCATCGCCTCCGGCAAGGGCGTAGCGGGCCGCAGCGAACAAGGTCGGGCGCATGCCCCGGTTCGCGCAGAAGGCGACCAGCAGCGGCTCGTGGTCCAGGTAGAATTCCAGGACGCCGGTCAGGAAGCCCGGCTCGGCCGCAGCGGTGCGGATCTCGGAGGGCCCGATGCCTGACAGCGCCAGAAAGCGGCCGAGATGCTCTGGATCCTGGGCCAGATAGGCGAGGGCCTCGGTCGCAAGCGTCTCGGCGTCGGCTGCGGTGAGGCGGTCGGGGCGCTGGATCATGCGTGTTTGCCTTTCCGCAAGGAATTGCGCTTAAAGTGCAGAAGAAATCTAGAGCGGGTAAGGGGGCGGCGCCACCGAGGTTGGGAGCGCTTTCGACGCGGTCACGGCGTCTGGTTGGCAAGAAATCACTCCAGCGGCAGACCTTTCAGCATATTCTGGCCGTTCCAGTCGACTCGAATTGGACGGACTCTGGTCAGGCGCGTCGAATACGATTCGACGAGGATGCGAACGCGCCGCGGAAAAGGCAATCGAGATGGCAAAGACCGTGCTGATCGTTGAGGACAACGAACTCAACATGAAGCTGTTTCATGATCTCCTGGAGGCGCATGGCTACCATACGCTCCAGACCCGCACTGGGATGGAGGCGCTGGAGCTTGCACGGTCTCACCGGCCGGACCTGATCCTCATGGACATCCAGCTGCCCGAGGTCTCGGGACTGGAGGTGACGAAATGGATCAAGGAAGACGACGATCTCAAGACGATCCCGGTGATCGCCGTGACTGCCTTCGCCATGAAAGGTGACGAGGAGCGTATCCGGCAGGGCGGCTGCGAGGCCTATATCTCGAAGCCGATCTCGGTCGCCAAGTTCCTCGAAACCGTGAGGTCGTATCTTGGAGAGTGACAGGCAGAACCGATCATGACCGGACGCATTCTCGTCGTCGACGACGTCAAGGCGAATGTCCGCCTGCTCGAGGCACGTCTGCTCGCCGAATATTTCGAGGTCAAGACCGCGGAGAACGGCCAGGAGGCCCTGCGTGTGCTGGCGGGCTGGCCCTGTGACGTCGTGCTGCTCGACGTTATGATGCCCGGTCTCGACGGCTTCGAGACCTGCCGTCGCATCAAGGCTGACCCGCGCACCACCCACATTCCTGTGGTGATGATCACCGCGCTCGACCAAAGCGGCGACCGGATCCGCGGCTTCGAGGCGGGGGCCGACGACTTCCTGACGAAACCGATCAACGACATGGCCCTCGTTACGAGGGTGAAGAACCTGATCGGGCTGAAGCGGACCACCGATGAATTGCGCATGCGTGCGGAGACCGGGGTTCAACTCGGCCTCGGCAGCGAAGAACCCAAAGCCGCTGGCGCCAGCCGGGTCATTGTGGTCGACGACCATCCGACCTCGGCGGAGCGGCTGCGCGACATCCTGACGGCGGAACACCGCGTCGAGATCGAAGGCGAGCCGCAGCAGGCATTGTTCCGCATCGCGGAGGAGGGCTTCGATCTCGTGGTGCTGAACCAGTCCCTGGCCTGTTTCGATGCCTTGCGGCTGGTGTCGCAGCTTCGAGCGCTCGATCGCACCCGGCTCACCCCGATCCTGGTGGTGTCCGATCCCGACGACACGCCGAGGCTGATGCGTGGACTGGAACTCGGCGTGAACGACTATGTCACTCGGCCGGTCGAGAAGAACGAGTTCAGGCTGCGCGCCCGCGGCCAGATTGCCCGCAAGCACGCCAATGACCGGCTCGTCAGCGACGCTCAGCGCACGATCACGCTGGCGATCACCGACGCCCTGACCGGGCTGCACAACCGGCGCTACCTGGAGACCCATCTGCGGACGCTGGTGCACGGGACCATGGAGCGCGCCGGTGACCTCTCGGTGCTGATGCTCGACATCGATTTCTTCAAGGCGGTGAACGACACCCACGGCCATGACGCCGGCGATGACGTGCTCCGGGAGTTTGCTCGCCGCGTCAGGATCAACATCCGCGGCCTCGACCTCGCCGCCCGGCTCGGCGGCGAAGAATTCGTGATCGTGATGCCAGACACCAGCGCGGCCGTGGCCGGCGTCGTGGCCGAGCGGGTGCGCCGCATCATCGGCAGCGAGCCGTTCCAGATCCTCGGCGGCAGCAAGGCGATCACCGTGACGGCAAGCGTCGGGGTGGCGACCTACAACGGTGCCGGCGACACGGCAGAACGGCTGCTGAAGCGGGCGGACAAGGCGCTCTATGCGGCCAAGCGCGACGGCCGCAACCGCGTCGTTTCCGAAGTTGCGTGATGGCCGCGGCCAAGTAACCATATTGCTTTACTAAAGTTTTAAATAAATTCCGCGCCAACCGAGTGGCCGTGTTGATTCGCCGCGTGACCTGTCGCTAGTGTGTCGGCAGCAAGGATGCCGCAACAACCTTGACGGATACTGTCCGGCTGTCTGGATCGACGGACGGGCGCGATCCGATGCGGCAGGAACACCCTACGGAACGCTCAGGTCCGCCGCATCTCCTGGGTCCGTGGGGCCGGTCGGTCGCGGCGTGGATTCAGAGTGGCCTCCTCGTAGGATCTGCGCCGCGCCGACCACCATCGCAAAAGCAACGTCGTTCTGATCGCCGCGCGCTGCGGGCGTCACGCCGAACCGCGGGAGGCTGCCCTCCCGGGCCGACACCTGGCGAGCGGATGCGCAATGGATCTCCGTGTCGGGGAGGGCCGTGGAGACGCACTCCTGGCTGCCGGCGTTCGGCCAGCCAGCCGAGATGATGGCGCCGAGACAGACAAAAAAAAGGGCGCCGAAGCGCCCCTTGTCTGCCGCCCGTGGGCGACCGTCGATCGCGTGGCTACTTGATCTTGGCTTCGCGGAACTCGACGTGCTTCTTGGCAACCGGGTCGTACTTCCGCTTGACCATCTTGTCGGTCATGGTGCGGGAGTTCTTCTTGGTGACGTAGAAAAAGCCGGTGTCGGCCGTCGAAACGAGCCGGATCTTGATGGTGGTCGCCTTGGCCATCCGCTTGGTCCTCAGAAACGTTCGTTGGCCCGAACTGGTTTCGCGCCGCGCTTTGGCGGCGGGAACGGCCGGGCGATCCGTGAGAAATCAGCGCGCACCATAAGGATCGCGCGTTCGATGTCAAGCACGCGATCGCAAGCGCGGTATCAATCCTTGCGCCGCGAGGCGATCCGCCACACGGCCACCGCCGCATAGAGCGCAAACAGGGCGGCGACGACGAGCGGCAACCCGTCCGGTCCGCCGATGGACAGTCCGGTGCCCATGGCCGCCGGACCGGCCAGCATGCCGAGAGAGTACATCAGCACGAACGCGGCATTGGCCCCGGCGAGGTCGCCGCCCTCGTAGCGCGACCCGAGCTGGGTCAGGCCGACGGTATAGAGGCCGGCAACGACGCCGCCCCAGACGAACAAAAGCGCGCAAAGCCAGAAATAATCCGTTGCGGCGAGCGGCATCATCAGCGCGCCGCCGGCGCCGATCAGAGCACAGGCCAGCAGCAGGTGGCGACGGTCGTAGCGGTCGGCAGCGAGACCGAGGGGGATCTGCAGCAGGACGTTGCCCGCGACCACCGCCGACACCAGCAGGGCCGAATCGACCCCGGAGAAGCCGGACTGGACGCCAAAGACCGGCAGCAGCGACATCGAACCGGATTCGACGGAACCGAACACGAATGCGGCGAGTGTCGCCAGCGGCGCGGCCAGCAGATAGCGGCGGATCGGCGCCGACGACCGGGAATGGCCCGCCGGCTCGGTGTCGCGAGCGAGGACAACGGGAATGGCGGCGGCGGCCAGAACCGCCGCTCCGGCGATGTAGGGCGTGATACCCTCAACGCCCACCACCGCGAACAGCACGGGCCCGGTGGCGAAGCCGATCGACAGCACGGTGGCATAGATCCCCATGATCAGTCCACGCCGCGCGTTCGGGGCAAGCGCGTTGATCCAGTATTCCGACAGAACGAAGGCGGCGGTGATTGCACCGGAGAAGATCAGGCGCAGCGGGAACCACACCCAGAACGCGGTCGCCAGATAGAAGGCCGGAAGGGTGACGGCGGCAAGGAGCGCGGCGGCCAGCAGCATGCGGGCCGTGCCGAACCGGAAGGCAAGTGCGGGCGTGAACGGGGTGACGGTGAGGGCGGCGACGCCGCCTGCGGCAACGTTGACCCCGATCCAGAACTCCGAAACGCCGCGTTGTTCAAGGGTCAGCGACAGCAGCGGCAGACCGACCGAAAGTCCGATGCCGACTGCGGTGATTGCCGAGATCGCTGCGGCGACGCCGAGCGCACGCTGGATGCCGAATGCACCCGGCTCGGCCTGGCTCCGCTCCGTCATGATTGCTCCTAGCCAAACCGTTCGGCCGCTCGGCATCCTGGCAGCCGAGAACGGTCACACCGGTAGACAGTCCTACAGTTCCGTGCGGATGAAACCCTTGCCGCGCCAGTAGTAATAGGGCGCAGGCGTCGACGGGGCGAGATCCCTGTCGTCGGCAAGGCGGCGCTGCAACTCTTCGATGATCGTGAGCGTGATGGTCGGGAGGTCAAGCGTCTTGGCATCATCGAGGGTGAGCCAGTGCACCTCCTCGAGCTCACCCGAAGGGCCGGTGCCCTCGGGCAGACGGTCGGCGACGTGGTCGGCGAAGACCGCGAGGAACCGGGTGTCGAACCGGCGCGGGCGGCGCGGCGGCGTGATGGCGCGGCCCACGAGCCGCAGCGGAGCAAGGTCGGGCTTGAGGCCGCGGTCGGAGAAGGCTGCAAAATCGCCCTTGCCGCGCCAGGGGATATCGCAGCGGCTGCCGACGAAAATCCCGGCTTCCTCGTAGGTTTCGCGGACGGCTGCGACGCCAAGCGCACGGGCCCGGGCGGCCGACTTGGGGCCCTTCATCTCCAGCGCGAGCTTGCGGGCCACGTCCGGGTGGTATTCGGAGACCACCGGAACGCGGCTATCACCAGGATCGAGCCGGCCTCCCGGGAAGACGAACTTGCCCGGCATGAAGCGGTGGCGCATATGGCGCCGGCCCATCAGAACCTTGGTTGTGCCGTCGGACGCACGATCGAGAATGAGCAGGGTCGCGGCGTCACTGGGACGGATGTTGGGTCCCGACCGATCGCGCTCGACCTCGTTCAGCCGTGCGGTCAGTTCCTCTGGCCTCACGGCGCCGCTCCACTGCCGTGATGAAATACCGCATCCCCGGTCTCGCGCGCTCGCGGGTCGAAGCCGTGCATGTAGAGCGCCCATTGCAGCCCGACCAGCCCGCCCTTGATCGGCTTGAGCAGCGCAAGTGCCGTCACGATGCTGAGGGGAATCCACAGCGCCATGTGTACCCACAGCGGCGGCATGAAGGCGACCTCCAGGGCCAGCGCCAGGGGAACGATCAGATGCCCGAGGATCATGATGGTGAAATAGGGCGGGGCATCGTCGGCCCGCTGATGGTGCAGTTCCTCGCCGCAGGCGTCGCAGACGGGCCGTACCTTGAGGTAGCCGTTGAAGACCTGCCCGTCGCCGCAGGCCGGGCAGCGGCACCGGACGCCGCGCAGTATCGCCGGCATCACCTCGCGTTTGGGCCGGTCAGCCGCGGCGGCTGCGATCGTGCCGTAAGTGACGGTCATCGGAGTGATTCCTTTTTCTTGCGCGCAGCGACGCTCCGGCGGCGCTTCTCGCTCCGGCTGGATGCCCGGCGGTCAGTTGCTCTGCCCTTCAGATAGCGGCCCGGTGTCAGGAGTTCAAATCGCAGCGCACCGGCAAACGGCGCTGCTTCGACCAGGCGGACCTCGACAGCATAGCCGAGTTGGAAGGTTTCTCCCGTCGAACGGCCGATCATGGAATGCGACCTTTCGTCGTAGTGGTAGTAGTCCTCGCCGATCGTCGAGGCTGGAATGAAGCCGTCGGCGCCGATCTCGTCCAGCCGGACAAACAGGCCCGACTTGACCACGCCGGAGATGCGGCCGCGGAAGATTGCGCCGACCCGGTCGGCAAGCCAGAGGGCGATCAGCCGATCGATCGTCTCGCGTTCCGCCAGCATTGCCCGACGCTCGGCAGCAGAAACGTCGGCGCCGATCGCCTCCAGCTTTGCGTCTATGCCTGGAGGCAGGCCGTCGTCGCCAAGACGAAGAGCGCGGATCAGGCCGCGGTGGACGATGAGATCGGCGTAGCGGCGGATCGGCGATGTGAAATGGGCGTAACGGCGCAGGTTGAGCCCGAAATGGCCGATGTTGACGGGCGTGTACTCGGCCTGGGCCTGGCTGCGCAGGATCACCTCGTTCACGAGCTGCGCGTTCGGCGTGTCCGCGACCTTGCGAAGGATGGCGTTGAAGGTCGCGGGCCTCAGGCCGCCCGGCTGGCCGAGGCGGATGTCGAGGGTGGAGAGGAAGTCCTTGAGGGCCTCCAGCTTTTCCGGGCTCGAGGCGTCGTGAACGCGGTAGAGCAGGGGAGTCTTCTTCTGCTCAAGGGTCTCGGCGGCCGCGACGTTGGCCTGGATCATGAACTCCTCGATCAGCTTGTGGGCGTCGAGACGTTCGGGGATGTAGACGCTGTCGACGGTGCCGTCGGGTTTGAGGCGGATCTTGCGTTCCGGCAGGTCGAGGTCGAGCGGCTCCCGGGCGTCGCGCCCGCGCTTTAAACAGCCATAGGCGGCCCATAGCGGCTTCAGGATGTCGTCGAGCAGGGGGGCGGACTTGTCGTCGGGCCGGCCGTCGATCGCAGCCTGGGCCTGCTGGTAGGACAGCTTCGCGGCCGAGCGCATCATGATGCGGTGGAAGCTGTGGGCCGTCTTGCGGCCGGAGGCATCGAACCACATGCGAACGGCCAGCGCCGGCCGGTCCTCGTTCTCGCGCAGCGAGCACAGGTCGTTGGAGATGCGTTCGGGCAGCATCGGGATGACACGGTCCGGAAAGTAGACCGAGTTGCCGCGTAAATGGGCCTCGCGGTCGAGCGCAGAGCCTGGCCTCACGTAATGGGCAACATCGGCGATCGCGACCGTAACGACATGGCCGTCCGGATTGCCGGGGTCGTTGTCGGCCATTGCATGGACCGCATCGTCGTGGTCCTTGGCGTCCGGCGGATCGATCGTGATCAGCGGTAGCGTGCGCCAGTCCTCGCGGCCGTCCGGACGAACCGGTTCGGCCGCATCCGCCTCCGCGAGCACGGCGGCGGGAAAGACATGCGGAATGCCGTGGGTGTGCAAGGCGATCTCGGACACCGCCATTTCCGAGTTCATCGAGCCGATTCGGGTCACGATACGGCCGCGCGGCAGGCCGTAGCGGCCGGCGCGGCGGATCTCGACGCTGACGAGATCACCGTCGGCCGCCCCTTTCAGATCGGCCGTGTCGATCTCGACTTCCTTCTGGCGGCGGTCGACCGGCTCCAGCCGGGCTCCGAACTTCGGATCGAGTCGCAGGATGCCGAGCACGGCCGCCTGCTGGCGCTCAAGAAGCTTGATGATGCGGGCGGAGCGGACAGCCTCCTGGCCCGGATCGATGTCGACAAGCCTGACCAGCGCACGGTCGCCGAGCCCGCCCGCCGGGCCGGGGCGCCGACGGTCCGGCAGCACCAGGAGCTTGGGTGCGGGGCCGTGCTCCTCCTCGTCCCATTTGACCGGCTCGCCCAGCAGCTCGCCGTCGGTGTCGCGGGCGACGAGCGTGACGACGAGCACGGGCGGCAGGTCGCCCGGCCGCATCAGCCGGCTCTGCCGCTTTTCGATCACGCCCTCGTCGGCGAGATCGCGCAGCACGCGCTTGAGATGGATGCGACCGCCGCCCTTGATGCCGAAGTGCTTGGCGATCTCCCGTTTTCCGACCTTGCCGGGCTGGTCGGCGATAAAGGCAAGGATCTCCTCCCGGCTCGGCAGCTCGCCGGTCGAGGCATCCTTCTTCTTGCTCTGTTTCGGCCTGGCGGGCTTTTCGCCGGTCAAATCAATCGTCCGTGGCGCTGACGGCCGCTTTCTTTCGGGTGGCGCTCGATGCCGTTGCCTTCGCTGCCGGCTTTTTGGTGGCAGCCGGCTTCTTCGTCGCGGTCTTTTTGGTCGCCGCCTTCTTCGTGCCCTTCCCCGATTTCGCCGCCTTGTCGGCGATCAGTCCCAGGGCCTCTTCCAGCGTGACGGTCGCCGGGTCTGCCGTCTTGGGCAGGGTGGCGTTGACCTTCTCCCATTTGACATAGGGTCCGTAGCGGCCCTCATAAACGGCAATGGCGCCGCCGTCCGGATGCTCTCCGAGCGTGCGCAGGGGCGCAGCGCTCGCGCCGCGGCCGCCCTTGCCGGACGCCCGCTTCTGGGCAAGCGCATCCACGGCGCGGTTGATTCCGACCGAGAACACCTCGTCCGGGCTGCTCAGGTTGGCGTAGGTGCCATCATGCAGCACGAACGGTCCATAGCGGCCGATGCCGGCCGTGATCATCTTGCCGTCTTCCGGATGCGGGCCGACCTCGCGCGGCAGCGTGAGCAGCTTCAGCGCCTTGTCGAGGTCCATGTCGGCGGCCGACCAGCCGCGGGGCAGGGACGCGCGCTTCGGCTTGGCTTCCTCACCGAGTTGAACGTAAGGCCCGAAACGGCCGGCGCGCAGCGTGACGTCAAGGCCGGTCTCCGGGTCCTGGCCGAGCAGCTTCGGCCCGTCGTTGCCGGCATCGGCCTCGCCGTCGCCGTTCTGGGCAATCTGGCGCGTGTAGTTGCATTCCGGATAGTTGGAGCAGCCGATGAAGGCGCCGAAGCGGCCAACCTTAAGGGAAAGCTGCCCGCTGCCACAGGACGGACAGGCGCGCGGGTCGCTGCCGTCGCCTTTGTCGGGGAAGATATGGGGCCCGAGAATTTCATTCAGAGCGTCGAGGACCTGGGCGACGCGCAGGTCCTTGATGCCATCGACGGCGGCCGAGAAGTCGCGCCAGAACTCGCGCAGAACGTCCTTCCACGACAGGTCACCGGCCGAGATCCTATCGAGCTTCTCCTCGAGATCCGCGGTAAAGTCGTACTCCACATAGCGGTCGAAGAAGCTTTCGAGGAAGGCAATGACGAGCCTGCCCTTGTCCTGCGGGATGAGCCGCTTCTTGTCGAGCTCGACATAGTCGCGGTCGCGCAGGGTCTGCAGCGTCGAGGCGTACGTCGAGGGGCGGCCAATGCCGAGCTCCTCCATCTTCTTCACCAGCGTCGCTTCAGTGTAGCGCGGCGGCGGCTCGGTGAAATGCTGGGTTGCCTCGATGTCGGTACGCTCGAGGGCTTCGCCTTCGGCCACAGCCGGCAGGCGCCTGTTCTCCTCGTCCTCCTCGTCGTCGCGGCCCTCCTGGTAGAGTGCCAGGAAGCCGTCGAATCGGACGACCGAGCCGGTGGCGCGCACGACGGCGCGCCGGCCGGAGCCCGTCGCCGCGATATCGATCGTGGTGCGCTCCAGAACCGCCGATTCCATCTGGCTCGCGATCGTGCGCTTCCAGATCAGCTCGTAGAGTCTCGCCTGGTCCTCGTCGAGGTAGCGGCGGACATCGCGCGGCCGGCGGGCGAGGTCGGTCGGCCGGATGGCCTCGTGGGCCTCCTGGGCGTTCTTTGCCTTTGAGGAGTAATGACGCGGCTTCTCCGGAACGTAGTTGTCGCCGTAATCCTGCCCGATCACCCGGCGTGCCGCGGCGATCGCCTCGCCTGCAATCTGGACGCCGTCGGTTCGCATGTAGGTGATCAGACCGACAGTCTCGCCGCCGACGTCGACACCCTCATAGAGCCTTTGCGCGACCTGCATGGTGCGCTGGGCGGAAAAACCGCATTTGCGCGACGCTTCCTGTTGCAGGGTGGAGGTGGTGAAGGGGGCCCAGGGATGACGCTTCTGGGGCTTCGACTCGACCGAGGCAACCGAGAAGTCGGCGCCTTCGAGGAAGGACTTGATCGCATTCGCCTCGTCCTCGGTCCTGATGTCGAGCCGGCCGATCTTGCGGCCGTCAATTTCCGCCAGGCGAGCCTGCAGCGCTTCGCCGGCCGAGGTCTTCAGGTTGGCGAGGATCGACCAGTATTCCTGACGGACGAAGGTTTCGATCTCGCGCTCGCGGTCGCAGACCAGGCGCAGTGCCACCGACTGCACCCTACCGGCCGAGCGGGCGCCGGGGAGCTTGCGCCACAGCACCGGCGACAGCGTGAAGCCCACCAGGTAATCGAGCGCACGGCGGGCGAGATAGGCATCGACGAGCGGAGCATCGATCGGCCGCGGGTTCTGCATCGCCTCCAGGATCGCCTGCTTGGTGATGGCGTTGAAGACGACGCGCTCGACCGGCTTGTCCTTCAGCACGCGCTTGGATTGCAGCACCTGGAGCACGTGCCAGGAGATTGCCTCACCTTCGCGGTCAGGGTCGGTGGCGAGGATCAGGCGGTCGGCATCCTTGACGGCCCGGGCGATCTCGTTGAGGCGCTTCTGTGCCTTGCTGTCCACCTCCCAGCTCATCGAAAAATCGTCATCCGGCTGCACGGAGCCGTCCTTCGCCGGGAGATCCCGGACGTGGCCGTAAGAGGCGAGCACGTGATAGTCGGCGCCGAGATATTTGTTGATTGTCTTGGCTTTGGCCGGCGATTCGACAATGACGATGTTCATCGATACCCAGACGTAAACAGGGATTAAGCAATCAGCAGGACGACGCCCGCCCGTGGATGGGCCCGGCGCGACGATCCGCAATTGGGGACCGGCTGTCAAATGGCCTGTCGCGGGACAGGGGTCAAGTGCGGGGTGGGAGCGTCCCGAAACCGCTGCGCTAGATCAGGTGCGACGAACCGGAAATCAGCGAGACGCTGTGACCGGCGTGGCGCTCCACGCGCCCGGCAAGTTCCAGTTCGAGCAAGACGACGTGAACCGCATGGGCCGGCAGGGCGAGATGCCGGATCAGGTCATCGATCTCAACTGGTGCCGCGCCGATCGCGGCGAGGATCCGGTCGCGGTCGGCCTCGCCGAGGGTAACAGTGGCATCGGGGCCTGCGGATTCGTGGCTGTGGCCGAGGATCGGAGCGGGCACCGAACGGCGCCCGCCAAGGCTTTCAAGCACGTCGTCGGCATCGCCCACCAGCGTCGCACCCTGTCGGATGAGACGGTTGCCGCCTTCCGAGCGCGGGTCGAGCGGGGAGCCGGGAACCACGAAGACCTCCCGGTTCTGCTCGAGGGCAAAGCGCGCGGTGTGCAGCGAACCCGAGGCGCGTGCCGCCTCGACGAGGACGACGCCGAGCGACAGGCCGGAGATGAGCCGGTTGCGCCTTGGGAAGTCCCGGGCCCGCGGCTGCCAGCCCATTGGCATCTCGCTGACGGCCGCGCCGCCGGCAGCCAGGACTGCTTCCAGCAGCGGCAGGTTCTCCGTCGGATAGACGACGTCGACGCCGCCGGCCAGGACGGCGACAGTGCCTGTGGTCACGGCCGCGCGGTGGGCCGCGGCATCGATGCCGCGGGCGAGGCCAGACACCACGACGAAGCCGGCGGCGCCGAGCCGCTGCGCCAGCTCCGCGGCGATCTTCTGTCCCCCGAGCGACGCATTGCGGGCGCCGACGATTGCCAGGGCGGCGGGGCTGGCCAGCGCCTGGTCCGCACCGATGACGGCAATAAGCGGCGGTGCGCCGTCGATATGCGAGAGGTGCGGCGGATAGCCGGGCTCGCCGAAGGCGATGAAGCGGCCGCCCATCCGCGCCAGCGCCTCGATCTCGCGGCGGGCGTCAGCCTCGGGATAGAGGCACAGGCGCGCCCTGCCGCCGCGTTTCGAAAGGTCGGGAAGAGCGTCGAGGGCGGCCGCAGCCGTGCCGAAGCGGCGCAGAAGCTCGTGGAACGTGGCCGGGCCGACATTCTCGGTGCGGATCAGTCGAAGCCAGGCGAGCCGCTCGCGGTCGGAAAGGCGCGTGGCGGCTTCGGGCGCCGGGCTCATCCCTTCGACCCGATCCGGCTTTCCGAACCGCTCAGGAGCCGCCTGATGTTGGGGTGATGCTTGGCCCAGAGGAACACGGACAGCAGACCCATCATCTCGGCGGCCTGAACCCGGCCGAAGACGAAGGCAAGCAGAAACGGCGTGGCGAGGCTCGCGGTGAGCGCCGACAGCGATGAATAGCGGGTGAGGGCCGCGACCGCGATCCAGATCACGGCAAAGGAAAGCGCAGCAGGCCAGTAGAGGCCGAGCAGGATGCCGAGATAGGTGGCGACACCCTTGCCGCCCCGGAACCGCAGCCAGACGGGGAAGAGATGGCCGAGGAAGGCACCAAGACTGGCGATCAGCGCGGTCTCGGGCCCGAAGCGCCCGGCGAGCACGACGGCGAGGGTTCCCTTGAGCGCATCGCCAAGCAGGGTCAGGGCAGCGAGACTCTTGCGGCCGGTGCGCAGCACATTGGTCGTACCAATGTTGCCCGAGCCGATGGCGCGAATGTCGCCGAGGCCGGCGGCACGGGTGATGATCAGGCCGAACGGGATCGAGCCGAGCAAATAGCCAAAGAAAAGTGCGGCGAGATAGTAGGGCCAGACCAGGGACCAGCTGATCGGATCAGGCAAGGCACACCCCCAGGTTGTGTTTCACCCTCAAGGGTACGCGTAGACGGTTCGTCCTGCAACGATCGTGCGCAGCACCCGGCCGGAGAAACGTGCGTCCTCGAAAGGCGAGTTTTTCGAGCGGGACCGGATCGCCGCCTTGTCCAGGACCCAGGGAAGGTCGGGGTCGAAGACGACAAGGTCGGCCGGAGCCCCTGGCGAGAGGCGGCCGCCATCAATGCCGAGCCGTGCGGCCGGATTGCACGTCATGGTAGCAAGTAGGCGGATCAGGGTGATGTCCTCGGCATGCACAAGGCGCAGACCGGCGGCAAGCAGGGTCTCCAGCCCCAGTGCGCCGTCCTCGGCCTCCGCAAAGGGGTGGCGCTTGGCCTCGACGTCCTGCGGATCGTGGTTGGACACGATCACGTCGATCGTGCCGTCGGCGAGTGCTGCGATCATCGCCTGGCGGTCATCCTCGTCGCGCAGCGGCGGCGACATCTTGAAAAAGGTGCGATACGGCCCGATGTCGTTTTCGTTCAGCGTCAGGTGGTTGATCGAAATGCCGGTGGTGACGTCGAGGCCCCTGTCCTTGGCGCGGCGGATCGCATCGGCGCTCTCGGCGCAGGAGATCAGGGCGGCGTGGTAGTGGCCGCGGGCGAGGCCGACCAGTCTGAGATCGCGTTCGACCATGATGATCTCTGCCTCGCGCGGTACCCCGGAAAGCCCCTTCCAGCTTGCGCTCAGCCCTTCGTTCATCACGCCCGCGCCGGCCAGCGCCGGATCCTCGACGTGATGGACGACAAGCGCGCCGAAGTCGCGGGCGTAGGTCAGGAGACGGCGCATTACCTGGGCATCGCCGACCGAGCGATGCCCATCGGTGAAGGCAACGGCACCTGCTTCCTGCAGCAGCCCGATTTCGCTCATGTCGACGCCGCCGAGCCCCTTGGTCAGGGCGGCCATGGGGTGGATTCGAACGCGGGCCGTATCGCGGGCCCGGCGCAGCACGAAGTCGACCAGTGCGGGATCGTCGATCACGGGATCGGTCTCCGGCAGGGTGATCATCGTGGTGATGCCGCCCGCCGCAGCTGCCTCGCTGGCGCTCGCCAGCGTCTCGCGATGCTCGCCGCCCGGCTCGCCGACCGAGACCGCCATATCGATCAGACCCGGCGCGGTCACGGCGCCGCCGACGTCGATCACGTCCGCCCCCTCGGGCGTGCCCTGGTTCAGCGCTTCCGGCCCGGCGGCGAGGATCTTTCCGTCAGCGATGATCACCGCACCCGGCGCGTCCAGATCCCGCGCCGGGTCGATCACGCGCGCGTTGGCGAGAACAAGCGGTTTTGCGCTTTCGGGCATTGGTCCCGCCTTTCTCACTTATTCGGCAGATGTGCCGCCAGCGCCTCAAGCACGGCCATGCGGACGGCGACACCCATCTCGACCTGTTCGCGGATCAGGCTCTGCGGCCCGTCGGCGATCTCGGGATCGATCTCAACGCCCCGGTTCATTGGCCCCGGATGCATCACCAGTGCGTCGGGCTTGGCGTAGCCCAGCTTCTCGCGGTCGAGACCCCAGTAGCGGAAGTATTCCCGGATCGAGGGGACGAAGGCGCCGGTCATGCGCTCACGCTGCAGGCGCAGCATCATGACGATGTCGGCGCCCTTCAGCCCGTCCTTCATGGAGGTGAACACCTCGACGCCCATGCGCTCGATGCCGCTCGGCAGCAGCGTCGCCGGGGCGACGACCCGCACCCTGGCGCCCAGCGCATTGAGCAGGATAATGTTGGAGCGGGCGACGCGCGAATGCAGGATGTCGCCACAGATTGCCACGGTGAGCCGGGCGATCTCGCCCTTGTGGCGGCGCATGGTCAGCGCGTCGAGCAGCGCCTGGGTCGGATGCTCATGGGAGCCGTCGCCGGCGTTGACGACGGAGCAGCCGATTTTCTGGGCGAGCAGATGCACCGCGCCGGCTGAATGGTGCCGGACGATCAGGATGTCCGGGTGCATCGCGTTCAGCGTCGCCGCGGTGTCGATCAGCGTCTCGCCCTTCTTCACCGAGGACGAGGACACCGACATGTTCATGACGTCGGCGCCGAGCCGCTTGCCGGCGATCTCGAATGACGACTGTGTCCTGGTCGAGGCCTCGAAGAACAGGTTGATCTGGGTGCGGCCGCGCAGCACCGCCTTTTTCTTCTCGATCTGGCGGCTGACCTCGACCGCGGCTTCGGCGCGATCGAGCAGGCCAAGGATGTCCTGCGGCTCCAGACCCTCGATGCCGAGGAGGTGCCGATGCGGAAAGCGTTCGGGGCGGGAGGCGTCGGTCGGGCTCATCGAAGCCATGGCTATAGGCCCTGGGCGGCGAAACAGCAAGCGAAGCCCGGCCGTCGTGGTACGCTAGTCCACACCTACGGGGGCGGCCGAATCGGAGGATGCCATGACGGAAGACGCTGGGGGAGGCGCGAAGCCGGCAGCGCCGGCCGCGCGCTTCGTTACACACCGGGTTACCAATCAGCCGGCACCTTATGCCGGATACAACCTGATGGACGGCGACCCGCTGCTCAATGCGGCGCTCGGCTCCGCCCTCGACGAGGAGGCGGAGCAGGAGCTTTCCGCCCACGGCCGGTACTGGGGCGCGCAGGAGGCGCAGGATTTCGCGCGGCTGGCGAACCAGCAAGTGCCGGTGTTCCATTCGCATGATGCCTATGGGCATCGCCTCGACACCGTCGATTTTCATCCGGCGTATCACGCCCTGATGCGCCGGTCGGCCGAGGCCGGGCTGCACATGGCGGTGGTCGACGACAGCGCCGGCACCGGGGGCAGACGCCATGTGCTGCGCGGAGCCCGGTTCTACATCACCGCCCAGACAGAAATAGGCCACCTTTGCCCGATCACCATGACCAATGCAGCGGGTGCGGTTCTGGTGCACGAGCCGGAGGTTGCGAAGGTGTGGGTGCCGCGCATCCGCAGCAAGCGCTACGATCATCGGTTCAGGCCGGCAGCGGAAAAGGCGGGCGTCACTCTCGGCATGGGTCTGACGGAAAAGCAGGGCGGCACTGACCTGCGCCAGATCACCACCTATGCCGAGCGCGATGGCGACGGAACCTACCGGATCACGGGCCACAAGTGGTTTCTCTCGGCGCCGATGTCCGACGCCTTCGTCGTGCTTGCCCGCACCGGCGAAGGTCCGACCTGCTTCCTGATGCCGCGCTTCAGGCCCGACGGGTCGGTCAACGCGATCCGGATCCAGCGCCTGAAGAACAAGCTCGGCAACCGGTCCAACGCTTCCTCGGAAGTGGAGTTCGAGGGCGCCTTTGCCGAGCGCATCGGCGACGAGGGGCGCGGCATCCGGGTGATCCTCGACATGGTGACGCCGACCCGGCTCGACTGCGCGCTGGGCTCGGCCGGGCTGATGCGCGCCGCATTGTCACGCGCCGTCCATCACGTGCGCCGACGCCACGCCTTCGGCAAGGCGCTCTACGATCAGCCGCTGATGCTGCGGCTGATCGGCGACATGAGCCTTGACGTCGCCGCCGCGACCGCGCTTTCGATCCGGCTCGCCCGGGCGCTCGACGGCGCTGCCGACAGCGAGGCGGAGGCCGCCTACCTGCGGCTGATGACGCCGGCGGTAAAGTACTGGGTCTGCAAGCAGGCGCCGGCTCTTGTCTACGAGGCGATGGAGTGCCTCGGCGGCAACGGCTACACCGAGGACTTCGACCTCGCCAGGATCTACCGCGAAGCGCCGGTCAACGCGATCTGGGAGGGGTCGGGCAATGTCATGGCCCTCGACGTGGTGCGGGCGCTCGAGCGCCAGCCGGAGGCGCTGGACCTCGTGCTCGACGAACTGCAGAACGCGCTCGGGCCGACAGGACCGGTTTCGATCAAGGTGCTGAAGGCGGCGGCCAAGGCCTGTGTCGACGACCCCGGCTCGTCGCGCATCCTCACGGAGCAGCTGGCTCTGACCGCGGCCGCCGCGGCGCTGCGGGCGATCGCGCCGGCCGTTCTGTCCGATGCCTTCATCGAGAGCCGTCTCGCCGGCCAGTGGCGCTCAACCTACGGCATGCTTGACGGCCGCTTCGATCTCGAGGGCCTGGTCGACTGGCTTTATCCGGACAAGTGACGGCTGGGCCTTACACCACCAGCGCGAGCCACAGCGGCATGGTGAGGGCAGCAAGCACGGTTTCGAAGGTCAGGATCTCTGCCATCAGCTTGGCGTCGCCGCCCATCTGCCGGGCAAGAAGATAGGAGCCGCTGGCCGTCGGTACCGACATGGCGATCATGATGGCAATCAACGCCGGCCCCGTCAGCCCGGCAAGATGGGCGAGGCCGAAGCCGACGAGCGGCATGACGCCGAGCTTGAGCAGCGTCGAGGTCGTCATGGCCGGACCGGGTCGCCGCAGGGCCCGCAGGGAAAGGCCGGCGCCCACGCAGGCGATACCGATCGGCAACGCGGCGCTGCCGAGCATCTGCAGGGTCGACATCAGGAAGCCCGGCAGCGGCACGCCGGTGACGTTGAGGGCAAGCCCGAGGGCGGTCGACCAGATGAAGGGATTTCTCATGAGGTCGATCGCGATCTTGCGCCAGCCCGGCGCCGTCCCGCTGGCGTAGCGCGTCAGCACCAGCACGCAAATGACGTTGAGGATCGGAATCATCGCGACGATGGCGACCGCGAGCAGGGCGAGTCCTTCGGCGCCGATCAATTCATCACCGAGCGCGAGCGCAACGAAGGTGTTCCAGCGGATCGCGCCCTGGAACACCGAGGTGAAGCGCGGTCCCGACATGGCGAACCAGCGCGCCAGCAGTGGCCTCAACATCAGTGCGAGCGCAACGACGGTGAGGATGGAGCCGACCAGCACCAGGCTCATCGTCAACGCCGGCAGGGCCATGAAGTCGGTGCGCGCCACCGTGTGGATGATGATCGCCGGATACAGTACGAAATAGGCGATCCTCTCGATGCCGACCCATTGCTCGCCCGTGATAAGCCCCAGGCGCGCGACGATGTTGCCGGTCGCAATAACGATGAGCACCGGCGCCAGCGCTTCGATGATCATCAGCATCCGGACGAACCCGACCCTGTCGGGACCCGGCGCATCCTGTCCAGGAACCCTTGCAGAATATAGGCCGCGGCCATCTTGTCGACGAGCTCGCCGCGGCGGGCGCGGGAGCGGTCGGCCTCAATCAGGGTGCGGGTGACAGCCGCGGTCGACAGCCGCTCGTCCCAATAGGTGATCGGCAGGTTGGTAAGCGGCGCAAGGTTGCGGACGAAGGCCCGGGTCGACTGGACGCGCGGCCCTTCGGAGCCGTCCATGTTGAGCGGCAGGCCGAGGACGAGGCCGCCGACACCATGTTTCCCGGCGATTGCAAGCAGCGTCTCCGCATCGAGCGAAAACTTGCGGCGCTTGATCGTCTCGAGCGGCGTCGCGATCGTGCGGCCGAGGTCCGACAGTGCGAGCCCGATGGTCTTGGTCCCGAGGTCAAGTCCAAGCAGGCGGCTGCCGGCGGGCAGGGCGGCAACGAAGGCTTCAAGAGGGAGCGCTGGGTCGGACGGCATGGCAGGCCGGCTGGTAGCACGACAGGAGAACCGCGAACATCAAAAATCGGCATCCATGGGCGGTCAGCCTGTTGTTCACGCTCGCCTCCGGTCTATTGTGACGGGCAATGGCTTCATACTCTGAAACGAGGCGAGAGACGATGAAACTGACCTGGTACGGCCATTCGGCCTTTCGCGTTGTGGTGCCTGGCGCCGAAATCCTGATTGACCCGTTCCTGAGCGGGAATCCGACCTTTCCCTCGTCGCTTTCCGTCGACGCTGTGGCCGAGGGCGTGACCCACATCGTCCTCACCCACGGCCATGACGACCACATCGGCGACACCATCGCGATCGCCAAGAAAACCGGCGCGCTGGTCACGGCGAACTTCGAAGTATCGATGTGGGCGCAGTCGCAGGGCATCGAGAGCATCAACCCGATGGGCTGCGGTGGCACTGTCGACGTCGGACCCTTCACCATCTCGCTGACCCAGGCCCACCACACTTCGTCGACGCTCGCCGGCGGCTGGCCGCCGGTCTATATGGGCCAGCCCAACGGTGTGGTGATCAAGGCCAAGGGCGAGCCGGTGCTTTATCACATGGGCGACACCGACATTTTCGGCGACATGGCGCTGATCAACGAGATTCACCAGCCACAGATCGGAATAGTTCCGATCGGCGACCGCTTCACAATGGGAGCAAAGACCGCGGCAATGGCCTGCCGACGCTTCTTCACATTCGACAAGATCGTGCCGGCGCACTACGGCACCTTCCCGATGATCGATGGGAGCGCCGACAAATTCCTGGCCGAGATGGGTGATCAGGCGGCCAGGGTGACAGTGCCGGAGCGCGGTGTCGCCTTCGAGGTGTGAGCGCGCGGGAGGCGGTACCGCCCGCGCGGGGTGGTTCGACGGCGGAGGGGCGGGCCGGCCTGGACCTCCGACACGCCGCGTCGGTCCACCGAGGGGACGACCGGCAGCGGGATCCGGCGTTTCGCTTGCCGCCGACGAAACCGCGGTGATATAGCCCGGGGCAGGCCGCTCCTGCGGCGCCGAAGGCATCCCATCATCCGGAGATCGCAATGTCCGTCGACACTGCCACAGTGAAGCGCGTCGCCCGGCTCGCCCGCATCAAGGTGACCGACGAGGAGGCCGAACGCATGACCGGCGAGCTCAACGGCATCCTCCGATTCGTCGAGCAACTTGACGAGGTCGACATTTCCGGCGTCGAACCGATGACGTCGGTCGTCGAGCAGGTGATGAAGAAGCGCGCCGACGTCGTGACCGACGGCGGCTATCCCGAGGACATCGTCGCCAACGCCCCGGCGTCGGAGGATTCGTTCTTCATGGTGCCGAAGGTCGTCGAGTGACCCGATGACCGCCACGTGCGCCGCCGAATCGCCGCTGACCGACGACAAGTTCGCGCTCGCCCTCCGCAGCGCCGGTGCGGCGGACGGCGGCTTAGTGCAAAACTGTCCCGAAAGTCCCTCTTCGGTTTGCTGCGAATAAACCGCTCACACCTGCGCCGGAAGAAGAAGCCAGATGACCGACCTGACCACGCTGACCATCGCCGAAGCCCGCGACAAGCTCAAGGCGCGGGAAATTTCCGCCGTGGAGCTGACGGATGCCTTCCTCACGGCGATCGAGGCGGCCAACCCCAGCCTCAATGCCTATGTCGTGGTCACGCCGGACAAGGCGCGCGAGATGGCCGCGGCCTCGGATGCGCGGCTGGCGAAAGGCGAGGGCGGAGCGCTTGAGGGCATTCCCCTTGGTATCAAGGACCTGTTCGCGACCAAGGGCGTCCACACCCAGGCCTGCAGCCACATCCTCGACGGCTTCCAGCCGCCGTACGAATCCACCGTCACGGCGAACCTCTGGGCCGACGGCGCCGTAATGCTCGGCAAGCTCAACATGGACGAATTTGCCATGGGCTCGTCAAACGAGACCTCGTACTACGGTCCGGTCGTCAATCCCTGGCGCAAGAGCGGCTCGACCCAGCAGCTTGTTCCGGGCGGCTCGTCCGGCGGTTCGGCGGCTGCGGTTGCGGCGCGGCTGTGCATGGGCGCAACCGCAACCGACACCGGTGGCTCGATCCGCCAGCCGGCGGCCTTCACCGGCACCGTCGGCATCAAGCCGACCTACGGCCGCTGCTCGCGCTGGGGCATCGTCGCCTTCGCCTCGTCGCTCGACCAGGCCGGCCCGATCGCCCGGACCGTCCGCGACAGCGCGATCCTGCTGCGGTCGATGGCCTCGGTCGATCCCAGGGACACAACCTCGGTCGACACCCCGGTGCCGGACTACGAAGCGGCCGTCGGCCGGTCGGTGAAGGGGCTCAGGATCGGCGTTCCGGCCGAGTACCGGATGGACGGGATGCCGGCCGAGATCGAAGCGCTCTGGCAGAAGGGCATCGACTGGCTGAAGGACGCCGGCGCCGAGATCGTCGACCTGTCGCTGCCGCATACCAAATACGCGCTGCCGGCCTACTACATCGTCGCCCCCGCGGAAGCCTCCTCCAACCTCGCTCGCTACGACGGCGTGCGCTACGGCCTGCGGGAGCGCGGCAACGACATCATCGAGATGTACGAGAACACGCGTGCCGCGGGGTTCGGCGCCGAGGTCAAGCGCCGCGTCCTGATCGGCACCTATGTGCTGTCGGCGGGCTATTACGATGCTTACTATCTCAAGGCGCAGAAGGTCCGCACCCTGATCAAGCGCGATTTCGACCAGGCCTGGGCTGCCGGGGTCGACGCCATCCTGACGCCTGCCACGCCCTCGGCAGCCTTTGGCGTTGCCGACAAGGACATGAACGCCGATCCGGTAAAGATGTACTTGAACGATGTCTTCACCGTCACCGTGAACATGGCCGGACTGCCGGGCATTGCGGTGCCGGCCGGCCTCAGCGGCGACGGCCTGCCGCTCGGCCTGCAGCTCATCGGCCGGCCGTTCGGCGAGGAGACGTTGTTCCAGATCGGCGAGGTGATCGAGCAGGCGGCCGGCCGGTTCGCGCCCGAGACGTGGTGGCGCTGACGCCAACGCGCTGCATGCCATGACGCCGGATGTCGACACGGTCGTGGTCGGTGCCGGCGTCGTCGGGCTCGCCGTCGCCCGGGCCCTGGCGCTGCGCGGCCGTGCGGTCATGGTGCTGGAGCGTCACGGCCTTATCGGGTCGGAGACGAGTTCGCGCAATTCGGAAGTGATCCATGCCGGGATCTACTACGACGCCGGCAGCCTCAAGGCGATCACCTGCATCGATGGCAAGAGACGGCTCTACGACTTCCTGAAAGAGCACGGGGTCGCGCACCGGCGCCTCGGTAAGCTGATCGTGGCGACTGCGCCGGAGCAGCTCCCCGTGCTTGCCGACATCCGGGCGCGGGCGGCCGCAAACGGCGTAGATGATCTGGAAATGCTGTCGAAAGAACAGGCCGGGCGGCTTGAGCCGGCCCTTGCCTGCCACGGAGCGTTGCTGTCGCCATCGACCGGCATTCTCGACAGCCACGGGTATATGCTCGCCCTGCAGGGCGAGCTTGAGGCTACGGGCGGCGAGGTCGTGCCGAACGCGGACGTTGCGGCAATCGAGGCGCTTGCCGAGGGCTACCGCCTGACCATGGCCGACGGCTTTGCGCTTGCCTGCCGATGCCTCGTCGTCGCCAGCGGCCTGTGGTCGAGCCGGCTGATGCGCACGCTGCGGCCACTGCCGACCGGCTACGCAGTGCCCGAGACCTTCTACGCCAAAGGCAACTATTTCAGTCTCGCGGTAACGGCACCGTTCTCGCGGCTGATCTATCCGGTGCCGGAGGCCGGCGGCCTCGGCGTCCACCTGACGCTCGATATGGCCGGTCGGGCGCGGTTCGGACCCGACGTGGAGTGGCTGGACGTGGAGGAGCCTGAGGCAATCGACTACCGGGTCGCGGCGGAGCGCGGCAGCCGGTTCTACGAGGCGATTCGCCGTTACTGGCCCGCGCTACCGGACGGTGCGCTTCTCCCGGACTATGCCGGCGTCAGGCCCAAGCTCGGCCGCGCTGGTGCAGCCGCGGGCGATTTCCTGTTGCATGGCCCGGCAGAGCACGGCCTGCCCGGCCTCGTTGCTCTTTACGGGATCGAATCCCCGGGACTGACCGCATCGCTGGCGATTGCCGACCGGGTGGCTGGCCGGCTGGTGTGATACGGCGTCCGCTCGTCCTCGCGTGGTCCGGGATCTCGCCTTTGGCGGCGCCGCGGGCTACAACGCCACCATGACCATCGACGACACGCTGCCGCTGCTCCTCGGCCTGGCCGGTCTGCTCAACCCGTTCGCGCTGCTGATTGGCGCCGGGCTCGGCTGGTATGCCGATGCCAGGAACAAGATCATCATCGCCGGCTTTGCGGCAGCGGCCCTAAGCCTATTGATCGATGCCGCGCTACACACCAGCGGCTTGTCACCGGTCGGCGGTTACGAGGGTGGCGCGCTCGCGGTGTTTGCGCCGCGCTGGGTGGGGGCGAGCCTTGCCGCGGCGGTTACCTTCCTGGTCCGCCGCAGGCTCGGCCTGAAACGCTGATCGCGTATGGCGCAAAGATGCCATCGCGGGCAGACGAATGATCAGGCCTCTGCTGGCATTCGCTCTGCCCAGGACGCGAACAGTTGACGGTTCGGACAGAAGTCCGGCGCTGCCGGGGCGCCGTCCCGGTGCTCCGCCAGCCACTGGCCGCAGCTCTCCGGCATCCTACAGGCGATGCAGCGGGTCGTTGCGGTCCGAAGCTGCTGTTCGGCTGAATAGGCGGCAGGTATGCCGTCCACGGCGCCGACGGTGTGCATCATCTCGTTCATCAGAGTGAGCCGCTTGTCGATCCTCTCCAAAATGCCCATAACCCTTGCCTCCCGTTTCGCGAGGCGCATCGGTGCGCCGCTTCACTCAAACCCAGTATTGGTTGCGTCTGAAACTTTCTCGTTGATCCAGGTCAAGCTTCCGCAGCGGTTCTGATCGTGGCAGCGGCTGCGCGTGGCTGCCAACGCCGAGAAGCACCGTGCCGGCGCTGCGCGATGCAGGAAGCTCTTGCGGGCGAGGCCGCTTGCGACTACCCAACGGGTCGGAACAGGGCGTCCGATGCAAGGGCCGGGCGCCGGCGCGATGCGACAGGACGGAAGACGCAATGGCGATTGTCGATACTCGGACCCCAGACCCGAAGAAGTTCATCAAGGGGGCGACCGGCGACTGGGAAGTCGTGATCGGGATGGAGGTCCATGCCCAGGTCACCTCCAACGCCAAGCTGTTCTCGGGAGCTTCGACCGAATTCGGCAAGGAGCCGAATGCCAACGTCAGTCTGGTTGACGCCGCGATGCCGGGCATGCTGCCGGTGATCAACGAGGAATGCGTCGCGCAGGCGGTCCGCACCGGACTTGGCCTGAAGGCCAAGATCAACCTGAGGTCGGTGTTCGATCGCAAGAACTACTTCTATCCCGACCTGCCGCAGGGCTACCAGATCTCCCAGTACAAGGAGCCGATCGTCGGCGAGGGAACGATCCATCTCGACATGCCCGGGGAAGCGATCGAGGTCGGGGTAGAGCGGCTTCACCTGGAACAGGACGCCGGCAAGTCGCTGCACGATCAGCACCCGACCATGTCCTTCGTCGACCTCAACCGGTCCGGCGTGGCGCTGATGGAGATCGTGTCGAAGCCGGACCTGCGCTCGGCGGACGAGGCCAAGGCCTACCTGACCAAGCTGCGCACCATCCTGCGCTATCTTGGAACCTGCGACGGCAACATGGACCAGGGCTCGATGCGGGCGGACGTTAACGTGTCGGTGCGCAAGCCGGGCGGTCCCTTCGGCACACGCTGCGAAATCAAGAACGTCAACTCGATCCGCTTCGTCGGACAGGCGATCGAATACGAGGCCCGTCGTCAGATCGGCATCCTCGAGGACGGCGGAACCGTTGAGCAGGAGACCCGCCTGTTCGACCCGGTGAAGGGCGAGACACGGTCAATGCGCACCAAGGAAGAAGCGCACGACTATCGCTATTTCCCGGATCCCGACCTGCTACCGCTGGTGCTGACGCAGGACTATGTCGATGACCTGGCGGCGCATCTGCCGGAACTGCCCGACCAGAAGAAGGCGCGGTTCATGGCAGACTACGGTCTGACAGCGTATGATGCCGATATCCTTGTCTTAGAAAGAGCTTCGGCCGACTTCTTCGAGCAGGTTGCGAAGGGGCGGGATGCCAAGTTCGCTGCGAACTGGGTGATCAACGAGCTGTTCGGCCGCCTCAACAAGGAGGGGATCGACCTGGCCGAAAGCCCGGTTTCCGCGGCCCAGCTCGGCGGTGTCATCGACCTCATCAAGGACGGCACGATATCCGGCAAGATCGCCAAGGACCTGTTCGAGATCCTGTGGTCAGAGGGCGGGGACCCGGCCGAGATCGTCGAGGCGCGGGGCATGAAGCAGGTCACCGACCTGTCGGCGATCGAAAAGGTGGTCGACGAGATCGTCGCCGCCAACCCGGACAAGGTTGTCCAGGCCCGCGAGAAGCCCGGGCTGCTCGGCTGGTTCGTCGGCCAGGTGATGAAGGCCTCCCAGGGCAAGGTGAATCCCCAGGCGGTCAACGAGCTGTTGCGAAAGAAGATCGGGCTGGATTGAGCCGCCTTCAGCGGGGCAGGCAGCCCAGCTCAAGGACCGGTTAGGTAACCCTGTCGTTTTTTTGCCGAAGTCTGTCGCAACCGGATGCCGACCGCGCCCGCGACTGCATCGGCGTGCTTCGGGCTTGCGAAAATTGCATGGCCACTGGCGATCTTTGCGCCATTGGCATAACGCACTGTTACGCCAGTGAAAATTTTCTTGAGCCGCCGCAGAATCCAGTTGTTTGTCAGCAGATTGACGATTTAATCATTGCTGGTGGTGCGCCGCAGCATCGTGCGGTCCGACCGCCCCAATTTTCGCACAACCGTGACTTATACGTTCGGACTTCGGTCGCAGGCGAGCGGGTCGCCGTGCGCCGACGGTCCCGGAGAAAGGACAGACAGACGATGGATCGCCGAGCCTTCCTGGCTTTGAGTGCCGCGTGTATCGGGGCCCTGGGAGGCGCCATTTTTCCCTCTGCCCACGCGGCCATCCTGTCGGAGGCAAGCGAGCCGTTCTCCTGGGACGGTTTGATAGAGCGCATGCGCGCTGCCGCCGCTACTGCCTACACGCGGCCGGAGCAGAGCCTTCCGGCGCCGCTGGCGGACCTCGACTACGACCGCTACCGGGCGATTCGCTACCGCCCCGAACACGCGGTGTGGCGGAATGCCGGCGGAAACTTCGAGCTGCAGGCGTTCCATCCGGGCTGGCTGTTCGATTACCCGGTCCAATTGCTGGAGGTGGTAGACGGCCGCGCCACCCCGATCCTGTTCTCCGCCGCCGATTTCGAGTACAGACCGCCGCTCGATCCGAGCGCCTTTGACTCGCTTCCGCTGCCCGGCATTGGTGGATTCCGCCTGCATTATCCGCTCAACCGGCCGGACTATCGCGACGAACTGGTGACCTTCCTCGGAGCCAGCTACTTCCGGGCACTTGGACGCGGCAATATCTACGGCCTGTCGGCGCGCGGGCTGGCGATCGACACCGCAGCCGGTCAGCCCGAAGAGTTCCCGCGGTTCACGCGATTTTATGTCGAGCGGCCGGCTGATGGCGAACGCGAGATAAGGGTGTGGGCCGAACTTGAAAGCGAGCGCGTCGCCGGCGCCTATGCCTTCATCGTCCGCCCCGGCGCGGAGACCGTCATCGACGTCGACGCCAGGATCTTCGTGCGCGGCGACATCGGCCGGCTCGGCATCGCGCCGCTCACGTCGATGTACCTGTTCGGTGAGAACGATCGCGTCGGCTTCGACGACTACCGGCCGGAGGTCCACGACAGCGACGGGCTCCTGATCCTGCGGCCGTCGGGCGAGCGGCTGTGGCGCCCCCTGAACAATCCCGGCAGGCTCGGTCTGTCATTCTTCGCCGAGACCAGCCCGACCGGTTTCGGCCTGGAGCAACGCGATCGCGCATTCGACAACTATCTCGACCTGGAGGCGCACTACGAGCGGCGGCCGTCGTTGTGGATCGAGCCGATCGGCGAATGGGGCAAAGGGACGATCCTGCTTGCCGAAGTGCCGTCCGACAAGGAGATCCACGACAATATCGTGGCGTTCTGGGCGCCTGAGGGAGGGGCGAAGGCCGGCTCGGAGCACACCTACCGCTACCGGATGATCTGGGGCAGGGAAGCTGCGCCTGCGACCGATCTGGCCATGGTTGTGCAGACCCGAACGGGACATGGAGGCACTGCGGCGACGGAGCCGGATCCCGAGAATCGCAAGTTCGCGGTCGAATTTGCAGGTGGAATGCTGGCGGGCCTTGGTACCGAGACGACGCTGGAGCCAAAGGCCAGCGCCCATAACGGCGAAATTCATCATCTCGTCGTCCAGAAAATGAACGAAAGCGGTCACTGGCGCGTTGTGTTCGACGTGCGCCGTCAAAACAGCAACGCACCGGTCGAACTCGGGCTCGTCCTGCTGTCGAACGGAAAGCCCCTGACGGAAACCTGGGTCTATCAATGGAATGGAGTGGCGTGATGCACACCGATCACGATACAGCGATCGTGACGCCGACCTGCCCGACTGCAACCGAGGGTTACGAGAGGCTGCGAGCGGAGCTCGGCCGGCCTGACCTCGACGATGCGGCACTGAAGGCCGTCGTTGAGGATGCCCTCACCTCGCTGTCATTACCATTTTCCGTTGCGGACGTTCTGGCCGAACGGGTGACGCCGCTTACACGGAAACTGGTGCTGTCCTGTCTCGTGCTTCCGCCTCCCTCGCGGCCACTGGTCATGCCCGAGCGTGACCTCGTGGCGCCGGCGTTGTCGTCGGGGAGGCTGTTGTCGGCCCTGCGACGGATCATCGCAGGCAGTGATACCTTCAAGGGAGCGAAGTCTTGAACGATCGCCCGGGCGCGGTCAGTGACCTTGTGGTCATGGTCAGGAGGGTTGGCGCGGTCGTGCTGACCGTCTGCCTCGTCTGGGCTGCCGTGGCCATGTTCGGCACCGTTGCCCAGTCCGACGGCTTCGACGTTCTCGATATCGTTCGAATTGCGCTGGTGGCGGTCTCATGCTTCTGGCTGGCCTGGGGCGCCTGCACGGCTCTCCTCGGCCTTCTGTTTCAGAGCGAGCCGGTGCGTCGCATCGAGGGCCGTCCGACGGGCCGCACTGCCATCCTGATGCCGGTCTACAACGAGGAGCCAAAAGGGGTTCTCGCCCGTGTCGAGGCGATGTACCGCGCGCTCGACAGCCTGGGCGTCATCGACCTTTTCGATTTTCACATCCTGTCGGATTCGACGCGGCCGGAGTGCGTCGAGGCCGAAAAGGCCAGCTATCGCCGCGTTCTGCTCAGGCTGCGTGCCGGCGGGCGGCTGTTCTACCGCCATCGCTCGCCGAACGTCGGCCGCAAGGCCGGCAATGTTGCGGACTTCATCCGCACGTCCGGCGGTGCCTATGACTACATGCTGGTGCTCGACGCCGACAGCCTGATGAGCGGCCAGACCATCGTCGAGATGGTCCGGCGCATGGAAGCCGAGCCGACCCTTGGCCTTCTGCAGACACTTCCGCGCGTCATCGAGCGGCGCACCGTGTTCGGGCGATTGTTGCAATTCTCGGCCTGGTTCTACTCACCGATTTTTTCCCGTGGAGTTGCAGCCCTGCAGGGGCGGGAAGGGCCGTTCTGGGGCCACAACGCTCTGATCAGGACCCGGGCCTTCGCCAATTCCTGCGGCATGCCGAAGCTCGCCGGCAAGCCCCCATTCGGTGGCGACGTCCTCAGCCACGACACGGTCGAGGCGGCAATGCTGGCGCGTGACGGATGGACCGTTCGGCTCGACGCAGATCTCTCGGGCTCCTTTGAGGAGGCGCCGGCCAATCTGATCGACTACGCCAAGCGCGACCGGCGCTGGTGCCAGGGCAACCTGCAGCACGGCCGCGTTCTGCTGGCGCCGCGGTTCCACCTGTGGAGCCGGATATCGATCCTGCAGGGGATCTTCGCCTATCTGTGTTCTCCCATCTGGCTGCTGTTCCTGGTCGCGAGCATCGTCGCTCCGCTCGTGGCGCCGCCGCCAGTCTATTTTGACGGCCAGTCGCTGTTCCCGATCTTTCCGCATCCGGAGACGGGCACGGCGCTCGCCCTGCTGTTCGGCGTCGTCGCTCTCCTGATCCTGCCTAAGGCACTGCTGCTTGTGCGCGCTCTGCTTTATGGAGAGGGGCGGCACTTCGGCGGCGCGCTGCGGGTTACCGTCAGCGCGTTCGTCGAACTGCTGCTGACGTCGCTGCTGGCGCCGATCCACATGATGTTCCAGAGCCGCTCGGTGTTCCAGATCCTGCGCGGCGCGGATTCCGGCTGGCCGGCCGCGGCGCGGGACGACGGTTCCGTGTCGCTGCGCGACAGTATCCTCGCCACCTGGTGGATGGTCGCGTTCGGCGCAGGCGCGCTCGCCTTCGCCGTCGACTGGGTGCCAGACCTTGTCTTGTGGCTGCTGCCGGTGACCATACCGCTGGTCGCTGCACCGTTCCTGGTCTATCTGACGTCGTCGGTGCGCTTCGGTGATGCGATGCGGCGGCTCGGGCTGTTCCTGACGCCGCAGGAACTCGCGCCGGAGCCGGTCATCGTCGCCATGCACGCGGCGCTCGAGGCGGCCGATCAGGCCGGGCCGGTGGTATATCCGCCATTGGTCACGGTTGCAGCAGCGAGCTGATGCTCGTCGATCTCTCCGTTCCAACGGACTGAACCGGCGTCGTTCGCTGAAGGCGAGGGATGTCTGGCCCTGCCAGAATCGCGTAATTTCGACTGGTCCGGTGGCGTTTTTTCATCCGCCAAAGGCTTTTTGCCAGTTGGGTCTTGCAGGGATCACAGTCGCGGAGGGGGAATGTCACGCACGGCCGAGGTGGTGATCGAGCCGGCAACGGAAGCGGATGTGGCGACGATCGTGGCGCTGGTGAACGCCGGCGCGGTCGGGTCACGAGTCGGGCGGGAGACGGACGATTTAACGCCCTACCTTGCAGCCTTCCGCCGCATTGCCGCTCATCCGGACACGGAAATCTACGTCGCTCGCGACGAGAATGGCGAAGTGGTCGGAACCTTCCAGCTGACGGTGCTGCTCGGGCTCGCCTTCCAGGGTGGCTCGCGCGCACAGCTCGAGAGCGTCCACACCCGCGCCGACCGCCGCGGCCAGGGTATCGGCGGGGCGATGGTGCGCTTCGCCGAAGAGCGGGCCCGCGCGCTCGGCTGCATGATGATGCAGCTGACCTCGAACAAGCAGCGCGCCGATGCCCACCGCTTTTACGAGCGGCTCGGCTATGAGCGCAGCCACGAGGGCTTCAAGCGGATGCTGTAGACGGACCGAGGGCAACCGAACGGGTGTCTTCCGTTCCGCTTCAGCGCCAAGTTGGTTCGTCCTAAGCCGGGTCGAAGCCGTGTCCGATTACCGTCGCACCCAGGTCTCGGTTTCGCAGATCTCGAATATGACGCGGGCGCAGCCGCGAATGGTGAGACGGTTGCCCTGAAGCGTCAGCGTCGCCGGGACCGAAAAGCCGCGGCGAGGGTCGTATATCCGGGCCTTGGCGCCCTTTCCGGCGGGCTCCATCCGCCACAGCACGGCCAGGCCGAGCAGCTTGCGGCCGCGTTTGCTTTGATCGCGGTTGTTCACGTCTGTCGCCGTTGCCATGGTCGTTCCTGGCGGCGGAGGGAACGAGACGAGCTGGCCGCACGGGGTCTTGCTGCAAGTCTTGATCAGCACCTCGCCGCCATCCGGCGTCTGCCAGCGACCGAAGAACGGATCGAGGGGCCCGGCGGCGGCCGTTGTCGTGACATAGACTGCGAGAGCAAGTCCGACGATGCCGCGCAGCATGGCGCCGGCCCGCCCGGGGAAATTGGAAAAGACACCGCAAGTGGCCATGGCCCTCTTTCCGTTCGTCGACCGCCGATCCCGCATCGTGCAGGATTACCAAACCGGTTCTCTCTAGCAAGGCCAGGATGAACGGTGGATGTACAGGTGGATGAAACCGGGGCTGTTTGCCCGCAGCAGGTTCGGCCCGCGCGTCGCCTCATCCCTTTTTGCACACCGTGCCGCAAAAACAGGCAATCCCGGCAAGGGTTCTTGCCGGAATTGCGGATATCGCCAGGACGGTCAAGGAGTCTTCAGACAGCCTCAGAAGGCGCCGAACTTGTAGGTGAAACGTGCCGAGACCGTATGCATGTTGAGATCGCCCTCGCGGTCGGTGAAGCCGCCGCTGAGGTCGAAGTCCTCTTCGCCGAAGTCGTAGTATTTATACTGCAGGCCGACAATGATGTTGTCGGTGACGGCGTAGTCCAAGCCAGCACCCAAGGTCCAGCCGACGTAGGTCTGGTCGTCGTCCGAGGAACCGCCGGCGAGCGTCTGACCGGTTTCGGCCCCAGCAAAGGCGACACCGCCGACGGCGTAGGGGAGGACGCGATCGATCGCAATGCCGAGCTTTGCGTTGAGCGAGCCGAACCAGTTGATCTTGCCATCAAGGTTGCCGAAGCCGGGTCCGGACTCATCGCCCTCGACGCCCGACCAGTTCAGGTCACCTTCGACGCCGACCACCATCCAGTTCCACTGCCACTGGGCACCGATCACGCCGCCGACGAAACCGCCGTCCATGTCGATGGTTTCATCGAGGCCGAGGCCGTCGTTGATATCAAAGTCGGACCATCCCCAACCGGCCTGAAGACCGCCATAGAAGCCGGACCAGTTGTAGGCGAGTGGAGACGGCTCCACGATCGGCGCCGGCTCGTAGGTCGGAAGATCGGCAGCGTAAGCCGCACCGGTCATGACCACGGCCATCGCTGAGGACAGAAAAAGGCGATTCATGGATCACTCCTTGAAGGCACCCCCTGCCCCGGAAGTATATTCATGCCGAGAGAATCGCATATCGACGGGCAAAAAGCTGTCACCTTTTTACAACGTTGCTGCTGTTCGTGTTTCTCCGATCCGGCAGGACTACAATTTGTTGCATTTGCTAGTGCCTGATCTACGGGCCAGTTATAGGTTGTTTTCCAGGGTGTGGCCGCCGGCGAAGAAAGCTTCGGCCTTCGCTGTTTTAACAAGGCCTGGGGGAAACGAGGTGATCGTGCAGGCGGTCGCGTGGCAGCGTTGAGTCGTGTAGGTCCGAGCATGCGCAGCCAAGGTCTCTTGCGGGCGTCTTGGTCCGGATCGCAGCCTCTCTCGTTTGCGTTCGTTGTGACGGTCACAGCATCCCGTTGCAGGCCGTGATGCCTCTGGCCTTGCTGACACGGGGTCTCCAGGGCTCCGTCCGCGCCGACGGCCCCGTGTCGGTATAGCTTGGTTCCAGGGCGCGCATGGTCGTGCGCTCGAGGATCCGGGAGGCCGCCATCACACCAGCGTCGCCGCCGGCCGCTGACCGGCGATCTGTCGTCGTGGTGAACGAATAGTGGATGCGACCCGGGCCATCCGGCAGTGGAGGTCTTGGTGTTACATCGGTTTTCCGCCCGACAGCGTTACCGGAAGATGAAGTTAACCGCGCGTATGCAGATTGTTTGGCTCTCATTAAACTAAAATTTTAAGGGCATTTTCAGCGCTGCCAAGACATCTTCAGGTCATGGATCGAGTGGAACAAGTCGCATCCAGAAGATCCGGAAACCAAGATCGCCGCTCTGCAAGCGGAGCGCAGTCTTCGATGGGAGAGAGTTATGGCGCGGTATGAACTTAGGGTGTCGGAACTGGCCGCAATGGGAGAAAAGCCCGCCGGTGCGGATATTCTGTTTCAGCTTGGGCTCGACAGTGCCAGCGGTCGCAGCGGCGCAGCCGACCTGGTCGCGGCGCACAAGTGGTTCAATCTCGCCGCGATGAAGGGCAGTGCTGCAGCGGTGCGCTACCGGCGCGAGATTTCGGCCGAGATGACCCGGGAACAGATTGCCGAGGCGCAGCGGGCGGCCCGAGAGTGGCTGACGCTGCACTGAAGGAGCCGCCGCTACTTCTTCAGGCCCCAAGGCCGGGCTGCAGCTTCCAGCGCCGCAGCGTGTAGCCGGGATGCGCGTTTAGCCACTGGGCGAGCACGCCCTGCGCCTGAACGAAGGCGGCGGCCGGATGGCTGGCAAAGCCATGCACGGGCTGCTCGTAGGCGCTACAGGACTGTGGAAATTCCGTCAGGCAGGCGATGAAAACGATTGTGTAAAGCATTGAAAACACCTGGTGGCTTGGCGATGCCCGGAAACAAGGCGCGGGGCAGCGCCGTGTAAGAAATTTGACGTTCTCAAAATGCTTTTCATTCTTCTTATGATTGTTTCTTATCATATCCAAAGATCACTCTACGTGAGTTTGGCGTGAAATCAGATTGACGCTGCACTTTGTCGGCTGATTGCGTGGCCGCGGAGGCGCCGGTCACAACGCTTTCGCTCCTCACTGAGGTTGAGCCGTGATCCGGCAGGGCAACGGCGTGTCGCGGCTGTCAGCGGCCATGCGCTGTCCTGAAAAAAGGCTGCCCGATGGTCGTCTCAGGCCGTCTCCCGGGTCCGCCGCGGGGCTGCGGCGGACCGGACTTCATGATCGAGCCGGCTCATGGTCACGGCACATCGGTGGTCGAAGAGGCGGCCTGCTGCGGCCACCGCGGTTACCGGCGGGCCGGATCCGTTATCCGCCCATCGCCATGATGCGCTCGGCCACGATCCGGGCAACGGCGGCCTGAAGCGCGCTGAGCTCCTCGGTCTTGCGGGTGGCCTCGGCGATGTAGATCGTGAGCAGGACGGGCTTGCGGTCCGGCGGGAACAGGATGGCGACGTCCGAGATCGCGCCCTTGCCGCTGGTGCCGGTCTTGTCGCCGACGCGCCAATTGGCCGGCACCCCGGCGCGGATCCGGGTGTCGCCCGTCTTGTTGGCGAGCATCCAGTCGAGCAGTTGTTGCCGGGAGGCTGGCGACAGCCGGTCGCCGAGCAGAAGATGCTCGAGGCTTGAGAGCATGGCGCGCGGTGACGTGGTGTCGCGTGGATCGCCTGGCGCAGTGTCATTGAGGGTCGGCTCGGTCCGGTCGAGACGGGTGACCTGATCGCCGGTTTCGCGAAGGAAGCGTGTCAGGTCATCAGGCCCGCCGACGGTCTCCAGAAGGAGATTGGCGGCCGCGTTGTCGCTCAAGGTGACGGCTGCGCTGCACAGCTCGGCAACCGTCATCGTGCTGCCGACCTTCTTTTCGACGGCCGGCGCCCAGGAGACCAGGTCGGAGGCTTCGATCGGAACCGTCCGCTCCAGTGTTTCCGCGCCGGCATCCACCCGGGCCAGCACCATGGCCGCCAGCAAGACCTTGAAGCTGCTGTTGAGGGGAAAGCGCTCATCGCCGCGCCACTCGGCCGTCCGTCCGGTCCCGGTGTCGAGCACAGCGACGCCCAGCCGGCCGCCCGACCATTGCTCGATCTCTTCAAGGGCACGGCGCGGAATGAAGTCGTCGCCGGCCGCCCATGTCCGCGGCGCAAGGGCAACGCCGACCGTCGCCGCAACCATGACCGACGCCATCGCCGTCCCGAAAACCTGTCTTCTGGTGATCATCTCTTACCTCAATAAAATTGATACCAACCCCCGGGAATGCCGTGTAGACTGCAATATCGGCCGCAACAAACGATCAAATCTTAGTTTCAATATTAGAAAAAATAATATCATGGACCGACCTCAGCTTCCGCTCAACGCTCTGCGCGCCTTCGAGGTCGCTGCCCGGCATGGCAGCTTCACCCGCGCGGCGATCGAGCTCTGCGTCACCCAGGCGGCCGTCAGCCACCACATCAAGGCGCTCGAGGATCGGCTCGGCGTCGCCCTGTTCAAGCGGACGCCGCGTGGGCTGATGCTGACGGACGAGGGCGCGGCGCTGGTGCCGGTGGTCGAAAGCGCCTTCGACCGGATCGGCGACGTGCTCGACCGCTTCCTCGACGGCCGGTTCCGCGAGGTCCTCACCGTCGGGGTGGTCACCACCTTCGCCGCGGGCTGGCTGATTGAGCGGCTGCCGCGCTTTGCCGAAGCCTGTCCGCGCATCGATCTTCGGGTGTTCACCAACAACAACCGCGCCGACATCGCCGGCGAAGGGCTCGACATGGCGATCCGCTTCGGCGATGGCGCCTGGCGCGGCGAGGGCAGCATGAGGCTGATGGACGCGCCGCTGTCGCCGCTGTGCAGCCCAAAGGTCGCCGCCCGGCTGTCGGCACCGGGTGATCTTGCCGGCGAGGTGCTGATGCGCTCATACCGGGCCGGAGAATGGGAGCGCTGGTTCGCCGCCCAGGGACTGCCATGCCCGCCGCTGCGCGGTCCGGTGCTCGACTCCTCTCCGGCGATGGCGAGCCTTGCCGCCGCCGGCGCCGGCGTCGCGCTGCTGCCGGTTGCCATGTTCGCGCGCGAGATCGGCGAGGGCCGCCTGGTCCGGCCGTTTGCGGCCGAGATCGTCACCGGCCGCTACTGGCTGACCTGGCTCAACGCCCGCGAGCGCAGCCCGGCGATGCGGGCGTTTGCCGACTGGCTGGTGCGGGAGACCGGCGGCAAGGGGCGAGAGGAGGAGCAGGCGGCAGCGTTGCACGCCTAGCAGCCTCGTCCTCGCATTGGCGGAGCGGCGCAGCTTTGATGCAACCGGGCAGGGATTTCGTGTCCTGGCGGCATGGCGCACCGAAGGGTCTGCGGCGATCGGGCTCGATTTCTCCCGATTCCCCCACGTCTATCGGCCGCTCTGCCGCGATCGGCTCGGAATCGGCATGATTTTCGACGGCCCGCTCTTGCCATTCGCCGCGGAATCTCCGAAAAGACGCGGGACGGAGAGGTGGCCGAGTGGTCGAAGGCGCTCCCCTGCTAAGGGAGTAGGCGTCAAAAGCGTCTCGTGGGTTCGAATCCCATCCTCTCCGCCA
>CAYXAA010000020.1:41614-81176 GCA_964462985.1 uncultured Hyphomicrobiales bacterium | reverse complement strand
CTACCGAGGCGCGATGCGCTTTCCGTTTGCGTCGCGCAGCGTCAGCCGGGTGGCGAAGGGCAACAGCAGCACCATGCCGATGTAGCGGGCGAGCTGGTGAGTCGCGACAAAGGCCGGGTCGAGGTTGAGCATGAAGGCGAGCAGGGTCATTGCCTCCAGGCCACCTGGCGCGTAGGCCAGCATCAATTGACCGAACGGCAGGCCGAGCATCCCCGCCGTGAGCCAGGCCCCGAGGGCCGAGACACCGAATCCGATCAGAAAGCCGCCGAATGAGGCCGCGAGCATGCGCAGGAAGGTGCGAAGATCGGTGTTGCCGAAGCGGGCACCGATCATCGCCCCGAGTGCGACGTAGCAGGGAATCACCATCCACTGCGGCAGGGCAACCGGAAGAAGGCCGGTCGCGTTCAACGCCGAGCTCATGAAGAAGGCGCCGGTCAGCCAGCCGCCGGGCACCCGCAGCCGGACCGCAGCAACGCTCGACAGGGTACACAGCACGAAGACGATCACCGTCGCAACCGGTCCGGCACCGCCACCGGACGGCATGACCAGCTCACCATGCTCCGTGCCGCCGACGATCAGCGGCGGCAATACGGCGACGAGGACGAACAGGCGGAACGACTGCGAGACGGCAATGCGGGGAATGTCGGCCGATCGCCCGGCCGCCAGCGCCATCACGAGGGACAGCGCGCCGGGGATGGCACCGAAATAGGCCGCTTCCCTGTCCCAGCCGCCAACCTTGTGCAGGAAGACGTAGGTCGAGGCCGTCACTCCGACGACGACAAGGCCAAGGATGGCGATCGATAGCGGCCATGCATGCAGGCGTTCGACCACATCCGGACGCACGCCGGCCCCCATGGAAACACCGAGCACGACGAAGATGCCGTCGCGCAGTTGGTCGGGGATCGTCGTCGGAATCCTGGTAAAGCCGGCAAGCGCCACGAACACCATGGCTCCTGAAAGCCACGGCGCCGGAAGGCCGACCGCGTCGAAGACGAAGCCACCGGCAGCACCAAGCGCAAGCGTGACCGCGACCCAGACCAGGACCATGGGACGTGGAAGGAAAGAAACAAGCCTGAAAGAACGCACAGCGTGTCATCGTTGCTGGGAGGACAATGCCTTCCATACAGGATCGCGCTGCATTGATCACGCTCGATTGGTTGAATCAACATATCGACCCTACGCCGAGCGCCTCTCCTCCCCGCCCGCCTGGAATACCTTGCTCCCACACCGGCGTGAGGGAATCAGGATGACTGGGAGGAGAGGTCTCGCACGTGGCGGCAGGCATCGACAGGCGACCCGCTGCAGGCGCGCGTCCCTGTCTTATGCCGCCGACCGTTCGTAAGGCTCCGCCGCGCGTGCCGAGCGGAGCGCCTCGGCCCACCACCTGAGGCGGCCCAGCGTGAAGTGAAGCGCCTCGCGCGGCGCATCGGGGGCGATCAGCCGGCCGTCGGCGTCGAACAGGTTCCAGGCGTTGGGGAGGGCAACGCCGTCGCGGATCGTGACGGCATGCAGCTCGGCGAAGACCAGGCGCAACTGCTCCACAGCCCGCAGCCCTCCGGACTGCCCGCCGTAGGAAACGAAGGCCACCGGCTTGGCATGCCATTCCTTGCTGGCGCTGTCGATCAGCTCCTTTAGGGCAGCGGGATAGCCATGGTTGTACTCGGGCGTGATGACCAGAAATGCGTCAGCGGCCTTGAGGGCTGCCTTGAGATCGGCGACCCTGGACGCGTCCTTCTGATCGAACGCCAGGGGGTCGATCACACCGACCCGGAAAGCGTCCGCGTCGGCGAGTTCTTCCGTGACCCAGCGAGCAACCGTGTCGCAGAACCGGCCGGAACGGACGCTGCCATAGATGACAGCCAGTTTGATGCGGTCGCCGGTCGGGAAGCTTTTGGGGGCGTTCATAGGGCACATTGCTCCTGCTGTTGCATTCGATGTTGGAGCTTGGTACGACCTCAACCAAGCTTGAGGTCAATAGGATGAGTGAAGAAAAACGTCGATCGTTCAGACCTCCGCGCGAACTCTCGGTCGGCGAGGTCGCAAGACGCAGTGGCGTTGCGGTGTCGACGCTGCATTTCTACGAAGCGAAGGGCTTGATCCACAGCTTCCGGAGCGCTGGCAATCAGCGCCGCTACCCGCGCGAGGTGCTACGCCGCGTGGCCATCATCAAGGTGGCGCAGCGCACCGGCATTCCGCTTGCCGAGATCCGCGACGCGTTGTCCGAGCTGCCGGAGAAGCGCACGCCGAACGCTGCCGACTGGAAACGGCTGTCAGCGCGATGGAAGGCAGACCTCGACGCGCGAATCGAGCGGCTGACGCGGCTGCGCGACCAGCTCGGCGACTGCATCGGCTGCGGCTGCCTCTCGATCGACGCGTGTCCGCTGCGCAATCCCTACGACGAGCTGGCGGACCAAGGCGCCGGCCCGCGTTTACTCGATCCTGTTTGAGCAGGATCAAGGCGCGCCCTGCCCGATCCGCCTATCAAGGCGTCATGACACCGCTCGAACAGCGCTACGCCACGCGCAACGTCCCCCGCTACACCAGCTATCCGACGGCACCGCACTTCCACGCCGGCGTGACCGGCGAGATCTACGGCGAATGGCTGGCGACGCTCGATCCCGCGATCGATCTGTCGCTCTACCTGCATGTCCCCTATTGCAGGGTGATCTGCCACTACTGCGGTTGCCATACCAAGGGCGCGCGGCGCGACGGGCCGGTCCTGTCCTATGCCGAGGCGATGCTCGACGAGATCACGCTGGTGCTGGAGCGGCTCGGCCAAGGCCGTCGGGTGACGCATATCCACTGGGGCGGCGGCACCCCGAGCCTGCTCCCGCGCCAGCAGTTCCTTGCGATCGTCGACAGGCTCGGCGCTCACTTCCGCTTCGCGGAGTCGATGGAGCATGCGATCGAGCTCGACCCGCGCACGGTGACGCCGGCGCTGGTGCGGACGCTGGTTGAGTCCGGGATCACTCGGGCGAGCCTCGGCGTCCAAGATTTCGACCCGAAGGTGCAGGCCGCCATCGGACGGATTCAGCCGTACGAGGTCGTGGCGCGGGCGGTGGAGCTCCTGCGCGATGCGGGCATCACGGCGCTCAATTTCGACCTTATGTACGGTCTGCCGCACCAGACGGCGGAGACGGTGCTTGAGACGGTGCGGCGCACGCTGGAGCTCTCCCCTGGCCGGATCGCGCTGTTCGGCTACGCCCACGTTCCCTGGCTGAAAAAGCATCAGCGGCTGATCGACGAGGCGGCGCTGCCGGACGCGCGGGAGCGGATGCACCTGGCGGCGCTGGCACGCGGGGCCCTGACAGGCTCCGGCTACCTGGCGATCGGGCTCGACCACTTCGCCCGGGCCGACGACGAGATGGCAATCGCGCTGAAGGAAAGACGGCTCCGGCGGAACTTCCAAGGCTACACCACGGATACGGCCCGCGCCCTGATCGGTTTCGGCGCGTCGTCGATCGGGTTCCTGCCGCGCGGCTACGTGCAGAACCGGGCCGACACCGGTGGCTGGAGCCGCGACATCGCTGCTGGCCGGCTGCCGGTCGCCAAGGGCCTTCAGCTCAGCGATGATGACCGCGCGCGGGCGGAAATCATCGAGCGGCTGATGACCGAGGACACGGCGGACGTGGGCGAAATCGCGGCCCGTTACGGACGGCCGCTCGGGGATTTCGAGGAAAGCCTTGAAGCAATCGGCGAACTCGTCGCCGACGGTCTGGCCGAGGTCGCAGGCAATCGCGTCAGGATAACGGAGGCCGGACGGCCGTTCGTGCGAATCGCCGCGGCGGCATTCGACGCCTATCTGGCGCGTGGCACGGCGCGGCATTCGGTGGCGGTGTAAACGGCAAAGAGTTGCGTCCCGCAAGCGCGTGAGGCCCCCACCCGACCATCCCTGGACAGGATGAAGGCCGGGTGGGGTGTGGCCGATGGGGCGGCCCGCCGCTTGTTGCGGTCTGTCGGCCGGACCCGGACGCACGCGCCCGGATAAGTGCACTAGTGAATGCCGGTGGCCTTGCAGAGGGCACAGACGTTGTTGATGCGGATGCGGTCCTGGCGGACGATGGAAATCAGGCCGCGACGCTTCATGTCGGAAATAACCCGGCTCACCGTCTCGATCGTCAGGCCGAGATAGTCCGCGATCTCCTGACGGGTCATCGCCAGCACGACCTCGCGCTCGTCCTTGCCGCCCTCGGCCGGTCCCAGGCAGCCGTAGCCACCGCGGCCGGGCACCATGCGCATCAGGAAACTGGCCACGCGTTCTGCCGCCGACTTGCGGCCAAGCAGCATGGCGTGATCGTGCATGGTCTCCATCTGTCGAAGCAGGCAATGCGTCACCTGACGCTGCAGCCAGGGCGAGGAATCCATATCGCGGCGATCGAGCACGCCGATCCGGGAAGAGGTCAGCGTCTCGGCCGACACGTCATAGACCGGTCCTGCCGAGAGGCCGAAGATGGCGCCCGGTTTCAGGATCTCGACCACCTGGCGACGGCCGTCCGGCAGCAGCTTGAACAGCATGACGATCCCGTCTTCCAGCTCAAACAGCCGGTCCGCGGTGTCGCCCTCGTAGAAGATCACGGTGTGCTCGGAATGACGCTGCACCTTGGTAACGGGATGTGCGGCTGCGTCCGCAAAAGGCATCTGAACGACGTTTTGCCGGGCAGCGCCGGCACCGGCTCCCGCATCCCGATCCATATACGCCATAGTGGCCTCCTCATGAGCCCCCGGAAGCATTCCGCCGGATCACACGGCGGAAGACCGTCCGCCCGCCGCGCTCGGCAAAATAGCGCCCCGTCCGGCGCACTGATTTCCTCTTCCAGGGACGAAAGCACGTTACCGATAGGGCTTTTACCGAGTAATTCGGTCGTTTCCGTACGACGATTTACTTAATGAAATCAGGGCGCGACGTATCGCCGCGGGTATCGGAGAAGCATAGCCCAAAAATTGGCAGAGTGCCTCGGGTTCCGTATAGCCGGCATTGCAGAATTGGCCGGCCTCTGACCTTTCACACCACAGTGCGACATCACGTCACGTCGTGGATGTAAAGCCCGATATCGTTCCGAAGCCGCGCGTTGCAACGGCAGCTGATCGACGGCCGACCGCCTCAAAGATGCTCGACCAGCGCCTCTTCGGTCAGCGGTTTGCGCAGAAGGATTGCCGGGGTGTAGTCGGCAACCATCTCCATGATCACCCGTTTCGGCTGCCCGGTGATGGCGATGACCTTCGGCCTGACCTGCAGCTGGTCGATCCAGCGGATCACCTGAATTCCCGTCAGGCCGGGAAGCCCCAGATCGACGATAACGGTATCATGTGCGGCCGGTGGCGGGTTCTCGAAGAAGGACTCCGCGTCACAATGCACGACCGTCTGGTGACCCAACTGCGCAAGCAGAAGCGCGAGGGCGTCCGCAACGCCCGGATCATCTTCGATGATGTGTATGGTCACCGGAAACGCGCCTCGATGTCTCTGCCTCGCGGCAGGTCGCGGCACTATACGCCTTTGGCCTTTTCACAGAACTACGCAGTATCACGCAATCGAACCCCAATGGGGTTAGTGCGAAAGGGGCTGACCCCAAAGGGGTTATTGCGAACCGAATCGCGCGCCAGGAGGCCGGACGACGCCGCTCCGCACAGCGCCTGGTCGCCCGTGCCGCGGCGGCGCGCAAAAGCTAGCCGCCCCTAAGCACGATCCGCACGAGGTCGGCGGCATTGCGGGCACCGAGCTTCTCCATGATCCGCGCCCGATGCACCTCGACCGTGCGAGGGCTGATGCCGAGCGTGCGACCCGCCTCCTTGTTCGAGGCGCCACCGGTGATCTGTTCCAGCACCTCGCGCTCTCGTGGCGTGAGTTGACCGACACCGGGAAAGTCCAGGTCAGGCGCACCCTTTCTGGTCATGGCCCGCATCGCCCGGATCGCCTCTCGCACCCGACCCACCACCGTGTCGGCGTCGAAGGGCTTTTCGATGAAGTCGTGCGCTCCCTGCTTGATTGCCTCGACCGCCATGGGAATGTCGCCCTGGCCTGAGATCACGAAGACGGGGGCCGAGAACCTCTTCTCCTGGAGCGAACGCAGGATCTCGATGCCCGAGCGACCTGGCATGTGAACGTCGAGCAGCACGCAGTCCGGAACGCTCTCGCCGGCGGCCGACAGGAAATCCTCGCCGGTTTCGAACGCGGTGACGGTGAAGCCTTCCATGTCGAAGACGACCGACAAGGCGTCGCGAACCGAGGGGTCGTCGTCGACGATGTGGATCGAAGGAGCGGTTTCGTTCATGCGGTTGTTCCTTTTTCTCCTTTTCCACCAGCATCGCTGGCGCTCTGTGGCCCGATCGCATCGTCCAGGTTCGTGAGAGGCAACTGAAGCACGAACCGCGCACCGGCGCCCGAATCGTGCTCCACCGTGAGATCACCGCCATGATTTTGTGCGATGGATCGCGAGATCGCGAGCCCGAGCCCGAGCCCCCGGCGCTTGGATCCCGAGAACGCGCGGAACAGGTTGGGGACGATCTCTGCCGGCACGCCCGGCCCCGAATCCGCCACCGTGATGACAATCGCGCCGTCGTCGCGCGCGGCCGAGATGCGCACCCACCTTTCGTCGACCGTTCGCACCGCCTCGAGCGCGTTACGGAGCAGGTTCACGAGGACCTGCTGGATCTGGACCGGGTCGACGTGGAGCCTCGGCAGGTCGTCGGCCACGTCGCTTTCCACTGGGACATCGACGTTGGCGTTGCCGAGGGTGACGAGTTCCATGCATTCGTCGATCAATTCGGCGACGTCGACGGGCCGCCGCTCCGGCTCCTTCTTCTCGACGAAATGGCGCATGCGCTGAATGATCTGACTGGCACGCTCCGATTCGTTGAGAGCCTTGTCGATGACGGCGGCGAGCGAGGCGTCCAGTTCGGGCACGGCTTGCGCTTTGCGCCGGATCGCCTGGAGATAGAGCATGATCGCCGTCAGTGGCTGGTTGAGCTCGTGCGAGATCGCCGCCCCCATCTCGTCGAGCGCGCTGATGCGCGTCATGCTGATGAGCTGGTTCTGGGCTTGGGCAAGACGCTTCTCAACCGCCTTGCGTGGCCTCAAATCACGAATAATGCCAATGAACTGGCGCCCTTCCGCGGTGTGCGCCTCGCCGACCGACAGCTCGATTGGAAATTCCGTGCCGTCGCGATGGCGCCCGCGGACCTCGCGGCCGATGCCGATGATGCGGCGCTCGCCGGTCTCAAGATAGTGCCGGAGATAGCCGTCGTGCGCGCGGGCGTATTCCTCCGGCATCAGCATCTTGACGTTCTGCCCGAAGGTCTCCTCGGCGGTGTAGCCGAACAGCTTCTCGCACGCCTGATTGAAGAGCAGGATGCGGGCCCGGTCGTCCATGACGACGATACCGTCGACGGCCGTGGACAGCACGCTGAGAAGCCGTGCGTCCGATACACTGGGATGGGTCGACATACCCTGGACCGTACCTGCACTCAGACCTACTACGCCCTAGGTTGCACCCAAAGCGAACCGAATGTCTAACACTACTACGCAAAATCACGTGGCACACCGGTCCACCCCCCTGTCAACCCATCAAGAAGTTGGAGGGTCTTGCTCTGTCCGATGGGCCGACCGACACCCCTGCATCGCGTCAGCCAGCTTTCGCCGAGGTTGTGTTGAATCGTCGCCGGGCACGAATCTCCGGCCCGGGCCGATTCGAGGCGGGCAGGCTCGCCAGGTGATGCCGTGTCGGCCGAGGTTGATGGTGCGCAGGCTCAGGCGCGAGCCGGCCACGCGTCGGCTGCCGCAGGGGCGACTCAGCCCTTCTTCAGGAGATCGCGGATCTCCTCCAGCAGCACCTCCTGGCGCGGCGGGGGCGCCGGCTCGGCCGGAGCCTTTTCGGCCTCCTCGCCGGCGCGGCGCAGGCGGTTGATTGCCTTCACCACGATGAACAGGGCAAGGGCCACGATCAGGAACTTGATCACCGCGTTGATGAAGAGGCCGACATTCCAGGTGACGGCGCCCGCATCCTGCGCGGCGGCGATCGTCGGATAGGGCCCGGCCGGATTGCCGCTCTTCAGCACAACGAAGAGCTGCGAGAAGTCGACATTGCCGAGGAGCAGACCGATCGGCGGCATGATGATGTCGTCGACCATCGAGGAGACAATTGCGGAAAAGGCGGCGCCGATGACGATGCCGACGGCCATGTCGAGCATATTGCCCTTCATGGCGAATTCCTTGAACTCCTTCAGCATGCCCGCCTCCCTGTTGCGTTGATCAGGCAGGAAAGATTTCCCCTCGATTGCGGCGCCGTCAAGTTGCAGCCGGGAAATCTCACCTCAGAGGGACGACGGGGGTCTGATTCGGCACGGGGAGCTTCGGCGGCCTGCGGACAGAATCACGCGGCAACGACCTTGCCGTAACATTGGTGGCGCCGGCTTCTGCGAAGCGCCGCGTTGGTCGCAGCGATGACGCCGGCAATCCGACGGTGCGACAACAGCCCGGCGTCCGGACCGCAGGCGGCGACGGAGCACCCCGCCGCGGCGCTAGGCGCCGTGGTCGTGGCGCTCGTCGAACCGGCGACGCGCCTCGAGCATCGCCGGGCGATGCGTCTTCGACCACACGAAGAGGCTTTGCAGCGGCTCGATCAAGGTGCGGCCGAGTTCGGTAAGCTCGTAGTCGACCCTGGGCGGGATCGTCGGAAATACGGTGCGGCTGACGAGGCCATCCCGCTCCAGACCCTTCAGCGTCAGCGTCAACATCCTTTGTGAGATGCCGTCAATCGAACGGCGGATCTGATTGTAGCGCATCGGCCCCTTCGACAAGGTGCCGACCACCATCACCGTCCATTTGTCGCCTATGCGGGACAGCGTATCGGAGACCGCGCGGCAGTTCTCATGCGAGTCCGGCTCAAGAACCTGGCCGCTTTCGGGCGGAGGAGCCGCGCGCTCTGACGCCGCCGCCGCGGTGTCGTTGTTGCGCACATCAGTGTTACTGGCGTCCATGGGTGTGTCCGGCGTCCAAAAAAGTGCCTTCTTGCGCAAATCTAGACAGATTGCATTTTAGCGCAAGGAACAAATTGTTCCCGTCTCGAACGCGCAACGCCACCTTCAACGGCGGTACGGTGCCCTCCATCCAAGGCGCCGCCGCCGAACGATGACGGCTTGCCGAAATTCACTTCATCGCCGCCGGCGACCGTTTCCGGCCCGGCAGGAGACCTGCTCATGAAGCTATTGCATATCGATTCCAGCATCACCGGCGAACAGTCGGTCAGCCGCCGCATCACCGCCGAGATCGTTTCCGGCCTGAAGCGGAGCAAGCCGGGGCTGACCGTCACCTACCGGGACCTTGCGGCAGACCCCGTCCCGCACCACACCGGCGCGCTGCTCGCCGCGAAGACGGCGGGGACGAGCGATCCGGCGCTCCAGCGCGATCTCCAGGTTACCGAGACCACGCTCCAGGAGTTTCTTGATGCCGATATCGTCGTCGTCGGCGCACCAATGTACAACTTCTCGGTGCCGAGCCAGCTCAAGGCGTGGATCGACAGTCTCGCCGTCGCCGGCCGGACCTTCCGCTATACCGAAACGGGGGCCGAGGGCCTGTGTGGCGGCAAGCGGGTGATCGTGGTGTCGTCGCGCGGTGGGATCTATTCGCAGCCGCCGCTCGCCGCCCTCGACCACCAGGAGAGCTATCTCAGCGGCCTGTTCGGCTTCCTCGGCGTCAAGGAGATCGAGTTCGTGCGCGCCGAAGGCGTGGCGCTCGGGGCCGAACAGCGTCAGCAGGCCCTCGACGCGGCGCTCAGCCAGGCGCACCTGCTCGCCGCGGCCTGACCGTCGTTCTGCACGCGTTCTTGCGTGCGAAACAGGTCGAATAGACAGACTTCCCGAAACATGTTCCGATCTTTCCTGTCGCGCGGCCGGACGATCCGCGCGGCCGGGAGGACCGACGGAGGATGCTCAACGGCTGGGTGGTGATCACTGCAGCGCTGGCCTATGTGCTGCTGCTGTTTGCAATTGCCAGCTACGGCGACCGCAAGAGCCGGATCGTGGCGCCGGGGCGCGGGCGGCCGCTGATCTATGCGCTGTCGCTGTCGGTCTACTGCACGTCCTGGACCTTCTTCGGTTCGGTCGGCGGTGCGACCCAGAACGGGATCGAATTCCTGACGATCTACATCGGCCCGGTGCTGGTGTTCGCGCTCGGCTACAGGCTGCTTCGGCGAGTCGTCCGCCTGTCCAAGACAGAGCGCATCACCTCGATCGCCGATTTCATCGGCGCGCGCTACGGCAAGAGCCAGTCCGTCGCCGCCGTCGCCACCCTGATCTCCGTCGTCGGCATCATTCCCTACATCGCGCTGCAGCTCAAGGCGGTCTCGCTGTCGCTGACGACGATGATCGGCGATCTCAATGTCGACAACGGCGCTGCCCCCCTGGCCTACGGCGGCGACGTCACCTTCCTGATCACGCTCGGCATGGCGGTATTTGCCTGGCTGTTCGGAACCCGGCACATCGATGCGACCGAGCATCAGGAGGGCCTGATGCTCGCGATCGCTTCCGAAGCGATCGTCAAGCTCGTCGCCTTCCTCGCGGTCGGGATCTGGGTGACCTACTGGCTCTATGATGGCCCGAGCGCGCTGGTGGCGGAGATCGCTGCAACGCCTGCGGTGGAGGAGGCTGTCACCAAGGAGTTGGTCGGCGGCAACTGGATCGTGATGACGGTGCTGTCGTCCTTCGCCATCCTGATGCTGCCACGGCAGTTCCACGTCACCGTGACGGAGAACAACTCCGATGCGGAGCTCAGGCGCGCGACCTGGATGTTTCCGCTCTATCTGGTGGCGATCAACCTATTTGTCGTACCGATCGCGGCCGCCGGCATGCTGAACATCGGGGACAGCGTCAATCCGGACATGTTCGTGCTGGCGCTGCCGATCGCAGAGAACGCACCGTGGCTTGCGCTGTTTGCCTTCATCGGCGGCCTGTCGGCTGCGACCGCGATGGTGATCGTCGCGACGGTTGCGCTCTCGATCATGATTTCCAACGATATCGTCATGCCGCTGATCCTGCGCCGTCGCTCGGAGGACGAGATCATTGACTCCTCCGGCGACGACATGAGCCGCCTGCTGCTCAGGATCCGCCGGGCGGCAATCTTCTTCATCCTAATCCTGGCCTATGCCTACTACCGCCTCGCCGGAGACTCGGCGGCGCTCGCCTCGATCGGACTGTTGTCCTTCGCGGCGATCGCGCAGTTCGCACCGGCCTTCTTCGGGGGGCTGTTGTGGCGGCGGGCGACGGCCCGGGGCGCAATCGCGGGCATGCTGACGGGCTTCGGCATCTGGGCCTATACGCTCCTGCTTCCCACCTTCGCGCAGTCCGGCCTGATCTCGGACAACTTCCTCCAGAGCGGGCCGTTCGGACTGTGGCTGTTCCGGCCGCAGGCGCTGTTCTCGATCGCCTTCGATCCCTTCATTCACGGCGTGTTCTGGAGCCTGACGCTCAATCTCGCCGTCTATGTCGTGGTGTCGATGACGCGGATGCCGGAACCCATCGAGCGGCTTCAGGCGAACATCTTCGTGCCGGCGGAACTGTCGCCGGCGCCTTCGTTGCGGCTGTGGCGGAGTTCGGTGACGATCGGCGACCTGAGGGCGACCATCGCGCGCTACCTCGGCGAAGAGCGCACCGACCGCTCCTTCTCGCGCTACGCACGGGAGCGCAACCTCGATCTTTCCCCTTCGGCTCCGGCGGACGCGCAGATGCTGCGCTATTCCGAGCAACTTCTCGCCAGTGCCATCGGCGCTGCCTCGTCACGGCTGGTGCTGTCGCTCCTCGTGAAGCGGCGGGATCCCAGCGGCAAGGGCGCCATGAAGCTGCTCGACGATGCCACGGCCGCGATCCAGTACAACCGCGACCTGCTGCAGACCGCACTGGATCAGGTCCGCCAGGGCATCAGCGTGTTCGACCGCGATCTCAGGCTGATCTGCTGGAACCGGCAGTTCCGCGAACTGCTCGGCCTGCCGGCGGAATACGGCCAGGTCGGCACCCCCCTCGACGCCGTCATCCGCTTCAATGCCGAACGCGGCGAATTCGGCCGCGGGCCCGTGGAAGCCATCGTTGCCGACCGGATCGACAAGCTGGTGGTGCGACAGGAGACCTTCCAGGAGCGGCTGACCTCGAGCCAGACCGTGCTCGAGGTTCGCAGCAGCCCAATGCCAGATGGCGGCATTGTCACGACCTACACCGACGTTACCGAGCGGTTCCTGGCCGAAGAGGCGCTGGCCCGGGCCAACGAGACGCTGGAGCGCCGCGTGCGTGAGCGCACACGGGAGCTGACCCGCGTCAATGAAGCGTTGATCGAGGCCAAGCGGGAGGCCGACGAGGCCAACATTGGCAAGACCCGGTTCCTGGCGGCCGCCGGACACGACATCCTGCAGCCGCTCAACGCGGCAAGGCTCTATGCTTCCAGCCTGGTCGACCGCTTCAGCGAGGGCGAAAACCGCAGCCTTGTGCGCGCCGTAGAGGCCTCGCTGGAGTCCGTCGAGGAGATCATCGGCGCAGTGCTCGACATCTCGCGGCTCGACACCGGCGCGCTAAAGCCAGACTCAACAGTGTTCCGCCTCGACGAGATCCTCAATCCGCTCCGCATGGAGTTCGAGCCGATCGCGCAGGAGAAGGAGCTCGACTTCAAGGTCCTGCCCTGCAGCCTGTCGGTTCGTTCCGACCGCAGGCTGCTGCGGCGACTGCTGCAGAACCTGGTGTCGAACGCGATCAAGTACACCGCGAACGGCGAGGTGCTGGTCGGCGTACGCCGACGTCAGGGCCGTGCGGTGGTCGAGATCCACGACACCGGCATCGGCATTCCCGCCTCGAAGCAGAAGGTGATCTTCCGGGAGTTCCATCGACTCGACGACGGCGCGCGTGTGGCGCGCGGGCTGGGGCTCGGGCTGTCGATCGTCGAGCGCATCAGCCGTGTCCTCGACCATCCGGTGCAGCTGGACTCCCGCACCGATCGTGGCTCGTGCTTCCGGGTCACCATACCCGTGGCCGCCGCCGTCCCGGTCGAGGCGCCCCCGCCGCCGATGATCGCGATGCCGCACCAGCTCGAGGGCCTCACGGTGCTTGCGATCGACAACGAGCCTCAGATCCTCGATGGCATGGCCGCGCTGCTCACGGGCTGGCAGTGCCAAGTGATCGCCGCTCGCGACGCCCAGGAGGCGGCCGCGCAGATCCTGGAAATCGGCGAGACGCCCGACGTGATGCTGGTCGACTACCATCTCGACGACGGCAACGGTATCGATGCGATCGTGCAGCTCAGGTGGAAGTTCGGTGCCGGGATTCCGGCAATCCTGATTACCGCCGACCGCTCCCGCACCGTGCGCGCCGAGGCGGCGGCCAAGGGCATCGACCTCCTCAACAAGCCGCTGAAACCGGCGGCGCTGCGGGCGCAATTGTCCCGGCGGCGGGTGGAGACGGGGACAGCGGCGGAGTGATCGCCCGCGCTCCCGTTACCGGTCCTCCTCCGTCAGTGACTGCCACTGTCCCTGCTCGATCTTCGACGCGGCGATTACCGCCTGGGTGCGGCTTTCGACGCCGAGCTTCTGCAGAATTGCCGAGACATGGGCCTTGACGGTCGCCTCCGAGACGTTGAGTTCATAGGCGATCTGCTTGTTGAGCAGGCCTTCCGACAGCATCATCAGCACGCGGACCTGCTGCGGCGTCAGCAGGGAAAACCGCTGCACCAGCTCGGCGGTTTCGCTGTCCTCGGCGGTCAGGTCGACGTCGGGCGGTGTCCAGGTGCCGCCGGCCATTACAGCGGCAAACGCAGACCGGATCGTGTCGATGCCGAGCGACTTTGGGACGAAACCCGAGGCGCCGAGTTTCATGCAGCGGCGGATCGCGGCCGGGTCCTCGTTGGCCGAGACGATCACCACCGGAACCGATGGATACTGGGCCCTCAGATACATCAGCCCCGAATAGCCCCGCATGCCCGGCATCGTGAGGTCGAGCAGCACGAGATCGACCTCCTGCGCCCCATCCAGTTCGGCGACTGCGTCTTCGAGGGTTCCGACCTCCGCGACACCGGCGTCGGGATAGAGCGTGGCAATCGTCTGACGCAGCGCGGCGCGGAACAACGGATGGTCGTCGGCGACAACGAAATAGTACTGTGACGGCTCCGTCACGCGTTTCCCCCTTGTCACGTCTGCTTCGCCTAGCGGCGCAGAACACCGGCAGCAAGGCACCGTCGGTCGAGCCCGCTTCAGCGCGGATATTGATTTTGCCGCCGCTCGCGATTCAAGCCACGGCGCTTTGGCACAGCTAACCACGTCTCGGTGCGCTGCGCCAACGGGCGATGCGTGCGGACGGGCCGGGGAAATCCCCCGTATCGCCCCGGTTCACGTTGCGTGCACTGTGCTGTCCTGCCCCCTTGTCGTGCGGCGCAGGCTCACGTGCCCGCACCATCCACCAGCGGCGGCACAAGGCGGGTGACCAGATGAGACGCTCTGCAATGACCAAGAGGCTCCCGTCAATCGCGCGTCGGACCTTCCGCCCGCCCTCGTCATCGGTAAGCGATCGTATTTTCGGTTTCCGGAAACTCATATAAGAATCAAGGCACCTGCGACGAAGCGTCCACTGACGTTCGTCGGCCGCGGTGGGTTCGAGGGAGGGGAAATGGCGCCATTAGCCATGCACAACGCACGCGGTTCGCACGTCCGGTGGCGCCGCGTCGAGCGGCCTGCCGTTTTCACCCTTGTCCTCGGGGTCGTCCTTGCCGTTGTCGTACAAGCGCTCGACCGCGGCGCCGACATGGCCGGAGCAAATTCGGGGGTGGTGGCAGACACATGAGCATCGAGCCGATTCAGGACCCGTTCCGCGATTCTATCGGACGCATCTTCGGCACCTACGCCGGGAGCTTTGCCGCCCTCGTCGTCCTGCTGGCGGTGCTCGAACAGGTCGGCGTGCCCGATCGCGTCATCGGTGTTGTTTTCGTGCTCCTCACGATTGCGGTCTATGTCGGGATCGGCATTGCGTCGCGCACCGTCCGGGTGTCCGAGTATTACGTCGCCGGGCGAAGCGTGCCACCGGTCTACAACGGCATGGCAACGGCGGCTGACTGGATCAGCGGGGCGTCGTTCCTCGGCATGGCCGGCACGCTCTACGTCCTCGGCTACGACGGCCTCGCCTATGTGATCGGGTGGACGGGCGGCTATGTGCTTACTGCCGTGCTGATCGCGCCCTATCTGCGGAAGTCCGGTGCCTTTACCGTGCCCGAGTTCCTTGCCGCCCGCTTCGGCGGCAATCCGATCCGGGTGGCCGCAATCATCGTGCTGATCGCCTGCTCGTTCTCCTATCTTGCGGCGCAGCTTTATGCCACCGGCCTCGTCGCCTCGCGCTTCCTCGGTATCGGCTTTGAGACGGCGGTCCATGCCGGGCTCGGCGCCGTCGCGCTGTGCTCGGTGCTCGGCGGCATGCGGGCGGTGACCTGGACCCAGGTGGCGCAATACATCGTTCTCGTCGTCGCCTACCTGCTGCCGGTCATGATCCTGTCGGCGCAGCAGTTCGGCGTCCCGCTCGCCCAGCTCGGCTACGGCCAGGCGCTGCAGCAGATCGCGATGCTCGAGGAGGAGATGCTGGCGAACGGGTTGGCGAGCGCCGACACGCTGGCGCGTCATCTGGAACCCTTCAGCTCGCTCGACCCGGTCAACGTTTTCGCGCTGGTCGCGTGTCTCATGATCGGCACCGCCTCGATGCCGCACCTCCTGATGCGATCGTTTACCACGGCAACCGTGCGCGGGGCGCGGCAGTCCGTGGCCTGGTCGCTGCTGTTCATCGCCGTGCTCTACGTGACCGCGCCGGCCTACGCCGCCTTCGCAAAGCTCGAAGTGTACCGGAACGTGATCGGCAGCAGCCTCGATGTGCTGCCCGAGTGGATCTACACCTATGGCCGGCTCGGCCTCGTCGACATCTGCGGCGCCCCTGCGGCGAGCGCCGACGCGGTAAGGTCCGCCTGTGCGGGAGTGCCGGGCAACGACGGCGTGCTGCGCCTTTCAGACTTCGCGATCGACCGCGACGTGGTGGTGATCGCCACGCCGGAGATCGCCGGTCTGCCCCACGTCATCGCGGCACTGGTTGCCGCCGGCAGTTTGGCGGCGGCGCTGTCGAGCGCCAGTGGTCTGCTGCTCGCCATTGCGAACGCGCTTGGTCATGACGTCTATTATCGCATGGCCGACCAGACGGCTCCGGCGAGCCGGCGGCTGTTCGTGGCGCGGGTGCTGCTGCTCGCCGTCGCCGCGGCCGCCGCCTGGCTGGCGCTGACCCGGCCCGCCGACATCCTGACAATGGTGGCCTGGGCCTTCTCGCTTGCCGCCGCCGGCTTCTTCCCCGCCCTGGTGCTGGGGATCTGGTGGAAGCGCTGCACCTCCGCTGGCGCGGTCGCAGGCATGACGGCCGGCTTTGCTGTCGCGCTGTATTATCTGGCGATGACCGAGTACGGCGGCATGGCAGAGTGGTTCGGCATCATGAACACCGCAGCGGCGGTGTTCGGTCTGCCGGCAGGGCTTGCGACCATGATCGTCGTCAGTCTCCTGACCCGGGCCCCGTCCGGGCAAGCGCAGGCTCTGGTCGAGGAGATCCGCCGCCCGAACGGTGTATCGCCCATCCGGGACCGGGCGCAGTAGCGCCCGGGAACGGTCTGGAGCGCCATGACGCCGCGGCTGCGAGGTCCAGGTGGTCGTCTCCAAAAGGCGATTGGCAGTGTTTCGACGGGAACTAGCCTTTTGCCGCCCGCATTGTAAGGTAGCCTTACTTCTTCAAGAACGAACATCCGGTCATGATGCAGTTCGTAAGCGAGCCGTTCACCGAGGCAGCGATCAGCGACGAAACGCGTCGGTTCAACACCGACCTGTCGGCGCGGCTTGGCGCCTTGCCCGATCAGTGGAGCTTTCCGCCCGCTGTGATCCGCGAGCGACGGGCACAGGGCCTCGGCCCCTTTCCGATCCCCCCGAAGTCGCCCGACGCCGAAACGATCGTGACGGAGGGGCCGCACGGCGGCGTGCCGCTGCGGATCATCCGGCCGCCGGCCGGAACGACGAGGGGCGCATTCCTGCATATTCACGGCGGCGGCTGGGTGCTCGGAGCGGCCGACCAGCAGGACGTGCGTCTCTTGCAGATCGCCGAGCGGACCGGGCTGGTGGCCATCTCGGTCGACTACCGGCTCGCACCCGAGCACCCCTATCCGCAAGGCCCTGACGACTGCGAGGCAGCGGCGCTCTGGCTTGTCGGCGAGGGAGCGAGGCGCCTCGGCGTCGACCGCTTTGCCATAGGCGGAGATTCTGCTGGCGGCAACCTCACGGCGACGACGCTGATCCGCCTGCGCGACCGCCACGGATTGACACCCTTTTCCGCCGCCGTCTTCATCGCCGGCATGTTCGACCTCAGGCTGACGCCAAGTGCACGGCGCTGGGGGAGCGAAAAGCTCGTCCTCAATACCCGCGACGTGGAAATGTTCGTGCGGCACTATCTGGCGCGGGGACAGGATCCGGCCGATCCGGACATCTCTCCGCTGCTTGCCGACCTTTCGGGTCTGCCGTCGGCCCATTTCTCGGTCGGAACCCACGATCCGCTCACCGACGACAGCCTGTTCATGGCCGCACGCTGGCTCGCCGCCGGCAACCCGGCAGAACTCGCCGTCTACCCTGGCGGCTGCCACGTCTTCCACAACTATCCGCTCGCGATCGCGGATGCGGCGAACGCGGCAATCGACCGGTTTCTCATCGACCACGCGGCCAACCGGGGCGCCCCCTAAGGCGCCGCGGGTCATCTTCCCGCCCATGCACGCAACCTGCGCCCTCTCCGGTGCAGAGACCGTCTCAAACACTCAGCTTCTGGGGTGCTCATCCGATCCCCATGACGGTTCGCCGACCTTGCAAGGAAACTCAATGCCTGCGTTCGAGACCCTGTTTTCCTCCGTCAACCGCTGGGAATGCGACGAGAACGACCACCTCAACGTCCAGTTCTACTTCACGCGCTTCGAAGAGGCCGACCGGCAGTTCCGACTGCTCTCCGGCCTTAGCGATGCGCTGGTCGGCAGTCGGCGGGTCCGGCACGTGCGCTATCATTGCGAACTGCGTTGCGGCGCCATGATTACGGGACGCTCGTTCATCGCCTTTGACGGTCCGCACATGCTGACGGTGGTCCACGAACTCCGCGAAGGCGACCGGCTGGCGGCAACCGCGGTCGACGGCTACTCACCGCCGGAAAGCAAGATCCGGGAACTGCGCAGGCGCTTCCGCGACGCGGAGAATGCCATGCCCGAGACCGCAGCGCCGCGCGGGCTGCCGGCCACGGTGCCGGCGCTGAAGGCGACACCCGAGGCGCTGATCAGGGCCGGTGCTGCCGTCGTCAACCGCTCGACGGTGCTGCAGCGCGACCTCGGTCCTGACGGCCGCGCCGACGACGGTTTCGCGTTGGGTCGCTTCACCGAGGCAGCACCGCACATCTGGGCCAGGACGCCGATGGCGCCGGACTGGCTTGCCGAACGCGGCCTCGGCCGCGTGGCGGTGGAGATGAAGCTCGCATGGGCGGGGCCCCTGAAGCTCGGCGATCCGGTCGTGGTAATCAGCGGCCTGACCGGGGCTTCCAACACCATCTTCAGCTTCCGCCACCACATGTTCGAGGCCCGCGCCAACCGGCTTGCGGCCGTCTGCGACGTCGTCGCGCTAGCCATGGACCTCGACACGCGCAAGGCTGTCCCCCTTGAGCCGGAGGTTCGCAAGGCGATCGCATCAATGGTCCTGTCCTGACGGGCGGTCTGCCGGCGAGCGGTGCGGGAAGGCGGCCGAGCACGTTCGGCCCCACGCATCCCACGGCCTGCGGGGTCGCCAGGCTAGCGGGTCCGGTCCTCGAACTCGTCGCGCAGCGTCTTCATGAGGTCGAAGAAGCGGCGCATCGCCTTTTCGGTGAAGTCGAGGGCGCGGTCGATCTCTTCCTCGTCCTCGCGCGAAAGCGATGAGCCGCCGTCTTCGCGCCTGCCGGCTTCCGGCGTGTCACCCATTGCGTCCTGGGCGGAGCGGCTGATGGCCAGGATCTTGGCCTCGAGTTCGCGGTTGCGCGCCGAAAGCCGGAGATTTTCCGTGGTCAATCGCTCGATTTCGGCTTCGAGCGCCCGTTCGGCGTCGGCCACCGGCGCACAGCGCCATGCACCATTGGCCTCGCGGCACAGCGAGACGCGGCCAGTGCTGCGGTCGAGCCTCAACACACCGTCACCGGTTTCGGACAACATGAAGCGATCGGTGTCGAGCACCGTTGCCTCCGGCCCGCCATCCGGGGTCTCCGTGGGGTCGGGCGTCGCGCCCTGCGCGAACGCGGCGAGCGGCGCAAGCAGCACGAAGGAGAACAGCAGAGGTCGTATCGTCATCAGTCACCTCCCGCCGCCGGAACGGCCAGATCACCCCTATCCGGATGAATGCGCTTCACTGCGGAATGGGCGATCGATTGCAAAGTTTCAAGGCATCCTGCGCAAGCTCGGGCGAACATGACGCCGAGCGCCTCAATCCGGCCGATAGGGCTGACGGCCGCTCGTCAGTGCATCCTCCAGCAGATCCAGCCTGTCCTGCCCCCAGAATACCTCGCCGTTCAGAACATAGCTTGGCGAACCGAACACGCCGGCGGCGAGCGCATCGGACTGATGGCTGACATAGCGGTCCTCAATGTCCCTGCCGTCGGCCGCCGTCAGAACCTTGTCCGTATCGAGACCCAGGGTCTCCAGCACTGCCGCGAGCACGGGACGGTCGGAGATGTCGCGGTCGTCGACCCACGTCAGCCGGAAGGCCGCCTCGGTGAAGGCGCCGGCCGGGCCGCCCTCGAGCGCAAGCGCCAGCGCGATCCGGTCGGCGAGCGACGGGTCGGCGGGAAAATGCCGCGGCCTCAGGTTCAGCGGCAGGCCGCGCTTCTCGCGCCAGCGCTGCAGTTCGACCAGCCGATAGGCCTGGCGCAGCGGGTGGCGCTTGGACAGCGGCAGACCGCCCGACTCGGCAAACACCGGTCCAAGCAGCACCGGCTTGAAGCGGATCGCGTAGCCGTGGCGGTCGGCGAGGTCGAGGAAGGCACGATGGCCGAGATAGGCCCACGGCGAGACATGCGTATAGTAGTACTCGATGACGCGCTGCATAATGTCTCCTGCCGTCCACAATCCGGCGACTTGCCGGGCACCGGCCGCCGTTGCCAATGTGGGGCGCCCGCCACCCTGCGCCGGGCCGGGCTCGCGATCAACCCCCGTCTTTGGCGTCGAGGAGCGCTTCGAGAGTTTCTATGCGGTCGGCCTCCGCAGGGGGCTTATCCCAGCGCAGACGAGAAATCCTTGGAAAGCGCAGCGCCAGCCCGGACTTGTGCCGGCCGGAGCGCGCGATGCCCTCGAAAGCGACCTCAAACACCAGCCCCGTTTCGGGTTCGTGGACGACTTCGCGAACCGGTCCGAACCGGTTCACGGTGTTGCGGCGGACGAAGCGGTCGATCTCCGCCAGTTCCTCGTCGGTGAAGCCGAAATAGGCCTTGCCGACCGGCACCAGTTCGGGACCCGCCGCTGCGGTGCGCCAGATGCCGAAGGTGTAGTCGGAGTAAAGCGATGAGCGCTTGCCGTGGCCGCGTTGGGCGTACATCAGCACGGCATCGATCAAATGGGGATCCCGCTTCCACTTGAACCACAGGCCCTTCGGCCGACCTGGGACATAGGGCGCCTCGCTGCGCTTCAGCATGATGCCCTCGACGGCGGCGGCGTCGGCGCCGGCATCCGCCGATGCCGGATCGGCCCGGGCAGCGGCAAGCTCTTCCCAGCCGGTGAACGGCACGATGGGCGACACGTCGAAGCGTTGCGGGTCGAGATCGGCGACCAGGGCCTCGAGCCGGCGCCGGCGCTCACTGAAGGGCAGCTCGCGCAGATCTTCGCCCGCTGCGGCGAGCAGATCATAGGCCCGGATCGCCACCGGATAATCGGAGATCAGCCGCGCCGTCACGGTCTTGCGGTTGAGGCGCTGCTGCAGAACATTGAACGACAGAACGCGGCCGTCTCCCCCAACGGCGAGCAGTTCACCGTCAATCGCCGCATCCACCTCATAGCTCTCGACCAGCTCCGGGAAGGCCGCTGAAATGTCGTCGCCGGAGCGCGAGAACAGGCGGCGGCGCAGCCGCCCGGCGCTGTCACGACCGCCGCTCATCTGGACGCGGATGCCGTCCCACTTCCATTCGGCCACGAAGTCTGCGGGCGCGAGGCCGTCGAGGTCGGCTTGCGTGAGCGCATGAGCGAGCATCGGGGGGCGGAACGGCGCCGGATCATCCGTCTCGGGGCGGGGTCCCTTGCCTTCGGCCCACGCGAACAACGCCGCATAGGGCGGCTGCAACCCGTGCCAGACATGTTCGACATCATCGGGGGAGAGCGACCCGAGCGCGGCAACGGCCGTCTTGGCAAGCCGGGCAGAGACGCCAACGCGCAGGCCGCCGGTGACGAGCTTGAGCAGGGCCCAGCGCCCGGTCTCGTCGAGGGCGTCGAGCCAGGCGGTGATCATTCCCGCCACCTCCGCCTTTCGTGCGGCCTGGAGGCGGGCGACCACCTCCGACAGGAACGGCGGCTCGTTGCTTTCCCGGTCCGGCGCTGGCCACATCAGCGCGATGGTTTCCGACAGGTCGCCGACGAAATCATAGGACAGTGCGAACAGGACCGGATCGGTGCGCTCAGCCACAAGCCCGCGCAAGAGCGCGGGTTTGGCGTGGGTAAAGGAGAGTTCTCCGGTCAGCGCGGCCAGCGCCAGGCCGCGCTCAGGATCCGGCACCTTGCGGAAATAGTCGGTGATGAGCGCAAGCTTGCCGGTTCGGCGCGGCTCGGTAGAGAGCCTGTCCAGCAAGGCAGCGAAACGCTCCATCACGCGACCGGCCCGACCCGACCCTACTCCTCCTCGTTGACGATCATGGCGATGCGCCAATCCTCGTCATCGAGGATGAGATGATAGTGGCAGGTAAACTCCAGAACCGCCTCGTCGGTGCCGCTGCTCTGAGTCCAGTCCAAGGAGACGAGTGCGGTATCACCGCTGACATGTGCCGAGAGCACGACGAAGTCCGAGCGGACCACCTCCTCCTTTTCCAGAGCGTCGAGCAGCTTGTCGACGTTCTCCAGCAGTTCCTCCTCGTCGGCGAACACATTTCCCTTGCCGAACTGCCAGATCACTGCCGGATAGGCGAAGCAGGCTGCAATCGCGTCCGCGTCATAGTCGTCGAAACCGGCGCGGTAGGTTTCGAACAATTCGGCGATCGCCGCCTCAGCCTCGCTGGCGTAGCGATCCTCCGCAACCGGGCCGGTTTCGTCAGCCATCGACGTTATCCTTCCGCGTCCTCATGCCCTGCCCCCTTTGGCCTCGCACCGGCCGGCTCGACCTCGCCCTCGTCACCATAACCGATCATGTAAAGCGGCCGTGCCTGCAGCCCGTGCTGTTTACACCAGTGCACCAGGGCCTCCTCGGCACCATGGGTCACCCAGATCTCCTCCGCGCCGGTCTCCACGACAGTGCGGCACAGGTCGTCCCAGTCAGCGTGGTCGGACACGATCAGCGGCAACTCGGCACCGCGTTGCCGTGCCCGGGCCCGTACCCGCATCCAGCCGCTGGCGACGGCCGTCACCGGATCACCAAAGCGGCGCGCCCAGCGGTCGGCGATCTGCCCCGGCGGGCAAACGACGATCTCGCCTGCGAGTTCCTTGCCCCGCTGTCCAACCGGCTCCAGCGGACCGAGGTCGACCCCTTCGCCCTTGTAAAGGGCGCAGAGGCGCTCCAGCGCCCCGTGCAGATAGATCGGCCGGTCGTATCCGGCCCGCCGCAACAACGCGATCATGCGCTGCGCCTTGCCCAGCGCATAGGCGCCGACGAGATGTGTGCGGTCAGGAAAAAGGGCAAGCGAGGACAGGAGCTTGCCGACTTCGCCTTCAGCCGGAGGATGGCGGAATACCGGCAGGCCAAACGTCGCTTCCGTGACGAAGACGTCGCAGGGGAGCAGCTCGAACGGCGCGCAGGTGGGGTCGGCGTGGCGCTTGTAATCACCAGAAATGACGATGCGGCAACCGCCGACCTCTATCAGGATCTGGCAGGAGCCGAGCACATGACCGGCAGGATGGAAGGAGACAGCGGCATCGGCGAGGCGCATCTGCGCGCCCGGTAGGGCCTCCTGCCTCGCTCCGGCGAAGTCCTCGCCGTAGCGCTCGGCCATGATTGCCAGCGTCTCGCGACTCGCCAGCACGGCGCCGTGACCGGGCCGGGCGTGGTCGGAATGTCCGTGGGTCACGAGCGCGCGCTCCACCGGCCTCAGCGGATCAATATGGAAACCGCCTGCCGGGCAGTAGAGGCCTTCGGGCGTGAGCGTGAGCAGGTTGTCGCGTATGGGTTCGGCCCCCGAGCCAAATGCCGCTTGCTGGCGTCGCTTCATTCTAGCGTGGGGAATCGGACCAAAGCTTGACCCTCATTGCCCAAGGCCCGTTGGCGGTGCAGGATCCCTCATATGGGAGATGTCGGTCCTTTCAGATGTCATATCATCGTTTACCGGACGGGGTGGCATGGCATCGAGGTACCGGCGAGCGGCCAGAGGCGCGATCATGCGAGTGGTCACTTCACGTGGTTGAAATCGGGCCCTGATCACCAGCGGCCGCGCTTCTCGCAGCATCCGCCTTCGGCATTCCCCGCAGGTCGCGGTTGGTCTAAGTCTGACCTCCATGGATGCCCGCAACGACGACCTCCTGCCCCCGGCCTTCTCCACATGGTTCGCCTCGCGCGGCTGGAGCGCAAGACCGCACCAGCTCGACCTGCTCGCGCGAGTCCGCAACGGACGGTCGACGCTTTTGATCGCGCCAACGGGCGCCGGCAAGACGCTCGCCGGCTTCCTGCCCAGCCTGACGGCGCTGGCGCGGCGCGGGCGACAAAAGCCAGGGAGCGCACGGCGCGGAGTGCACACGCTTTACATTTCCCCGCTGAAGGCGCTCGCGGTCGACATCGCCCGCAACCTCGAGGCCCCGATTGCCGAGATGGGCCTGCCGATTGCGGTCGAGACCCGCACCGGCGACACCCCGTCTCACAAGCGGCAGCGGCAGAAGCTGAACCCGCCGGACATCCTGCTGACGACGCCGGAACAGATCGCGCTGTTGTTGTCCGATGGCAATGCGGAGCGCATGTTCCGCGATCTTTCCATCGTCGTGCTCGACGAACTGCACGCGCTCGTCACCTCCAAGCGCGGCGACCTTTTGTCGCTCGGCCTGGCGCGGCTGCGGAAGATCGCACCGCAGCTCACCGCCGTCGGCCTGTCCGCCACGGTTGCAGAGCCCGATGACCTGCGCGCCTATCTCGTCAGCCAGCCAGCGGACGGCCGCGCCCTTGCCGACCTCGTCCATGTCCAGGGCGGCGCCCAGCCCGACATCTCGATCCTGGAGACGGAGCAGCACCTGCCCTGGTCCGGCCATTCGGCGCGCTATGCGCTCGGCGAGCTCTACCAGATCCTCAAGACACACCGGATGGTGCTCGTCTTCGTCAACACCCGCAGCCAGGCGGAAATGCTGTTCCAGGAACTGTGGCGCATCAACGAAGATACGTTGCCGATCGCGCTGCACCACGGCTCGCTGGACGTCGGCCAGCGACGCAAGGTGGAGGCGGCGATGGCGGCGGGCACGCTGCGGGCCATCGTCTGCACCTCCTCCCTCGACCTTGGCATCGACTGGGGCGACGTCGACCTCGTGGTCAACGTCGGGGCACCGAAGGGAGCGAGCCGGCTGGCGCAACGCATCGGCCGTGCCAACCACCGCATGGACGAGCCGTCGAAGGCGATCCTGATCCCGGCCAACCGCTTCGAGGTGCTGGAGTGCCAGGCCGCGCTCGCCGCCTCGCGCGCCGGAGCCCAGGATACGCCGCCGCTGCGGTCGGGCGGGCTCGACGTGCTCGCACAGCACGTGCTCGGCATGGCCTGTGCCAAGCCGTTTCGCGCCGACGACCTCTTCATCGAGGTCCGAAGCGCCGAGCCCTATCACCGGCTCGACCGCGACACCTTCGACCGCGTTCTCGATTTCGTCGCCACCGGCGGCTATGCGCTGAAGACCTACGACCGCTATGCCAAGCTGAAGAAGACGGCGGACGGCACCTGGCGCGTTGCGCATCCGCGCTTTGCCCAGCAGTACCGGCTCAACGTCGGCACGATCGTCGAGGCGCCGATGCTGAAGGTGCGGCTGATCAGATCGCGCACGAACGGGCGGCGCGGACCGGTCGGCCGCGGGGGCCGGGTGCTCGGCGAGATCGAGGAATGGTTCATCGAGCAGCTCGCCCACGGCGATACCTTCCTGTTCTCTGGCGAGGTGCTGCGGTTCGAGGCGATCGTCGAGAACGAGGCGATCGTGTCGCGCACCCGCGCAGACGCGCCGCGGATCCCGTCCTATCAGGGCGGCAAATTCCCTCTCTCGACCTATCTCGCCGACCGGGTACGGGCGATGCTGGCCGAGCCGGCGAGCTGGAAGACGCTGCCGGAACAGGTGCGCGAATGGCTGGAAATCCAGCGCCGACGCTCCGCGCTGCCCCGACGCGAGGGGCTGCTGGTCGAAACCTTTCCGCATTCCGACAAGCACTATCTGGTGTGCTACCCGTTCGACGGACGGCTTGCCCACCAGACGCTCGGCATGCTGCTTACCCGACGGTTGGAGCGGGGCGGCGCCCGGCCGCTCGGCTTCGTCGCCAATGATTATGCTTTGGCGGTCTGGGGTCTGGCCGATCTCGCCGAAATGATCGCTGACCGGCGGCTCGACCTCGATGCCCTGTTCGACGAGGACATGCTGGGCGACGATCTCGACGCGTGGCTTGCGGAATCGAGCCTGATGAAGCGGACCTTCCGCAATTGCGCCGTAATCGCAGGTCTTATCGAGCGCCGCCATCCCGGTCGGGAAAAGACGGGCCGGCAGGTCACCGTCTCCTCCGACCTCATCTACGACGTCCTTGCCACCCACGAACCGGATCACATCCTCTTGCGCGCCACCTGGCATGATGCCGCCACCGGACTTCTGGATATTTCCCGTCTCAACGAACTTCTTCGCCGCATTTCGGGACGAATCGCGCATAGTCGCCTAGACCGTGTGTCTCCGTTGGCCGTACCCGCGTTGCTGGAGATCGGTCGCGAACCCGTTTACGGCGCGGCTCATGAGTCGATGCTCGCCGAGGCCGCGGACGTGCTGATACAGGAGGCGTTGGGGTGAGGGCCTTTACTGCGCCCGTCCGGGGGCGACCCATCGCACCGGTCTGCCATGACCTGTCGATCGCTGGCGAACTGGTCGGTCTGCACGACAGCGGCGCGTTATGGTGGCCGGACGAGAGTACGCTGGTGGTCGCCGACCTCCATCTTGAGAAGAGTTCCGCCTTTGCCCGACGCGGCGCGCTGCTGCCGCCCTACGATACCGGAGCGACGCTGGAGAAGCTGGCGGAGGCAATCGACGCGTTTGATCCTTTGCGGGTGATTGCGCTCGGTGACAGCTTCCACGACCGCAACGGTTCGGACCGGCTGCCGGCGGCCTATCGGGCGATGCTGACGACGCTCCAGCTTGGTCGGGAATGGATCTGGGTCACCGGCAATCATGATCCTGTCTCCCCGGTAGGCTTGTGCGGCGAGACCGTACCGGAGGTCTCGATTCGCGGACTCAACTTCCGCCACGAGCCGACGGTGGAGGGGTTTGCCGAGATCGCCGGACATCTGCATCCAGCTGCGAAGATCCGCCGCTACGGCCGCACTGTGCGCCGGCCCTGCTTTGCCACCAACGGCGAGCGGCTGGTGCTGCCGGCCTTCGGAGTGATGACCGGCGGACTCAACGTGCTCGATCCGGCCTGGAGCGAAGTCTTTCCCGACCGCCGCTTCTCCGCCTTCCTGCTTGGTGACGGACGGCTCTATCCCTTCACTGCGGCGCGGCTGGTGGGCGACTGAGCATTCGGGCTGCCCCCGATCTCAAAGCTGACGTGGCACGCCGATCTCCAGTGTGCGGGTCGGCGGCAGAGAGAAATAGTCGGGCGGACGCAGGGCGAGCTTCGACAACAGCGCGAAAACGGCCAGCAGAACCTGGCGTAGCGAGCGAATGCTCTGCGGCGCCTGCGGCCGCTCGAGCCCGGCGACATAGGTGACCTCGTCCGGCCGGATGCCGAGCCGCTCGAAGGCCGGACCGAGCAGAGCGGGGAGATTGACGCACTGCATGTAGCCGACATGGACGTCGACACGGGCTACGCCCGGCTCCAGGTCGGCAATGCTGAGGCGTTCGTCCGGCGGAACGCGCGGCGAGGAGGCCGTGTGCACGGTGACGATGACCGTCCGCGCGAACTTCACACCGGCCTGCTTGATCAACGTCACCATCGTCAGCGGCGCCATTGCGGCATTGCGGGTCAGGAACACGCCGGTCCGCTGTGTCGTCGGCGCGGTGTCGCGCTGCCGGCGCAGCAGCTTGGACAGCGATTTCGCCTGCGCGATCCGCAACTCCGTCATGCGGGCCAGACCGCTTCGCCAGCTCCAAGAGATCACGACGCAGCCGCCGGCCAGCAGCAGCGGAACGAGGCCGCCGCTCGCCAACTTGGTCAGGTTGGCGAAGACGAACGCGAGGTCAAGCAGAAGGAGCGGGCTGAACAGGAGGAGACAGGCGCCGAGGCTGAGGCGGTACCGGCAGCGGTGCGAGCAACGATAGGCGATGTAGAGGATCGTGGTGGTCACCATGGCTCCCGCCACCGAAATGCCATAGGCGCTCGACAGCGCGTCCGACGTGCCAAAGGCTATGGTGATGGCAATCGAGAGCAGCGCCAGCAGCCGGTTGACCAGAGGCACATAGACGTGGCTTTCGCTGCTGTGATCGGTGTGGCGAATCCGCAGCGCCGGCAGCAGATGCAGGTCGATCGCCTGGTTGGTGAGGCTGAAGATGCCGGTGATGACAGCCTGCGAGGCGATGACGGTCGCGGCCGTTGCAAGCAGGATCATCGGCGCGATGAGAACGGGCGGAAACAGCAGATAGAATGGGTGATCAAGTGCCGCAGGATTGGCGAGTACGAGCGCACCCTGGCCGAAATAGTTGAGAACAAGGCAGGGCATGGCGATGAACAGCCACGCCCGGCTGATCGCGCCGCGCCCGAACTGGCCGAGATCGGCATAGAGAGCCTCGCCTCCAGTCACGGTCAGGAAGACTACCCCAGCCACGACGAGCAGCAGCCCCGGATGCCGCGCTGCAAAGCCGATGAAATAATGCGGTGACAGCGCTGCCAGCACCGACGGCTCGGAGGCGATCGCTATCAGGCCGGCAAGACCGAGCGTTGCAAACCAGACCAGCATTACCGGCCCGAAGGCTCCGGCGATGCGGGCCGTCCCGAGGCGCTGTGAAGCATAGAGCGCAACAAGCACGCAGACGGCGACGGGCAGTTCGACGGCTCCCAGAGCCGGCCATCGCACGGTGATCCCCTCCATCGCGCTCAGCACCGAGATCGCCGGAGTTATGACGGCGTCGCCGAACAGAAGCGCGGCGCCGATGATGGCGACGCCGAGGAGCACGGGACGTGGCTTGGCAAGACGATGGGCTTCAAGCAGGGCGGCAAGCGCCAGGACACCGCCTTCACCGTGGTTGTCGGTCCGCAGGATGACGGCAATGTACTTTACCGTGACCACCGCCGTCAGCGACCAGAATACAAGGGACAGGATGCCCAGCACGATCGCCGGTTCGGGTCCGCCTGCTGCCGTGACGGCAATGCGGAAGGCATAAAGCGGGCTGGTGCCGATGTCGCCGAATACGACGCCAAGCGCACCAATAGTCAGGGCCAGCCGTCCCCCGACCACCTCATCGGATTGTATCGCAGCTCCGTCCGTCCGCACCGGTGCCCCCGTGCTGCGGGGGCAATGCCCCTCCCCCGAGATCAGCAGACGTTCGGTCGAATCGATCCAGTTTACGGCAGCCGATCAATTCCGAAATACTAGTGCAACCTGCCTGCCCTCTGCACGCTCAGATTGCCTTAGTCCCTGCGGAAAATCACGCTGGCCAGCCAGCCCGTCACCAGAGCGAGGATCACCGCCATCGCTCCGTAGGCCGCTGCGTAATCGTAGGCCAGCGTGTAGGTGAATTGCTCGAAACCTGTCTTCGCAATGGTCAGCGTCTGGCGGTTTTCGGCCAGAAGCGCACCGCCGCGCAGGAGGTAGGTCGACACCTCGTAGGTGCCGACCGGGACATTGGCCGTCAGCGGAATGTTGGTACGGAACAGGGTATCGCTCAGGAACTCGATTGAGCGATGTCGCTCGGCGAAAAGGCCGCTTTTCGTCCTGAGCCGCAGGAACGCCTGGCGGAAGCCGGGCCGTTCGGGCGGTGGGACCGTGGCCGCCTCTGACACCGGCAGATTGATGTTGTAAAGGCCGATGCCAAGCTGCTCGAGCAGCCGCCGGTGGCCGAGCTCACTGACGGGCCGTGTCGAGTGTACGGCATAGAACCCCGGCACGTCGGCGAAGGTCTCGGCCTCGCGGTTGATCCATAGACCGAGGAAGCGCTCCTTGCGCCGGGTCGTCACGTGCTGGGGAGGGCCGGAGACGACCACGGCCAGGTCGTATGGGTCGCCGCGCGCGACGGTTTCGGCATCGCGGGCGATCTCGCCGAACACCACGATCTCGGTACCCGTGAAGTTTGACGAGATGCTGACATTGTCAGCGGACAGGGCGGAGACGAGATCCTCGGATCGGGCCGGAAGGACGGCAGCAAACACCGCTGTCAGCATGACCGACACGAACGCGATTGCCGCCGTCATCGTGCCGCTCCCGCGATCACGGCGAGGGAGTAGAACTCTTCCGGTTCGACGACGAGGTTGACAGCAAATCGGATGCCGACGGCCAGGACCAGCAGCGCAAGCAGCAGGCGCAGCTGGTCGCCGCGAAGCTTTTGCCCGACCCTGGCGCCGAACTGGGCCCCGATCACGCCACCGACCATCAAAATGAAGGCGAGGACGATGTCGACCGTATGCGTCGATATCGCGTGCAGGAACGTCGCTGCCGCCATGGTGACAAGGATCTGCAGCAGCGAGGTGCCGATCACGATGCTGGTCGGCACCTTGAGCAGATAGATCAGCGCCGGCACCATCATGAAGCCGCCGCCGATGCCGAGCACCGTGCCGAGGAAGCCGATGGTCGAGCCGAGGACCCCGATCGGGATCACGCTGACGTAGAGCCGCGACTGCCGGAACCGCATCTTGAACGGCAGGCCGTGAATCCAGTTGTGCCGGCCGGGCTTCCGGATGGAGGCGATGCGGCCGGCCCTTCGGCGTGAGATCGCCCGCGCGGACTCGATCAGCATCAAGATGCCGATCGTGCCGAGAAACGTCATGTAAGACAGCGAAACGACGAGGTCGAGCTGACCGACGCTCTGCAGAAGCTCGAACAGCCAGACCCCGACTCCGGAGCCGCAGATGCCGGCAAGCAGCAGCACGAAGGCAAGCTTGAGGTCGATCGCCTTGCGCCGCCAGTAGGAGATTACGCCGGAGGCGGACGAGGCGACGATCTGGCTCGTTACGGTGGCGACGGCCACCGCCGGTGAGATGCCGGAAAAGATGAGAAGCGGCGTCAGCAGGAAACCGCCGCCGATCCCGAACATGCCCGAGAGAAAACCGACCGCCCCGCCCATCCCGAGAACCATGAACATGTTCACGGGCAACTCGGCGATGGGGAGATATATCTGCACGGGACACCCCGGGCTGCTCGGCCGCCTGTAATGCTGCGGCGCGTTGTATGGGAGGCATTAAGCGCAGCCTTCGGCTCGTGTCAACGGGCCGCGGCGCGCTTCAGGCATTGAAATCGATCAAGTTTTCTCTTCTCAGTGACACCGCCCGAGAGCGACCCGACCATGATGCAAAAGGTCAGATCGGACGACCTTCAAGCGCCTGCATCAGGCCGATGTCGATCTCGCCGGTAACCGGCATGCCCTCCATCTTCTGGAACGCCTTGATTGCCTCGCGCGTCCGCGGCCCAATGCGGCCGTCCGGCTCACCGGCGTCATAGCCGAGGTCGTTCAAAAGACGCTGCGCCCTCCGGATCATCAATCCCGGATCGGTGGGGAGGACCGCCTGCGAGACCGTGTCGGTGGACGCCGCCCAGGCCGGATCGACCGTCACCTCGTTCGCCGCCGGAAGGAGCGGCTTGCGCTTCCAGGTGTCCGCCGCAAGCCGCGCCTCGGCGAGTTCCGTCTCGGACAGCATGTTGGCGACCTCGTCGCGCTTCTTGGCGGCGTCGTTGTCGCCCTGCTTGGCGGCGAGCGCGAACCACTTGTAGCTGTCGACGAGGTTCTTCTCCACGCCAAGACCGCGGGCATAGAGGATGCCGAGATTGTACTGGCTGTCGCGGACGCCGAAGTCGGCCGCCTTGAGGAACCAGCCAGCGGCTTTCTCGAAATCCGGATTCCCGTCGATCCCCTCGGCGTAGAGCACCGCCAGGTTGTGGGTCGCCTTGGCATTGCCCTGATCGGCAGCGCGCCCGTACCACATCCGGGCAAGGTCGAGGTCCTTCGTCGTGCCGCGACCCTTTTCATAGAGGCTGCCAAGGCGGTACTGCGCTGGAGCCAGACCGCGGGCAGCGGCCTTCTCGTAATACTTCAGGGCCTCGGAGAGATCGGGCTGCACGCCGTTGCCCTCCGTGTAGCGCACGGCGACCTCGAACAGTGCGGCCGGATCGCCGGCGGCGGCGGCCTGGCGCAGGGCGAGCGGCCCGACATCCGCCGGCGGCATGTCGGCAGCCTCGGGCGCGGTATTTTCGTCAGGCGAAGGCATTGCCGCGGCCGGCGGAGCCGCGACTGCGGCACCAGCCATCGGAGCCGCCGTGGTGGTGAACTTGTCCGCCGGGAGCGGCGGATTGAAGGCCAAGAGAGAACCGTCCTTTGCCGCTTCTGCGCTGGAAGGCGAAGCGGCAGGGCCATCGGACGAGAGCACCTCTTGCGGCCGCTCCGGCTCCAGCACCGGTGCCGGACCTGATGCTGCCTGATCCGACGCGGCCGGAGCGGGTGTCGCGGCTGGCGCGGGTGTCGCGGGCGCAGCCGCCGGCGCCGGGACGGCCTCGGCCTGCGCGGTCACCGCCGCGGGCGGTTCGATGGCGGCAACGTCGGCATCGGGCTGGGTCACGATCCGGAAGATCTGCAAGGTGCCGATAGCGATGATGACAGCGGCCGCCGCAAACAGCAGGGCACGTCGACGGCCGGACATGGGTGTGCCGCCCTGTCCCTTGGTCTCCTCTTCGACGTCGGGTGCGGTGGGGCGCCGGTCCGCGCGAAGGTTGGCGACGGAGGCGGCGATCTCGGAGCGAGCCTGCTTGCGCTCCTCGCGCGTGCGCGGCGCAGCCGGCTGCGGGGCGACCGGTTCGGCCGCCGTGGCCTGGGATCTGTTCCTGCGGATCGACAGACGCGAGCGCAGCCAGCCGCCCTTCTTCGCGCTGGTCTCACCGGCTTCATCGGGCGCGTCGGACCGGTTGCTTGCAACCTCCGCGGCAGCGGCCTGGGCAGCGCGCCGGGCCGCGGCGATGAAGTCCGCCTTGCGGTCGCGGGGATCGATCCCCGGCTGCGCACCGGACTGCACCGCCGGCGCCTTCGGCCGGGAAACGCCCGCCCGTGGCTTCGGCTTGCCGGAACCGGGTTCAAGCGGCCGGTCCTCGTCAAACGATGGCGTGGACGGCTCCGGGGCGCCGTCTTCGAGCGTCTCGAGACGGTTGCCGATCGATGACAGCATGTCGTCGAGCCGCTCGGCCGGAGCACCGCCCTCTTCGAGCCGCTCGGCAGCGGACATCAGGCGGTCGAGATCCTGCTTGAGACGGTTGGCGAGCACCTCGTCCGCACCGCTGCGACCGAGGCCGGCGAGCCGGGACTCGGTGCGGTCGACCAGGGCGGCGATCCGGGCGATCTTGTCTTCGATCTCGGACAGCGCGCCGTCGTCACGTCGCTCCGCGCCACGGTTGACCGCCTCGGCAAGCTCGCGGATCTGGGCCTCGAGGCCGGCAATCGACGGCGGATTGGCCACCGACTCGCGCAGGCCCGCGATTTCCCGGTGCAGCTTTTGGAGTTCGTCGTTCTGGGAAACCGCGCGCTCGGTCTCGAAGCGGGCATGGAGGCGTTCGAGGCCGGTCTCGAGCCTTGTAAGCACCTCCGGATCGACCATCGTCTCACCGGTCTCGGACAGACGCAGCGACGGACGATCGAAGGCATCGATCTTGCCGTCGATCGCATCGAGTCGGCGCTCCAGCAGCGTGAAGGCCGCATCGTAACTCGGCGGCATCTGCCGGCTCGCCTCGATGCGGTCGAGCCGATTGACGATCTCGTCGAGACGGGCTCCGCCGTCCGCTCCGAAGCCGGATCGAGCTTCGGCCCGGTCCCGCGCCAGCATGTCGCCGATCTGCTCGAGCCGCATGTGCAGACGATCGAGCGCGCCGGCGTCCGGCAGGCGGTCTTCCACGGCAGTCAGGCGGTCGCCCAGGCTGCGCTGCTCGTCGACCATGCGGTCGATCTCGTCGAAGCGGCGACCGAGGCTGCGCAGGCGCTCGTCGATGCCGCTGACCAGGTCGCGAACGTCGACCTGTTCGACCAGGGCCCGCACAGAGGCGATTTCGTCGCGGATCGCCTCAAAGCCGACACCTCCGGTCCGGCGCAGCATGTCCTCGAGCCTGGCGCCGACGTCGGCAATACGGTCGTCGAGCTGCAGGATCTGGTCACCGCGCGGTACCACACGGAAGGCGGTTTCGATCTCCTGCAACCGATAGGCCATGCTCTCGAGCAGGTCGGGGTCAACCGAGGCCCGGCTCATTTCGTCGAGGCGCTGCACAAGATGAGCGTAACCGCTTTCGAGCGACTGCAGCATGCCCTCAACGTTCGACTGGCCGACGAAGCTGCGGAGGTCGGCGATCTCCTTGCGCAGCAGGCGGAGGTCGCTGCGATCGGCGCGCAGGCGCTCGACCGCGTCCGAAAGGCGGCGGACGCTGCGCGCATCGTCAGAGCGGGCGCGGTCGTGGTCGGCGACCATGGCGCGAAGCGTTGCGATCTCCTTGCGCAGCATCGAGAAGCCGTCCTGCTGGACACGCTCGAAGGTGCTGAACCGGCGCGAGGTGTCGTCGCCGGACGAGCGATGGTCTTCAACGGCCGCCCCGGCCCAGGACCGCCCGCGGGAGCCGCGATAGGGAAGAGGCTCCCGATCGCTGTCATCATAGCCGCGGTCGTCCCCGGCATAGCGCCGATGGTCGTAAGCTGAATCGCTCCGCTCAGCGCGGCGGGACGCAGGACCGCGTTCACCGGGGCGGCCGCGACCGGGCATCTCGTCCCCTTCGCTCCAGCGGTCGTCGCCGTATCCGTACCGGCCGTGGTGATCGCGGCCCGGTTCAGCGTAGGCATCGTCATAGGACGGAAGATCGTAGGAGGCGGGATCGGGCATGCTCCGGCGCGGCGGCGCGGAGTCCGGCGCAAGGTCGTCCGGCTCGGCCCCCTGGGCCATGTCCTCGACCCGGCGGTCCAGCCGGTCAAGGGCTTTCAGCACGGCTTCGATCCGATTGGTGCGTGCGTCCTTCGCCGTCTCGGCCGATGCGGGCCGCGCTGGCGCCGCTCGCCGCGCCTGTGCCGCTGCGGCCCGTCGGCCGCGCCGGTTCGGGCCTGGACGCTCGGCCATCAAGCGTTCGAGGGCGCCGGCAATTTCGTTGAGCTTTTCCCTGCTGTCCTCGCGGCCATAGGCGGCGGACGACCGGACGTCACGCTCATCCGCATAATCCGGAGCGCCGCCGCGATCGACCGCGTCGTAGCGATCGTCGTAATCATCGCGGATATGATCGCGAGATCTAGCGGTCCAGGACATGTTGGCGGCCTCAATTCCCTGTTTCCCGACGCCAGGCCCGACGCGGTTCTTCTGCAGTTCCGGTCCGGCACAGGAAACTTGGCCCGGATGACCAGCACCGACTTTCTCCGGTTAGAGTAAATAGCGGGTTAATGACGCGCGCCCGGACCGTGGCACCTGGCAGAAACCCGCCGTGCGGTTCGGGTCGGGCTAAAGTCGATCGAGGGCGATTGCCGCTTGAACCTTACGTCAACGTCAGTTATGTCCGGCGCAGCATAAGGGCGCCGTGTCCGCCGAAGCGGGCCGCCGACAGGGCCGTCGCTTTCGCGCCCGGCCAAGGCTGCCGCGCCGTCGCCGGCGAGCCGACGGGCCAGAGCATTCGACGAATGCGACAGTTGCAACAACATGCGAATAATGAAAGAGACCAGACTATGAGTGAAGCGTTGTCCGTCAACAACGACATCGTCGACGTCGTTGCCGCCAAGGACAAGACCACCCGCAAGACGCAGTTCACCATTGGCGATCTCGCCAAGGAGTTCGGTGTGACGCTGCGCACGCTGCGCTTCTACGAGGACAAGGGCCTGCTCAATCCGAAACGGGATGGACTCAACCGGCTCTACAACCGCCGCGACCGGGCGCGGCTCAAGCTCGTTCTGATGGGCAAGCGAGTCGGGTTTTCGCTGGCGGCGATCCGCGACATGCTCGATCTCTACGACCTGCGTGACGGCCAGGTGACGCAACTGCGCGTTGCCCTCACCCGTTTCCAGCAGCAGATCGACGTTCTGAAACAGCAGCGCAAGGACATCGATCAGGCAATCGAAGAGCTCGGCCGCACGGTCGAGATCGTGAGCGGTATGCTCAAGGAAAAAGAGACGGAATCCGCCTGAAATTGACTCCCTGGTGACGGCGGAACGTGCTCTGCCGTCGCATTTTTGGCCGGATTCGGCGCAATTCCGGCTTTCCTCCGACAAAACGCGCTCAATATGCCGCTAGGATACGGCTTGCCGGCGAAAGCCCAGGACCGTATATAGCGATGGCATATGACGTTTACGGAAACGTCAACATGCCGGGTCAGCCAGACCCGTTCACGCGACTGCCGGGAGGGAAACGCATGCCGACCTACAACGCCCCCGTCGACGAGGTGCTGTTTCTGCTCAACGACGTGCTGGGCTACGAGCGCTACAGCAACCTGCCGGGTTTTTCCGACGCCACACCCGACGTTGTCGAGGCCGCACTCAAAGAAGCGGCCAAGTTCTGCGAGGAGGTTGTGCAGCCGCTGAACCAGGTCGGCGACCGTGAGGGCTGCACGCGCCACGACGACGGCTCGGTCACCACCCCAACCGGCTTCAAGGCCGCTTATGACGCCTACCGGGAAGCGGGTTGGGGTTCGCTGTCGGCAGATCCGGCCTACGGCGGTCAGGGCCTGCCGCACACGCTGGCGATGGTGCTCGCCGAGTTTCTCTCCTCCGCGAATATGGCGTTTGCCATGTATCCCGGCTTGACAGCCGGCGCTGTGTCGGCCCTGTCGCTGCACGGCACCGACACGCAAAAGACGACATACCTGCCCAAGATGATCGAGGGCACGTGGACCGGCACGATGAACCTGACGGAGCCGCATTGCGGCACCGACCTCGGCCTGATCCGGACCAAGGCAACACCTCAGGGCGACGGCTCCTACAAGATCACCGGTACCAAGATCTTTATCTCCGCCGGCGAGCACGACCTGGCGGAGAACATCGTTCACCTGGTGCTCGCCCGCATCGACGGGGCTCCGGAAGGAGTCAAAGGCATCTCGCTCTTCGTCGTGCCGAAGTTCCTGCCGGATGCCGACGGCAACCCGGGTGCACGCAACGGTGTCTCCTGCGGCTCGATCGAGCACAAGATGGGCATTCACGGCAACGCGACCTGCGTCATGAACTACGACGGGGCAACCGGCTGGCTGGTTGGCGAGGAGCACAAGGGCCTGCGCGCCATGTTCACGATGATGAACGAGGCACGCCTCGGCGTCGCGGTGCAGGGCCTCGCCCAGTCCGAGGTGGCCTATCAGAACGCCGTCGCCTATGCGAAGGACCGGCTGCAGGGTCGCGCGCTGTCTGGGCCGAAGGCGCCGGACAAGCCAGCCGACCCGATTATCGTCCATCCCGACGTCCGCCGCGTGCTGATGTCGATCCGCGCCTTCAACGAGGCCGCCCGCGCCCTGGTGCTGTGGACGGCGCTCAAGGGCGACGTCTCGCACCGCTCCGGCGACGACAAGGAACGCCAGGCCGCCGACGACATGATGGGTCTGATGACCCCGGTGCTGAAGGGCGTCCTTACCGACAAGGGCTTCGAGAACGCCGTCCAGGCGCAGCAGATGTTCGGCGGCCACGGCTATATCGCCGAATGGGGCATGGAGCAGTTCGTCCGCGACGCCCGCATCGCCATGATCTACGAGGGCGCCAACGGCATCCAGGCGCTCGATCTCGTCGGCCGCAAGCTGCCGGCAAACGGCGGCCGCGCTGTCATGGCCTTCTTTGCCGAGGTCAACGGCTTCTTGAAGGAGCACGGCGAGACCGAGGCGCTGAGGCCCTACACCGGCCCGCTGAAGCAGGGACTCGACCACCTGCAGAAGGCGACCATGTGGTTCATGCAGAACGCCATGGCCAAGCCCGACAACGCCGGTGCCGGCTCGACCGATTACATGCACCTGTTCGGCCTGGTGGCACTCGGCTACATGTGGGCGAAGATGGCGCTCGCCGCGCAGGGCAAGCTCGTCGAGGGCGCCGGTGACACGGCGTGGCTGGAGGCCAAGCTTGCCTTCGGCCGCCACTTCATGGAACGGCTGATGCCGGAAACGGCCGCGCATCTCGCCCGAATCTCGTCGGGCGCCGACACCATGATGAGCGTGCCGGCCGAGGCGTTCTGAGGCATTTTCAGAAACCGAGCCAGCCGAAAGCCATTCGCTCTTCAGGGAGAGTTTGCTTACCGTAAGGGGACCCGCCGGACGACCGCCAAACCGAAGGCACGACGGAGACGCGCCGCCGTGTCTGGAGCAGTCAATGATCCAAGTTCCCTCCGTGACCCCGAAAGGACAGCACGTGACGGCCCTGAACGTTCCCGCCCCCGCCTGGATGAACGAGGAGCTCCGGCTTCTCGACGATGCCTTTGCAACCTTCCTCGAGCGCGAGATCGCGCCGTCCTATGAAGCGTGGGTCGAGGCCGGCTGCGTCAGCCGCGAGGCGTGGCGCACCACCGGGGAGAACGGCTTCCTCTGCGCTGCGCTGCCGGAAGAGTATGGTGGAGGTGGCGGCAGCTTCGCCCATGAGGCGGTGATCATCAACCGGCTCGGAGTTGCCGGCTTTGACCATTTTGGCATTGCGCTGCACTCGGCGATCGTCGCGCCCTACATCCTGCACTATGGCACCGAGGAGCAGAAGCGGCGCCTGCTGCCGAGGCTCGCCTCCGGCGAGATGATCGGCGCGATCGCGATGACGGAGCCCGGTGGCGGCTCCGATCTGCAGGCGGTGCGCACGACCGCGGTCAGGCAAGGCAACCACTACCGCATCAACGGCGCCAAGACCTTCATCACCAACGGCCAGCTCGCCAATCTCGTCATCGTCGTCGCCAAGACCGATCCGTCGCAGGGCGCAAAGGGGATCTCGCTGTTTGCCGTCGAGACCGAGGGGGCAGAAGGCTTCCGCCGCGGCCGCAACCTCGACAAGCTCGGCCTCAAGGGCAACGACACCTCGGAACTGTTCTTCGATGACCTTGAGGTGCCGGCCGACGCGCTGATCGGCACCGAGGAGGGCAAGGGCTTCTACCAGCTGATGGAGCAGCTGCCGCAGGAGCGCCTGATCGTCGGCGTACAGGCGATGGCCGCGATCGAGCGCGCGCTTACCCTCACGATTGATTACGTTAAGGAGCGCAAGGCGTTCGGCCAGCGCGTGATCGACTTCCAGAATACGCAATTCCGGCTTGCCGAGCTCAAGACCGAGGCCACCATCGGGCGGGTGTTCGTCAACGACTGCATCGCCCGCCTGATTGCCGGCACGCTCGATTCTGTCACTGCATCGATGGCCAAGTACTGGACCTCCGACCTGCAGTGCAAGGTGATGGATGAGTGCCTGCAGCTGTTCGGCGGCTACGGCTACATGACCGAGTATCCGATCTCGCGGCTTTACGCCGACGCCCGGGTGCAGCGGATCTATGCCGGCACCAACGAGATCATGAAGCTCCTGATCGCCCGCAGCCTGTGAGGTCCCGATGGCCGAATTCGTGCTCCATTGCTTTGCCCAGTCGGGCAACTCGTACAAGCCGGCGCTGATGCTGCAGCTCTCCGGCGCCGACTGGGAGCCCGCCTGGGTCGACTTTTTCAACGGCGCCACCCGTGCGCCGGCCTTCCGCGAAGGCGTCAACGAGATGGGCGAGGTCCCGGTGCTCGAGCACGAAGGGCGGCGGCTGTCGCAGTCCGGCGTGATCCTCGACTATCTCGTCGAAAAGCTCGGCACCTTCGGCTGGCAGAACGACGACGAGCGCCGCGAGGTGCTGCGCTGGATCCTGTTCGACAACCACAAGCTCACCAGCTACACGGCGACCCTGCGCTTCCTGCGCCATTTCATCAAGACCGGCGAGACCGAGGTCACCCGTTTCCTCGAGGGCCGGACCAAGTCGGCCTATGCCGTGCTTGACAAGCATCTCGTCGGCCGCCGCTTCGTCGTCGGTGACCGGCCGACCATCGCCGACCTCTCGCTCTGCAGCTATCTCTACTGGCCCGAGGAGATCGG
>CAYXAA010000020.1:0-41514 GCA_964462985.1 uncultured Hyphomicrobiales bacterium | reverse complement strand
ATACCGCGCTCGTCGACGACGTGGTGCTCGGCTGTGTCGATCCGATCGGCGAGGCGGGCGGCGACATCGCCCGGGCCGCCACCTTCGCCGCCGGCTATGAGCAGTCGGTTCCCGGGATCCAGATCAACCGCTTCTGTGCGTCGGGACTGGATGCGGTCAATTTCGGTGCCGCCCAGGTGATGAGCGGCCAGCACGACCTCGTCGTCACCGGCGGCGTGGAGAGCATGAGCCGCATCGGCATCGGTGCGTCCGGTGGCGCGTGGCCGGTCGACCCGCAGGTGGCGCTGCCGTCCTATTTCATGCCGCAGGGCGTTTCGGCCGACCTGATCGCCACCAAATACGGCTTTTCGCGCGATGACGTCGACGCCTATGCGGTCGAGAGCCAGAAGCGGGCGGCCAACGCCTGGGACAAGGGCTACTTCAAGAACTCCGTCGTGCCGGTCAAGGACATCAACGGCATCACCATCCTCGACCGCGACGAGCACATGCGGCCCTCGACCGACATGCAGTCGCTGGCCTCGCTCAACGCCTCGTTCGAGATGGTGGGAGCGATGGGCGGCTTCGACGCGGTGGCGATCCAGGCTCATCCGGAAATCGAGGCGATCCGTCACGTCCACCACGCCGGCAACTCGTCGGGCATCGTCGATGGCGCGGCCGCCGTGCTAATCGGCTCGCGCAAGGGCGGCAAGGCCGCCGGACTGAAGCCGCGCGCCCGCATCAAGGCCTTTGCCAACATCGGCTCGGAGCCGGCACTGATGCTGACCGGGCCGGTCGACGTCACCAACAAGCTGCTCAAGAACGCGCGGATGTCGCTCAAGGACATCGATCTCATCGAGATCAACGAGGCCTTCGCCTCGGTGGTACTGCGCTATCAGCAGGCATTCGACCTCGATCCGGCAAAGGTCAACGTCAACGGCGGCGCGATCGCCATGGGTCACCCGCTCGGCGCCACCGGCGCGATGATCCTCGGCACCGTGCTCGACGAGCTGGAACGGCGTGACCTCAGCACCGCCCTCGTCACTCTGTGCATCGGTGCCGGCATGGGCACGGCGACGATCATCGAGCGCGTCTGATCCGGATCGAGGAGGACACCAGCCATGACCTACCAGAACTTCACCCTCGACACCGACGCCGACGGCATCGTCCTCGTCACCTGGGACATGCCGGGCAAGACGATGAACGTGTTCGACCTCACGGTGATGGACGAGCTCGACAAGATCGTCGACCAGGTCGCCGGAGACGCCGCGGTCAAGGGCGCCGTGATCACCTCCGGCAAGGCTGCCTTTTCCGGCGGCGCCGACCTGACCATGCTTGAAGGCCTGCTCACCGAGTTTCACAAGAAGCGGGCAAAGGATCCGGAGGCGGCGGCTAGGATGCTGTTCGACGGCTCGCGCCGGCTGTCGCAGATTTTCCGCAAGCTCGAGACCTGCGGCAAGCCGTGGGTGGCAGCGATCAACGGTACCTGCATGGGCGGGGCGACGGAGCTGGCGCTCGCCTGCCACGCCCGGCTCGCCGCGGATGGCGATGCCTTCAAGATGGGCCTGCCGGAGGTCAAGGTCGGCCTCTTCCCCGGCGCCGGCGGTACGCAGCGGGTCATGCGCATGACCGACGGTCAGCAGGGTCTGCAGTTCCTGCTGCAGGGCAGAACGCTGAAAGCGCCCCAGGCCAAGGCGATGAAGCTGATCGACGACGTGGTGTCGGCGAAGAAGCTCGTCGCCGCCGCAAAGAAGCTGCTGAAAGACGGCGCCGTCGACCCGGTCAAGCCGTGGGACAAAAAGGGCTTCAAGCTTCCGAACGGGCCGATCTACTCGCCCGCGGGCTTCCAGTTCTGGCCGGCGGCCAACGCCATCTACCGGCGCGAGACCTACGACAATTATCCCGGCGCGCGCGGCGTGATGCACGCGGTCTACGAAGGCCTGCTTCTGCCGATGGATCAGGCGCTTACTGTCGAGAGCCGCTATTTCGCCCATGTGCTGCAGTCGAAGGAGGCGGCGGCGATGATCCGTTCGCTGTTCGTCTCCATGCAGGAGCTCAACAAGGGCGCGCGGCGGCCGGCCGACGTCAAGCCGAACAAGATCCGGAAGATCGGCATCCTCGGCGCCGGCTTCATGGGCGCTGGCATCGCCTATGTCACCGCCCGAGCCGGAATCGGCGTCGTGCTGATCGACCGCGACCAGGAGACCGCCGACAAGGGCAAGGGACACTGCGCCGACCTGATCGGCAAGGAGGTGTCGCGCGGCCGGGCAAAGCCTGAGGAGAAGGACAAGCTTCTGGAGAAGATCACCGCCACGGTGGACTACGACCATCTCGCCGACTGCGACCTCGTCATCGAGGCGGTGTTTGAGGACCGCGAGGTCAAGCGCGTCGTGACGGAAAAGGCCGAAGCGGCCATGAAGAGCCGGGCGATCTATGCGTCGAACACGTCGACGCTGCCGATCACCTCGCTGGCGGAGGCCTCGAAGCGGCCGCGCAACTTCATCGGCATCCACTTCTTCTCGCCGGTCGAGAAGATGATGCTGGTCGAGATCATCATGGGCAAGAAGACCGGCGACAAGGCGCTTGCCATGGCGCTTGACTACGTCAAGGCCATCAAGAAGACGCCGATCGTGGTCAATGACTCGCGCGGCTTCTACACCTCGCGGGTGGTGATGACCTACATCCGCGAGGGCCTGATGATGCTGGCCGATGGCGTGCCGGCGGCGATGGTCGAGAACGCGGGCCGGATGGCCGGCATGCCGGTCGGCCCGCTGTCGCTCGGCGACGAGGTTGCGCTCGACCTTGCCTGGAAGATCGTGTCAGCGACGCGCAAGGATCTTGGCGTCAATTACGTCAACGGCCCACTCGACGACATCCTCGAGGAGATGGTGGTCAAGCGCGAGCGGTTCGGTCGCAAGAACGGCAAGGGCTTCTACGACTACGAGGGCAAGAACAAGAAGCTGTGGCCGGGCATAACCGAAGTGGTCGGCAAGCCGAAACCGGCGGAGAGCTTCAACATCAACGAGTTGAAGCAGCGGCTGCTGGTGATGCAGGCGCTGGAAACGGCGAGGATCTTCGAGGAGAAGTGCCTGACCGACGTGCGCGAGGCCGACGTTGGCTCGATCCTCGGTTTTGGATTCGCGCCGTTCACCGGCGGGACCCTCAGCTATATTGACGGCATGGGCACCGCCGCCTTCGTCGAGCTCTGCAAGAAGTTCACGAAGAAATGGGGGCCGCGGTTCAAGCCGAACAAGCTGCTCAGGGACATGGCCAAGTCCAATGAGACCTTTTACGGCCGCTTTGCCCCGAAGGCAGCGGCCGAGGCGGCCCGGGACGCCGCCTGAGCCGAGGCTCCGCGCGTCAGCGCCGGACGATCACGAAACGCTCGGCCGGCCCCACCCCGGGACCGGCCGCCGCCATCCGGGCGGCCGGAGCCGCCTCGACGCGGACGAAACCGCCACTGGCCAGCGACTTCAGAGCAATCATGCCGTCCCGCAGGTGCAGGATGTCGAACCGTTCGCGGCGGCCGATTTCCGCCCCGCCGTCGGTCATCAGCCCCTCGCCCCCCGGTGCCACCCGGATGAAGGAGTTCGACCGCGGCAGGCGCAAGGCAACGCGGTTTTCCGGAAGCGCGACGAGGTCGACGACCAAGGCGTCACCGCGACGCTCCGCCGTTGCGGCGAGATAGCCATTCGCCCCCAGCGTGACGAACCGTCCGTTCAAAGCCGATTGCAACAGGATTTCCGCAGCCGCGGCCGGATGGAATTGCGCCAGAACGAGCAGGGACACGAGGGTGAGCCAGACCAGTCGCGTCATGGCAGTCTCCGGAATGCGGTGTATATAAATCGACGTAAAGCATGGCTTTTCGCGCCCGGCTTCGATCTTTTCTCCAATCGCGTTCGCCGCAACACACCGTACCTGAAACGCCGGCGCCAGCGGCCGGCCCGAGGCGGACTGGCGATCGCCACGATTCCTTCCTACCTTAGGGACGAATTTCAAGGGATCCCGAGTCGATGCAGAACAATTCAATCCAACGGTTTTTTGGCGGTTCGCCGGGCCGCGTCCTGCTCCAGCTCGTGTTCCTGTCCTTCGTTGTCGGCATCCTGCTGTCGGCGCTCAACCTCCATCCGCTCGACCTGATCGACGGTGCGATCGATTTCGTCCGCCGGCTGTGGAACATGGGCTTCGACGCCCTGGGACGGATGGGCCATTATCTCCTGCTCGGCGCCGTCGTGGTGGTGCCGGTCTGGGTGATCATGCGCCTGTTCAACATGGGCCGGCGCTGAGCGCCCTCCCCACCCGAGATCTGCCTCAAACGAACTGCGCCGCCACACGGTGCAGCGTGGCGTGACGGCGCGCCAAGCGATCGATATCGATCGAGTACCCTCCGCCGAGCACTCCGGCAAGCGGCAGGCCGGCGTCGCGCACGGTCGAGATCACGATGCGATCGCGCGCCTCAAGCCCGGCGTCGCTCAGGGCGAGCCGGCCAAGCCGGTCGTCGGCATGCGGATCGACGCCGGCGTTAAAGAAGACGATATCGGGCCGGAAACGGCGGAGTGCCTCTGGCAAAACCTCGCGCAGTACAGTGAGATAGGCGGCGTCGCCGATGCCGTCGTCGAGGGCAACGTCGAGCGAGGACGGCACCTTGCGGACGGGATAGTTGCGCGCTGCGTGAACGGAGAGCGTGAAGACGCTCGGGTCGTCGGCGAAGATCTCGGCGGTGCCGTCACCCTGGTGCACGTCGAGGTCGATCACCAGGGCACGGTCGATGGTCTGGTCGGCCTGGAGCAGGCGGATCGCCACCGCGACATCATTGAAGACGCAAAAGCCGGCCCCATGCGCCCGGCGGGCGTGATGGCTGCCGCCGGCGGTGTTGCAGGCGATGCCGTGCTCCAGTGCCAGCAGTGCTGTGAGGACCGTGCCGGCCGTGGCGCAGCGGGCGCGGCGACCGACACTTTCGGTCATCGGAAAGCCGATCTCGCGCGCGATTCTCGGCTCAACGGCGGCGGAAAACACCTGGTCGACATAGGCGCGGTCGTGGGCGAGCGCGATCCACTCGGGCGGTGCCTCGCGCGGCACATGGAAACCGTTTGCCGCCACCAGCCCGTCCTCGATCAGCACCTCGGCGACGCGGGCGAACTTGCCCATGGGAAAGCGGTGTCCCGCCGGCAGCTCGGCGCGGAAGGCGGGATGATGGACAATCGGCAGGGGCATGATCCGGCGGCTGACTCTCGGCTGCACGAGCTCTCTGTCGGAGGCTAGTGGGTTGCTGCCAAAAACGCGAGCGGCGGAATGGCATCTACCGTTCGATATGACCGCCGATGGGTGCCGTGTGAGGGATCGACCAGCCGAAATAGACCTCGGCCTCGTGGATCTGGCCGTCGCGAATGGTGAGGATTTCGGTATTGCGGAACCGCCGGTCGCCCGCGCAGGACGCCTCGTAGGTGACGAACACCCTGTCCCCGTCGGCCACGAGATGAATGAATCGGAAGTCCAGTATGGCCTCGTTGTTCGGCCAGCAGAGCTCAAAATAGGTCCGGCGCTCCAGCCCGTTGTCGAGGGGACTGGTGAAGCGGAAGTCCTCGGCAATCAGGCTCTCGATGGCGTCGCGATCACTGTCGGCGTAGGCCTGGTAGCTGCGGCGTGCGACGGCAAGCGGATCGTTGGACATCAGGATTCCCTTCCGTTTGCATTTTGCAATCGGTTCGAAGATTAGCAGACAGCTTGCATAATGCAATCAGATTGGCCTTGATCCCGCGGCTGGGCTGCGCGGCCACGCATCCCCCGACGATCCGAGCCGATTGCGCTGGACCCGGTCTGCGGCCGCGCCTAAAGAGGGGCGCCGCGCATCGCTGGCGCAGAAGATCCATCCGATGACCGTCACCGCCCGCACCGTCCGTCCCTTCACCGTCGACAACCGCACCGTGCTCGCCATCGCGGTGCCGATGACACTGGCCTATCTGTCGACGCCGATCCTCGGACTGGTCGACACCGGGGTCATCGGTCAGCTCGGCGACGCCGCGCTGATCGGCGGCATTGCGGTCGGCTCCATTCTGTTCGACGTGGTGTTCTCCGCCTTCAGCTTCCTGCGCCTTGGCACGACGGGGCTCACCGCACAGGCGAGCGGCGCCGACGACGTGCTGGAGGAACGCGCGGTGTTGTTTCGGGCGGTCCTTCTTGCCGTCGGCCTTGGTCTGGTTGTCGTCATCCTGCGGAAGCCGCTTCTCGACCTCGGGCTCGCCGTGATGGGCGGCAGCCCCGGAACGCAGGCGGCGACGCGGACCTATTTCGAGGTTCGGGCGCTGTCGGCGCCGTTTTCCCTGCTGAACTACGCAGTGCTCGGCTGGTTCATCGGCCGTGGCCGCGCCGGGACAGGCCTGTTGCTGCAGACCGTGCTCAACGGGCTGAATATCACCCTGTCGCTGCTGTTCGTGCTGTCTTTCGGCTGGGGCGTCGCCGGCGTCGCCGCGGCCACGGTGGTGGCCGAGGTCGGAGCGGCGCTGTTCGGCTGCACGCTGGCTGCACTGGCCATGCGCGGCACGGCACTACCGACCCGTCGCCAGGTCTTCGACCCGGCTGCCTTTCGGCGGATGGTCGCACTCAATCGCGACATCATGATCCGCTCCCTCACGCTGCTATTCGCCTTCGCCTACTTCACCTCCAGGTCCGCCGTGCAGGGCGACACCATCCTTGCGGCCAATGCGATCCTGGAAAAATTCTTCATCACCGGCGCCTATTTCCTCGACGGCATGGCGGCGGCGGCGGAGCAGCTCTGCGGCAAGGCGATCGGTGCGCGGTACCGGCCGGCGTTTGACCGCTCGATCCGGCTGACGGCGGTGTGGAGCTTCGCGCTGTCCGCGCTGGTCGCCGTCGTGCTGTGGAGCCTGGGGCCGTCATTGATCGGCGTGATGACGACAGCCGGCAGCGTGCGGGAAACGGCGGCCGACTACCTCGTCTGGGCAGCGCTGACGCCGCTTGCCGGCGCACTGGCCTTCCAGATGGACGGCGTCTTCATCGGCGCCACCTGGTCGCGCGACCTGCGCAACATGATGCTGGTTTCGCTTGGCGCCTATCTCGCCGCCTACGCGCTGCTGTTCCCCGCACTCGGCAACCATGGCCTTTGGCTCGCGTTCGAGATCTTTCTCGGCCTGCGCGGGATCACGCTGTGGCTGATCAGCCGGCGGCGAGCGGCCGAAACCTTTGCCGGCGCCGTGGTCTGAGAAGCCTCACGAGGAGGCCAGGCAGTCCAGGATCTCGGCCTCGCCGATCACACCGAGCGGGCGCCCCTCCTCCTCGACGAGGACCGCGCCATTGCCCCGCTTCAGGGCGATCACCTCGCGCACGGAGGCTTTCGGCCCGCACCGCGCCGTCGCCCCGTTGGCAGCCTGGTCATCGACCGGGCGCATGATGTCCATGGCACGCAGGACGCCGAGCGGGTTCATGTGAGCGACGAACTCGGCGACATAGGACGTCGCCGGCCGACGAACGATCTCCTGCGGCGTGCCGAGCTGAATGACGCGCCCCCCCTCCATGATCGCGATCCTGGAGCCGATCTTTGCGGCCTCGTCGAGGTCATGGCTGACGAAGATGATGGTCTTGTTGAGCTTGCCCTGAAGGGCGAGCAATTCGTCCTGCAGCCGGTCGCGGATCAGCGGATCAAGCGCCGAGAACGGCTCGTCCATCAGCAGGATCGGCGCGTCGGTGGCGAACGCGCGTGCCAGGCCGACGCGCTGCTGCATCCCGCCGGAGAGTTCGTGGACGTGCTTGTCGGCCCATTGCGACAGGCCGACCAGGGCGAGCTGCTCGTCGACCTTCTTCGCCCGCTGCTTCGCCGGCATGCCGGCAAGTTCAAGGCCGAAACCGACATTGTCGCGGACGCTGCGCCAGGGCAGCAAGGCGAACTGCTGGAACACCATGGCGACACGCCGGCGCCGGAGGGCCCTCAAATCCTGGGCCGAGCATGCGGTCGGATCGACCATCCGGCCGTTGTCCTCGACCTGCACCTCGCCGCGGGTGGTGCGGTTGAGACCGTTGACGGCACGCAGCAGCGTCGACTTACCGGAGCCGGACAGGCCCATCAAAACGATGACCTCGCCCTCGTGGATATCGAAGGTCGCACCAGCAACGCCGAGGATCTGCCCGGTTTCGCGCTGGATCTCTTCGCGGGTCTTGCCGGCGTCGATCAGCGGCAGGGCCGACTTCGGATCGGGGCCGAAGACAATGTCGACGGCGCGGAAGGAAACGACGGGACCGCTCATCGGCTACCTCCCGGCTCCTCGGTGCGGAAGAAGCGGTCGAGCACGATGGCGACCAGCACGATGGCAACGCCAACCTCGAAGCCCCTGGCGATGTTCACCGTGTTAAGCGCGCGCAAGGTCGGCACGCCGAGACCGTCGGCGCCGACCAGGGCGGCGATCACCACCATGGACAGCGACAGCATGATGGTCTGTGTCAGCCCCGCCATGATTTGCGGTAGCGCATAGGGAAGTTCCACCTTCCACAGCAGCTGCGACCTGGTGGCGCCGAAGGCCTGTCCGGCCTCGATCAGCGGCGTCGGCGTCGAGGCGACGCCAAGCCGGGTGAGCCGGATCGGTGCCGGAATGGCGAAGATCACGGTGGCGATCAGGCCCGGCACCATGCCGAGGCCGAACAGGATCAGCGCCGGGATCAGATAGACGAAGGTCGGAATGGTCTGCATCAGGTCCAGCACCGGCCGCATCGCGGCATAGAGCCTCGGCCGATGGGCCGCGGCAACCCCGAGCGGAACGCCGACCGCCATGCAGACGGCGGTGGCACCGATGACCAGGGCAAGCGTTTCGGTGGTCTCGGTCCAGTAGCCCTGGTTGATGATCAAAAGCAGGCTCCCCAGCACGAACAGTGCGAAGGTGACCCTCCTGTGGACCAGGTAGGCGAGGCCGGTCGCCACCACCACCACGACCAGGGGATGCGGAGCCTGCAGCACGAACAAGATGGCGTCGATCATCGCCTCAAGCACGGCGGAAATGCCGTCGAAGAACCAGGTCGCGTTCTCCGTCAGCCAATCGACGACCGCCTGTGCCCAGGCACCGATCGGCAGCTTGTTTTCGGTCAGCCAGTTCACGGGCACCCTCCCCAGATCAGCGGATGTTCAATCGATTGAGCATCGCGAAGCGGATCGCTTTCAGTCTGCTGGAGCAACCCGCCCGGGTCCGGCGGGAGGCTAGTACTCCAGGCCCGAATGCCCCACACCGGGACCGTCCACCCCGGTGCGGTGCAGACATGCCGGGAAGCTCAGAGCCCAAGGGCTTCCTTGACGGCCGGAATCGCCGGACCGCCATCGAACGTGGTGACGCCGTTAAGCCAGCCTTCGAACGCGGCCGGCTGTGCCTTGAGCCACGCGGCGGCCGCATCGGATGGCTCCTGGCCGCCGTTGAGGATGGCATCCATCATCTCGTTTTCCATCTCAAGCGTGAACTTGAGATTCTTGAGAAGCTTGGCGACGTTCGGGCATTCCTCGAGGTAGCCCTTGCGCACGTTGGTATAGACCGTGGCGCCGCCGTAGTTGGGCCCGAACACCTCGTCGCCACCGTCGAGATAGGCGATGGCGAACTTGTTCATCGGATGCGGCTCCCAGCCGAGAAACACGATGTCCTGGTTGCGCTTCACCGCACGCGCGACCTGGGCCAGCATGCCCTGTTCGGAGCTTTCGACGATCTCGAAGTCACCCAGATCGAAGGTGTTCTGGTCGATCATGTCGATGATGAGCCGGTTGCCATCATTCCCGGGCTCGATCCCGTAGATCTTGCCGTCAAGGTCGTCCTTGAACTTGGCAATGTCGGCGAAGTTCGTCAGCCCCTTCTCGTAGGTGTACTGCGGGACCGCAAGTGTGTATTTCGCGCCCTCCAGATTGACACCGACGGATTCGACCGAGCCGTCCTCGAGATAGGGCCGGATGTCCCCCTCCATGGTCGGCATCCAGTTGCCGAGGAAAACGTCAATGTCCTTGTTCTTCAACGAGGCATAGGTGACAGGAACCGACAGGATCTTGACGTTCGTGTCGTAGCCCAGCGCCTTCAGCACGACACCTGTCGCCGCTGTCGTCGCCGTGATGTCGGTCCAGCCGACATCGGAAAAGCGCACCGTCTTGCAGGACTCGGGATCGGCCGCCTCGGAGACGCCTGCCGTAAGGGCGAGTGCCACGGCGGCGACGCCGAGGCGAAGTCGAAGATTGATCATGCAATGATCCTCCATTCTGAAAGCCGCCGGCCGGCGAACGCCAGCCCCGATAGCGGAAGCCGACGATCATGTCCCGGCGTCGATAATCCCCTCGGCGCGTTTCCGCGCTCGTTTCATTGCGCAGCCTGCCAGCCGCGCGGCCCGGCGCCGTCAGGCGCGAGCGAATTGAGGCTATCAAAACACCTTTTTGCGTCAGACGCAAATGCGCCTTAAAATTCGCCCTTTTTGTTGATTGGTTGGCCAATCAAAAATATTGCTGCGATACTGATGCGCCCGCACTGCAATCGGGATGGAACAGCGGAACGAAGCGATATGCCGCGGATCGGAATGGAGACAGAGCGCCGCAAGGCGCTAATCGATGCAACGGTGGAGACGATCCACGCCTGCGGCCTCCAGGAGGCGACGATTGCCGAGATTGCCCGGCGAGCCGGTGTGTCCGGCGGACTTGCCCATCACTATTTCGGCTCCAAGGCGGGACTGCTCAACGCAACGATGCGAGCGCTGCTCAGCGACCTGTCGCGTGAGATCCGCGAGCGGCTGGGGGAGGCGACCAGCCCGCGCGAACGCATCTCGGCCAAGATCGCGGCCAGCTTCGCGCCGACCCAGTTCCAGCCGGCGCTGATTTCCGCCTGGCTTGCCTTCTATCTCCAGGCTCGTACCGAGCCGGAAACGCGGCGGCTGCTGCGGGTTTATCACCGCCGCCTTGCCTCCAATCTTGCGCACGATTTTAGCGCCTTCCTTCCACGAGAGGCTGCACGCCGCGCAGCGCAGGGAACGGCGGCGATGATCGACGGGCTTTGGCTGCAGCATGTCTTTGCGGAGAAGCCTCCGCACCCGCGCAGCGCGGTCCGCATCGTTGAGGACTATGTCGAACGCCAGATCGCGGGGGACAGCCATGCGTGAAGCGACGCACATCATCGTCGGCGCCGGGTCGGCCGGCTGCGCCCTTGCCTATCGGCTGTCGGAGGATGCGGCCGTCACCGTCCTGGTTCTGGAGACGGGCGGCAGCGACGCCGGCCCCTTCATCCAGATGCCGGCGGCGCTGAGCTATCCGATGAACATGGCGCGCTACGACTGGGGGTTTCAGAGCGAGCCGGAGCCGCATCTCGGCGGCCGCCGGCTGGCGACGCCGCGCGGCAAGGTGATCGGCGGCTCGTCGTCGATCAACGGCATGGTTTATGTCCGCGGTCACGCCTGCGACTATGAGACCTGGGCCGAGATGGGCGCGCGCGGCTGGTCCTATGCGGATGTGCTGCCCTACTTTCGCCGGATGGAATGCGTCGGCCACGGCGACGCGGAGGGGGTGCGCGGCACCGACGGACCGCTCCACGTCAACCGCGGCACCAAGTGGAGCCCGCTCTACGAGGCCTTCATCACGGCAGGCCGTCAGGCCGGCTACGAGACGACGCCGGACTACAACGGGCTGAAGCAGGAAGGCTTCGGCGACATGGAGATGACCGTGCACCGCGGCCGGCGCTGGTCGGCGGCAAGCGCCTATCTGAAGCCGGCGCTGAAGCGGAGCAACGTCTCGCTCGTGACCGGCGCCTTCGTCCGCCGCGTCCTGTTCGAAGGCAGGCGTGCGGTCGGTGTCGAGTTCGAGCGTGGCGGACAGATCGAAACCGCCCGGGCGAGCGCCGAGGTGATCCTGTCCGCCTCCTCGATCAACTCGCCGCGTTTGCTTCTGCTGTCGGGCGTCGGCGACGGCGCGGAACTGTCCGCACTCGGGATCCCGGTGGTGGCTGACCGTCCGGGCGTCGGCCGCAACCTGCAGGACCACCTCGAACTTTACATTCAGCAGGCCTGCACCCAGCCGATCACGCTCTACAAGCACTGGAACCCGTTCTCCAAGGCGGTGATCGGCGCGCAGTGGCTCTTCACCGGCACCGGGCTCGGGGCCAGCAACCACTTCGAAGCCTGCGCCTTCATCCGTTCAAGGGCGGGGGTCAAATATCCGGACATCCAGTATCATTTCCTGCCCTTTGCCGTGCGCTATGACGGCAAGGCCGCTGCCGAGGGCCACGGTTTCCAGGCGCATGTCGGGCCGATGCGCTCCAAGTCGCGCGGACGGGTGCGGATCACCTCGGCGGACCCGCACGACAAGCCGTCGATCCTGTTCAACTACATGTCGCATCCCGACGACTGGGCCGACTTCCGCACCTGCATCCGCCTGACCCGGGAAATCTTCGGCCAGGAGGCCTTTACCCCGTTCCGTGGCCGGGAAATCCAGCCGGGCGAGGACGTGCAGACCGACGACGAACTCGACAACTTCATCCGCGAGAACGTCGAAAGCGCGTATCATCCGTGCGGCACCTGCCGCATGGGGTCGCCGGAGGACAGGGACGCGGTGGTCGACCCGGAGGGCCGGGTGATCGGCGTCGAGGGCCTGCGCGTCGCCGACAGTTCGGTGTTCCCGCAGATCACCAACGGCAATCTGAACGCACCGTCGATCATGGTTGGCGAGAAGATGGCCGACCATATTCTCGGCAAGCCGCCGCTGCCCCCGTCCAACCTCGAGCCGTGGATCAACCCGGCCTGGGAAACGAACCAGCGGTAACGGCCTGCCGAGGAGAATGCCATGGCAAAAAGATTGCTGTCCAACATGGCCGGGCCGCGCACGATCGCGGTTCACGGCGGCGAGCGGCCTGATCCCGCGACCGGCGCGTCGTCGCCGTCCATCGTTCTGTCCTCGACCTTCGTCACCGAAGGTCCGGAGGCTTTCTCCGCCTATGATCTGTCCGCGGACACGCCCTATCTCTACACGCGCTGGAGCAACCCGACGGTCGACGCGCTGGCCGCCAAGCTCGCCTTGCTCGAGGGCGCCGAGGCCGGACAGTGCTTCGCCTCGGGCATGGCGGCAACGGCGGCGATCTTCACCACATTCCTCAAGGCCGGCGACCATGCAGTGGTCTCGGACGTCTGCTATGCGGCGATTGCCGAACTGGCCCGCGACTATCTCCCACGGTTCGGCATTGCCGTGACCTGTGTCGACGCCTCGGACGCGGCAGCGGTGCGAGCGGCGGTCACTGACAGGACGAAACTGATCTTCGTCGACACGCCCTGCAATCCACTGCTCAGGCTGAGCGACATCGCGGCGCTCGGCACGATCGCCAAAGAGGCCGGTGCGCTGCTCGCCGTCGACAGCACGTTCGCCACGCCGATCGCCACCAGACCGCTTGCGCTCGGTGCCGACCTGGTGATGCATTCGGCGACCAAGTATCTGTGCGGCCACGGTGACGCGATCGGCGGCGTGGTGGTCGGGGCCGCGGACCTTGTCGCGAAGTTGCGCGCCGATGCAGCAATCCATTTTGGCGGGGTGATGAGCCCGTTCAACGCCTGGCTGATTGCCCGGGGCGTGGCCACCCTGCCGCTCCGGATGAAGAGCCATGAGGAAAATGCGCTGGCGGTCGCCCGCTTTCTGGAAAGCCATCCGGCGGTCGAGCGCGTGACCTATCCCGGTCTGCCGTCACATCCGCAGCATGACCTCGCCCGGCGGCAGATGTCGAACTTTTCCGGTATGATCGCCTTTCAGGTGAAAGGCGGCGCGGCCGCCGGCCGCACCACGGCCCATCGCATGGCCCAGAACCTCGGCGTGATCCACTATGCCGTCTCGCTCGGCCATCATCGATCTTTGATCTGCTGGATGCAGACCGACGAACTTCTCGCCTCGTCGTTCGGCGGATCGCCCGGGAGTGAGGCGGCCTATCGCGCCTGGGCCGGCGACGGCCTGTTCCGGCTGTCCATCGGCCTGGAAGAGGCCGAGGATCTGATCCGGGATCTCGACGCCTGCCTGTAACCTCAATCGACCCAATGGGAGGACGGCGATGCGCGCCCAGCCCAAAGCCTCGCATTTCATCAACGGCGCCCATGTCGAGGACCCGGCCGGCGTCCCGATCGAGAGCCGCTATCCGGCAACCGGCGAAGTCATCGCCCGGCTGCACGGGGCAACCCACGCGACCGTGAACGCCGCCGTCGCGGCGGCTCGCTCGGGCTTCCACGCCTGGGCGGCGACGCCGGCGACGGAACGCGGCCGCGTACTGACCCGCGCCGCGGATCTCATCAGGGTCCGAAATCGGGAGCTGTCTGAGTTGGAGACGCTGGATACGGGCAAGCCGCTGCAGGAGACGCTGGTGGCGGATGCCGCATCCGGCGCCGACTGCCTCGCGTTCTTTGGCGGGCTGGCGCCGACTTTGGCGGGGGAGCACATCGATCTCGGCGGTTCCTTCGTCTACACCAGGCGCGAGCCGCTCGGCGTCGTCGGTGCGATCGGCGCCTGGAATTATCCGATCCAGATCGCCTGCTGGAAGGCAGCGCCGGCGCTTGCCTGCGGCAACGCCGTCGTCTTCAAACCCTCCGAGCTGACGCCGCTTTCGGCTCTGAAGCTTGCGGAGATCCTCAAAGAGGCCGGCCTGCCCGATGGCGTCTTCAACGTCGTCCAGGGTCTAGGCGACACCGGCGGCCATCTCGTCTCCCATCCGGACGTCGCCAAGGTGTCGCTCACCGGCTCGGTCCCGACCGGCATCCGCGTTGCGGAAGCGGCCGCGCGGACGCTGAAGCACGTCACGTTGGAACTCGGCGGCAAGTCGCCGCTGATCGTGTTTGACGACGCCGACATCGAGAATGCGATCTCCGGCGCCATGCTCGGCAACTTCTATTCCGCCGGGCAGGTCTGCTCCAACGGGACGCGGGTCTTCGTGCAAAAGGCAATCAAGGACCGCTTCCTCCACCGTCTTGCCGAGCGCACGGCGGCGATCCGGCTCGGCGACCCGTTCGATGAGGCAACGCAGATGGGGCCCTTGGTCTCGGCTGCCCAGCGCGACAAGGTGCTGTCCTACATCGAGGCCGGCAAGCGCGAGGGCGCGCGGCTCATCTGCGGCGGCGCGACGGCCACGGTGCCTAAGCTGCCCGATGGCCTGTTCGTCGCGCCCACGGTTTTCGCCGACGTCGCCGATCATATGACGATCGCCCGCGAGGAGATCTTCGGCCCGGTGATGTGCGTGCTCGATTTCGAGCACGAGGACGAGGTGATCGGGCGCGCCAATGCGACCGAATTCGGACTTGCCGCCGGCGTCTTCACCCGCGATCTCGCGCGCGCCCACCGCGTCGCGGCGCAGCTCCAGGCCGGTACTCTGTGGATCAACAGCTACAATCTGACACCGATCGCCATGCCGTTCGGTGGCGTCAAGAAATCGGGCCTTGGCCGCGAGAACGGCCGCGCCGCGATCGAGCACTACAGCCAGGTGAAGTCAGTCTACGTCGAACTGGGCGGGGTGGAGAGCCCGTACTGAGGCGGCCGATGGAATGAAAGCGCTCGCGGACGCTCCAGAAGCCGCGCATGACGCAACTTGGGACAGGCAGGCCGTGCCGGTGTTGAGCCACCTGACGCCGGGTTCTAACACCTACTTCCCGCCCGCCCAACGCTCCACCTCGATCCCCCTCGCCTCGGCGATCGACCGCATGCCGCGCCGATCCATCTCGTCGATGAGGTGCCTCAGGATGCGGCCGACGAGGCCAGGACCTTCGTAGACGAGCCCGGTGTAAAGCTGAATCAGGTCGGCGCCGGCCGTGATCTTGGCCCAGGCGGTCTCGCCGCTGTCGATGCCGCCGACGCCGACGATCGGAAGGTCCGGCCCTACCAGCTTGCGCATCCTGGCGAGCACCACGGTCGAGCGCCGGAACAGCGGCCGCCCGGAAAGCCCGCCCGTCTCCCGCGCCACATCCACGTCCTTCAGACCCTCGCGCGTGATCGTCGTGTTGGAGACGATCAGTCCGTCCACCCTGTTCGACAGCGCCTCCTCGGCGATCTCCGCCAGCTGCAGGTCGTCGATGTCGGGTGCGATCTTGAGCAGAAGAGGAACCTTGCGGCCGACGGCGCCGGCCGTCTCGTCCCGGGCCGCGAGCACCCGGCGCAACAGGTCTGCAAGAGCTGCGCGGGCCTGGAGATCGCGCAGACCGGGCGTGTTCGGCGACGAGACATTGACGGTGAAAAACGAAGCAAGATCGGCGAAACGTTTGACGCCGGCGACGTAGTCGGCAGCTCGATCTGCCGCGTCCTTGTTGGCGCCGACGTTGACGCCGACAATGCCGCCGCGGTGGCGACGCGCCTCGAGCCGGGCCCGCAGGGCGTCATGGCCGTCATTGTTGAAGCCATAGCGGTTGATGACACCGCGGTCTGCGGTCAGGCGGAAAACCCGCGGCCGCGGATTGCCGGGTTGCGGCTTCGGCGTGACGGTACCGACCTCGGTGTGGCCGAAGCCGAGGCCGAGGACGGCATCGGGCACCTCACCGTTCTTGTCGAAGCCGGCGGCCATGCCGAGCGGATTGACGAAGGCAAGATCGCCGAGCGTCACCCGTAGCCGCTCGTCCTGCGGCACCGGGCAGGTGGGCACCACGCCCGCGGCGAGCGCCTTAACCGTCAGGCCGTGCGCGGTCTCGGCATCGAATGAGAACAGGGCCCTGCGGGCAACGCCGTCGATCAGCGAACGGAGCATCACAGGTCTTCCGGGAAGACGTGGAAGCCGCCCGGCCCGAGCGGCAGCGCTGCGACGCTTGCGACGGCCGAGAGTGGCAGCGGCCCGTAAAGATGCGGGAACAAGGCACCACCGCGCGACGGCTCGTATTTGAGCGCCGGCTCAAGGCCGGACTCGTCGACCGCCACCAGGAGCAGATCGTCCTGCCCGGCGAAATGCCGCGCAGCGGTCTCGCGCACCTGTGCGGCGGTCGAGAAATGGATGAAGCCGTCGGCGTGATCGACCGGCGCGCCGTCGAAGCGGCCGACCCGCTCGGCCTCCTGCCACAGGGAACGGGGGACAATCTTGTAGATCAGCGGCATGGCGACGAAATGTCCTGGAAGCGGCGGGAGCGCCGCACCGATGTGCGTCCTCCTATCGCAATCGGCTGGAAAAAGCGACCGAAGGCTGGCAATTCCCGCGGTACAGGAATATATACCGTTCAAAAAGCGGCAAAAGGTAAATTTTCCTTGCCGGCTTATCCCCGCTGGGACGGTGGTGAATGATGCTGTCGCACGAGCGCGTCTGGGCCGCAATTGACGCCCTTGCCCGCAAGCACGGGCTCAGCCCGTCCGGCCTCGCCCGGCGCGCCGGCCTCGACCCAACTGCCTTCAACCCGTCGAAGCGCGTCGCCGGGGACGGCCGGCCTCGCTGGCCGTCGACCGAGTCGCTCGCCAAGGTGCTCGACGCAACCGGCGCGAAGCTCGAAGATCTCGTCGACCTGCTGGAAGGGCGACCGTCTCCGGTTGCCGGGAACCGGCTGCCGGATGCCCGTACGCTACCGCTGCTCGGTTTCGCCCAGGCCGGAGTCGGAGGCTTCTTTGATGATGGCGGCTTTCCGGTCGGCGGCGGGTGGGACGAAGTGCCGTTCCCGACCAATCGCGGCGAGCCGGCCTATGCCCTCGAAGTCTCCGGCGATTCAATGCTACCCTTGTATCGCGACGGTGATATCGTCATCGTCGCGCCGGGTGCGCCCGTGCGGCGCGGCGACCGCGTCATCGTCAAGACACTCGACGGCGAGGTCATGGCCAAGATCCTGCACCGGCGCACGGTGCGGACCATTGAGCTGCATTCGCTGAACCCCGAACACGAGGCGCGCGTCTTCGACCTGAAGGAGATCGAATGGGTGGCGCGGATCATCTGGGCGAGCCAGTGATCGTCAGGCGGGCCGGCCGCAGCGCCGTCGCGGCCGGCAGAGGGGTGTGGCCGTGCGTCGCCTGACCGGACTGCTTGCCGCGGTCGGGGCGGCTATCCTCATTGCGCTGGCCGTGCTGCCGGCACCGGCTCCCTCAAACGTGCCGGAGGCGCAGCAGATCCCTGTCGCTGCGGGTGAGCCCGAGACTGTCGTCGCGGAGCCGGTTGTGACGGCGGCGGCGCCGGGACCTGTGCCGGAAGAACAGCCGGAACCCGAAGCGGAACTCGGACCTCCGCCGGCTCCTGACAGCATTCGCAACGTGACCCCGGCGGGCATTTTGCCCCACCCGCCGGTCACCGGCCCGTTGAAGCGCGTCACGGTGGCAAAGGCGCCCGCGGTCACCGAGAAACCCCCGGAGACGCTGAAGCTCACCGGACCGCTGGTGATCGACGCCGGCACGATACAGGTGAAGCACCTGACCATTCACCTTGCCGGACTCGATGCCCCGGACCTCTCCGAGACCTGCCCCTCGCGCCTAGGCGGGACATGGCCCTGCGGCGTGCGGGCCCGCACCGCGCTGCGCGCGCTGGTACAGCGATCGACGGTGGTCTGCGACGATCTGGTGGAGATCGGCACCAACGCGCTGACGGCGCGCTGCAGCCGAGGCACACGCGATCTTGCCGCCTGGATGGTCGAGCAGGGCTGGGCACGTCCGGCCGAGGATGCCCACGAGACGCTGCACCAGGCTGCCGCCGCGGCCAAGGAGGCCCGGCGCGGCCTCTGGCAGCTCGACGGGCCGCAGGCCCTGCCTCCGACCACCAGCGCTTTGCCTCAGGCAGAGATTCCATTGCCACCGGTCGAGATTGTGACCGAGGAGGAAGCCGGCAGCCCCGCGGGAGCGGCCGGCGCGACAGCGGCCGCTCCGGAGGATATCCAGCGGCCGTAATGCCGGCGAATTGCCGCAAAGATGGAGCGGTCCGGCGCCGCGACGCTGCTCAGGTCGCCACGAGCTCGCCCGCAAGCGCCTTGCGGATCGTCTCGCGCGTCTCTGCGATGCCGTACAGCGCGACGAAGGAGCCGAAGCGCGGCCCCTTCTCCTGACCGAGCAGGATCTCGTACAGCGCGGAGAACCAGGCAAGCGAAACGCCAGGACCGCCGCCGGGGCTCTTTCTGGAGTGGTCCTGGTAGCGCTCGACCGCACGCCCGACGTCGAGGACGGCGTCCTGGATCATGGCCCCATCGGCATCCGCAGGAAGCTCTGCGAGCTTGGCGTCGAGCGCCTCGAGAGCCTTGCGCTCGACCTCGTCGGGTGCGCGGAAGCGCTTCGCCGGACGAACAAAATCCTCGAAGTAGCGGATGGCGTAGCCGACGAGCTCATCAAGCTTGGGGTTGGTCTCGGCCGTCACGCCGGGCGCGTAGCGCGAAATGAATGCCCAGAGCACGTCCTTGTTGAGGGCATTCGAGGCCGAGACCAGGTTGAGCAGCATCGAGAACGGCACCGGCATCGAGATCTCCGGCGGATTGCCGGAATGGATGTGCCAGACCGGATTGGCCAGCTTCTGCTCGACCGGCATCGCCCGGTACTTCTCGAGGAAGGTGAAGTAGTCGTCGACCGCCCGCGGAATGACGTCGAAGTAGAGCCGCTTTGCCGCGCGTGGCTTGGTGAACATGTAGAGCGCCAGGCTCTCCGGCGAGGCATAGGTCAGCCACTCGTCGATGGTGAGGCCGTTGCCCTTGGACTTGGAGATCTTTTCGCCCTTCTCGTCGAGGAAGAGCTCGTAGACGAAATGCACCGGCGCGTGGCCGCCGAGGATCTCGCAGATCCGGTCATAGATCGGCGCGTTGGTCTGGTGATCCTTGCCGAACATCTCGAAGTCGATACCGAGCGCAGCCCAGCGCGCGCCGAAGTCCGGCTTCCACTGCAGCTTGACGTTGCCGCCGGTGACCGGGAGCGTCACATCGCGGCCGTCCTCATCGGCAAACGTGATCGTGCCGTTCCTGGCATCGACCTCCTTCATCGGCACATAGAGCACGCGGCCGGTGGTCGGAGAGATCGGCAAAAATGGGCTGTAGGTCGCCTGGCGCTCGGCCCCAAGCGTCGGCAGCATGACGGCCATGATGTCGTCGTAGCGTTCCGCCGCCCGCAGCAGGATCGCATCGAACTTGCCCGAGGTGTAGTAGTCGGTCGCGCTGGCGAATTCATACTCAAAGCCGAAATGGTCGAGGAATCGGCACAGCATCGCATTGTTGTGATGGCCGAAGCTCTTGTAGTTTCCGCCAAACGGGTTGGGCACGGCGGTCAGCGGCTTGTGCAGATAGGGCTCCAGCGCGGCCCGGTCAGGCACGTTGTCCGGGATCTTGCGCATGCCGTCCATGTCGTCCGAAAAGCAGATCAGCCGGGTCGGAACCTTGTCCTCGGTGAGCAGGCGGAAGGCCGTGCGCACCATCGTGGTGCGCGCCACCTCGCCGAAGGTGCCTATGTGCGGCAGGCCCGAGGGGCCATAGCCTGTCTCGAACAGCACCGGGCGGTCCGGATCGTACCCCTTCGTGCGCTCGACCAGTTTGCGCGCCTCCTCGAACGGCCAGGCCTTTGAGGTCTTGGCCGCCTCGACGAGAGCGGGCGAAAGGTCAAGCGGCGGCAGGCGATCAGCAGTCATGATTTCGGACCATCCGGGTCAGGATCGTTGTCAAGAAACAGGGCCGGCGTCTTGAGCGTATCGGCCGCGCGCGGACACTAGTGCTCAAGGCGAAGGCTGTGAAGCGGTTTTGCGCCGCCCCGTGCTCCGATTATTGCGGATCCGGCCCACGGAACGCTCGCGCAGGCGAGGATCTCGGCAATGACAGCTTGAACTGCGCGCCTCGGCGGTCTACGTCTCGCGCTGACGATGCAAGCGTAGCCATGAAAGGCGGGCAATGAGCGACGAGACGATCTCCCTGCAGGAAGCGCTGATCTACGTGATGGTGACGATGTCGGCCGCCGACAGCGCCATGACCGACAAGGAACTGTTCACGATCGGCGACGTCGTCAAGACGCTGCCCGTGTTCTCCGGCTTCGACGAGGCCAACCTGGTCGCCATCGCCGAAGCCTGCGCCGAGCGCCTGCAGAACGATGGAGAGAGCCTCGAGGCCGTTCTCGACCTGGTCGCCCGCAGCCTGCCCGCAAAGTTCCGCGACACCGCCTATGCGGTCGCCGTGGAAGTGGCCGCTGCCGATCTCAACGTGGAGCAGGAAGAGCTGAGACTGCTGCAGATGCTGCGCGACAGGCTCAGCCTCGACAAGCTTACCGTCGCCGCGATCGAACGCGGAGCCCAGGCGCGTTACCGCACGCCCTGAGCCAGGCGGCCCGACCTTTCATCAGTTGCAGAACCGCTGGCCGTTGAAGGTGAAGCACCCGCCGGAGCTTTTCCCGCCTGGACGCGACGTCGTCTTGCGCGGTGTGTAGCAAATGCCCTTCGATGACAGCGACTGGCCGGCCGGGCAGGACTTGCGAACGCACGCGCCGTCCTTGAGCTCTTCCGTTGCGGCGCAGACGACCGGACAAAGGCGGCCATCAAGCGCTTCCAGCTTGCGCAAGAGCTCAGCGGACGGCGCCAGCGCCGCGACCTGTAGTGTTGCAACATGCTCATCCAGCCGCTTCAAGGCGGCGCGGCTCTGCCCTCCCCAGACACCATCAACCTGCCCTGCATCGCAGCCGAGGCGGTTCAACGCGCTCTGAATCCGTCGGGCAAGCTCCGGACCGACCGGCTCAGATGACGCCGCTGCTTCCGGTTCCGCCGATGTCGTGACCATATCGGGTGCCACGGCAGCGGTAACGATCGGCTCGCTCGGCTTAGGGGCCGTCGTGGCAGCCTGGGCATCGTCGGATGGCGCGGCCCCGGTCGGAGTCGCTTCGGGGAGCGTGCCGGCGCTTGCGTCCCGTCCGGGGCTGACCGCGATCGGCCCTGTCACGGAAGGCGAGACAGTATCGGGGGGTACAACGGCAGCGGTTGTCGTCGTCTCACCCGCTTCCTTGAAGACAAAGCCGCCCGTCAGCGACGAATTGCTCCATGGAACCTGGCGTTCATTGGTCGCGTCCATGACGTCGCGGCGCACGCGGCGCATCATCAGCTCGACATCGAGCCCGGGCGTTTCGATATGCGCCAGCAAGGCGTCGGCGAAGGGGCTGTGCTTGCCCTCACCATCGAGCGCAACGTTGCCCGGCTGTGTGGCAAAGGAGATCATCGTGCCGACGCCGCTCTCGACGCGGGCCAGGCCGGAGCCCACTGCGGTCGAACGCGTCCCCATCGAGCGGGCAAGATTGCGGGCCAACGGGTTGTCACGGCAGGCATCCAGGAACACGAGGTTGGTGCGTTGCTCGCGCTCCATCTGACCGAGCACCGTCTCTAGCCGCACCGTTTCAAACTCGAGATCGGTCTCGTCGGAAATTTTCGCGTCGATCGGTACCAGGTAGTTCCGACCATCCACTTGAAGGCCGTGTCCGGCATAGAAGAAGATCGCCACCGGCGCGCCCCGCGCTTCGCGTGCGAAGGTGCGGATCAACTCCTCGAAGTGCAATCGGGTCAGGTCGATACCCTTCACCACCGTCAGGCCGAGCCGCTCGAAGGTCGCCGCGACGGCCTCCGCATCGTTCTTCGGGTTTTGCAAGGGATTGGCGTGTTGATACTCGGAATTGCCAACGACCAGCGCCACGCCCCTGCTTTCGACCGCATGCGCGGGGGCATGGATCAACAGGATGCAAATGGCAAGCGACAGAACGAGCCGGATCATGCCTCCCCCAACCTACTCCATCATGACGGCGCGAATTTTATCTTGCCAATTGCCCAAGGTTTCCGCAACGTCGACTCGGACGGTGCGCACGAGGTGCGCCCATGCTGGCTGGGGAGGCAAGCGTGAAACCCACAAAGCCGATGGTGCGGTTCTGCACGCTCGCAACGCAAGCGGCCGGCATCGCCGCGCTCGTCCTGTCCATGGTCCTCGCATCGAACGTGCCGAGCGGCGCAGGGTCTGCCGTGGCGACTATGGTTGCCGGATCGACCGTCACCGTGCCGAAGAACGCCTTGCCGCGGCTGATCCAGTCGGAGCTGAAGCGGGTCGGCTGCCTTGCCGGGCCGACAACCCACCGCTGGGACCGCGCCGCCGACCAGGCGGCCCGCGCCTATCTCGGCCATGCCAGCCCGGCGCGTCCTGTTGCAGCACCGTCGGCTGACCTGCTCAACCTGCTGCTGCGGGAGAGCCGCCGGGTCTGCCCGTCGGCCTGTGCACCCGGCAAGATCGAGCGCAACGGCCTCTGCGTGGCCGCGACGCGGCCGGCGCAACCCGTGGCTCCCTCGCCGGGGACAGACCACTGCTTCAGCTATTCCGGCCAGACCTACTGCCGTTGAGCGAACCGGCCGGTTGCGTCTCAGTAGACCCTGAAGTTCAGATTGACGGCGATGTTGCCGCGGCCGGCGATCGTGTAGGAGGTCCGGTCCCGCCCCGCCTTGTTGCCGGCCTGATAGTACACCAGCAGAACGCTCAACCTCTTGCCGGCACAACGGCCGTTCTGCTGGGTGAACTTGCGCCTGACCGACCGGAACTTGCCGAGCTTCGGCGGGGTCGTGACGATGAGCCGCGGGTAGCCATAGTCCTTGCAGGTCTGTTCGTCGTAGTTGAGCCACTGGAACTCCATCTCGGTTCCACGCGCGACATTGCGGTTCCAGTTGCGGACGTCCTGCGCTTCGGCCGCAGGCACGCCCAAAATGAAAAGCCCGAGCGTCAGCAGCGCGCAAGCGAACACGGCGCGAAGCCGCCGCGGTACTTCGTACATTGATATACCCCCCCAAATTCTGAAACGGCCGCCTGTCGACGCCCACGGGACCTTACCATGCGGCAGGACGGACGTTCCAGCGTCGGCCGAAGCCGGCACAGCACAAGATCCGACCCTGCGCGTCCGCCATACTGCACCCCGCCGCAGGCGGATGATGCGATCTATGTCACACGACGGCTTGATCGCCGCAAAGGGCCTGCGGCCTCTCCGGGCCTGCCGATTCAGGAACTTCGCTGCCGGACTTATGCCTGGCTACAAAACTCAAGGGGAAATCGCCGGACAACCGGTTATGCAATGCCAGGGCTTCGGCTCGCCGATGTGGTAGCCTTGGGCGTGGGTCACACCGAGCTCGCGCAGCACGTCGAGCGTCTGCTGATCGCCGACGTATTCAGCAATTACGCCGACGCCCAGCTTCTCCGCGATCGCAACGATTCCGGCAACGATCGTCCGCTGCACCTCGTCATGCACAACGTTGCCGATGATCGCGCCGTCAATCTTCAGACTGTCAATCTCGAACTGGCGCAAATAGGCGAAGGAGGAAAGACCGGCGCCGAAATCGTCCAAAATCACCGCCGCGCCGCGCTGCCGCAGCGCCGCCGTCAGGGCCTGGGCCGTCGCCATGGATCGAACCGTCGCCGTTTCGGTGATTTCGAACGCAAGGCGCGGTGCGATGTCCGGGTTCCTATCGAGCAGATCGATCAAAAACGCCTTGAACTCCGGATCGCCGACCGACTGACCGGACAGATTGACCGATAGACGCAGCTCCGGCCGGCAGCGGGATGCCGCCTCGATCACCGAGGTCACCACCCATCGATCGATGCGGCCCATCAAGCCGTGCCGCTCTGCCGAGGCAATCATCGGCCCCGGCGCCAGCACGCGGCCGTCGCGGCCGGGGATCCTGAGCAGGACCTCCGAATAGGGGCTCTGGTTGGCGGCGATCGGTGCGATCGGCATCGTGTAGAGGCACAGGCTGTTGGTATCGAGCGCAAGCTGGAGCAGACGGAGGTTGCCGATGTCGTCCAGTCGGGCCTGTGCCTCGGCAGTTCCCGGCTCATAAAGGATGACGCGCGACCCACCGGCCTCCTTTGCCAGAAGGCATGCCTGGTCGGCCCAGTTCAGGACATCGTACACGCTCGGATCGGCCGACTCGACAACGGTGTTGTTGAGCAGGGCGACGCCGACGCTACCACCGATGGCGAACGGCATACCCGACCATTCGAATCGCATCGCCGCCAGGTTGGCGACAATCCGCCGGGCGATCGTCAGTGCCTCGGCGACCGCGCTGATATCGATGAGAACGGCGAATTCATCTCCGCCGACCCGCGCCGAGAGCGTGCTGTGCTCCCGATCGAGGGTCCTGAGCATTGCCGCAACGCGTCGCAGAAGCTCGTCCCCGGCGCTGTGGCCGACCAGATCGTTGACGATCTTGAAGCCATCGAGATCGATCGCGATCAGGGCCGCTTCGCAACCGGCCTCGCGGCAGCGTTCAATCCGCCGCTCCAGCTGTTCCTGGAGGGCGTAACGATTGGCCAGCCCCGTGAGCGCATCCTCCAGGGCCTGACGCTTGATCTTCTGCAGCATCAGCGTCGCCTGCGTGATGTCACGCACGGTCACAACGCAGCCCATGATGACGCCGCAGCGGTCCCGGTAGGGATCCATGCGCACCCGCAGCCAGCGGGTCCGGCCTTCGCGATCGGGATGGTCGATCTCGTATTCCACCACTTCTCCGGCGAAGCACCGGTCGTAGTGAGCCTTGATGCGACCGTAGAACCGATCCGCACCGGTCAGGTCGGCGACGTGCTGACCGATCAAGTCCTCCGGCTCGACCCCGTGATGTCGTGCATTTTCCCGATTGGTCAGCAGGCAGCGGTAGTCGGTGCCGATCACGGCGATGCGGTCCGAGGTCTGACGCAGAACCTCCTCGTGAATGCCGAGCTGCTCGCGCATATTGTGGATCTTGGTGACGTCGTCGTGCCGCACCGCGACGCCGACGATCTCACCCTCCGGGCCGCGGACCGGCGAATGGCTGATGTCGAGCAGCTTGCCGTGGCTCTCTAGACGGACGCCCCATTCCAGCACCCGGTTGTGCTCACCGGCGAGCGCCTTGTCGAGACAGGGCTTGCGCAGCTGGAAGATCAATGGGCCGAGAACTTCCCTGATCTCGCGCCCAATGATCTGGTCGCGCGGGACACCCATGCGTTCCGCCATAATGGCGTTGACTTCGCGAATGACATACCTGTGATCGCAGAAGTAGAGCGACGACGTTTCCGCGTTCAGGATCGAGCGAAGCAAAGCGAGATCGTCGATGTCGCGGACTCTTGCCGCCGGACGGCTGCCGGCAACTGTCTTTACCTCCTGAACATCAGGACCCCTGGAGTCCGCCAGCGCCTTTGCCACGATATTGTCAGCCCCGCCTCAGCCTGAAACCTGTCGCCCTCGTTCGAAAGACTATCGAGGTAAAATGCAAAAAAAACACTACGCACACAGGGAAGACCGGTGCCGTACACTCACTCGTGATCGCACATCCGTGAGCGTCAGTTGAGCACCCGGGCGCCGTCGGGCAGGTCGAGGGAAAAAGCGGGAATGGCGACGGAAAAATAATCGCCGGACGCCGTCTGCATCTGATAGGTGCCGAGCATGATGCCTGACGGCGTGCTCAGCGGACAGCCGGAGGTGTATTCGTACCGTTCACCCGGACCGATCACTGGTTGCTCACCGACCACACCCGGCCCGCGAACCTCCTCGACCCGGCCGAAGGCGTCGGTGATTTTCCAGTAGCGCGCGCGCAGTTGCACCGCCTCGGTGCCCAGGTTCTCGATCGCAACCGTGTAGGCCCAGAAGTAGTGATCCTCCTCGGGTGAGGATTCGTTCGGAAGGTAGTGCGGCTCGACCGTGACCTGAATGTTGCGCGTGACGGCTCGGTACATGACTGCGTCCTGTCTACGTCCCGCGTGGGGCAACCTTCGGTTCGCGCATGGCGCCGAAGGCGACGAGGTAGCTTCTGCCGCCGTCCCGGTCAACCGCTGCGGCCGACGGCCCGCCTCCAGCCAATTGCATTGCTGGAACGGATCGGCGATGACAGCCGGCGGCACATTCCGGATCTTTCCATGTTCGACGCCGCCCTGCGCAGACTGATCGACCCGCCGCTCAATGCCGCCGGCCGCAGGATTGCGGCAGCCGGAATCAGCGCGGACGCGCTGACGTTCGCCGGCTTTGGCTGTGGCCTGGCGGCGGCCGTGGCCGTCGCCTTCCAGGAGTTCGGGGTGGCGGTGGCATTCGTCGCGGCCAATCGCCTGGCCGACGGACTCGACGGCGCCGTCGCACGGGCCACGGCCAGAACCGACAAGGGCGGCTATCTCGACATCGTGCTCGACTTCTTCTTTTACGGCGCGTTTCCATTTGCCTTCGCGCTCGCGCAACCGGCGGACAACGCCCTGCCGGCCGCCGCGCTTCTGCTGAGCTTCTACATGAACGGCGCGGCGTTCCTCGGCTTTGCCGTCATGGCAGAGCGCCGCGGCCTCTCAACGGCAGCACAGGGCGTCAAGTCGCTCTACTATCTCGGCGGCCTCGCCGAAGGCGCCGAAACGATCGCGGTCTTCATCGCCATGTGCCTGGTCCCGGCCTGGTTTCCGATGCTGGCCTACGGCTTTGCCGCCGTTTGCGCCGTCTCGGCCGTGTCCAGGCTCCTGCTTGTCGCCAGGCTGCTTTCCGACTGAGGGTGGTTTCTCGGCGCGAACCGCCGGAAGGTCGGTGGCAGGCAGATGATCCGACGGCCGGGCAAGGTGAGGCTATCTCTTGACCGAAGGCCCGGACTCAGAGCGCACGATCAAGCGCCTGTGTCAGGTCGCGGACGAGGTCGTCGGGGTCTTCCAGCCCGACGGAAAGGCGCAGCAGGCCGGAGTCGATCCCGAGCTCCGCGCGGGCTTCTTCGGACATGCTCTGGTGGGTCGTGGTCGCCGGGTGGGTGATCAGGCTCTTAGCATCGCCGAGGTTGTTCGACATCTTGACGATCTTCAGCGCGTTGGACACGGCGAAGGCCCCCGCCTTACCGCCTTTGATGCCGAACGCCAGCATTGTGGAGCCGGCCCTCATCTGCCGTTTCACCAGCGCGGCCTGGGGATGGTCATCACGGCCCGGATAGATCAGCCGCTCGACCGCCGGATGGGCGGCAAGCACGTCGGCGAGACGGGCTGCGGTCGCCGTCTGACGCTCGACCCGCAGCGCCAGCGTCTCAAGCCCCTTCAGGAGCACCCAGGCGTTGAACGGGCTCATCGACGGGCCGGTGTGCTTGATCAGCGGCATGACCTCGTCGGCAATCCACTTCTCGTCCGAAAGCACGACGCCGCCGAGACAGCGGCCCTGGCCGTCGATGTGCTTGGTGGCGGAGTAGACGACGACATCGGCCCCGAGCGACAGCGGCGACTGGCATAGCGGCGTCGCGAAGACATTATCGACAATCAGCCGCGCGCCGACGGAATGAGCGATCTCGGCCACGGCGGCTATGTCAATCACCTCCAGCGTCGGGTTGGTCGGACTTTCGAGGAAAAACGCAGTGGTCTCGGGCCTGACAGCCGCCCGCCACTGCCCGAGATCGGTCCCGTCGACGAGGGTCGAGGCGACGCCAAAGCGCGGCAGCAGCGTCTCGACGATGTAGCGGCAGGAGCCGAACAGCGCCTTGGCCGCAACCACATGGCCGCCGGCGCGGCAGGCCGCCATCAGCGCCAGGTTGACCGCGGCCATGCCGCTCGCTGTGCCGCGCGCCGCCTCGGCGCCCTCGAGGGCGGCGATGCGGTTCTCGAACATGGTGACGGTGGGGTTTGAGTAGCGCGAATAGACGAAGCCGGGATCCTCGCCATTGAACCGGGCCTCAGCGGCTTCGGCCGTGGGATAGACGAAGCCCTGGGTCAGAAACATCGCTTCGGAAGTTTCGCCGAAGGCGGTTCGGATCGTACCGCCATGCACAAGCCTGGTGGCCGGGTGCCAGGCGCTCTGATGATCGTTTTCTTCCCGTGTCATGCGATGTCTCCAGATGCGAAAACCCCGGCCGTGGGCCGGGGTTTTCGCAACCCGGCCTTTTTAGCGACTTGTTTAACGTGGCTGCAAGCCGGCCGGCTCAAATCACCACGAAGCTGGCCGTTGATACGGCATGAGGTTTCGCGCGTCAACGGCGGAGACCTCCGGGACGGATCTAGCCGACGTCGGCATTGGCCTCGCTCCGTTCTTGGGCTAAGCACGTCCGGAAACATTGAGCGGAGCGACGATGACGGACGAGGGCGAAGGAATCCTGCCGGCGCAGGCGGTGCGGGCACTGTTCGCAGCCGAAGCCATTCGCGCGGCGCGGCCGCTCGACCACGACCAGATCCAGCCTGCCAGCCTTGATCTGAGACTCGGTCCGATCGCCTACAGGGTGCGCGCCAGTTTTCTTCCGGGAACCGGCACCAGCGTCGCCGCCAAGCTCGAGCGGCTGAAGCTGCATCAGTTCGACCTGACCGGCGGCGCGGTGCTAGAGACGGGCTGCGTCTATATCGTGCCACTGCTGGAAGACCTGGCGCTGCCCGAAGACGTCTCGGCCACCGCCAATCCGAAGAGCTCCACCGGACGGCTCGATGTCTTCACCCGGGTGATCGCCGACGGCGGCCGCGGTTTCGACAGCGTGCCGGCCGGCTATCATGGTCCGCTCTATGCCGAGATCTCTCCGCGTACCTTTCCTGTGCTGGTGCGAGAGGGCTCGCGGCTCTCGCAGATCCGGTTCCGGCGCGGCGATGCGCTCGTGGACGACGCTGACCTCAAACGGCTGCACGAGGAGCAGATGCTCGTGGCCGGCGGCGACGAACGCATCGGCGGCGGCGTCCAGCTCACCATCGACCTCGAAGGCGCCGGTCCGGGCAGCCTGATCGGCTATCGCGGCAAGCGCCACACCGGGGTCATCGACGTCGACGCCAAGGCGGCCCAGGATCCGGAGGATTTCTGGGAGCCGATCTTCAGCCGCGGCGCAGGCGTGCCCGGCCTGATCCTCGATCCCGACGAGTTCTACATCCTGGTCAGCCGCGAGGCCGTGCACGTGCCGCCGCTCTATGCCGCGGAGATGGTGCCGTTCGACCCGCTTGTCGGGGAATTCCGGGTGCACTACGCCGGCTTCTTCGATCCCGGCTTCGGGCATGCCGCCGCGGGCGGACAGGGTCCCGGTGGCAAAGGCTCGCGGGCCGTGCTTGAGGTACGCTCGCACGAGGTGCCCTTCATCGTCGAGCACGGCCAGACCGTCGGCCGCCTCGTCTACGAGCACATGGCGGCCCGTCCGGAGCGGCTCTACGGCGAGGGGATCGGCTCCCACTACCAGGGCCAGGCGCTGAAGCTGTCCAAGCATTTTCGCGCGGCGCGCTGAGGATGGTGCTCCGTGGCGCCAGCGTTTTGCGCCGTCGAACCCGCACGGCCCCCTTTGGCCTCAGCCTCCGCTTGACAGACGCCCGCGCCGCCGCCGATATAGAGCCTCGTGCGGGTGTAGCTCAATGGTAGAGCAGAAGCTTCCCAAGCTTAAGACGAGGGTTCGATTCCCTTCACCCGCTCCAAAATCATACTGTACGGCCCAAAGGCAGTCGGGCGGCACCCCGATATCGGCGGTCTTCAGACAGAGGCCGGTTTTCGGGCAGGGGCCGGGTTTCGGGCAGACCGAAGCCAGGCGGCACTGCCGCGTTGATGCGCGACGGGAGAGCGTCGACGCCGCCCGCAGCGTTGCCGCGTCCCAACGCGCGACCGGCTACTCGCTCTTCAGCGCCAGCACCGTCTTGGTGACCTTGTCGGCTTGGCGAGTTTTTTCAGTTCGCCGCCATCGTAGCCGGTCTTCTGGTCCGCTCCACAGCGTCCAGTACGTCCTGCCGGCCCTCTACCAGGACCAGCATTCGTTGAACGGACCGCTCTCCTCCGTTTGACCCGCGCCCATGTGAACCTGGCGCAGATCTTGTTGCCTCTGACCGTCCAACGTCCCTCGCCGTAGAGGCTCTTGTCTTTGCGGAGGAGGAAGTACGAACCATCCGGCGCGAAATAGGCGCGAGACTTCGACCAGTTCGACGATTTCCTGCGAAGAGCGAACGCAACTCGGCAGCATCGATCTTGAGCTTCCTGGCGAAATCGGCACGTTCCTTCTTGCTGGCCGCTGGGCCAAGCAGCTGCCGTAGCCGCCGGCGCCGTGAACCTCCTTGACCACCAGTTCATCGAGGTGGTCCAGAACATAGGCGAGCGCGTCCCTGTCCTCGCATTTCCAGGTCGGGACGTTGTTCAGGATCGGCTTCTGCCCGGTGTGGCATCGTTCGGAAGCTTGTCGGCACACCCAAACGGCGTCGAAACAAGCAGCAGTGAAACAACTGCGGCGCAATGTCTGAGCATGACAACCCTCCTTTCATCGGAGGCCTCGTCTGTGCCGCTTTGCGCAAATCATTCCATCTCCCGTTTGGGAGGCACATCCCCCGTGTCGGGACCTTCCAGCGCAGATGGACGAGCCTCGTCATCGACCGCTAGGACCGAGTGCCTTTGCTCATAGCGCGGGTCGGGGCAATGGCCGGCCGCTTCGCAACGCCGTGTTCGGTCTTGCACCAGTGATGCGGCCGGCGGACCAGATCGATGACTGCCGCCAAGAAGGCGAGCGACTGCAGCAGCCAGTAGAATGGCAGTCCGAGCACGTCGCGTGCCCCGATCGGGATGTTGCGGCGCTGGCCCGCCGACAGCATGGCCGTCACCGAACCGCCGTAGCCGATCGCCAGCGTCGAGACGATGAGGACGATCAGGCAGTCGCCCAAAAAGGTGCCGCTGAAGGGCAACTCCAGCAGCCCGAACGCGTAGAGCGGAATGAGGACCGCGAACAGCAGATGGGCCAGCAGCGTGAAGACGAAGCTCACGACGTAGATGAGAACCACGACAAGGGCAGGCCGGTCCAATTCCCGCGCCAGCGCCCAGGGCCGGCGAAACGCGACCAGCAGCGTCTGCAGCCAGCCCTTGTGCCAGCGCGTGCGCTGGCCGTGCCAGGCGCGCCAGTTCGTGGGAGCCTCCTCCCAGGTGGTGCTGTCCAGCATCGCCAGGCGGTAGCCGTGACGGCACAGCCGGATGCCAATGTCTGCATCCTCGGTAACGTTGTAGGGATCCCAACCCTGCATGGCGTCGAGCGCCTCGCGCCGAAAGTGGTTGGAGGTGCCGCCGAGCGGGATCGGCCGGCCGCTGTCGGCAAGCCACGGCAGCAGCCTGTCGAACAATGCGGCATATTCGAGCGCGAACTGCCGGACCAGGAAGCCCCTGTCGACATGGTCGACGGCAAGATGCGCCTGCAGGACGGCAAGCTCTGGCGGCGCCTCGGAGAAGCACGACGCAGCCAGCCGCAATTGCAGTGGATCGGGACGGTCCTCGCCGTCATAGATCGTGACCAGGTCGCCCCGCGCCTGCTGCAGTCCGAAGTTGAGGGCGCGCGGCTTGGTTCGAGGCTCCCCGGCAGGCACGGTGACAATCCGCATGCCCCGCTGCAGCAAGGGCCGAAGGGTAGCGGCCGTCTCCGCATCACTCTTTTCCAGCAGGAAGAGGATTTCGATCCGGTCATGGGCGTAATCGAGGCGCGCCAGGGCGGCGACGAGATCGGCCACGACCCGCTGCTCCCCGTAGAGCGGCACGAGCACGGAGTAGAACGGCAGCTCTGAATCGCCGAGCAGCCGGAATGGCCGCATGCTCGCCCTCGGCCTGTGCGCCGAGGCGGCGCGCGCGACACCGACCACGACGCTGGCCGCGGCGGCCACGAGGCAAAAGCCCATGAACAGGGCGTTCAGAGGCAGCGTCACGGCACAGGCAAACACTGCGAGCATGCCGGCTCCAGCCCATTTTTGTCCGTCCGTGAGCCGGGTGCGCGCCGACATGTCGGGCATCCGCAGTGCCAGCCGCTTGCCCGGATCGGTTGCCGCAAGGGCCCGCCTGAGCGCCGTTGGTGTCGTGATCCGCACCCTGGCGCGCAAGTCGCTGCGGACCTCGAGCAGGCCACGCACCTCGTCCAGAACCTCGAGCCGCGGGGCGACGGCGACGACCCGTCGCCGGGCGACGCCGGCGTGGCCGATCACGACCAGCCCCTCCCCGCTCCGGAGTGCCGGCAGCGGGAAGGACGGGTCGGGCGACGCCTCGAAGCTGCCGTCCGGCAGAAAAGGCAGGTGCAGCACCTCTGCCACGGCGCTGAAGAAAGTTTCCTCGGAAATCAACCTGCGGTTAAGCAGCAGTTTGCCGGGCGCAACGCCGATCCGACCCGCTTCGTGGCACAACCTGGCCGCGCGATGCCGCAACAGCCCGCGGTCGACGAGCACGGCCACAACGCTGTCGAGCCGCCGCTGCGCGGGATCCGGTAGACCGTTCGCGCCGACCGCGTCGCCATGTCGACGGAGCTTTACAGCCGCTTCGATCTGCCGAGCAGGCAGTCCTGGGTCCGATCGGCGCCATCTGGTGTGTCGGAATTCCGGAGTTTCCGCCGGCTCTCGCCTGTTGGTGTAGTCGCGAAGAACGCCTGCTACGCCCGGAGGGCGGTTCCGTGTTAGGGTTCGGCCAAGTGTGACGGACTTCGGACCTTGCTGCATTGGCTCCCCCTCCCCTGACGTTGCACGACGCCAATGGACCAATGACTGCTGCGATACCGATTTCGCCTTGAACACCGCACGAGTAGACGCGCCGCCGGACAACGTCAGACACCGGCGGAAGCTGGCCAACCCGAGCATTTCAAGTGAATTGCGATGAGATCATATATCATCAGGGTTGTACTGACAATACTTATTGTTGCATCCGCGCCCGCGATACAACCCACAACTGCCGAGCCCGTGCCTCCGAACTTCTGGGATCCGAGAGCCACGGTCGACCGGCCCGGGGCCGTGCCCGACACGATCCGTTTCCTGGCGTCCGATGACTTCCCCCCGTTCGCCTTCCGGGACTCGACGGGGCGGCTCACCGGCTTCAATGTCGATCTCGCCCGCGCGATCTGCGAAGAGCTGCAGGCCGCCTGCGCCCTGCGCATCAAGTCCTTCGACGCGCTGGTTCCCGCGCTGGTCCGCGAGGAGGGCGATGCGATCATTGCCGGGCTGGCCCAGACCCCCGAGAACCTCAAGACCCTGCGGTTCTCCGACGCCTACCTGCGGCTCCCCGCCCGCTTCGTCACGCGCAAGGATCAGACGATCGAGGCACTGCCGGAGACGCTCGCCGGCGAGCGCGTCTCCGTGGTCGAAGGCACGGTGCATCAGGCCTTTCTCGATCGCTTCTTTCCCGACACGAAGGCCGTTGCCTTTGCGACCGTCGACGAGGCGCGCCAGGCCCTGGCCGACGGTGAGGTCGCGGCCCATTTCGGGGACGGTCTCGCCCTCTCGTTCTGGCTGAACGGCGCGTCTTCTGAGGGCTGCTGCCGTTTCGCCGGCGGTCCCTGGCTGGAGCCGGGCTACTTCGACCGCGGCATGACGGTGGCATTCCGCTTTGAAGACGAGATGAGGCAGCAGGCCGTCAATTTCGCCCTCCGGCGCCTCCAGGCCAAGGGGATCTACTCGGAGCTCTACCTGCGGTATTTCCCGATCAGCTTCTTCTGACGGGCCAAGACGGTTCGGCCGACACGCCAATAGCTGGCTTGCGAGGCCGAGGCCCAAGTGCGGAACCGGACGATGATCGACCTTCTATGGAACAGACCGGACCACGACGCCAGGGCAACCCTGCTGCTTGCCCATGGCGCGGGCGCGCCGATGGATTCGAGCTTCATGGAGCGGTTCACGCACCGTGCGGCAGCCGCAGGCCTCGCCGTTGCCCGGTTCGAGTTCGGCTATATGGCGCGGCGGCGGACCGGCGGCAGGAAGGCGCCGCCACCCAAGGCAGAGCTGCTGGTCGGCGAATACCAAACCGCGGTGCAGGCCGTGCTTGCGGCGACGACGGGACCGGTCCTGGTTGGAGGCAAATCCATGGGCGGCCGTGTTGCCGCACTCTATTGCGGCGGCGCGTCGTTGCCGCGGCGGGTCGCTGGCCTCATCTGCCTCGGCTATCCGTTCCACCCGCAGAACAAGCCGGATGCCTGGCGTCTCGAGCCGCTTCAGAACGCCAAACGGCCGGTTCTGGTCCTGCAGGGCGAGCGCGACCCGTTCGGCTCGCGCGCGGAGGTGGAAGCGGTTGGCCTGCCCGGCCAAGTCGCGCTGTGCTGGCTCGAAGACGGCAACCATGACTTCGGGCCGCGCGGCGCTTCCCCGGCGAGCTGGGACGGCAATCTCGACCAGGCCGCGCAGGAGACCGCCGCCTTCGCCGGCAGGATACTGGCGTCGGACATGGCAACAGGCCCGGCGGTGTAGGCACGCCCGCTGCGCGGTAAGCGCGCCTGCGCGGCGCCGTCTTGCTGGCGGCCGTCGCCGGATCAACCCGCGTCGGCCGCAAAATGATAGTGGCTGTTGCAGAACTGGCAGGTGACCACGATCTCGCCATCGACCGTCATGTCCTGCCGCTCCTCCTCGGTGAAGCTGTCGAGCATGGCGGCGATGCGCTGGCGGGTGCAACGGCAGCGGTCAACGAGTGGCTGCGGCGAGAAAATCCGCACCCCGCGCTCGTGGAACAGGCGAAACAGCAGACGCTCGGCCGTCATCTGCGGATCGATCAGCTCGTCGTCGCGCACGGTTTCGACCAGCGAGCGGGCCTCGACCCAGGCGTCATCCTCCGGCAGTTCGTGTTGCTCCGTGCCTTCCGGGGCGTCACCGGGATCGAGGTCCGGCTGGCGCATGCGCTCGACCGACTCCGGCAGGAACTGCGCCAGAATGCCGCCGGCGCGCCAGGAATGGCGCGGTCTGTCGCCGGCGCGGCGGTCGAGCACCTCTGCAACGGCCAGGCGAACGACAGTCGGGATCTGCTCCGACTGGGCGAAGTAGCGATGCGCCGCCTCTTCCAGCCCGATGCCGTCGAGTGCGACGATTCCCTGATAGCGGCTCATGTCGGCGCCCTGGTCGATGGTCATCGCCAGATGGCCGGATCCCATCAGCTCCGCCGCTGTGGCCGTGCCGGCCGCCTCGGCGGTGGCAACCGCGGCTTCGTCGAACGTGGCGCAGGCGCGGATCCCATCGGGTGCATCGAAGTCGACGACGATCATCGACACCGGGCCATCGGTCCTGGTCTGGAGCGTGAAACGGCCGTCGAACTTCAGCGAGGTTCCAAGCAACGCAACCAGCACCACCGCTTCGGCCACGAGACGGGACACCGGTACGGGATAGCCATGGCGGTCGAGGATCGTGTCGAGCAGCGGCCCGAGATAGACGGCGCGGCCACGGATATCCAAGGGCTCGACGGCGTAAGGCAAGACGCCATCGTCCCCCGCCGGCTCGATGCCACGGGCCTGCAATTCCTCACTGATCGTCATCGTCATCCGCCTGGCAGGGCTCCGAAGCACCAGGCCAGAATGCCCTTTTGGGCGTGGAGGCGGTTCTCCGCCTCGTCAAACACCACAGACTGCGGGCCATCCATGACCTCGGACGTCACCTCCTCGCCACGATGAGCCGGCAGGCAATGCATGAAGAGGGCATCGGGGTCGGCCTCGCGCATGAGGCGGGCATTCACCTGGTAGGGTTTCAACAGATTGTGGCGCCGCCCCTCGTCCTCGTCGCCCATCGACACCCAGCAGTCGGTGACGACGCAGTCGGCGCCCTTGACGGCCTCGAACGGATCGTCGGTGAGCCGGATCTCCGCGCCGAGAGAGCGCGCATGTTCTATCAGCGCGTTCGGCGGGGCAAGTTCCGGCGGCGTCGCGATCCTTATTTCGAAGTCGAGCTTGGCCGAGGCATGGACCCAGGAGGCAAGAACATTGTTGCTGTCCCCGGTCCAGGCCACCCGGCGGCCGGCGATCGTGCCCTTTTTCTCCTCGAACGTGAGGACGTCGGCCATGATCTGGCACGGGTGCGTGCGTTTGGTCAGGCCGTTGATCACCGGCACGGTGGCGTGGGCCGCAAGTTCGTGTAGCTCGTCGTGGTCGAGGATGCGGATCATGATCGCATCGACGAAGCGCGACAGCACACGGGCGGTGTCGGCGATGGTCTCGCCGCGGCCGAGCTGCATTTCCGTGCCGGTCAGCATCAAGGTCTCGCCGCCGAGCTCGCGCATGCCGACATCGAAGGAGATGCGTGTTCGCGTCGAGGGCTGGTCGAAGATCATCGCCAGCACCTTTCCGGCAAGCAGGCCTTCTCCGCGACGCACGCGCACGCCGTCGCGGCCCTGCTTGATGCGAAGGCTGCCGCTGAGGATTGCCCGGAGTTCCTCCGTCTCGATCTCGGTCAGGTCGAGAAAATGCCGCGGCTGCGCCTTCATTCCGCAGCTCCCTTTGCCTGAACCTGCTCGAGATCGGTCGCGGCCTTGTCGAGCCGCGCGACGGCTTCGCCGATCTCCTCCTCGGAGATGACGAGCGGCGGCGCGATGCGCAGCACATTGTCGCCGGCGCCGATCGCCAGCAGCCCATTGGCGCGCACGGCGGCGAGCACGTCGGTGTTGGGCACCCGGCACTTCAGCCCGAGCAGGAGGCCCTGGCCGCGCACGTCCGTGAACACGGCCGGGTGACTGTCGACCACCGCCGCAAGCTTCTGCTTGAGCAGCAGTCCCTTGCGACGAACGTCGTCCAGGAACCCCTCTGCAGTGACGATGTCGAGGACGGCATTGCCGACGGCCATTGCGAGCGGATTGCCGCCGTAGGTGGTGCCATGGGTGCCGGCCGTCATGCCGGCCGCTGCCTTCTCGGTCGCAAGGCACGCACCGAGCGGGAAGCCCCCGCCGATGCCCTTGGCGACCGCCATGATGTCCGGGGTGATCCCCGACCATTCATAGCCGAACAGCTTGCCCGTGCGCCCGATGCCGGTCTGGACCTCGTCGAGCACGAGCAGCAGGCCATGCTCGTCGCACAGGGCGCGCAGAGACCGCATGAATTCGAAGGTGAAGGGGCGCACGCCGCCTTCTCCCTGGATCGGCTCTGCGAGAATGCCAGCGGTCTCCGGTCCGATCGCCGCCTTGACGGCCTCAAGGTCGCCAAACGGCACCTGATCGAATCCAGGCGTCTTCGGACCGAACCCCTCAAGGTACTTTTCCTGCCCGCCGGCAGCGATGGTCGCCAGGGTGCGGCCATGGAATGCTCCCTCGAAGGTGATCAGCCGGTAGCGCTCAGGCTGGCCGTTGACGAAGAAGTAGCGCCGCGCGGTCTTGATTGCACATTCCATGGCCTCGGCGCCGGAGTTCGCGAAGAACACGCGGTCGGCAAAGCTGTCCTTGCACAGACGCTCACCCAGGCTTTCCTGGCCCGGCACCGTATAGATGTTGGAGACGTGCCACAGCTTGTCTGCCTGGGTCTTGAGCGCTCCGACGAGGTGGGGATGGGAATGGCCGAGCGAGCTCACCGCAATGCCCGAGCCGCAGTCGAGAAATCGGCGCCCGTCAGCCGTTTCCAACCAGACCCCTTCCCCACGCTCGAACGCGAGCTCCGAGCGCGCATAGGTTTGATAGAGAGACGACGCGGACATCAGATTCCTCTTGCCGTAACAAGCGTTTCAAGAAAATGGCGCAGGCAGCGCGCGTCGGCCACGGTCGGAACTGACCGGTTGCCGTGGTCGCACCGATCCAGGCGGAGCCCTCATCGGCTGCGGGCGCAGCGCCTCTCCCCAAACGACACGTGCCGCCCCCCTGTGAGAGGCGGCACGACGTTGGGACGCCTATATACACCGTCGCGGGCCGGCGCTGTCAACGAAAACGCCTGATTCCCGCTGAAAGTCGCGCGCTGGCAATCGCCGGCATTTCTGGGGAAAACTACAGCCATCCCCAAGTGAATTGGGCCACCGCCTTGCACGCAAAACCCGGCATATTGTAGGGTCGAAGGCATCGGATACGACATCTCGTATAGTCACCTTTAAAAATGCCATATATCCCGGCGATCAAAGCGGACGCGTGTCAGCGCGCCGAACGCTCGAACTTTGCTTCGCCGCGGGGGTCGGAACAGGACGGAGTGCCAACCCATGACCTGGACAACCGAACGCGTCGACCTGCTGAAGAAACTGTGGGCGGACGGGCTGAGCGCCAGCCAGATCGCCAGCGAACTCGGCGGCGTCACCCGCAATGCGGTCATCGGCAAGGTGCACCGTCTCGGCCTGTCCGGCAGGGCCAAGACGCCGATGCCGACCCAGAAGGCGCGCAGGCCGGACAAACCTGCGTCCGGCAGCTCTCACGCCCACAGGAATTCTGTTCCTCAGAGCCACGGCGCAACGGCGCTCAAGGTCGAAAGTGCCGCGGTCCCTGAACCTGCACCCGAGGCCAAGCCCGTCGCGGAACTCGTGCCCCTCGCCGAACGCGCGACGATCCTGACCCTGACCGAGCGTACCTGCAAATGGCCGATCGGTGACCCGACTAAGGACGACTTCTATTTCTGCGGACACCCGTCCGATCCGGGCGTGCCCTACTGCGGCTATCACTGCCGGATCGCCTACCAGCCGGTCAACGACCGCCGCCGCGACCGGGATCGGCGCTCGCTGGCCGGTTGAGGAGCAGGCGACGGCGCAAGAGCCACCCGATGGTGATCCTACCCGAGGAAGGTGCACCGGGAGCGGACGAACCGCGACGCTGGCTGCCTCACGCCACCGCCGTGAACTGGTCGTTAAAGGCATAGCCCGCACCGCGCACGGTCCGGATCGGGTCCTTGGCCTTGCCGCGGTTGATCGCCTTGCGCAGGCGGCCGATGTGGACATCGACGGTGCGTTCGTCGACATAGACATCGTGGCCCCAGACGCCGTCGAGCAGCTGCTCGCGCGAAAACACCCGGCCGGGCGATGTCATCAGGAACTCGAGCAGGCGGAACTCCGTCGGCCCGAGATGAATCTCGCGGCCGGTGCGGCGAACCCGGTGGGTCTCACGGTCGAGTTCGATGTCGCCGGCCCGGAGCACAGTTGACACCACTTCCGGCTTTGCCCGGCGCAGGATCGCCCGCACCCGTGCCATCAGCTCGGGTATCGAGAACGGCTTGACAACGTAATCGTCAGCGCCGGTCGCAAGGCCGCGGATGCGCTCGGATTCCTCGCCGCGGGCCGTCAGCATGATGATCGGCAGCCGCTCGGTCTCGGACCGCATCCTGAGCCGGCGGCACAGCTCGATCCCGGAAAGGCCCGGCAGCATCCAGTCGAGCAGGAGCAGGTCCGGCTGGTTCTCGCGGAGCCGGATCTCCGCCTCGTCGCCGCGCATGCAGGCTTCGACCGAATAACCCTCGGCTTCGAGATTGTAGCGCAACAGCAGGTTCAGCGGCTCCTCGTCCTCGACAATCAAAACCTTCGGCATTCCGTCAAACCTCTTACCCACATCACACGCCTGTTGGGCGCTCAGAGCCAATTCCCGCCGGATCCGGACCGGTCGACGTTCGGTCGCTGCGGCCGAGCGCGTGAACGGCCGTCCGTTCAGTCTCCCGGAACGAGGCGTCTGCGTCGGAGGAACGCCTGTCGCTCCGGACATCCGGCCCCGAAGCCCCCGAACGGGGGAGCGGACGCACCGCTTTCGGCTTCGCCCCCCGCTCCAGCCTCGTTGTCGTGACCGGAGCGCACGCCGCCCCGGTTCTGATCCGCCCGTCAGGCCTTCTGGCCGTCGAGGGGCTGGGTCTCGTCGATCTTGTGCCGCTCTTCCTGCGGCTGCGAGCCGGTGACCATGTAGACAACGTTCTCCGCGATGTTGGTGGCGTGGTCGCCGATGCGCTCGATGTTCTTGGCGCAGAACAGGAGATGCGCGCAGATCGTGATCTGGCGCGGATCCTCCATCATGTAGGTCAGCAGCTCGCGAAAGATCGAGGTGTAGATCGCATCGACCTCGTCGTCGCGCTCGCGCACCGCCTCCGCCGCCGCCGCATCGCGCCCGGCGTAGCAGTCGAGCACGTTCTTGAGCTGCGTCAGCGCCATCTCGGCCATATGCTCGACGCCGAGCGAGAATTTCTTCGAGTTGAAGCTGCCGTCGATCGCAATCACCCGTTTGGCGATGTTCTTCGCCAGGTCGCCGACACGCTCCAGATCGTTGCTGATCCGCATTGCGGCGACGACCTCACGCAGGTCCTGCGCGACCGGCTGGCGACGGGCGATGATCAGGATCGCCTCCTCCTCGAGCTGGTACTGCAGGCTGTCCATGCGCTTGTCGGTGAGAATGATGCGCTGGGCGAGCTCGGTATCGAGCCGCACCAGCGACGTCACCGCGTCGCTGACCATGGTTTCGGCCAGGCCGCCCATTTCGGCAACGCGGCTGGCGAGCGAGCGCAGCTCGTCGTCATAGGCCGTGACTGTGTGTTGAACCATTTTCAGTCTCCTTGCGATGCCGCGTCACCGGCCGTTGCTGCCTTGGTGCGGACACCGTCGGTCGGCACCGACGCCCGTTCGCTGCATGCGACGGCCGCACGGCAAGCGCCTCAGCCGAACCGGCCGGTGATGTAGTCCTGCGTACGCTTGTCCCTGGGGTTCGTGAACATGTCCTTCGTCGGCCCCTCCTCGACCAGATTGCCGAGGTGGAAGAACGCCGTGCGCTGCGACACGCGCGCGGCCTGCTGCATCGAGTGGGTGACGATCACGATCGTGTAGTTCTCGCGCAACTCGTCGATCAGTTCCTCCACCTTGGCGGTCGCAATCGGATCGAGCGCCGAGCAGGGCTCATCCATCAGGATCACCTCGGGACTGACGGCGATCGCGCGGGCGATGCACAGGCGCTGCTGCTGACCGCCTGACAGGCCGGTGCCGGGCTCGGCGAGGCGGTCCTTGACCTCCTCGAACAGGCCGGCCTTCTGCAGACTCCAGGCAACGAGATCGTCAAGCTCACCCTTGGAGCGGGTGAGACCGTGAATCCGCGGGCCGTAGGCGACGTTCTCGTAGATC
>CAYXAA010000019.1:0-81989 GCA_964462985.1 uncultured Hyphomicrobiales bacterium | reverse complement strand
TTTTTACATCATTGTTGCAGCAAGGCTCGAAATCGTCGAACATACCGGGAACAATTTTCACCAGTTCCTAATCGAAAGGGCGGTGGGGTCGCTCACATCGGCTCGACGACTTGGAACAGGATCAGGAGACCCACGGTGCAGCCGAACCGCATTCGCTTCGACGACCCGCTGAGCGATGGACGCCAATCCGAAACCGCTCTGCTGGTCTGGCGCGGGGTGGCACGCCTGCTGCGCCAGATGGGCTACTCCAGTGTCGGCGAACTCACCCTGGCATCTGGTCGTCGAGCCGATCTGGCGGCGCTCGGCCCCAAGGGAGAATTGTGGATCATCGAGGTCAAATCATCGATTGCCGATTTCCGCGCTGATCGCAAATGGCCGGACTATCGGCTCTTCTGTGATCGCTTCTTTTTTGCCACTCATGCAGACGTCCCGTACGAAATCTTCCCTGAAGAGACCGGATTGATCCTGTCAGACGGCTTTTCGGCGGAAATCCTGCGCGAAGCACCCGTGCACAAGCTAGCTGCTGCGCGGCGTAGGGCAGTGACGCTCCGCTTCGCGCAAGCGGCCGCACATCGCCTTCACGATGCCCTAGACCCAGACGTGCGTACACTTTTTGGCGGAATCTGAGACACTGTTGATTCTGCCGCCAGCTGTACGATTCGGTCATCCAGCGCTTGTGGATAGATCCTCGATTGGCATCGTCAAAAAATCCGAGCGCTTCCAAAGTCGAAGTCACGGATCGCTGATGTCCGTTCATCGGGGCGCGCGCTTTGCGAGAATTCGCTGCAGCGTCCGGCGGTGCATATTCAGCCGGCGCGCCGTCTCCGAGACGTTGCGGTCGCACATTTCATAGACTCGCTGGATGTGTTCCCAACGCACCCGGTCAGCCGACATCGGATTCTCGGGCGGCGAGGCCTTCTCATCCCCGCTGCGAGTCAATGCCGCGAAGACGTCGTCGGCGTCGGCCGGCTTCGATAAGTAGTCGACCGCCCCGAGTTTCACGGCCGTTACCGCGGTGGCAATATTGCCGTATCCCGTGAGGATCACGACCCTGGCGTCTGGCCGCCGGACGCGAATGGCTTCCACCACATCGAGCCCATTGCCGTCTTCCAGTCGCATGTCGACCACGGCGAATGCGGGTGGTGCGGTGTCGATCTTTGCCAGCGCCTCCTGAACACTGTCGGCGGTGTCAGCCTCGAAGCCACGCTTTTCCATGGCGCGGGCGAGGCGTTGCTGAAAGGCCCGATCGTCGTCGACGACGAGCAATCGGCGGTCTTCAATCGACGCATCAAGCTGCAGCTGATCGCTCATGACATAATCCGCCTATCTTCCCAGCCATTCATCAAAAATCGTTATAGTGAGCCGCGCCCGTCCAGCAAACCCCCGGCAATTGCGGAGGAGGTGCGTCCGCGTTCGGCGCCGCCCTGCCGATCTTCCTCCATGGCTGTTCTCGGCCAAGACACAGTCACCACCGCGCCGTGCTCCGGCTGGCGCCTGTTGTCGAGCTGCAACCTGGCGCCGGTTCGCTCAAGCAGCGTCTTGGCAATAAAGAAGCCAAGGCCCAGGCCGCCGGCAGCTTGTTCCTGGCGGCTGTCGCGATCGCGGCCACGGCTCCGGGCAGTGACATAGGGCTCGCCTAGGCGCGTGATGACGTCAGCGGCGAAGCCGGGGCCATCGTCGGCAATCCGGATTCGAACGGTAGACGCATCCCATCGTCCTTCGACCGTCACGACCGACGAGGCAAAGTCGACCGCGTTCTCGAGAAGGTTGCCAAGACCGTAAAGAATTGCCGGATTGCGCACGCCAACTGGTTCACTGCCCTCGCCTTGCATATCAATCCGAATCTCGACGCCAAAGTCGCGGTTCGGCGCCACCACCTCCTCGATCAACTGAGTAAAGGGCATGCGACGGAAATGAAGATCACCTTCGTTTGACAAGGAAGACAGCTTGCGCAGTATGTCGCGACAGCGCTCGGCCTGCGAGCGGATCAGAGCGATGTCTTCACGGTGGGGGTCATTCTCGGGAAACTCGCCGACAAGCTCCTTGGCGGTTAGAAAGATCGTGGCCAGCGGTGTGCCAAGCTCGTGGGCGGCGGCAGCAGCCAGACCATCGAGTGCATTGAGATGTTGCTCGCGCGCCAGAACAAGTTCGCTGGCCGCAAGCGCGTCAGCAAGCTGCCGTGCCTCCTCGGCGACCCGGAACGCATAGACGGCCATGAAAGCAAGCGAACAGACCAACGCCGTCCACACACCCGCCGAATAGACGGCGGGGAGAACAAAGATCTCCCCCTCAGGCCAGGGAAGGGGCAGATGGAAGACAGCCACGGCACTAGCGATCAGCGTGGCAAGCCCACCAAGCAGCACTGTTTCATATGCCGCCAGTCCAGTCGCCGACACCATGACCGGCGCCAGCAGCAGAAAGGCGAAGGGATTGCCCAGTCCACCGGTGAGGTAAAGCAATCCGCCCATCTGGAGCAAATCGTAGCCAAGCTGGATGGCCGCAGAGCGCTCGGACAAGCGACGGGTCGCCGGCGAGCGGATCTTGAGAAAAACATTGAGCCACGCTGACAATGCCACCAGCGCGAAGCAGAGGCCGATCGGCAATGGAAAGCCGAGTACAAAGTAGACGAAAAGGACCGCAGCGGTCTGTCCAGCAACGGCCAGCCAGCGCAAGCGTACGAGCGTATCCAGCTTCAGCCGGCGATGAGACAGCCGCAGGTCGTGATCGACCGATTCGAGCATAGTTGGTTCCGAAGATCGCACCAATGCACTGTCGTAGCGGGTAAGTTGTCGCCCCGCCAGTCGTGGAACACCGCTTGTGCGCAATCCAGCCGCGTGCTAGCCAGCGGCGAGTATCCGGTTCTTGCTGCCAACCGGTTGGCGGCTCCGGGAGAGCTTCGGCGATCCCGTTGGGCGCCGCTCGAGCAACACATGGAGCATGCTGCACCCGAGCGACAAGTTTCTTGCTCTATCAGTTTAATATCGATCAGCGTTGGATCCGTAGTCCGCAGGGATTATGGATCTGCTGATCCAGGCGGGACGAAACACGATGACCGACACCAATGATGCCGAAACAGCTCCGGGGATGCGAATTCTCGCGCAGTACATCAAAGACTTGTCCTTCGAGAATCCAAACGCCCCACAATCGCTGCAGCCTCAGGAGCAGCCGAAACTCGACATCAACGTCAACGTCGGTGCCAGGCCGCTCGGAAACGATCAGTACGACATTACCCTAACGTTGACGGCCAAGGCCGCAAACTCGACCCTAACCTTGTTCGCGATCGAACTCGTCTATGCCGGCCTATTCCACATCACCGGTATTCCGAAAGAACACCTGCATCCGTTCGTGATGATTGAGTGCCCGCGGATGCTCTTCCCATTTGCACGCAACATTCTGGCCGACACGTCGCGCAATGGCGGGTTCCCGCCGCTGATGCTCGATCCGATCGACTTTGCGGCACTGTACCGTCAGAACATGGCGCAGCAGAGCGCCGCTGCGGCCAACGATCAGGCCGCCAGCAAACCGAATTGAGCACATTCAAGACTGACATAAGAAAAGCCACGGTTTGAAACCGTGGCTTTCGATTGCGTGGCGCGACACGCCTCCAAGATGGCGAATTCGATCAGGCCTCGGGAGCAACTGTCCCCCGGCGACCGCGATTCGCCATAAAGCGGTCGAACTCCTCTTGATCGCGCGCGCGCCGCAGTTCACGCAAGAAATCGTCGAATTCGGCCCGCATCGTGTCGAGCTTGGCGCGCTCGTCTTCGAGTCGCTTCAGTTCCTTTTCCCGGTATTCGTCAAACGCCACATTGCCGGTTCGGCCCATTGCCGATCCCTCCATCGCCGTGCGGATCGGGCTTGACCGCCACTGCGCCCGGGCATCTCGGGCCATATCGTGAAACCGATCGCCCCAAAGGATGTAGGCAAGCATGGCCAAGCCGAGCGGCCAAAATACGATGAAGCCGAGAACCATCAAGCCGATGGTCATGGGGCTCCAGCCGGGTTTGATTGCCGAACAACTTGTCATCGTCGCTCCCTTGTCTTAACTGACCTTTGACAGGTGGGCGCCGCTCAGTCGTTTTTCAAGGCGTGGGCTGCTGAAAATCGAAAAGCGGGCATGTCCGCCAAACGGGCTCAGAATGTTGGGATCGTTACGTCCGGTCATGGTGCGCTAAACGGCGCCACCTGCCTTAGCGGCCGCCATAGCGGCCTGAAGTGCTCCCGCGAAACTGGTCCGGTCGTCAGGATTGAGGAAGCCACCGATATCGACGGCAGTTCCGCGTGCGGAGAGCGTAATACGGGCCACATTCTCGTCCTCGACACGAACGATCGCGAGTTTCGCCCAAAACGGATTGAACCGATGCTCCTGCACTTTGCCGCGGTGGCTCACCTTCCGCACGGCGATTTCCGTCGCAGACACCTGAACTTCCTCAAATGCACGGGCACCTAGGTAGTTCCAGCGAAAGGCGAGATAGACGAGCAGGACATCGAGACCAAGAAATCCGAAAACCGGCCAGGCACCGAGAGCCAGAAAGACGATCCCTGTGCCAAAGCCGACGCCAGCGAGGATCGCCATCAGAACGACGAAACCGTTGCGCCCCAGCGACCGATGTGGTGTCAGGATCGCCCTGAAGAAGGGGCGGTCGCGGTCATCTGCGGCGGGATGTTCCACGCCCGGTGACCGTGGATCAGCCAGTTTGGAATTGCCGTCGATCATAACCCATCAGTATAGAGATGGAATGACAGAAGCGAAGCTGAAACACGCCAACATCGAAACCCTGACCGACGTCACGGACGCAGTCTCAAACAGGTCTGCCAAGCGTAGCGCGCCGGCGAAATCATCGCCTCACCGAAAGGCGATCCGTTATTCGCCTGCGGAGATTAAAGCCATATTTTGCCGGTTCCAAGACGCCAATCCGGACCCGAAGGGCGAACTCGACTATGTCAACGCGTATACGCTACTGATCGCCGTCGTTCTGTCGGCTCAGGCCACAGACGTTGGCGTCAACAAAGCGACTCGGCGGCTGTTCTCAATCGCTAATACCCCCGAGAAGATGCTGGCTCTCGGCGAGGAGCGGCTCCGCGAAGAAATTCGGACGATCGGGCTTTACCGAAACAAGGCGAAGAACGTTATTGCGTTATCGGAGATCCTGCTTCGCGAGTACGGCGGTGAAGTGCCTCGCGATCGGGAAGCGCTGGAGCGACTGCCTGGCGTCGGTCGCAAAACCGCCAATGTGGTACTGAACACGGCCTTCGGCGAACCGACCATCGCCGTCGACACGCATATCTTCCGATTGGGTAATAGGCTCGGGCTGGCTCCCGGTCGGACACCTCTGGAGGTAGAACGGAAACTTGAAAAGGCGGTTCCGGTTGAGTTTCGCCGCCATGCTCACCATTGGCTGATCCTGCATGGGCGCTACGTTTGCAAGGCGCGGAAACCGTCCTGCGAACGCTGCATCATCGCCGATCTTTGCAAGAGCAGCGAGAATACGACACGCCGAGCCTAGCCTTGAACAGGGCGGCGCGCAACTTTTAATTGCAATCCTGAAGGCGGGTCATCACCGCTTGCGGCGCACGCGGACAACCACTTCGACACGCACAATTTCCATGCCCTCGGGCGCCGGCGGCAGTGCTGCCAGGCTCACGCCCTCGCCGGGAATGTCGACCACTCGGTTTTCTCCTTCAATGAAGAAATGGTGGTGCTCGTCAGTATTGGTGTCGAAATAGGTCTTGGTACCCTCTACGGCGACCTCTCGCAAAAGGCCCGCCTCTGTGAACTGGTGCAGCGTGTTGTAAACAGTGGCTAGCGACACCGGAACCTGAGCCGCCTCGGCTTCCTCGTGCAGCACCTCGGCCGAGACGTGGCGATTGCCCTTAGAGAACAGGATCTCGGCAAGCGCAACGCGCTGGCGAGTCGGACGCAGACCAGACTCGCGAAGCATCCGTCTGACATCGTGCCGCTCGTTCGAGCCCGGTGTTATCGCCGTTGTCAATTGCAAGTCGGTCCTCTCCGGACGTCGTCCGTTGTTCCCGTTTCCGCGACCGGAAGCACACATGGCGTGTATTGCCATGAAGCGCATGCAAAACGCAAGGACGCTCGCCAACCCTTCTATATCGCAGACGATTTTTTCTATACGACGATAGGGCTTCTGTGACCTGCTGGCAACAGAACGCGGCGGCAGTCGGTCGCAAAGACAATTCTGATAGCGTTCGATCCCGGCCTTTCGAAGCGTGAGACCGTGTGTTAGGAAAGCGCGAACTAGCATGGGCCGGCATGAGCCCAGCGGGTAAGGCGAAACAGGAGTTGCGGGAACGGAATGGAAGAGCGGCGCTCGAGCTACGAATATGAGGAGCTGCTGGCCTGCGGTCGCGGCGAGCTGTTCGGTCCCGGAAATGCGCAGCTGCCGCTGCCGCCCATGCTGATGTTTGATCGCATCACCGAGATCTCCGAATCCGGCGGAGCAAATGGCAAGGGCGGGGTACGTGCCGAACTCGATATCAAACCCGACCTCTGGTTCTTTTCCTGTCATTTCCACGGCGACCCCGTGATGCCCGGCTGCCTTGGTCTCGACGCCTTGTGGCAGATGACCGGCTTTTTCCTTGGCTGGCTTGGCGAGCCTGGTCGCGGCCGCGCACTATCGGTCGGCGAGGTCAAATTTTCCGGCATGGTCACGCCGAACGTGCGCCGCGTTGAATACGGTGTCGATTTCAAGCGCGTCATGCGCTCCAAGCTGGTACTCGGAATCGCCGACGGATGGTTGAAGGCAGACGGCGAGACCATATACAAGGCGAGCGACTTGCGGGTCGGACTGTTCCAGTCCTAAGGACAATGTCCTTCGCTTACCAAGCGGGCGACGCCGGATCGAGAGCAGCATAACGATAGGCAGGATATCAGCGGGCGGCTGGCCCGACCGTATCTGACAGACGGGAGACCGCAATGAGGCGGGTGGTAGTGACCGGCATGGGCATCGTGTCGTCGATCGGTGGCTCGACCCAAGAGGTAATGGCAAGCCTGCGCGAAGGCCGCTCCGGTATCGGCCGCGCGGAGGATTACGCCAGACTTGGCTTTCGCTGCCAGGTTCATGGAGCGCCCTCAATCGATCCTTTCGAGGTGCTAGATCGCCGCACGACTCGCTTTATGGGCGCCGGTGCCGCCTGGAACTACATCGCCATGCAACAGGCGATCGCAGACAGTGGGCTCGAGGACAACGAGGTCTCTCACGAACGCACCGGAATCATCATGGGCTCCGGCGGACCTTCGACCCGGGCGATCGTAGAGGCCGCTGATATCACGCGCGACAAAGGTCCAAGACGGATCGGACCTACCGCCGTTCCCAAGGCAATGAGCTCGACAAACTCAGCGACGCTTGCAACTCCATTCAAGATCCACGGTGTCAATTACTCGATCTCAGCCGCCTGCGCCACGACCAACATATGCATCGGCCATGCCGCCGAACTGATCCAATGGGGCAAACAGGACGTTATTTTCGCTGGGGGTGGTGAGGAGCTCGACTGGACACTGTCGGATTTGTTCGACGCCATGGGTGCGATGTCGTCAAAGTATAACGACACCCCGGCGGTCGCCTCTCGGCCCTATGACAAGAATCGCGATGGCTTCGTCATCGCAGGCGGTGCTGGCGTGCTGGTCTTGGAAGATCTCGAGCGCGCCAAGGCTCGTGGCGCACGCATCTATGCGGAGATTGTTGGTTACGGGGCGACGTCCGACGGCTATGATATGGTGGCCCCCTCTGGCGAAGGGGCAGAACGCTGCATGAAGCTTGCGTTATCCACCGTCAAGGAGCCGGTCGACTACATCAATCCTCACGCCACATCGACCCCGGTTGGCGACCTCAAGGAGGTCGAGGCGATTCGTGCAGTGTTCGGCGATCGCATTCCAAGAATCTCGGCTACCAAATCGCTTTCAGGGCATTCGCTCGGCGCGGCGGGCGTGCACGAAGCGATCTATTCCATCTTGATGATGCAGGGTGATTTCATTGCACCATCTGCGCACATAGACGAGATCGATCCAGACTTCGCCGATTTGCCGATCGTCCGCGAACGGATCGACCATGCCGGCGTCAATTGCGTGCTTTCAAACGGCTTCGGCTTCGGCGGCACCAACGCGTCGCTGGTGTTCCAGCGCTACGACGCCTAAGGCGCCTCAGATGAAATTGGCCGGATCTTCCTCGTACCGGTAAACCAGTAGGTGCCGGGGCCGATCCCCCTTGGAGCAGGAGTTGTGCATGGGCGGGCTTATGGAGGGCAAACGCGGTCTCGTCATGGGCGTTGCCAATGACCACTCGATCGCTTGGGGCATCGCCAAAGCCCTCGCCGGGCAAGGCGCGGAACTCGCATTCACCTATCAAGGTGAAGCATTCGCGCGGCGCGTCCGGCCCCTTGCCGAGAGTCTCGGCAGCAATCTGCTTCTACCTTGCGACGTCGAAGACATTGCTTCGGTCGACAACGTGTTCGACACGCTCTCAGCGGAGTGGGGCAAACTCGATTTCCTCGTTCATGCGATCGGCTTTTCCGACAAGAACGAGCTCAGGGGGCGCTACGCCGACACCACGCGGCAGAATTTTTCCCGTACGATGGTAATCTCGTGCTTCTCCTTCACCGAGGTAACGAAGCGGGCAGCCGAACTGATGCCGAATGGGGGTTCGATCGTCACATTGACCTACGGTGGATCGACGCGCGTAATGCCAAACTACAACGTCATGGGCGTCGCGAAGGCTGCACTTGAATCCTCGGTGCGCTATTTGGCAATGGACTATGGCCTGCAAGGCGTTCGTGTCAACGCAATCTCCGCCGGACCCGTACGAACGCTGGCCGGCTCCGGCGTGTCCGACGCCAGACTGATGTTCAAGTTTCAGCAGCAGCATTCACCCCTCGGGCGGACAGTATCCATAGACGAGGTTGGCGGTGCGGCCCTTTATCTGCTGTCGGATCTCTCATCCGGCGTGACCGGAGAGATCCACTTCGTCGATTCCGGCTATAACATCGTCTCCATGCCGCGACTCGAGGCCTTGAAGGTGCAAGAGGCGCAGGAAGACTCCTGACCCCGTTCCGTTGGCGTGCATCCGTGGTGCTGCTAATTCACCGTTTCGTCGGGATAGACGCCGAACAGGCGGGTCTGGTCGATCCAACCAGAGAAGCCCTTGCCTTCTACGCGGCACCAGCCGTTGGCGCAGGAGGCAATATCGACCAGCACATTGGGTGAGAGCTCGGCTTTGATGCGGGCGTCGGATCGCGGTTCAGCGCGAAGTGGCGTCGTACCCGTCTTTTCCCAGGGGGTAACAAGCCCGGTTCGCCGTCCCGACAACAGTGAGTGAAACACCCATCCCTCCTCGCCCTGCCAATCGCGAATGCGGCGCCAATTATCGAACTCTTGGACAATCTCCACCGGAAGACCGGCCTTCACGAACGTCCATCCAATATCATGCTCGCGCGTCGGTCCGACCCGAACGTTGACGCGATCCGACTTGAGGCTGACGAAACGCGGTACCGGCAACCCGCTTGCTCCTGTCCGAGTTGCCTGCGCCTGCGCTTCGATCGTCGCCAGGCAGGCCACGATCCCTGCGACCATGACAGTGCGGGCGACCATCTGCAGGGCTAAGCTCTTCATTGCATCGTTCCGTTCATACCTTTCGCTCGGGCGATCACTCACGGCCGCGACATTCCCAGCTTTGCGTGCCAACCGGTTCCGATTTCGCACGGAATGAAGGCTCCGACAAAGGACGAATTTCTCCCCGTCGAGCCGGAGCGGCATAGTGGTCGAACCGTTCGGTGCAGGTGCTGCAGCCCGGTCCCTTGTTTTGAACGGGCCATCTGCTAAGGAGAACGGGCGCGGTAGCCGGAGCCGTCAATCCGATCCGGCCGCATGGTGTGTCCGACAGGGTTAACGAGCCCTCAACAGAGCGCGGAAGGCAAGGAGCATGTCCAAGAAAAAGCCTTTGGTCGTGGTGACCCGCAAGTTGCCGGACGTGGTCGAAACCCGCATGCGCGAGCTTTTCGAGACGCGCCTCAATGAGCATGACCGGCCGCTCAGCCAGGCGGAACTGGTCGACGCCGTGAAAACGGCCGATGTCTTGGTGCCGACGGTCACAGATCGCATCGATTCGGCAGTCCTATCGCAGGCCGGCCCCGCGCTGAAGCTTATTGCCAACTTCGGCAACGGCGTCGACAACATCGATGTCGTTTCTGCCACCAACCGCGGCATCACGGTCACCAACACACCCGGCGTGCTAACCGAAGATACGGCGGACATGACCATGGCGCTTATCCTCGGGGTGCCTCGACGGATGGCCGAAGGCATCAAAGTGGTGGAACGAGGCGAATGGTCCGGTTGGTCGCCGACCTGGATGCTCGGCCACAGGATCTGGGGCAAGCGACTCGGTATCATTGGCATGGGCCGGATCGGCCAGGCCGTCGCGCGGCGCGCCAAGGCGTTCGGAATGTCGATCCATTATCACAACCGCCGCCGCCTTCCGTCCGAAATCGAAGACGGACTTGAAGCGACGTATTGGGACAGTCTCGATCAGATGCTCGCCCGCATGGACGTTGTCTCGATCCACTGTCCGCATACACCAGCGACGTACCATCTTCTGTCCGCCCGTCGCCTAAAGCTGATGAAGCCGGACGCTTATGTCGTCAACACCGCTCGTGGAGAGGTGATAGACGAGAATGCCTTGATTCGCCAACTTGAGGCAGGAGAACTCGCCGGCGCCGGGCTCGATGTCTTCGAACACGAGCCGGCAGTCAATCCCAAGCTTGCCGCATCCGACAAGGTGGTCTTGCTGCCGCATATGGGATCAGCGACCATCGAAGGCCGCGTCGATATGGGTGAGAAGGTCATCATTAACATCAAGACCTTCATGGATGGGCATAGACCGCCCGACCGCGTGCTTCCGTCGATGCTGTGAGGACTATCAACTCGATGTGCGAATGATTCGACGCCGAAAGGACCGCAGAACCACACAGTAGCAGCATTGCCGCTCACTCTTGCAAGTAGTCTCGCCAGATCGCTGCTTCGCCCATGCCGTCGATAAAGGCCCGATGTGCTTCGAGTTCCCGAGAGGTCAAATAGGCCGGAAGCGGCGTTGGTCGCTGCCGCGCCGGGCCGCGTGTCGTATGGCTCAGATCGATGTCGACGACGATTGTCTGCTCGACCGGCGTCAGAACCAGGGTGGCCTGCTTACCACCAATCAGCTCAATGTAAACTTCTGCCAGTATTTCGGCGTCGAGCAGGGCACCATGCTTGACCCGCCGCGAATTGTCGATGCCATAGCGGGAGCACAGGGCATCCAGTGAGGCTGGAGAACCTGGATGCTTTCGACGAGCGATCGCCAAGGTGTCGATCACCTGGTCAGATGCAATCGGCGGCCGCCCGACGCGGCTGAGCTCCATATTTATGAAGCTCATATCGAAAGAGGCGTTGTGAATTACGAGTCGCGCATCGCCAATGAAAGCGAGCAATTCATCGACGACGTCGGCAAACCTTGGTTTGTCGGAAAGGAATTCCGTGGACAGTCCATGAACATTGAAGGCTTCAATCGGGACGTCACGCTCGGGATTTATGTAGGCGTGGAAGAAGCGTCCGGATGGTACGTGATTGACAAGTTCTATGCCACCGATCTCGACGAGGCGGTCTCCGTTCCTCACATCAAGACCGGTTGTCTCCGTATCGAAGGCAATTTCTCGTAACATTGCGTCCTTCGCTACCCGATCTCGTAGGCTGGGCGGGTGTTCTTCTAACCGAATCACGGATTCGTTGCTGAACAATCCTAGAGGAAATTTTCTGCAATTTCCCGATACTGGGGCTCACGCCAATGCGGCGACAGCCCGAAAGATCGAAGCTACCGTCCGCTGCGCCGGCGCGAACCCACCACTCGTGTCAACCAGAAAATGCGATCGGCGTCGTTTCTCCGTATCCGACAGTTGCCGAGCAAGGAGTGCTTCATACCGGACTTCCGTCATTCCAGGCCGTGCCAGAACGCGGGCACGCTGTACTTCCGCCGAAGCTGTCACGACGATGGTGGCATGCACACGATTCACCCCTCCGGTTTCAAACAGAAGCGGAATATCAAGCACGGCCACCCGCCGTCCCGCGGCACGGGCCCGGGCGAGAAATGCTACTTCTTCCTGAAGGACCAGCGGGTGAACAATTTCTTCCAGGCGGCGCAATGCCGCGGCATCACCCACCACCTGCTGCCCGAGCGCATCCCGATCGACCACCCCGCCTGCCGTGGTACCGGGGAAAGCGGCCTCGATTAGGGGCACGGCAGTGCCGCGATAAAGCTGATGGACTGCCGCGTCCGCATCGTAAACGGCTGCGCCAGCATCCGCGAACATCCGTGCCGTCGTCGACTTGCCCATGCCGATTGAGCCGGTCAGGCCGAGCACGATCATCGTGAAGCCTCCAGGTCGTCGAGCACCAGTTGGCGCAGAGCCGACGTGACGTCCGGCCGCACGCAAAACCACTTTTCAAAACCTGGAACTGCCTGGTGCAAGAGCATGCCAAGGCCGTCAACGACCCGATGGCCACGCTCGCGCGCGGCCTTGAGGAGCGGAGTTTCCAGTGGCACGTACACCGCATCCGTTACCAGCGCTTCGCGCGGAAGATTTCCGAGGTCTATCGGAAGGGAAGGCTGTCCCTGCATGCCGAGTGCCGTCGTGTTGACGAGGAGTCGCGATTCTCCCATAACTTTCGACATGTTATCCCAAGATACGGCGATCGAATCTTCTCCGAAACGAGTGGCCAGGTCCTGGGCTTTGGCGAAGGTCCGATTAACAATATAAACAGGGGCGATCCGACGTGACAGCAACGCCCAGATGATCGCCCGCGCCGCACCGCCGGCTCCAATTACCACCGCTGCCCCGCTGCTCGCATCCCATCCCGGCGCTTCCTGATCGAGATTGCAAAGGAAGCCAATCCCGTCGGTGTTCGACCCTTGCAGTCGACCATCGTCAGAAAACCATAGCGTGTTTACGGCGCCCATTGCTTTGGCGGCTGCGTCAAGATCGTCGCAGACGCCCGCCGCCACCTCCTTGTGCGGCACGGTGACGTTGCAGCCGACAAGACCCGAAGCAGCGAGATTGCGATAGAAGGTGGCCGCCTCATCCGGCACAACAGCAATGCGATCGTAAGAACCGTCGACGCCATGAAGCTTGAGCCAATAGCCATGGATCAACGGCGAACGTGAATGGGAGACCGGCCAGCCGGTAATTGCAACGCGTTGGGTCACGACTCGAGCTCTCCGACCGATCGCAAAAAGCCGAGCAGCGGCAGTAGCGGCAGACCGAGCACGGTAAAGTATTCGCCGTCGATCCCTTCGAACAGTTGGGCGCCAAGACCTTCGAGCTGATAAGAACCCACCGATTCTAGGGCCGCATCGCCTACCCGGGCGAGATAATGGCCTACAAAGGATGGTGACAAAGTTCGCATCGTGAGTCTGGCCGTCGCGACATGCCGCCAGAGGGTTTCACCGTCACGGACGACGGCAACGGCGGACTTGAGCGCATGATCGCGACCGGAAAGGCGCAGCAACTGACGGCGCGCTTGATCCATGGTGTCGGCCTTAACCAGGCGCTCCCCATCGAGTTCAAGCACCTGATCGGCACCGACGACCAAAGCGCCAGGCTCGCGGCTGCTCACGTCGGTCGCCTTGGCTTCGGCCAACACCAACGCGATGTCCTCGGGCGAAAAGTCCGACTCGAGCAACGGCGCCTCTACCGCGCGCTCTTCGATCTGTGCGCGAGCGACACGTATCTCAAGACCTGCGTTGCGAAGTAGTGTCGCGCGGATTGCGCTGCCACTTGCCAGTACCAGTTCACTCATGCTCGCCACTATCTCCTGCACTACAGGATCGACCTTCACCGCCATCTCAAGGTAGAGATCCCGAAAACGGGCAGCTTATAAGAGTTGCGGCTACGCCGGCACAACCACTGGACCGTTCCGTCGCTCGTCAATCCGGCGCCGGCACGTCGAAACGCATCTTGTGCTGGCGGTAGAGCGCCATGATCTCCGCAGCGGTCTCTTCGATAGAACGGCGGGTAACGTCGATCAATGGCCAGCCCCGCTCGGCGCATAGCCGGCGTGTCGTGGCAATTTCCCCCGCGATCGTTTTGCGATCGATATAGCTTTCGTCCTGCGCCGGTCCGGCGTTCAGCGAAAGCATCCGGTTCTGGCGAATATGTTGAATACGTTCCGCCGAGGCAATCAGCCCAACGATAAGCGGCCGCCGTACCTCGTCGAGCAGCTTGGGCAGAGCAATACCGGGCACGATCGGGATATTGGCAGCCTTGATGCCGCGATTGGCGAGATAGATGCAAGTCGGGGTTTTCGACGTGCGGCTGATGCCGACCAGAATGACGTCGGCCTCATTAAGGTCGCCCGGTATCTGACCGTCGTCATGCATCATCGTGAAATTCAACGCTTCGATGCGTTCGAAATAGTCGGCGTCGAGCACATGCTGTCCGCCAATGCGGCCCGCCAGACGAACGTTGAGATAGGATTGAAACACCTTGAAAACGGGATCGAGGATATTGACGCAAGGAATTGCCATGTCGCGACAGGTTCGCTCGAGCCGTCCCGCAATCTCCGCATCAACCAACGTGTAGAGGACAATGCCAGGAGCGCTTTCAATCTCCTCGATCGCCCGGTCAAGCTGGCGAGGCGCACGAACCAGCGGATAAACATGCTCGATTGCCTGCACGTCTTCATACTGGGCCGATGCCGCGCGGGCGACTGTCATGAGCGTTTCTCCAGTCGAATCCGAGATCAGATGGAGATGGAAGAAGTTGCGGCTCTTTCCCAATATATTGTCCCCAAGATTGGCGATCGGACGAGGAAATCGGGAGCAAATCCATGCCGCCCGACATTTCGCCCGCTCATCATGCCCGCAGCACGCAAACGATCAACAGAGAACGGCACGTCAGGCGCCGGCCGCGAAATGATCGGAGAAATTGCGGACAACGTAGATATTCCGACTTTTGCTCCCACGGTCCACAACCGCCACAAAGCTTAATAAATGGTTAACATCCCGATAGTACATTGATTAAGCGGAATTTTCCGTTCTATACAGTCCGGTGGGACCGGACTCGTTTCAACACTATCTAATGGTGGGGTGGAGCGAATTGACGCTGTGGAGAGCTGTTGAGGACCCGGAATTCCGGCAACCCAATGCCAAACAACAACAAAAATTTGAATCCATTGAATGGATTCTTTTTGTTTATGGAGTGAACTGTGGTTGACAGCTTGAGCCCGAACCGGGCGGTGATGCGGGTCCTTTCTGGAGAGCGGCTATGGCCACCGCCGATATGGATGATGCGCCAGGCTGGACGATATCTGCCGGAGTATCGGGCCACGCGGGCGAAGCAATCCGACTTTCTTGCATTCTGCTATGACATCGATCTTGCAACGGAGGTGACGCTGCAGCCGATCCAGCGCTACAACTTTGATGCGGCGATCTTATTCTCCGACATCTTCGTTGTGCTCGACGCGCTCGGATACCCGGTTCGTTTCGAGGAAGGGCGTGGCCCAGTGCTCGAGCCTCTCAGTTGGAGCCATGTCGAACGGCTCGATCCTGCAGGTGCCGGACGACATCTCGATCCGGTGATCGCCACCGTGTCACGACTGCGCCAGGAGCTTCCACCAGAAACCACTTTGCTCGGCTTCTGCGGATCGCCCTGGACGGTGGCTTGCTACAGTGCAGCGGGGCATACAACGACTGAACAGACTGCGGCCCGCGTTCTGGCGTATCGCAATCCGGAGCTGATGCAAGCTCTGATTGACCAATTGGCCGAGGCCTCCATCGATTATCTTGTGCGCCAGCTTGAGGCCGGTGCCGATGCCGTGCAAATCTTCGACACTTGGGCAGGTGTGCTCGACGATTCTGGCTTTGCCCGTTGGTCGGTGGCGCCAACGCGGCGCATCATTGAAGGTGTGCGTCGGCGTGTCCCGGGTGCCAAAGTAATTGGCTTTCCAAAGGCATCGGCGGCGCGACTTGTTCGTTACATCGAAGAGACCGGTGTGGATGCGGTCGGCCTCGATTGGACGGTGCCAGACGATCTTGCCCGGGAGATCCAGCGTCGAGTTCCGGTGCAAGGCAATCTAGATCCGATGCGTCTCGTCGCCGGAGGTCATTCGCTCGAGGAGGGTGTCGACCAGACGCTCCGTACGCTCGGCGGCGGCCCACTTATCTTCAATCTCGGCCATGGCGTCACTCCCGACGCCGACCCAGACGAAGTCAAGCGCATGGTGGAGCGTGTGCGCAGTGCAGCGGAGGTATAAGATCGAATGGATCTATATCTCTGGATAAAGGCGGCACATGTCATCTCGATCATCGCCTGGATGGCCGGCATGCTCTATTTGCCGCGGCTATTCGTTTATCATTCGGTGGCGGAAGTCGGGTCGGTGCAGTCAGAGACCTTCAAGGTTATGGAGCGCCGCCTGCTCAAGACGATTATTAATCCGGCGATGATTGCCGCTTGGATCTTCGGCTTGTGGCTGGTCTATGAGGGCGGCTTCTTCAGAAGTGGTTGGCTGCATGCGAAGCTCCTGCTGGTTCTGATCATGTCGGGCTTGCATGGCTTTCTCGCCCGGCTTGTGCGGCAATTCGCCGCTGACCGGAATCGACGCTCTCAACGGTTTTATCGCGTGCTCAATGAAGTTCCGACGGTTCTCCTGATCGGCATCGTTGTCCTGGTGATCGTGAAGCCGTTCTGATCGGCAAGATCGATTCGCCGCGGATTGGTTATTCCCGATTCGACCGCAACAATGTCCCTTGCCCTGTGGCGCTGAAACGAGTAAAGTTTTGCAACTCCACATCATGCGGACATGGAGCCTCCGACGAAGAGGCATCAGATCAGCTGGCATTAGTCGCTGATTGAAGATCCGCAGAATCCCTCCTGTTATTTCGTGTGTCGTTGCGGGACTGGTCCCGGCACCTGAAGTCCACACTATCCTGCCCACCGAGCAAAAGAAGATACGCTCTTGTCCATGCAAGACATGAAACTAGCTGATTTGAAAGCTAAGACTCCGACTGAGCTCTTGAGCTTTGCTGAAGAACTCGAAGTTGAGAATGCGAGCACGATGCGCAAGCAAGAATTGATGTTCGCGATACTGAAGAAATTGGCCGCGCAAGACGTTGATATTATGGGAGAAGGCGTCGTCGAGGTCCTCCAAGATGGGTTTGGCTTTCTGAGATCACCTGATGCAAACTATTTGCCAGGGCCTGATGATATCTATGTATCACCGTCGCAGATCCGTCGATTTTCCCTTCGGACTGGAGATACGGTCGAAGGACAGATCCGGAGTCCGAAGGAGGGCGAGCGCTATTTCGCGCTGCTGAAGGTTAACCAGATCAACTTCGAGGATCCGGACAAAGCTCGTCACAAGGTTCATTTCGATAATTTGACGCCGCTCTATCCTGATGAGCGGTTCAAAATGGAAGTCGAAAATGTCGGGGGAAAAGACCTTTCGGCCAGGGTTATCGACATTGTCGCGCCCCTCGGCAAAGGACAGCGGGCACTGATTACGGCGCCGCCGAGGACAGGCAAGACGGTCTTTCTGCAAAACATTGCGAAGTCGATCACCTCAAATCATCCCGAATGCTATTTGATCGTCCTCCTGATCGACGAACGTCCGGAGGAAGTCACAGACATGCAGCGGACCGTCAACGGGGAGGTGGTATCGTCCACCTTCGACGAGCCGGCCGCACGGCACGTCCAAGTGGCGGAGATGGTAATTGAGAAGGCAAAGCGCCTCGTCGAGCATGGCCGCGACGTGGTCATCCTGCTGGATTCGATTACACGTCTCGGCAGAGCCTACAATACCGTCGTTCCGTCTTCGGGCAAGGTACTCACCGGTGGTGTCGATGCGAACGCCCTGCAGCGGCCGAAGCGCTTCTTTGGTGCGGCACGCAACATTGAGGAGGGCGGCTCGCTCACCATCATCGCTACCGCGTTGATCGAAACCGGGAGCCGCATGGATGAGGTGATTTTCGAGGAGTTCAAGGGTACCGGTAACTCGGAAATTATTCTCGATCGCAAGATCTCGGACAAACGGGTGTTTCCGGCGATCGACATCCAACGGTCCGGTACGCGTAAGGAAGAACTGCTGGTTCCACCTGATAAGCTCAAGAAGACGTTTGTATTGCGGCGAATTCTCAATCCAATGGGTACAGTAGACGCAATCGAATTTCTGCTAGACAAGCTTCGCCAGACCAAATCGAACAATGATTTCTTTGACAGCATGAATACCTGAGCGGACCTACAGTTCATTTCCGCAGGAAAATGGCTTGCGATTCGGCGGCCTTGGGTTACCACCTAGGCTGCCGCTTTGTTGTTGGTAGGAGGAATTGGCTCGCTGATACGAATTTTCTTAAGGCCGCCCGTTCATACTCGGAGTGAGGTTGGGCGGGGCTTTTTGATGGTAGCGAGTGTTTGGGTTTTAGCGAGTGAACAGACAAACGGATTGACGCCGATGATCGGGGACGACGTCGCCGAAGTGGCAGCGTTGTTTGCAGCGGTGTTTCGTGATGATCGTCAAGTACCCCTGGATGCGCTCGAAAGCTATATTCGGACTGTGTTTCTGGAGCGGTCCGACTTCGACCCAGTCGAAGGAAGCCTGGTCTACCGCGACGTGAGTGGACGGTTGACGGCGGCGGTGCTGATGGCGCCGCTTCAGCTCAGAATGCATGATCGGCCGATCAAGGCACGGCTAATGTGTCCGCTGATGAAATGCCCGGAGCGCGGAGACGAAGGCGCTGGGCGAATTTGCCTTGCACTGAGGCCAAAGCGGCAGGATTTTTGTTTTAGCGATACTGCATCGTCACGGAGTTTGGCGCTTACGCTAGCGTCAGGGGGCGAATTCCTGCCGGTTCAGTCTCTTGAGTGGCGGCGGATTTTCCGTCCTGTTGGCTATATGCTGTCGCGTCGCAGCAGGCGAGTGAGTTGTATTGGCCGCCGTGCGACGGCGCTGGCCGACGCGCTGATCCGCACGGTCTCAAATGGATTCGCAGTGGAGCACGGAAGATTAAGAAGCCGGCCGATTGAGCCCGAGCGTTTCCGGTGGCTGGCAAGTCGTATGACAGCACGATTTGCACTTCGACCGGCGTGGGATCGGGTGGAATTCTATTGGCTTCTGGCGATGGCGTCACTTAATCCAGCCCTGGGTCGACTGGAGATTTATGAAGTGGAAGCGCCCAGTGGAGCGGTAATTGGTGCCTACCTGTATTTCATCGGCCGCGATGGTTTGGCCAGGGTATTCCACGTGGTCTCTTTGGAGGGCCGTGAAGGAGAAGTGGTGGGAGCGCTGTTCGCTCAGGCCGACCGTGCTGGCTGCTATGCGGCAGTCGGAATGGCGCAGCCGTTTCTGATGGATGCAATGGCAACGGAGCGTCGGCTTTTCTACCATCATCGTGGCGGCTTCTGCGTGCTTAGTAAGCATGGAGATATAGTTCAGGCGCTCAGGTCAGGCGATGTGTATCTTGGGGGCCTTTACTCGGAATCGTGGAATAGGCTGCTCGGCGATTTTGGTGTGTAGTCTGGACCGAAAAGAGTGTTTCACGTGAATCCGATTCCGAAACGGATCCGGCCCGGATGAGGACCGCCAAGTAAGACGACGATTATGTTGTGCTGCTTGTCCCGCAGACAGAACTTGCGCGGTCTCCTTCGTGAGAACCGCGAATCAAGTGATAGGCTATTCTCTGTTCGGCATCACGTGGCGAATAAGATCATTCACCTCTTGTGGATCTGTAATCGGGATAGAGCACGTGCCCTCCCGGCAAAGATAGAGGGTTGGTTTTCCGTCTAGGGCCACTTTACCGCGAGCCGGGTGCCCGCGAGGGAATTCTTCTGTCGATTCGGCAATGTAACGGATTAATGCGGGATCGCCTGCTTGGGTGAGTGCCTGCGAAATTGGTGCTGAATCGGTGCCGTCCGGGGCGACGATTACGGCGAACCGGGCGTCAAGTCTCGTATCGAAAGCTGCCAGGAACGCCGCGTGACCGAAGATATTATCGGGAACCTCAGCCGCAAACGCCCCGAGGATTTCGTCTGCCCGGGCGCGATAGCGATCATCTCCGGTCCAATGCCACAGGCGTACCAAGGCTTCGAGGGCAAGCGCATTATGGTTGGGAACGGCTTCATCAAGGGCCGATCGAATGCGAACTAGGACATCCTTTGCTTGATCCGAAACAAGATAGTAGCCGCCAGAAGGAGCTTTATAGTGCGTGTCGAGTCGCTCGGCCAGTGCGGCCGCATCCGCAATATAACCGGCCGCCGCTGCTGGATCGAATTCGGTCTCGGCTAGTGCTAGTGCTGCCTGCATCATCGCAGCGTAATCGGAGGCGAACGCCGGGCGCGTGGTTTGCCCGTTTCTCCAGGCATGGGCCAGCTGATAGCTGCGGTCGCCTATAACATCCATCACGAAGCGATAAGCTTCAATGGCGGCACGGCGCCATGATTCACGTGAAACAGCGGACGGTGCGGCATTTCGGGCCGCGTGGGCGAGAGACGCAATCAGTAGGCCATTCCAATCAGCCAGAACCTTGTCATCGCGCTGCGGTGGCACCCGCTGCTGCCGCACCGCGTGCAGCGCAGCGCGCATTGGTGCAAGTTGATGATCCTCTTCGTCTGTCGGTGCGTTCGAGCGCGATAGCAGGTTTGGGATGCTGCGACCTTCGAAGTTGCCGCTGCCAGTGATGTCATAGACGGCGCCGAACAATTCGCCGTCGGCGGCTCCGAGGACAGCATTTATTTCGTCAGGCGTCCAGACATAGTACTTGCCTTCCTGACCTTCGGAATCGGCGTCGAGGCTCGCGGCAAAGGCAGCACCGTTGACGCGCATCTCACGTAACAGCCAACTCACCGTCTCGTTGATTCGGCGGCGAAACAGTGGTTGTCCGGTTAAGCACCATGCGACTGAGAGATCGCGGATGTACATTGCATTGTCGTAGAGCATTTTTTCGAAATGCGGCACGAGCCAATGGCGGTCCACCGAATAACGAGAAAGGCCTCCACCGATATGGTCGTAAATCCCGCCGAGGCTCATTCGGCGCAGTCCGTGAAGAACGGATCGTGCAATGCTGTCGTCTCCAGTGCGCAAAGCGGACCGCCACAACAGGTCGGTCACGGTGGCGTGTGGAAACTTGGGCGCCGTGCCGATGCCTCCGTCAATAGGATCGATCAATGTCTGGAGCTCGCGTCCGGCCTCGGCAATGATCTCCGGTGGCAAAGTGCCGGGCAGAGGTGCCGGTCGTACAAGACGTTGCAGCAGGGCCATTCGGTTAACGTCTACGCGGTCTCGGTCGCTGCGGTAGATGTCGTGAACTGCCATCAATACGTCGACAAAGCCCGGCCGACCCCAACGCGGCTCCTTCGGGAAGTAGGTGCCGCCCCAGAAAGGTTCGCCGGCTGGAGTGAGGAACATTGTCAGCGGCCAGCCGCCTTGTTGCCCAAGTGCATGAAGAGCCGTCATATAGATCTGGTCGATGTCAGGTCGTTCCTCCCGGTCGACTTTGATGTTGACGAAATGTTGGTTCATGACTGCAGCGACGGCCGGATCCTCGAAGCTCTCGTGGGCCATGACGTGGCACCAGTGGCAGGCGGCATAGCCAACGGAGAGCAGGATCGGTTTGTCTAACGCCTTAGCCTCCTCAAGGGCCTCTGTCCCCCACGGGCGCCAGTCAACGGGATTGTCCTTATGTTGGAGGAGATAAGGGCTTGTGGCGTTCGCAAGCCGATTATCAGACATGAGGCGACCTCTCTCGCTGATCCATCCACGGGTAGTTCGGGCGCGCGTCTTCTTCAGGCGGCCGCGTTTCGGTAGGCCCATTCCGACGACCCGGCGAAGGAAATATCTGCTTCTGAGGAAGCTATTGCGGATTGGCGATGTGGCAAGCGGGCCAGTTTCGTATGCCGGATAAAGGTGATGCAGCGGATGGCAATAGGCGAAATGAATCAAGGATTCGAGAGCGCAACGATTTATGCGTTGTCGAGCGGAGCGGTGCCGGCCGGAGTCGCAGTCGTCCGGATATCCGGTCCGCAGGCCGGTGGTGCACTGAAGGCCCTGGCGGGCGGATTGCCGCAGCCGAGGCGTGCTGCTGTTCGGATCATCAAGGATCCTGGAACGGGAGATAGTCTCGACGAGGCGTTGGTGTTGTGGTTTCCGGCGCCGAGGAGCTTTACCGGCGAAGATGTCGCCGAATTGCACATCCATGGTGGACGCGCGGTTGTGGCCGCCGTGCTTGAAGCAATTGGGAAGCAGCCTGGATGCCGGCCGGCTGAGCCGGGGGAATTCACCCGGCGTGCCTTTGATGCTGGGCGGCTAGATCTTGCTGAAGTCGAGGGGCTGGCTGACCTGATCGCAGCTGAAACAGAAGCACAGCGTCGGCAGGCGCTTCGTCAGATGGGAGGGGCATTGAGTCGGCTATACGATGGCTGGCGGCAGCGACTCTTGACGGCTCGGGCAATGATCGAGGCGGAGCTCGACTTTGCTGACGAGGAGGATGTGCCGGACTCAGTGTCGGAGCGAATCTGGGCCGACATCGATAATTTGGCGAGGGAGATTGAACGACACCTGGATCAGGCGCGTGGGGCGGAACGACTCCGGACGGGTCTTCAAGTGGTTCTGCTCGGGCCCCCCAATGCCGGCAAGTCAAGTTTACTCAACGCGCTGGCGCGACGAGACGCAGCCATCGTGGCTGAGGAAGCGGGCACGACGCGCGACGTGATCGAGGTTCATCTGGATCTTGGAGGCTATCCAGTAACTCTGGTCGACACCGCCGGCTTGCGTGAAGCGGCTGGGACGGTTGAGCGGGAGGGGATTCGGCGAGCGTTGGAGCGAGCAGAAGGGGCAGATCTGGTCCTTTGGTTGTTACCGTCGAACGAGAAGGATGTGGTCGCCATTCCTGGCGTCGCACAACGACAGATGCGGGCTCCGATATGGAGATTACGTTCGAAGGCGGACCTTCTGCCCAAGATCGGCTCGCCGGATGAACGCGGTTGGATTGGGGCGTCTATGGATGATAACGAAATCCCAGTTTCCGTTGTAGAGGGGAACGGCGTCGATGTGCTCCTGGAGAAGTTGCTGGCTTTTGCTGCGTGTGCGGTTGGGAACGGAGACCAGGTGCTGGCTACGAGGGAGCGGCACCGGCGGCTGCTAGAACGCGCTGTAGAGGCTATGCGTCAGGCATCGTCGAAATCAGAGCGTCCCCTAGAGCTCCGGGCCGAAGATCTCCGAGCGGCAGCGGATGCGGTCGGCCGCATCTCAGGGAGGATTGGAGTAGAGGATCTGCTTGATGTGATATTCCGGGAATTTTGTATCGGTAAGTAAATTGTTTCACGTGAAACGCCGGAATCGAGTTCCGATTCGGTTCCGCAATTAATACTCCTCCGGATCCCCGTCGGCTGCGTCAGGCAGTCGCGAGGGCGGTCGACAGGTTTGACCGGTTTTGTGGGTCCAGATAGAACCGCTTGAGGTTTGTCGGCGGAGGAATGGCGCATGGTGAGCAGAGATGACAGCATCCGTCCACACCTTTGACGTAATCGTAATCGGCGGTGGGCATGCCGGCTGTGAAGCTTCGGCAGCTGCAGCGCGGCTTGGAGCCCGAACGGCACTCATTACCCACCGGTTCGACACGATTGGCGTGATGTCCTGCAATCCGGCTATTGGTGGGCTCGGGAAGGGTCATCTTGTGCGTGAAATTGATGCGCTGGATGGCCTAATGGGCCGGTGTGCGGACTCCGCCGGCATTCAATTTCGCGTTCTGAACCGGCGGAAAGGGCCGGCAGTGCGTGGACCCCGGGCCCAGGCGGATCGAAAGCTCTACCGTCAAGCCATGCAGGCAGCGATCCGAGCTACTGCTGGGTTGACCGTGATTGAGGGTGAAGCGGTCGATCTGCAGACGCGTGATGCTCGAGTCGGAGGCGTAACGCTCGCTGACGGACGTGCCTTGTTAGCCGGAGCGGTAGTCATTACGACCGGAACCTTTCTTCGCGGCATGATACACATCGGCGAGCGAAAAATTCCAGCCGGGCGGTCCGGCGAGGCTCCCGCGCTTGGCCTCTCGCGCTCTTTAACGGCAGCGGGATTTGCGCTTGGACGGCTGAAAACCGGCACGCCGGCAAGGCTTCACGCTCGCTCAATCGATTGGTCCAGCCTTGAGGAGCAGCCCGGTGATTCCTCTCCCGAGCCGTTCTCGAGTTTGACGACGGCGATCACAACCGAGCAGATTTCTTGCCATATTACCCGTACTACGGCGGAGACACATCGCATAATACGGGACAATCTACATCGGTCGGCGTCGTACGCTGGCGAGATAACCGGCCGCGGTCCACGCTATTGCCCGTCCATCGAGGACAAGGTGGTGCGCTTCAGCGATCGTGACCACCACCAGATCTTCCTCGAACCGGAGGGTCTCGACGACCCGACGATCTACCCGAATGGGGTCTCGACTTCCTTGCCGGAAGATGTCCAGGCGAAATTCCTGCGCAGCATACCGGGTTTGGAGCGGGTCGAAATCCTCAAGCCTGGTTACGCCATCGAGTACGATCACATCGATCCTCGCGAACTAGCGCCCACGTTGGAGACACGGCGGATCGCAGGTCTTTTTCTCGCAGGTCAGATCAATGGAACAACCGGCTACGAGGAGGCGGCTGCACAAGGCGTGTTGGCTGGCCTCAACGCTGCGCGACGCGCTGGCGATACAGAGCCTGTCGTAATTGACCGCGGCCAGGGTTATATCGGCGTCATGATTGACGACTTGGTGACGCGCGGCGTTACCGAACCTTATCGCATGTTCACTTCGCGGGCCGAGTACCGGCTATCGCTCCGGGCTGACAATGCCGATCAACGTCTTACGCCGCTTGGTGTCTCGCTCGGATGTGTTCGTTCGGAGCGACGCATCGCGTTCGAGCGGAAGCGAATGGCATTGGCGGAAGTGGAGTCGCGGCTGAAAGCCCTCACCGTGACGCCCGCCGCCGCGCATCGTGCGGGATTGCCGATCAATCAGGACGGTACCCGACGCAGCGCCTACGAACTGTTGTCTTATCCGCATATCGATCTTGCCCGCCTACGAACGCTTTGGCCGGAGGAGATCGATTCACTCCCGAAAGCGATTGCCGAACAGGTTGCTATTGACGCCACGTACGCCGTTTACCTTCGGCGCCAGTCGGACGATATCGCCGCGTTGCGGCGCGATGAAGCGTTGGAGCTTCCAAACGATCTCGACTACTCCACCCTGACGGGCCTGTCCAATGAGGTGAGGCAGAAGCTGGAGGCCGTTCGACCGGCTACGCTCGGCCAAGCAGGGCGGATCGATGGGGTGACGCCGGCCGCTCTCACCCTGTTGCTTGCTCACGTACGGCGGCGACGCTGCCGCGACATCGGCAAAAGGCCTGTGCAGGGCGCAGCATGAACAAGCGGCGTCGATCACCTTCGAGGCAGCAATCGATCGGCGGGAGCCGGCGTAGAATTGGGCAAGACGGCGGATTCGCTTCCGGACGCATGACGCGGACTGAAACAGATGCTTCAGTGGCAGATACGCCTGACGCACTTTCAGACATCGGTCCCGTTTCACGTGAAACAATCGCCCGTCTGGCGATTTTTGTTGAGCTGGTGCGACGGTGGCAGCCGATTCAGAATCTCGTCGCGCCGTCCACGTTGAATGCGATTTGGCGCCGTCATGTCGCGGACAGTGCACAGGTACATTTCGCTTTCCCGAATGCGCGGCGTTGGATTGACCTCGGCAGTGGTGCCGGTTTCCCCGGGCTGATCACCGCGATCCTGCTCGCCGAAGGTCCGGGGGCCATGGTTCATCTCGTTGAGAGCAATCAGCGGAAGGCCGCCTTCTTGCGCGCAGTGATCCGCGAAACTGGTTGTCCGGCAACAGTACACGATACCCGAATCGGTGAGATTATCGCCGACTGGAGCTCTCCAATTGACGCCGTTTCGGCACGAGCGCTAGCGCCGCTATCGGCGCTCTGCGGCTTCGCCGAACCGTTCGTCGCGCGCGGAGCAGTTGCGATTTTCCACAAAGGAAAAAATTTCCGCCAGGAGATCGAAGAAGCGTCTCACGAGTGGGCGATGAATCTGATAGAAAAGGAGAGCCTGGTCGATCCAGACAGCCGCCTTCTAATACTGACGGAAATTGCGGCGCGCCCCTTGGCAGGAAAGGCCTCATCCGAATGAACATTCTTCCGCGGTCTCCTCGCGTTCTCGCGCTTGCCAACCAGAAGGGTGGGGTCGGAAAGACGACCACCGCGATTAATCTCGGCACGGCGCTGGCCGCGATCGGCGAGCGTGTACTGGTTATTGATCTCGATCCGCAGGGGAATGCCTCCACTGGCTTGGGCATTGATCGGCGGAGTCGTGAGCTGTCGACGTACGACGTGCTGGTTGGCGATTGTTCTTTGGCCGACATGATCTTGGACACCGCGGTGCCGCGCCTGTGGGTTGCTCCCTCTACGATGGACCTGCTCGGCGTTGAACTGGAGATTGCCTCTCGATCAGACCGCGCCTTCCGCCTTCGCAGCGCGATTTCAGATCTCACAAGGAATGGGGCACTGCGCGATCAGGACAGTCCGCCGGACTTCAGCTATATCCTGGTCGATTGTCCGCCCTCGTTGAATTTGCTCACGATCAATGCGCTTTCGGCAGCCCATTCAATTTTGGTGCCATTGCAATGCGAGTTCTTTGCGCTTGAAGGACTAAGCCAACTGCTCTCAACGGTAGAGCAGGTCAAGAGCTCTCTCAATCCCGAGTTGTCAATCCACGGCATCGTGCTCACGATGTACGATAGCCGCAACAATCTCTCTAACCAGGTCGTCGCGGATGTGCGCGAGACCATGGGCGATGCCGTATACGAGACCGTCATTCCGCGAAACGTGCGGATTTCCGAAGCGCCCTCCTATGGCAAACCAGCATTGCTCTATGATCTCAAATGCTCGGGCAGTCAGGCCTACCTCCGGCTTGCTTCAGAAATTATCCAGCGGGAACGTGAGATGCGCATGGTAGCTGCCTGACCGCCACACCATTCACTCCAGCGGTCGGTTCGGCCGAGAAGGATTCCGATTGGCAACATGCGCCAATCGTGATTGCGGAAGAACAAGCGAAATCCGCATCTCGGCAACAATTCGGCGGTATCACAAATACGGACTTGATAACAAATGGCAGACGACGACAGCGGACGAAAGAAGCGGCTGGGCCGGGGACTTGCCGCATTGATCGGCGAGGTCGGCAATGAGCCTCCTGCCGATCCGCGGCCGCCTCGCGACGCCCGCAAGGTCCCGATTGAGTTTCTGACCGCCAATCCGCGCAATCCGCGCAAGAGCTTCTCCGAGATCGGCATTGACGAGTTGACGGAGTCGGTGCGCGCCAGGGGTATCGTGCAGCCGCTGCTGGTGCGCCCGGTGCCGGGCCGTCCCAATGCCTACGAGATTATCGCCGGAGAGCGGCGCTGGCGCGCGGCACAGAAGGCCGGGCTGCACGAGGTACCGGTCGTGGTGCGCGAGGTTACCGACCAGGAGGCACTCGAACTCGCGATCATCGAGAACGTACAGCGCGCCGATCTCAACCCGATCGAGGAGGCGCTCGGCTACGATCAACTCGTTGCAGAATTCTCCTATAGCCAGAGCGAGCTGGCGAAGGTAATCGGCAAGAGCCGCAGCCACGTTGCAAACACGATGCGATTGCTCAAGCTGCCGAATCCGGTCAAGGACTATCTTGCCGAAGGCCTTCTCACCGCCGGCCACGCTCGTGCTCTGATCACGGTCGACGACCCGGCTGCTCTCGCCGAGCTAATCGTCGAAAAGGGTCTCAGTGTTCGCGAAGCCGAAAGACTCGCTCAGGATCCGGGGGCACTAAAACGGGCCAAGGGTTCGAAACCGTCGAAGACGCAGTCGGACGCCGATACCAAAGCGTTGGAAAAGCGGCTAACGGATGGCCTGGGTCTCAAGGTCGCCATCAACCACAAACCAGACAAGGGCGCAGGAGAGCTCAAGATAAAATACGGCTCGCTGGAGCAGCTCGACCAGATTTGCCGGCTGCTTGGGTTGCCGGGGTGAAGCGCGGGAGCTCTTGGCAAGTACAGCGGCGACCTTATCCTCTGCATTCCGTCAACCGGGCGTCCGACATACTCCAATCACCGGCACATGCGCGCCTGCTTCCCTTGGCAGCAACCCTTTCAACCGCGGTCTCAATGGCCTCTGGTGATACCGGCTGATTCCGCTCGCCTGAGAGGTGAATCGCTGGCGGGCTTGCGGCGTTACAGGTGTGGATCCAGACGATGGCCAGTGCATCGATCAGCCAGCGACCGGAGCCGGTAGCGACTAAGTCGAAGAAGACGCGTTAACGTTCTCCGGATTCGGAAAAATCGAGTTGGCGTGGTGGCCTGCGGTCAAAGCATTTCCGTTGAGGTGGCGGTGATTGTCGCATGGTGTCGTGTCGAGCGACCTGGTCCACATGCTTCAGTGCCGCGCGGCGCGTCTGCGCGCGACGCGGGCGAGCGTTAGCAGCACGTCGGACATGATCGTGATCGTCAAACCTGTGCTGAGGCGTCCCATCTTGACCGCGTCCCCGAGCCGGACGATCGCTCGGTCAAGGTCATCACGCTGCCACAGGGCAATCTGCCGGGCCACGGCGCCTCGGCGGCGAAAGAATATCGGAGGGCTGGCACGATCCACAATTTGGTCCGCCGGCGTGCCGTGATCGAATAGCGCACGGAACCGGTGCAGTAGCGTGAAATGGCGCAGCGCCATACCGCCGATCATGTCGGGTCGAGCACCGGAGGCCAGAAGGCGCTCAAGGCCATGATCGAGTACGCTGATGTCACCAAGTGCAACAGCGTCAATCAGATCGTCGGCGGCAAACGCCGACGCATCACCGATTACAGCCTCAACGTCTGCTGTTTCGATACGCCCGCTGCCGTGCGCGTATAGGCAAAGCTTGCGAAGCTCGCCGCGGCTTGCCATGCGATCGGCGCCAAGTAATCCGTGCAACGCTTGGCGCGCCTCGCGGCTGACCTGCAGCCCTGCTAACCGGCTCTCTTCGTCGATCAGGCGATCGATGTCGCGTCCGCCATCGGAATAGCACGGGATTGCAATGGCTCTCCGGTCATTCTCAAATTTTCGGCGGAGTCCGGTGCCCTTCTTCAGGTCGCCCGCCTCAATCACGACCAACGCCATTTCGTGGCTCTGTTTCAGCAATGGATCGACTGCGCGAGAAAGATCGCGGCCGCTCCCATCGCGGATCCAGACTACGCGCCGGCCTCCGAATAGGGAGACGGTAAAGGCCTCGTCCGCGAGTCGCGCCGGATCGGAAGAAATGTCGCTCGCTTCCAGCTTGACCAGACAAAACGGATCGTCGGTGCCCCCAGAAGCCCTTTCTACCAGCATCTGCGCCCGTTCGCGCACCAGGCCAGCATCGGGACCGAAGATGAGCACGAGGCTGACCTCCGGCGGCGGACGGGTTAGAAACCGGTCAATCTCCGTCGCTTTCAGCGCGACCACGGCCGTCTCACAGCTTCTGGGCAAAATGGCCGGCGATGCGGGCCTGAATATCGGTCGCGATCACCTTGGCTGCGCGGTTCTCGGCGTCGCGTTCCGCCCGTACGTTGGCGAACCGCTGGCTCGAGAAGTCATAGGATGCCGTGGCGAAGGACCTACCGGTCATCTCGGTTCGTCCCGTAGCATAGTCGCTGAGCACAAAGGACGCGTTCATCGTGACGGTATAGGAGGCCGGCACGTCGGCCAGACGCTCGACACCGACTTCCATCTGCTGCTTTCCGAGAATAATTTCAAGCCGGTAGCGAGGAGGCAGGCCTGATCCACCGCGGCGGAAGCCAAAAATCAGCTCATTGCGGAGCACCTGCGCTACCCGATCGAGGTCGACGGTGTCGGCCGTTTTCACGGTCCCAATCTCGATGGCCGCGAGTTCATCCTGTACGGGCGCGACCGCGACTCCGAGCGGCGTGTAAAACGTACCGTACAGCGGCCTGACCTGACAGCCGCCAAGGAGCGGCAGCAAGGAAACGGTGGCAAGCGCCGCGAACTTGATGGCGGATTTTCCCCGGCTCACCGGACCGGTATCACAAGGACGGGCGTTCATTGCACACCGCCCCAGCGGGCGTGGAAATCAGGCGACGACATTCACGATCCTCTGGGGAACGACGATAATTCGGCGGGGCGGCTTACCGTCTAGCGCTCGGCTCACAGCCTCAAGAGCGAGAGTAGCCGCTTCGACCTCAGCATTGGAAGCGTTGCGTGCGACGGTGAGATCCGCACGCTTCTTGCCATTGATCTGTACGGGCATCGTTACGGTGTCTTCGACGAGCAACGCCTCTTCGACGGCCGGCCATTCGGCCTCAGCGAGCAGTCGCTCGTGTCCCAGCGCGCGCCAGCACTCCTCGGCCAGATGTGGCGTCATAGGCGCCATCATCTGCACCAGGATCTCGGAAGTCTCCCGCACCGCATAACACATGTCGGGTGCGGTCAGATCCTCGCTCTGGACAGCCTTGCTCAGTATATTGACCAGTTCATAGAGCCTGGCTACAGCCCGATTGAAGCTAAGCTGTTCGATGTCAGCGGAGACTGCGGCAAGCGTCTTGTGTGTGGCCCGCCGCAAGGCTAATGCGGCAGGACTAAAGCCACCCGGGACCAAACTTTTCTGTGGGGTTCGCTCCACGACCTCGCCGATCAGTCGCCATACACGTTGCATGAAGCGCCAAGCGCCCTGAACGCCCTCCTCGGTCCACTCAACATCGCGTTCCGGCGGGCTGTCGGACAACATGAACCAGCGCGCGGTATCGGCACCGTACGTCTCAATGATGTCGGTCGGATCGACTGTGTTCTTCTTCGACTTCGACATCTTCTCGACCGCGCCGATCTCCACTTCGTCGCCGGTGGCTATCTCGATGGCTCTTCGAACACCGTCACCGTCCTCTATGCGAACTTCCGCCGGCGTCAGCCATTCGCCGCTCTTGGCACGATAGGTCTCGTGGGTAACCATTCCCTGGGTGAAAAGGCCCTTGAATGGCTCGGTGACGTTGAGATGACCTGTCTTCGTCATCGCCCTTGCAAAGAAGCGCGAATATAGCAGGTGCAAGATCGCATGCTCGACGCCGCCAATGTATTGATCGACCGGAAGCCAGGCATCGGCGACGCTCTTGTCAGTAGGTTGTGAATTGGTCGGATCGGTGAAGCGCGCGAAATACCAGGATGAATCGACGAAAGTGTCCATTGTGTCGGTCTCGCGTCGCGCGTTCGCGCCGCAGGACGGACATGCGACATGCTTCCAGGTCGGATGGCGATCGAGCGGATTTCCAGGGCGATCGAACTCAACGTCCTCCGGCAGTTCGACCGGCAAGTCGGTCTCGGGAACAGGCACCACGCCGCAGGTGTCGCAGTGGATCACCGGAATCGGGCAACCCCAATACCGCTGACGCGAGATACCCCAGTCGCGCAAACGGTAGTTAACCTGACGTACCGCGACGGGACGGTCGCCGTCTCTGACATTGGCAAGGCGCTCGGCGACCGCGTCGAAGGCCTCCGCCGGCGTCATGCCGTCAAGGAAACGAGAGTTGATCATCACGCCATCGCCCGTATAGGCTTCGTCCGTGATGCTGAAGGTTCTAGCGTCGCCGTCCTTGGGCATGACGACGGGGATCACCGATAGGCCGTATTTGTTGGCGAAATCGAGATCGCGCTGGTCGCCGGACGGGCAGCCGAAGATGGCGCCGGTGCCGTAGTCCATCAACACGAAATTGGCGACATAGACCGGTAGCGTCCAATCCGGATCAAGGGGATGGATAGCGCGGATACCGGTATCGAAGCCCTTCTTTTCGGCCGTCTCGAGAGCGGCGACCGAGGTGCCCATGCGCCGGCATTCCTCGATGAAGGCCTGAAGCGCCGGATTGGATTCAGCCGCTTTCCTCGCGAGCGGATGATCCGCTGCGATTGCGCAGAACGATGCCCCAAAGATTGTGTCGGGGCGCGTGGTGTAGACGTCGAGTTCGGTCTCGCCCCCGGGCGTCGTCGCCGGATTAAGCGGCCAGTGGATGAGAAGTCCTTCCGAACGGCCGATCCAGTTGCGCTGCATCAAGCGGACCTTGTCCGGCCAGCGATCGAGCCCATCAATCGCCGTGAGCAGGTCTTCGGCATACTCGGTGATCTTGAAGAACCATTGGGTCAACTCCCGTTGCTCGACCACCGCGCCCGATCGCCAACCGCGTCCGTCGATCACCTGCTCATTTGCTAGCACGGTCATGTCGACGGGGTCCCAATTGACCTTGGACTGACGACGGTATGCGAGACCGGCCTTCAGGAAATCGAGGAACAGCTTCTGCTGCTTGGAATAGTAGGCAACGTCGCAAGTAGCGAATTCGCGCTCCCAATCAAGCGACAAGCCGATTGTCTTCAATTGGTTGCGCATCGCCGCAATGTTGTCGTAGGTCCAGGTTTTTGGATGGACCCTGTTCTGCATCGCGGCGTTTTCCGCCGGCATACCGAAGGCGTCCCAGCCCATGGGGTGGAGCACATTGAAACCCTTGGCGCGCTTGTAGCGCGCAACCACATCGCCCATGGTGTAGTTGCGTACGTGCCCCATATGGATTCGCCCTGACGGATAGGGGAACATCTCAAGCACATAGTATTTCGGCCGCGGATCATCGTTCTTCGTGGTGAAGACGGCCTTGTCGGCCCAAACCTGCTGCCAGCGCGCTTCCGCTTCGCGGGCGTTATATCGCTCCGTCGCCATGATGCTCGTGCTTTGCTCTTCGTGCCTGAAGTCGTGGATGGGGGACTGTCACCAGAAAGTTGGCGGCCGGTCAACTGACAAGCGTCGGGCGTGCGCTAAAGCCGCGGGCCGATTGCCGGGCGGCGGGCTTGCATTTGCCGACGGGCCATCGCATGTCGGTCAGGCGCCGGCACGGCTGTTCGCGCGGGTATGCCAAGGAGATTGATATGACCGTTGCCGACAATCTCTTCGCCGTTCGCCTCCGGATCGCCGAGGCCGAGCGATCCGCGGGACGGCCTGAAGGTTCTGTCCAACTGATTGCAGTGTCGAAAACCTTCCATGCCGACGAAATCCGTCCAGTGCTCGAAGCCGGCCATCGGCTGTTTGGCGAAAACCGAGTGCAGGAAGCGCAGAATAAATGGCCGGCATTGAAGGCGGACTTCCCGGATGTTGAATTGCACCTCATCGGCCCGCTGCAGTCGAACAAGGCTAGGGATGCTGTCGCCTTATTCGACGCGATCCACACGATAGACCGCGAAAAGATTGCCCGCGTCGTCCATCAGGAAATGGTGCGCCAGGGCCGGCGCCCGAAACTCTACATTCAGATCAACACCGGAGAGGAGCCGCAGAAGGCAGGCCTTCCCCCCCGCGAAGCCGGTGCCTTCATCCGCCTTTGTCGCGACGAACTCGGCCTACCAATCGTTGGTCTTATGTGCATCCCACCCGTCGACGAGGCTCCGGGACCGCATTTCGCGCTCCTGGAGAAAATAGCGCGTGAGAATGATGTAACGGAGTTGTCGATGGGCATGTCCAGTGACTTTGCGCAGGCAGTGCCGTTTGGGGCAACAGTGGTCCGCGTAGGGTCGGCCATCTTTGGAGAACGGTCATATTCGCCAGCACAGACCGCCTGACGCAAGACGATGCCGATCAGGGACTATCTTCCCGTATGGACTTGCGTTCTTAGCGCGCATACCCGAGTGGCTCGTGGTGACGTTCTTCGCGCGCCTTTAGCGTGGCGCCGGCTTCTTGTTGGCAGCTGCAGCCAGTTCCCCGGCGAACTCTGCAAGAAATAGTCTGTTCGGCCGGTAGAACATCCAATTGCCTATCCTCTTGCCGATCACAAGCTTGGCTTCAGACAGCTTCTTCATGTGGAGGCTGACGGTCGGCTGCGATAGGTTAGCCTTCTCGGTGATGAAACCGACGCATACACCGTCGTCGACGAGGTCGCCGTCCCTTTGTTCGGGAAAGTGTACGCGCGGGTCGAGCAGCCACATCAGGATCTGCAGGCGCACTGGGCTCGATAGTGCTGCGTGAACTCGCGCCCTTGACATTGTGTCCATATAGCAATTCTTCTATATTGATGGTTAGCTATATAGAGGGTCCCATGCCGAATGCAACGTCTCCCCTTGAGCGCCAGGCGAACGCCTATCTTCACGGTGCTCGCCAAGGCGCCGATTATCTTCGATCTATCGCATCTCGGGCGGTGATTCCAACGACGCAAGACCTGGGTGCTCTTGACTTGCCGCTACCTGTGACGGGATTACCCGCCAACGAGGTTCTCGATCTCATGGATCGACTTGGCCGTCCGGGCTCGGTTGCGTCGGCGGCGGGGAGATACTTCGGCTACGTCATTGGCGGAGCCCTGCCTGCCGCTTCCGGTGCCAGGGTGATGCTGTCGGCGTGGGATCAGATTGCGGATGCGCTGACGGGTCCGTCTGTGGTCGAGATGGAACGTGTGGCGATCGGCTGGATCGTCGACCTGCTCGGATTGCCTATCGAGACCCGTGGCGCCTTTACCAGCGGAGCGACCATGGCGAACATGGCCCTGATTGTCACGGCACGCGACACACTGCTCTCCCGACGGGGCTACGACATCGCCAAGGGGCTCGTGGGTGCGCCGCCGCTGCGGATCGTTGCCAGCGCTGAGATCCATGCGACAGTGTTGAAGACACTTCGAATGGCCGGTTTGGGGACGGATCGGATCGAGTGGGTCGACGTTGACGGGGAGGGCCGACTCCGGCCGGACCGAATGCCGCAGCTTGACGAGACGACACTTGTCCTCACTCAGGCAGGGAATGTTTGCACCGGATCTTTCGATCCATTTGAAGAGATTGCCGATCGCTGTCTTGCTGCCGGTGCTTGGCTTCATGTCGATGGCGCCTTTGGCCTGTGGGCTCGCACCGGGACGGCGACAGGCGCCGCGCTGGCCGGCTTGGAAAAGGCCGACAGCTGGGTGGTTGACGCGCACAAGACCTTGAATACGCCTTACGACTCGGGACTCGCATTGTGTCGTCATCCCGAGCGCATGCGCACTTCCATGGCCATTAACGCTGCCTATCTCCCGGAGGCAACGCCGTGTCCCGCCGACTTGGCGCCGGAGTTCAGCCGCTCCGCGCGCGGCGCCGAAACCTGGGCGGCGTTGCTGTCCCTAGGTAGATGCGGAGTCACCGCTCTCGTTAACCGCTTCCACGATCACGCAAAGCGGATTGCACGGGAGCTCACAGCGCTCGGCTTCCAAGTGCCGCACGCTGTACACTTCAATCAGGTCTTTGCCACGCTCCCGGGCCAGGAATCGCGCTGTGCCGAAATCGTCGCTAAGGTTCAAGCGTCGGGAGAGGCATGGTTCGGCCCGGCGACCTGGCAAGGTCACAAGGGCTTTCGCATCAGCGTCTCGAACTGGGCGACTACCGACGCCGATCTCGACCGGCTGATTGCTGCCGTGGCGAAGGCGTTGGCGGAGACGGCCAATGGATCGTGGTAACGGTGAACCTTGGTCGGGAGGCTGGCAAGAGCCGGTTCTTCTTGACTCTGCGCCTCTTTCCGCCTAACCCTCCGCCCACTCCTTGCGAGGATCGACATTGCCAGCCGCCGACCGGGCCCCGCTCAGGTATAAAGAGAGCCCGGAGGTCAACACCCGACAGCGCGTCGCGCCCTCGGGTGTCGTTGCGCTTTGCACGAGTGTTTGCGCGGCGGCGATGGCGGTCCTATCTGGAGCGGGATGAGGGCATGGCACGGTTTGATCGGAGAGATCGGTGGATCGTGCGTGCAAGCGCTGCTTACGATCAGGGATGAACACCTGATTGCAAACCGCGGGATCCCGGCCGTTTTGAAAGGTTGTCCATGTTCGAAAGCCTGTCCGATCGCCTGAGCGGCATTTTTGACAAGCTCACCCGTCGCGGTGCGCTGTCTGAAGCCGATGTATCGGAAGCGATGCGTGAGGTGCGGCGCGCGCTGATCGAGGCTGATGTCGCGCTGCCCGTGGTCCGGTCCTTTACCGACAAGGTGAAGAGCCGCGCCATCGGCCAGGAAGTCGTGAAATCGGTTACCCCGGGTCAGATGGTGGTCAAGATCGTCCACGACCAGCTCGTGGAAATGCTTGGCGCCGACGCGAAGCCGATCGATCTCGATGCGCCTGCTCCCGTCGCGATCATGATGGTCGGCCTGCAGGGGTCGGGCAAGACGACCACAACTGCCAAAATTGCCCGCCGGTTGCAGGTTCGTGACAAACGCAAGGTGCTGATGGCCTCGCTCGATACGCGCCGCCCCGCGGCGCAAGAGCAACTCAAGGTGCTCGGCGAGCAAAACGGTGTGGAGACACTGCCGATTGTCTCAGGACAATCGCCGGTGCAGATTGCCGGCCGCGCCATGACGGCGGCCCGGCTTGGTGGCTATGACGTCGTGCTGCTCGACACCGCCGGCCGTATTCATATCGACGAGCCATTGATGCTCGAGATGGCCGAAATTAAGGCCTCGGCCAAGCCACACGAAATCTTGCTCGTCGCAGACAGCTTGACCGGTCAGGATGCCGTCAACCTGGCGACGGCTTTCGATGAGCGTATCGGCATCACCGGAATCGTGCTGACCCGTATGGACGGCGACGGACGTGGCGGCGCGGCGCTTTCGATGCGTGCTGTCACCGGAAAGCCGGTCAAGCTGATCGGAACCGGCGAAAAGGCCGACGCACTAGAAGATTTCCACCCGGAACGAATCGCCGACCGTATCCTTGGCATGGGCGATATCGTCTCGCTCGTCGAGAAGGCGGCGCAGGAGTTCGATGCCGACAGGGCGGCCAAGATGGCCGCCAAAATGAAGAAGGGCTCTTTTGATCTGGAGGACCTCGCCGAGCAGCTTAAGCAGATGGAGAAGCTCGGCGGCATGTCAGGCATCATGAGCATGATGCCGGGCGTCGCCAAGATGAAGAAGCAGCTTGAGGGCGTGAACCTCGACGACAAGGTGATCAGGCGTCAAGTCGCCATCATCCAATCGATGACGCCCAAGGAGCGGCGTGCGCCCGAGATCCTCAAGGCGAGCCGCAAGAAGCGCATCGCTGCTGGCTCCGGCACCGACGTCGCCGATGTCAACCGGCTTTTGAAGATGCACCGGCAGATGGCCGACATGATGAAAGCCATGGGCAAAGGCAAGGGCCTGTTTGGCAAGCTCATGGGCGGCTTGGGCGGCGGAATGCCGGGCGGGATGCCCCCGGGCATGCCCGACCCGAAGGAGCTGGAGAAGCTGGCGAAGTCCGGCAATCTGCCCGGCGGTCTTCCGGGGGGCCTTTCCGGTCTGGGCGGTGCTCCTGGTGGCTTGCCCCCCGGCTTTGGCGGCGGTCGCCTTCCCGGCCTCGGCGGAGCAAAGTTTTCCGGATTGCCCGGGTTTTCCAAGGGGCCAAAGAAATGAGTGACTCAGAATGAGCGATGCCGAACATCGCCTCGGCGCGGAAAATCCCGCGCTGGTCGAACTCAGGGCGCTGCGGGCTTCGATCGACAACATCGATGCCGCGCTCGTCCATATGCTCGCGGAGCGCTTTAAATGCACCCAGCGCGTTGGCGTGTTGAAAGCGACCCACGACCTGCCGCCGGCCGATCCGGCGCGCGAGGAGCAGCAGATCGCCCGTCTCCGGCAACTTGCCCATGACGCGGATCTCAATCCTGATTTCGCCGAGAAATTCCTCAACTTCATTGTCAGGGAAGTAATTCGGCACCACGAAGCCATTCGCCGCTGAGCGGCGACCATACCCCAGGAGAAAAGAAGAATGGCACTGAAGATTCGTCTCGCCCGCGGCGGCGCCAAGAAGCGCCCGTTCTATCGTATCGTTCTTGCCGATGCCCGCTCGCCGCGCGACGGTCGTTTCATTGAGAAGCTGGGACTATATGACCCGATGCTGCCGAAGGACCACGAGAACCGCGTCGTGCTCGATGTCGATCGCATCAAGCATTGGCTGTCGCACGGCGCAACCCCGACGGACCGCGTCCATCGCTTCCTCGACGCCGCCGGCATTCTGAAGCGTGAGCCGCGCAACAATCCGAAGAAGGCCGAAATGGGCACCAAGGCCAAGGAGCGGCTTGCTGCCCGCAAGCAGGCGGAGGAAGATGCTGCGGCCGCCGCAGCCGAAGCATCGGCCGAGTGACTATTGCGTAAGCGCGGTGCCGTCGGAGCCTGACGGGAATGGCCGAAAGCCGCATCCTGGTCGCCCGCGTCGGTGCCGCGCACGGCATTTGCGGCGAGGTTCGGGTCAAGCCTTATGGTGACGACCCGTTGGCCTTCGCCAGCTACGGCCCGCTTGAGACTGCGGACGGCGCGCGCCTTATCGTGGTATCGGCCCGGCCGCAGAAGGGCGTGGTTCTCGTGCGCTTCATGGGCGTCGACGACCGCAATGCCGCCGAGGCGCTGAACGGTGTCGACCTCTTTGTGCCACGCGATCGCCTCCCGGAGCCTGAGGACGACGACGAGTTCTATCACAGCGACCTTATTGGCCTTTCTGCCGTGACCGCCTCAGGCGAGCGCGTGGGCACGGTCGTGGCCGTGCCGAACTTTGGGGCAAGCGATCTTGTCGAGGTGGAGCCGGACAGCGGCCGCAGTTTCTATCTGCCCTTCACCGCGGCCTTCGTACCGGAAATCGACCTTGCCGCTGGCCGGATCGTGATTGAGATTCCCCAGGGCTATTTGTCGGAAAGCGAAGCACTTGGCGGCGCAGGAACCGACGAATAGGGCGCCGCCATGGTCTCCGGCGGGTGCTGCCTGACATGCGGCGTTGGAGCGGATCAGAGTGGACCGGGCGCTTGAGCCCTATTTCATGCGGGGCTACGAATCTGGAAGCCCTTCTCGTCAGCATGGACGCTGAGACATGGCCTTCGCCGCCACTATTCTGACGCTCTATCCGGAGATGTTTCCCGGACCTTTAGGACTTTCTTTGTCTGGAAGAGCTCTGGAGCGCGGGGCTTGGTCGCTGGATCTGTGCCAGATCCGTGACCACGCCACGGGCCGACATCGGTCGGTGGATGATACGCCGGCAGGTGGCGGCGCGGGTATGGTTCTAAGGGCAGATGTTCTGGCCCGGGCGATCGATGCAGCAAGCTCGGAAGGCGACCCACGCCCCCGGCTGTTGATGAGCCCGAGGGGGCGTCCCTTGACCCAAGCAATGGTGCGCTCGTTAAGCGGTGGTCCGGGAATGCTCATCGTGTGCGGCCGGTTCGAGGGCGTCGATCAGCGGGTGATCGACGCTCGTGATCTTCAGGAAGTCTCGATCGGCGACTATGTCCTCTCTGGCGGCGAGCTCGCTGCCATGGTGCTGCTTGATGCCGTGGTTCGTCTGCTGCCGGGGGTGATGGGCAATGCAGAGAGCGGCAAGATGGAGAGTTTTGAGACCGGCCTGCTCGAGCATCCACACTACACCCGTCCGCAGGACTTCGAGGGTCGGATCATCCCTGAGGTTCTAACCTCGGGTGACCATGCGAGGATCGCCGCCTGGCGTCGTGAACAGGCGGAAACGTGGACCCGCATGCGCCGGCCCGATTTGTGGCAGGCGTATCGCGAGGGCGCTGAAGAGCAGTGACGGACGATGTACCAACGGCTCCCGACGACGAAACCACATGACAACGCCGCTGCTTTGCGTTATGACGCGCGCCGAACGGGCTCAGACGGGCCGCGTCGCGTTGGTCTATTGCGCAGGCGAATGGTCCCAGTCCCGATTGTCCGGTATTCCGGTAGTGGCGACAAGCGATGCATCGTCCCGGCGGCGAAGCCGTTGGCGGACGCTCTCTTCGCGTAACTTAAAAGGGCAAAGGCCATGAACATCATCGAGCAGCTTGACGCCGAGCAGATGGCGAAGATCGAGACGGTCCGCAAGATTCCGGAATTCTCCCCGGGCGACACCGTTAAGGTGAACGTTAAGGTTACAGAGGGTAACCGCACCCGGACTCAGGCCTATGAGGGCGTCTGTATCGCCCGCGCGGGTGCTGGCCTCAATGAGAACTTTACCGTGCGCAAGATCTCTTACGGTGAAGGCGTAGAGCGCGTGTTTCCGCTGTATTCGCCAATGATCGAGAGTGTCGAGGTCGTGCGCCGCGGCAAGGTGCGCCGAGCCAAGCTCTATTACCTGCGGGATCGTCGTGGCAAGTCGGCCCGTATCGTCGAGGCAACCAACGCCCGCGCGCGCAAGCTCAACGAAGAAGTCAAGGCGGAAGCCGCTGCTGCCCGCGCAGAGGCCGCAGCCGCCAAACAGGCCGCCGCGGAGGCGAAGGCCTCCAGCGCCGACGCCGCCGCCGAATAAGCAGATCGCGCCCGTACCCAAGACCAGAAAGCGGCTCTTCCTCGGGGCCGCTTTTTTGCTTCCTCTGACTGTTGGTACGGCTGCGCTTCGCCTGGATTGCCCAAAATCTCTAATGTTGCTATGAGCACGGGATGGAGAGGCTGTTCGGACATTACGCCTTCAGAGGCTTCGTGCTGCAGGACAAGAAGCGCCTGCCGTCGCGATTCTTCGTCCGCATTAGCGGGACACCGCTGACTCGCCTTTGAGGCGCGCTTGGCCTGCCGCTCGCCGGCTTCTGAATGTTACCAGCCCACATCGACGGATCGCAAAGCCATGACCGCACCTCGCACCCTCTATGACAAGATCTTTGACGACCATGTCGTCGACACCCAGGACGATGGCACCTGTCTGCTCTACATCGACCGCCATCTCGTGCACGAGGTGACGAGCCCGCAAGCGTTCGAGGGTCTCAGGATTGCCGGGCGCAAGGTGCGCCAGCCGGCCCGCACACTCGCTGTCGTCGACCACAACGTGCCGACCACGGACCGCAGCCATGGCATCGACGATCCGGAGTCGGCGCTGCAGGTCAAGACCCTGGCGGATAACGCGGCTGAGTTTGGTGTGGAGTACTACAACGAGACCGACCGACGTCAGGGCATCGTTCACATCGTCGGACCTGAACAGGGCTTCACCCTGCCGGGCATGACCATCGTCTGCGGCGATAGCCACACTTCGACCCATGGTGCTTTCGGGGCACTTGCCCACGGTATCGGCACCTCGGAAGTCGAGCATGTGCTCGCCACCCAGACGCTGATCCAGAAGAAGGCGAAGAACATGCGGGTCACCGTTGATGGCGCTCTGCCCGATGGTGTCACCGCCAAGGACATCATTCTTGCCATCATCGGCGAGATTGGAACCGCCGGCGGCACTGGCCATGTGATCGAATACGCCGGCGAGGCGATCCGGTCGCTCTCGATGGAAGGCCGCATGACGGTCTGCAACATGTCGATCGAGGGCGGCGCCCGAGCGGGCCTGATCGCGCCGGACGAGAAGACATTTCGTTATATCCAAGGCCGGCCGAAGGCGCCGACCGGACAGGCTTGGGATCTCGCGCTCGCTTATTGGAAAACGCTCTATTCCGACGAGGGCGCGCATTTCGACCGCGAGGTTAGACTCGATGCAGCCAACCTGCCCCCGATCGTCACCTGGGGCTCTAGCCCCGAGGATGTGGTCTCGGTCACTGGCGTGGTGCCGGATCCGGACGAGATCACCGACGAGAACCGGCGCGCATCCAAGTGGCGGGCCCTCGACTACATGGGGCTGAAGCCGGGGACAAAAATCACCGACATCGCGATTGACCGTGTCTTCATCGGCTCCTGCACCAACGGCCGTATTGAGGATCTGCGCGCTGCCGCCACCATGGTTGAAGGTCACAAGGTCGCCGAGACTGTCAAGGCCATGGTCGTGCCCGGTTCGGGATTGGTCAAGGAGCAGGCCGAGGCAGAAGGCCTCGACAAGATCTTCAAGGCGGCAGGCTTTGAATGGCGTGAGCCGGGTTGTTCAATGTGTCTGGCGATGAATGCCGACAAGCTCGCCCCTGGAGAGCGCTGTGCCTCGACCTCGAACCGCAACTTTGAAGGCCGCCAGGGATTTAAGGGCCGAACGCATCTCGTGTCGCCTGCGATGGCCGCAGCGGCGGCGATCGCCGGCCGCTTCGTCGACATTCGCACCTGGCCGCACGGTTGAAACGGCGGCTGCCGAGGCGATGTGATTCGCCCTGGTCTCAAAGTTGTATCGATCCGGCGGCTGCCGTCATTGGTTGAGAGCCTGCGCTGCGGTCAAGGACTGTCGACACCTGCGGGAGATCGCGAGCGATCGCTGCTGATGGCAGCGGTCGTCTTTATGCGGTGAAACAGACCGCGAGAGTCTTTGCCGGCGAGAAGCAGTCTTCACAAGGCTGTCACTGTCGCTCTACAATATGCCTGCACTCATGAAGGTTGATCTGGTGATTGGACCTTCGAACCGGCATGAGGAGCGCAGGTTGACAGTTGCCGTATCCGCAGGTGCCCACCCGGCTCTGGTGCTTAATGCGGACTACAGACCGCTGAGCTACTATCCGCTGTCGCTCTGGGCGTGGCAGGACGCCGTCAAGGCGGTCTTCCTCGATCGGGTGAATATTGTCTCAGAGTATGATGTCAGCGTTCGAAGTCCCAGTTTGGAATTTCGCCTGCCGAGCGTCGTCTCGCTCAAGACGTTCGTAAAGCCAACTCGCCATCCGGCCTTCACCCGCTTTAATGTCTTTCTTCGCGATCGATTCCAGTGCCAGTATTGCGGCAACCGCGAAGATCTCACTTTCGATCATCTCGTTCCTCGGTCGAAGGGCGGGCAAACCACTTGGGAGAACGTTATCACCGCCTGCTCGCCCTGCAATCTGCGCAAGGCGAATAAGTCTTGTGCCGATGCCGGCATGTGGCCGACGCATCTGCCCTTCGCTCCGACAGTCCAAGATCTTCACAACAACGGTCGCTTGTTCCCTCCTAACTATCTGCACGATAGTTGGCTTGATTTTCTATACTGGGATACCGAGCTTGATCCCTGAGGCGAAGCTTCTGCTTCCCATTCATTGGCTACACTTGTGTCGGCGCAGGCAAAGGTGAATTCTTCTGGCTGACGATTGGGTCTTCAGGCGGAGCGCAAACAGACGATAGTGCCCGGAAGTCTGGCAGCTGCGTCTGGTCTCCGCCATTTCTCAGTGATTTAACACCCGCTTAACGCATTCGATAAATTGGACGCCGCGTCGAATGTATCTTAACGCCCTGCTCACGTTGATCGGCCAACAGTACTGGCCGACCCAACGTCGTCCTCGGGCAATTCGACATGGTCAGAGCTTACAAGACCCAACTGTGCTTGCTCGTCGCAAGCTTTCTTCATGACCGTCGCGGCAATGTCGCCATCATCGCCGGTTTCGCGATGGTTGTACTGATACTGGTTGCCGGCTCCGGTATCGATTTCGGACGTGCCTATAACACGCGCATCGCGATCGAGCGCGCTCTGGATTCGGCCACTCTCGCTGGCGCCCGTCAACTGTCGACCTCCATGGCCACCAAGGAGCAGGTCACGGAAACCGTCTCAGATTTCTTCAATGCCAACATGGAACTGGCCGGCTACAGCGATGTCACGGTCGGCGATGTGGTCGTCAACATCAATCGCGATGCAGGTACGCTAGATGTATCGGCTTCGGCGACGATTCCGACGACCTTCATCAGCATTAGCGGCATCAAGACTTTGACTGTAAACGCTTTTTCGGAATCGACCTTCTCGCATTACGACGTAGAAGTGGCGATGGTGGTGGATGTGACGTTGTCGATGAGGTCGGATATGCCGGCGCTGCGCAACGCGGCGCAAAGTTTGGTCGATATTCTGATCCCGGCAGGCACGACGTCCAGCGAATCGAAAGTGCGTATTTCCCTGGTCCCGTATAGTCAGGGAGTCAATCTTGGAAACTACGCGAGCACGGTATCAAATGGTACTACCACGAGGTGCGTCACAGAGCGCGAAGGTCCGGAAAAATACACAGATGCCGTGTATAACTATGCGGACGAGTATTCCGTCTTTTTCGGTGGCGGCACTTCGGCCTGCTCATCGACTTCGAAGCTTCTGCCGCTGTCGAGCGATCGTGGTGCGCTTTCGAGCGCAGTTTCCTCTTTAGCAGCCAACGGCATGACGGCAGGACAGACTGGAATCCAGTGGGGCTGGTATACGCTGTCACCAAATTGGTCGTCCCTATGGCCCTCAGACAGCGCACCCGCCTCTTATGCAAGAGTCGAGGACGATGTACTGAAGTTTGCCGTTCTTATGACAGACGGAGGCTTCAACAGACACTACGATTATGCCGACATATGTGAATTGAAGTGGGTTGACGGGCGCCTTAGATCCGTCTGCAAGAAAGAATGGCAGGAGATTCAGAGCAACGAGCATGACTATAATGGGCCTGCCTTTAGTCGCGCGCGAAAATTATGCGACGCAATGAAGGATACTAAGATTAAGATATACTCGATATACTTCAAAAATTCTAGCAATACTGCGGCAGGAAAGCTTATGGAGTACTGCGCAAGTAGCAGCAAAACGTATTATCTCGCGAAAGACCAGGCGCAACTCATCGCTGCCTTCCAGAAAATCGCCAATGAAATTCAGTCGATTTACCTCTCCAGATAGCGGCAAATGGTGCAATCCGGGTTCTGCTGGTACTCAAGTTGCTTAGACGGCCGCGTCCCTCAATCCGCGGCCGCTCCACTTGCCTGTTTCGCTTGCCCGCCTCTGGGTGGCTCAGCGTTCACGCGCGCCGGTTTTGCCTGTTTTCGATGAGATCCTCGACCACCGCCGGATCAGCCAGCGTCGACGTATCCCCGAGATTGTCGAAGCTGTCTTCGGCAATCTTGCGCAGGATGCGGCGCATGATCTTGCCCGAGCGGGTCTTGGGCAGGCCTGGTGCAAACTGGATCAGGTCGGGTGAAGCGATCGGGCCAATTTCCTTGCGGACCCAATCGACCAGTTCCTTGCGCAGTTCTTCTGACGGCGTCTCCCCGGCCATCAGCGTGACATAAGCGTAAATCCCCTGTCCCTTGAGACTGTGCGGGTAGCCAACGACAGCGGCCTCTGACACCTTCGGATGAGCGACCAGTGCAGATTCCACTTCTGCCGTTCCCATTCGGTGACCGGAGACATTGATGACGTCGTCGACGCGACCGGTGATCCAATAGTAACCATCTTCGTCGCGACGGCAGCCGTCGCCGGTAAAGTACATGCCCTTGTAGGTTGAGAAATAAGTCTGGACGAAGCGATCGTGGTCGCCAAACACGGTGCGCATTTGACCGGGCCAGCTGTCGAGAATGACGAGATTTCCCTCGGCAGCACCCTCAAGTACATTGCCCTCACCGTCGACTAGCGCCGGCTGCACACCAAAGAACGGCCGCGTCGCCGAGCCGGGCTTTAGCGTCGTGGCACCGGGCAGCGGAGTTATCAGGATGCCGCCGGTCTCCGTCTGCCACCACGTGTCCACAATCGGGCAGCGGCCGTCACCGACCACATCATGGTACCAGATCCATGCTTCCGGATTGATCGGCTCGCCGACCGAACCGAGGATGCGCAGCGACTGACGCGAAGTCTTCTTGACGTGATCGTCGCCCGCGCCCATCAGTGCGCGAATTGCCGTCGGTGCGGTGTAGAAGATCGAGACCCTGTGTTTGTCGATGACCTCCCAGAATCGGCTTGGGCTCGGATAGGTCGGCACGCCTTCGAACATCAGGGTGGTCGCGCCGTTAGCGAGCGGACCATAGACGATATAGCTGTGGCCGGTGACCCAGCCGACGTCGGCGGTGCACCAGTAGACCTCACCGTCACGATAATCAAAGACGTATTCATGTGTCATCGATACGTAGACGAGATAGCCGCCCGTAGTGTGTAACACGCCTTTTGGCTGGCCCGTCGAGCCCGACGTATAAAGGATGAACAGCGGATCCTCCGCGTTGACCTCCACCGGCGCGCACTCGTCTGACACGCGGGCCGCTTCGTCGTGGTACCAGACGTCACGCCCTTCGGTCATGGGAACGCTGCCACCGGTGCGGCGCACGACGATCATCGTCTCGACCAGGCCGCTCTTATCCGCCGCAACATCGGCATTGGCCTTGAGCGGCACCTTGCGGCCGCCGCGCAGGCCCTCATCGGCGGTAATCAGCACCCTGGAAGAGCAACCGGTGATGCGCTGGGCGAGGCTGTCGGGCGAAAAGCCGCCGAACACCACTGAGTGCACAGCACCGATCCGGGCGCAGGCGAGCATGGCGTAGGCGGCTTCGGGGATCATCGGCAAATAGATCGTAACCCGGTCACCCTTCTTGACACCCTTGGCCAAAAGCACGTTGGCGAAGCGGTTCACCTCGCGAGACAGTTCCTTGTAGGTAATGACCTTGTGCTCCGACGGGTCATCGCCCTCCCAGACGATTGCCGGCTGGTCTCCGCGGGTTGCCAAATGGCGGTCAATACAGTTGGCCGCCACATTCAAGCTGCCGTCCTCAAACCATTTGATCGAGACGTTGTGATAATCGTAAGATGAATTCTTAACCTTGGTATAAGGTTTGATCCAGTCTATTCTTTTTCCGTGTTCACCCCAGAAAGCATCCGGATTATCGATCGATTGCCGATACATCTCGAGATATTTGGCGTTGTCGACACGCGCCGCGGCGGCGAGGTCAGCCGGCACGGGATAGAGCTTGTCGGACATGCAGTTCCTCCCAGAAAAACTCTCTTGGGCCGGGGAAGCCCGAATGCGAACTCGGATCGTCCTCTCTGGGGAGGCGGCAGGGCGAGCACCTGCTGCCAACAGGAAAGAACGATCACTCCTCCAACGTCGGGCCGCATTATGGGGTCGCCGACGAAGGCCGTCCATACGCCAACCTTTGAACTTTCGTAGTCGTGGCGGATTAGCCTTGGTATCTGAACTGCGATGCCGAGGCCAAGTCGGCGTGGTGATGGAAAGGGTCCCCTGGATTTGCGGAAGCCAGATCGGGCACCGGCGACTCACGATGGATGGGGACCGAAGTACATAATTCTCAAACCTTATCATGCGAAGCGGCGGGGTTTGCCTTATCCGTGCCAAATTGACAGGATTTGACAGGAATTCAGTGTCTGAAGCCTTTGCCTTGATGGCGTGGGATCGTCTAGGATTCGCGAAGGCAGTTTGGTCTCACTAGGCGGGGCGGTTGTGCGGGGGATCCGGCAAAAAATTCTATCAATACCGCTAACGAGAATGCGGCCCGCTCGGCGGGCCTGGCTGCTGGTGGTGGCTGCTGCGATGGCAATGAGCGCCGGCGTCGTTTCGTCGCGCGCGGAGATCGGCGCCTGGATTGCCATCGACGCAGACTCGGGCGAGGTGCTGGAGCAGCGTGATTCAACCCGGCAATGGTACCCTGCGTCGATTACGAAGCTTATGACCGCCTATATAGCCTTCAAGGCGATCCGGGACGGTCAGGCGCAGTTCGATTCCGTGGTGACAATGTCGAAAAACGCCGCCAGTGAGCCGCCGAGCAAAATGGGGTTCAAGGTCGGAACCCAGTTGACCCTCGACAACGCGCTCAAAATGCTTTTGGTCAAGTCGGCAAACGACATCGCGGTTGCCGTCGCCGAAGCGATCGGTGGGTCCGAGCCGGCGTTCATCGCCATGATGAACCAGGAGGCGCAGCGTCTGGGAATGACGGCGACCCGCTTCGTCAACCCGCACGGATTACCCGATGACGGTCAGCTGTCCTCGGCTCGTGATCTCGCTGTTCTTGCGCGAGCGCTCTGGCGCGAGTTCCCTCAATACCGGAGCTATTTCAACCTCACCGCGATCCGCCACGGTAAGTCGATCCTGAAATCGGCCAATCGCGAGTATCTGCTCCGGGTGCGCGGTGCCAACGGGCTGAAAACCGGCTATATATGCAACTCTGGATATAACGTTGCCGTTTCGGCGACACGCGGTGGCCGTACGGTCATTGCTGTCGTTCTCGGCGCTGGCTCAGGACTCGAGCGTGCCGCCTTTTCTCGGCAGCTCGTGGACCGCGCGTTTGCTCGGCGGGGCGGCCGCTCGATCGAGGCCTTGCGCACCGTAGCCGGCGGCCCGCCACCGGCCGGCTACTGTAAGCGCAACAAGCGAATGTCAGCGGAGGAGCTTGTCGCCGCCTATGGCACGACAACGATCTCGAAGTCGCCTTTGCTCACCTTTGCCGGCGCCGGCAGCAATACCGGCAACCGCCCCCTGCTGCCTGGAGTCAATATTTCCTCCGACGGAGATGATGACGAGGAGGTGCCGAAAACGAAAGGCAGGAAGACCGACTGGGGCGAGGTGATGGATCGAATCATTGGGCCACGGCATTCGGATATTCAGGCGATCACGGTATCGACTGGGGTCCCCGGCGGTGCATCGGCACCAACCAGAGTCGCTGCGGCCGGTCCTGCCCTCGCGGTAGCACCGCTGCCGGGGTCAAAGCCGCTAGACCTCAGACCGTCTACAATGATGTCGGCCTTCGAGAGCGAGGCTTCGAAGAAGCCACTGGCTGTCTCCCCCGTTCTCTTCAAGGGTACCTTGCTGCCGACCACGGCATTTCCGTTGCCGAAACCGGTGCGATGAGGCTCTCTCCTTGAATCGCCGCTTTGCGCCGGCTTATGTCGGACGATGGCCGGCGCGAACCATTGGCTGCCTCGTCTGCAAAATCGTCTCAATTCCGGGAGCGTCCGATGACTGCCGTCAACAGACCGTCCGTCGGAATGCGAGCGCCGATTCCGGTGACGATCTTTACCGGCTTCCTTGGCGCTGGAAAGACGACGCTGCTCAACAGATTGCTCAAGGATGCGGACCTAGCTGACACGGCGGTGATCATCAACGAATTCGGCGAGATCGGCCTCGACCACCTTCTCGTCGAACGCGCCGACGATAGCGTCGTCGAGCTCAGTTCCGGATGCCTGTGTTGCACCATTCGCGGCGATCTGATCTCTACGCTCGAAGATCTGCTGCGGCGGCTGGACAATGGCCGGCTTGATCATCTCGCCAGGGTCGTCATTGAGACAACCGGCCTTGCCGATCCCGCACCGGTTTTACACGCAGTGATGCTACACCCCTATCTGGTGCAGCGCTACCGGCTCGACGGCGTCATAACGGTGATCGATGCAATAAACGGCCTCGATACGCTTGATGCTCACGAAGAGGCCGTCAAGCAGGCTGCGGTTGCCGACCGGCTGGTGCTGGCGAAGTCCGACCTTGTCCAGGATGAGCCGAGGTGCGATGCCCTCACTCTGCTCCGCGATCGTCTACGCGTCCTCAATCCCGGTGCGATCCTGCTTGACGCTGCCAAGGGCGAGGCGCGCGCAGCGGCTCTTACGAACACCGGCCTGTTTGATCCGACGACCAAGATCCCGGACGTGGCGCGCTGGCTGAACGAGGAAGCTTACCGAGACCCCCATCTCCACCACCGTCACCACGATGTCAACCGGCATGATGCTCGAGTCCGGGCCTTCACCCTCGCTGCCGAGAGGCCCGTGCCGGAAGCCGCGCTCGACATGTTTCTCGACCTGATGCGCTCCGCGCACGGACCGAAACTGTTGCGCGTCAAGGGTATCGTGGCAACGGTTGAAGACCCGGAGCATCCAGTGGTCCTGCACGGCGTGCAGCACGTGCTGCATCCGCCTGTCAAGCTCGAGAACTGGCCGGACGACGATCGGCGCACCCGACTGGTCTTCATTACGCGGGACTTGCCCGAAGGTTTCGTGCGGCGCTTGTTCGACGCCTTTACCGGGACAGTCGCTCCCGACACGCCGGATCGTAAGGCCGTGGAGAACAATCCGCTTGCGATCAGCGGCTTCTCTGGGCGATTTGACTAAGGGCAGATGATATTTCGATCGGATGGCTACGAACGGGTCAGCGTTATTTCCGAACGCGGATCAACCCCTCCTGCGCCACCGAAGCGACAAGGACGCCGTCGCGGGTGAACAGCGTGCCCCGAGTGAAACCGCGGCCGGCCGCGGCCGCGGGACTGTCTTCTGAGTAGAGTAGCCATTCGTCGGCACGCACCGGCCGGTGAAACCACAGCGCATGGTCAAGGCTCGCCACCTGCAGGTCTTTATCGAAAACGCTGGTGCCATGGGCGAAAAGAGCGGTGTCGAGCAGCGTCATGTCTGAAGCATAGGCAAGCACGCATGAATGAACCTGCGGGTCATCCGGCAAGGGCGCGCTGGCGCGCACCCAGACGTTCTGTGCCGGCTCGAGGCGCTGCCGGGTGAAATAATGGGTGGTGTCGACCGGCCGGATCTCTATCGGTCTGTCGCGCTCCCAATAGCGCCGCACCGCCTCCGGGGCGCGGGCAAGAAAGCGCTCCTTGAGCTCGGCCTCGCTCGGCAGTTCTTCTGGCATCGGCACGTCCGGCATGGGAAGCTGGTGCTCCAAACCCTCTTCAACCGCTTGAAACGACGCGGACATCGAGAAGATTGCCTGGCCGTGCTGAATAGCCACGACGCGGCGCGTCGTGAAGCTGCCGCCGTCGCGAATACGGTCGACCTCGTAGATAATCGGTACGGCGGGATCGCCCGGCCTCATAAAATAGCCGTGCAGCGAATGGACGGGCCGTTCAGCCTCAACCGTGCGTGAGGCGGCGACCAGAGCCTGGCCGATGACCTGCCCGCCGAATACCCGCTGCCAGCCGACCTGCGGGCTCCTTCCGCGGAACAGATTGCGTTCCAGCGGCTCAAGATCGAGTATCGAGAGAAGGCTCTGGACTGCGGCGGACATCCTGACACCTTTTTACGGAGATGGGCCAATCTCGTTTCGTATGGCGGCAACTAGCGAGGCGGCGTGTGCAGGTGTCAAGTAGGGCGCGAAGCTCTCCGTGCGAAAAATCGAAACCGCTGACCGATCCGGCGTTTAATTGCGAGCCAGGCCGAGCGCCGCTGAATCGATGTTTTTACATAAACGAGGCGTTCAATCCGGTTCGATTTGGGTTGGATTTGCTCTAGGTTGCCATCCAGATGGCAGGGAAGGATTGAGCCATGATGGACACATCCTTGGGTTCCGACGGCGGGCAGTTCGACGTTCTGATCGCTGGCGGTGGCTATGTCGGGCTGTCCCTGTCGGTGGCGCTGCGCCAGGCAGATCCGACGCTCGCCGTCGCACTCGTCGACCCACGCCCTCTCGAGGCGATAGGCCGCGATCCCCGCGCCTCCGCGATCGTAGCGGCGGCGCGCCGAATGTTGGAGCGGATCGGAGTCTGGTCTGCCGTGGTTTCGGAGGCGCAGCCGATCAACGAGATGACCATTACCGATTCGCGCTTGCGTGACGCGGTAAGACCGGTGTTCCTGACCTTCTCTGGCGAAGTCGTCCCAGGCGAGCCTTTCGCTCATATGGTTCCGAATGGCGCCCTCGTCGGCGCTTTGGCCAAACGGGCGGGCGACCTTGGCGTTGAGATGATTGCCGGCGACACGGTCGCCGACTTTGACGTCAATGCCGGTGTGGTCGAGGTTCGGCTTGGCTCGGGCGAGTCGCGCAGCGCCGCTCTCCTCGTCGCGGCCGACGGGGTCAAGTCACGGCTGCGCGCGCTCGCCGGTATCCGCACGGTGGAATGGGACTACGGCCAGTCCGGTATCGTGACCACCGTTGCACACGAACGCCCGCATCACGGACGAGCCGAGGAGCACTTCCTGCCATCGGGCCCTTTCGCGATCCTGCCGCTAACCGGAAACCGCTCGTCCCTTGTCTGGGCCGAGCGCCGGGAGGAAGCCGAAGTCCTTGTCAAAGGTGACGATTTTACATTTGAGCTCGAGCTTGAGCGCCGCTTCGGCCATCACCTCGGCCCGCTTTCCCTCGATGGCCCGCGTCATGCCTACCCACTCGGCCTAACTCTGGCGCGCAGCTTCGTTGCACCGCGGCTCGCGCTTGCCGGCGATTCGGCCCATGGTATTCACCCCATCTCGGGTCAGGGTCTCAATCTCGGCTTTAAGGATGTGGCTGCGCTCGCCGAGGTCATTGTCGAAGCCCGTCGCCTTGGTCGCGACATCGGTACCCTCGACGTCCTCCAGGATTACGAGCGTTGGCGTCGCTTCGATACCGTCAGAATGGGCATCGTGACCGACGTTCTGAATCGGCTGTTTTCGAACGACAACGATGTGATCCGTGCCGTGCGGGACTTCGGACTTGGTCTGGTCGACAGGATGCCACCGCTGAAGCGCCTGCTGATCCAGCAGGCTGCAGGTCTCGGCGGCGCGACGCCGCGCCTGCTCGCCGGAGAGCCGATTTGAAGACCGAAGCGTCGGACCCGGAGACGGCGCATTTCTACGGGCGGTGCCTTGACCGGCCCGCCCGCTCGATTCTGATCACGGGCTGCTCCTCCGGCATCGGGCGCGCGGCGGCCCGTACCTTGCGCGGGCGCGACTGGCGTGTCTTTGCCACCGCGCGCAAGCCGGAAGACGTCCAGACACTGAAGAACCTCGGCTTCGAAGCTTACCGGCTCGACTACCAGGACGAGGCGAGCATAGCGCAAACCGTAGCGATTGTTCTGGACCGCTGTGGCGGGCGACTCGACGCGCTGTTCAACAACGGCGCCTACGCCCTGCCCTGTGCGGTTGAAGACCTGCCGACCGATGCGCTCCGCGACTTGTTTCAGGCAAATTTCTTCGGCTGGCACGATCTGACCCGTCGCGTGCTGCCGTCGATGCGCGCCGCCGGCCACGGCCGTATCGTGCAGTGCTCCTCGATCCTCGGCTTTATCGGTATGAAATATCGTGCCGCCTACAACGCGTCCAAGTTCGCGCTCGAAGGTTATTCCGACACGCTGCGCATCGAGTTGGAAGGCACTGGTATTGACGTGGTTCTGATCGAACCCGGCCCGATCAGGACCAGGTTCACTGAAAACGCACTTGCCAACTTCCATCGCGTCATCGGCGAAGCGGGTATGGCAGCGTCACCGTTCAGGGAGATTTACGACAAGCGGCTGAAACGCATGGAGCGGGGCGAGCCATCGCCGTTCAAACTGCCAGCCCGGGCCGTGGTGGATGCCCTGATCCATGCGGTAGAATCCAAACGCCCCAAGGCGCGCTACCGAGTGACGATCCCCACCACTGTGATGGCCTACACCAAACGCCTACTGCCGACCCGCGCTTTTGATCGGCTACTGATCAAGGCCTCCAACGCGGAAGAATAGGATGCCATCCCGCGCCGACGTTGCCGGAATTGCGACGTCCCGCTATATGGCTTGGTTTCTACTGTCCCATCTTCGCCCTCACCGGCCGCCCCGAGGAGACCCGCATGGGAGCCGTGCTCTCCAATATCGTTCCATTCGCCCTCGGCGCGGTGGCCTTTGTCCTTCTGCTCGGATTAATCAACATGTTCCGGGGCGGCTCATCGTCCCGATCTCAGATCCTGATGCGCTGGCGCGTTGGTCTGCAGTTCGTCGCCATCGTGCTCATCATGGCGACAGCCTATTTCATGAGCCAGCAGCCTTGATCGATGGCCACCCGGGAGAACCATCATGGTGATCCTCAACAAGATCTACACCAAGACCGGAGACAAGGGTACGACCGCCCTTGGTAGCGGCGAACGCCGGCCGAAGCATGACTTGCGGATTGAAGCCTACGGCACAGTCGACGAAACAAACGCTGTGGTTGGTCTTGTTCGACTTGAGACCGGCGGCATCTTGCCGCAGCTCGACGCGGTGCTGGAGCGGATCCAGCATGATCTTTTCGACCTTGGCGCCGATCTCGCGACGCCGGACACGGGTCAGGATATCGGATACGAGCCGCTTCGGATCGTCGAAAACCAGGTTACCGCGATCGAGACGGCAATCGACCGCTTCAATGCCGAACTTTCGCCGCTGCGCTCCTTCGTGTTGCCCGGGGGCTCGTCGGCGGCGGCCAGGCTCCATCTCGCCCGCACGGTGTCCCGTCGCGCTGAGCGGTTGATGACGGCCCTCTCCGAAAAGGAGACCGTCAATCCGCAGGCGCTGATCTACATGAATCGCCTCTCCGATTTCTTCTTCGTCGCCGCGCGCTGGGCCAATGACAAGGGGGCGGCCGACGTGCTGTGGGTGCCGGGCAAGAATCGATAAGGCGCTGCCTGGCCGCGAAACCGGAAACGGCCGCCCTGGGGTCGTTCAATGAACCGCCGCCCCATTCAGATGTCGTAGCTTGTCTGGGTTGCGGGTGATGTAGATCCCGATGATCTTGCTGTCTTCGATTGCCAGCGCCGTCGTCTGCAGCACGCCGCCCTCGAGTGTGACGAAGCCCGGCAGGCCGTTGACAAAGCCCCAGTGAAGCACCTTGGACGGCGTCTCTTCGAATAGCTGGGCGAGCTTGGTGTGAAGCTTCATGACATCCTCGATACCCGTCAGCGGACGCAGTGCCGCCGGGACCTTGCCACCGCCGTCAGAATAAACAGTGACGTCTGCCGCAAGCATTGCCTGAAGTTCGGCCATGTTGCCGCTGCGCGATGCGGCGAAGAAAGCCGCCGCAATCGCAAGGCCGCGCTCCTTCGGCATGTTGAATCGCGGCCGCGCCGCCCGCACGTTCGTTCGGGCGCGGCTGGCGAGCTGGCGGCAGGCCGCCGGCGTGCGGCCGATTGTTTCGGCAACTTCATCGAAGCCGAGCCCAAACACGTCGTGGAGCAGAAATGCCGCCCTTTCCAGCGGCGACAGCCGCTCCAGTGCCAGCATCAGCGGCAGGGTGACGTCGTCGACCTCGTCTTCCACCGTCTCGACCACCGGCTCGGGCAGCCAGGGGCCGACATAAGTCTCGCGGCGGTGTCGCGCCGATTTGAGCTGGTCCAGGCAGAGCCTGGTTACAACGCGGTGCAGGAATGCTTCCGGATTCCGCACTGCGTCACGGTCGGTGTCGAGCCAGCGCAGAAAGGCCTCCTGTACCACGTCTTCCGCGTCCGCCACCGATCCAAGCATGCGATACGCCACGCGCATAAGCCGCGGCCTCAACGGGTCAAACACGGTGGCGGCGTCTTCTCCGGCTCGCTCCATCATCAGGCGACCTCTCGTGTCTTGACCGGGTCGCTGCCCCGGAAATCGTCCTGAACTCGGTTCCAGCTGTTGATGTCGACACTCAGCATGGTCAGGATCACGAGTTCCTCCTTGGTGAGCTCCGTCAGGGCTCTGCTCGAGCATGGTGGTAGTTACCGTGTTGTCGAACGTGAGCCAGGCCTGCCACAGCTTCGGCGCAGTGGAGAAGGCGATCAGTGTGGGGGACATCATCATGTCCTCGGTTGGGGATCGATTCCGAAGACAAGACGAGGCGACAGGGCGAAGTGTGACGTGGCGACGAATAATTCTGCGGCCTGGAAACTTGAACGGTCTCCGACGCGGAAGCTGAGGGGCAGAATTGAGCATCTGCCCCCTGCCTCTCGCCAACCTCCTTTCCCTCGTCTAAACAAGCAGGGCGCCAACGAAATCATCCGTCGGAGCGCGGGGATGTTCTTTCCGTTGCATGATCACAACCCGCTGCGCTTCGTCCGGCGGCAATACGTCACCTGGGGCCTGATCGCGGTCAACGTCCTCGTCTTCGTGTTCGTCGAGGGCGGCGGGCTGTCGGAGCCGGTGCTGCAGGCCTCGGTCCTGTCTTATGGGCTTATTCCCGCGGTGTTCTTCGACATTCGCGAGCTGGCGCCCGAACTCGCCGTGGTGCCGGACACCGTGTCGCTTGTCAGCTACGCCTTCCTGCACGGCAGCTGGATGCACCTGATTGGCAACACGCTTTTTCTTTGGGTGTTCGGCGATAACGTCGAGGACGCCATGGGCCACCTGCGTTTTCTGGTGTTCTACCTGCTGTGCGCGGCGGCAGCCGGCTATGCCCACGCCGCGCTCCATCCGGATTCCGTCGTGCCTTTGGTCGGGGCATCGGGGGCAGTCGCCGGGGTGGTCGGCGCTTACCTTATGCTACATCCGAGGGTTAGGGTCTGGGTGCTGGCCCTCGGTCGGATCCCGCTGCGCGTGCCGGCGAGTTGGGCGTTGATCGCCTGGATTTTGTTTCAGGTCGTTATGGCACTCGGCGCTGTGCAGGAAGGCGTCGCCTGGTGGGCGCACGTCTTCGGTTTTGCTGCCGGCGCAATCCTCGTCATCCCTTTCCGCCGCCGCGGCGTTCCGCTGTTCGACAAGAAGCTCTGAAACACAACAGTCTTTCGGAGAGTGGCGGGGGATCGACCTGGCTTCTGCCTCCATCCAGATCCTGACCGTGACATTTCGGACCCGACGGGCATGAACAGCACACTTTAACAACATGCCGCATGGTTATCAGCCATAGGTCGCTCTTGCGACGACCCGTACCGGACGGCAGCGTTGACACCTGCCTTGGCCGTCAGTACGGTCCCGGCCCGATCGCAGGCTAGGCGGATTTCGGCCTTTCGCGGCCGCCCGTAACAACAGTCGGCGAACGTTCTCCATCGGCAGCGGGTTTTACGGCACCCCGGTCGCCCAGTGGGAGGTTGAAGAACCCATGAAGATTCTCGTCCCCGTGAAGCGGGTGATCGACTACAATGTCAAGGTCCGGGTCAAGCCGGATGGTTCCGGCGTCGATCTGGCCAACGTCAAGATGTCGATGAACCCGTTCGACGAAATCGCCGTCGAAGAGGCGATCCGTATCAAGGAGGCCGGCAAGGCCGAGGAGGTCGTCGTCGTATCGATTGGACCGCAGCAGGCCCAGGAAACGCTCCGGACTGGTCTGGCAATGGGTGCCGACCGCGGAATCCTCGTCAAGACCGATCAGATCGTCGAGCCGCTCGCCGTCGCGAAAATCCTGAAAGGGGTGGTCGAGGCGGAGGAACCCGGCCTCGTTATCCTCGGCAAGCAGGCCATTGACGACGATTCCAATCAGACCGGCCAGATGCTCGCCGCTCTGCTTGGTTGGGCACAGGGCACTTTTGCATCCAAGGTAGAACTCAAGGTTGGATCGGTCGACGTCACCCGCGAGGTTGACGGCGGCTTGCAGACTGTGGCGCTGAAGCTGCCGGCGATCGTCACCACGGACCTGCGCCTCAACGAACCGCGCTATGCCTCACTGCCGAATATCATGAAGGCGAAAAAGAAGCCGATCGACGAGAAGTCGCCGGACGACTTCGGCGTCGACATCACCCCGCGGTTGCAGGTGCTCAAGACGGTCGAGCCGCCGGCGCGCAAGGCTGGCGTGAAGGTCGCATCGGTCGCCGAACTGGTCGAAAAGCTCAAGACCGAAGCTGGCGTGCTTTGATCGGACGACAGGGAGTTCAATTGCCATGACCACGCTCGTTGTCGCCGAACATTCCGGCTCGACCCTGAACGACGCCACCGCAAAGACCATTACCGCCGCTGCCGCCATGGGTGGCGACATCCACATTCTCGTTGCCGGCCAGGATTGCCGACCGGCGGCCGAGCAGGCGGCGGCGCTGTCCGGCGTCGCCAAGGTGCTCCTGGCCGACGATGTTGCGCTTGCCCATCAGCTCGCCGAGCCGATGGCCGATCTGATCGTCTCTCTCGCCGGCGACTATGATGCGATCGTCGCTCCGGCCACCGCAAACGGCAAGAACATGATGCCGCGCGTCGCCGCACTGCTTGATGTCATGCAGGTTTCGGACGTCACGGCGGTGATCGACGCAGAGACCTTCGAGCGGCCGATCTATGCGGGCAACGCTATCCAGACGGTAAAGTCGACCGACGCCACCAAGGTCGTAACCGTTCGCACCGCGGCCTTCTCGGCGGCCGGCAGCGGCGAGACAGCCCCGATCGAGGCTGTGGAGGCAAGAAGTTCGGACCTCTCGTCCTTCGTTGGCGAGGCGCTCTCGACCTCCGATCGGCCAGAACTCGCATCGGCCAAGGTCATCATTTCCGGCGGCCGGGCACTCGGCTCGGCGGAAAAGTTCAAGGAGGTGATCCTTCCGGTCGCCGATGCGCTTGGTGCAGCCGTCGGTGCCTCGCGAGCGGCGGTGGACGCCGGCTACGCACCGAACGACTGGCAGGTGGGCCAGACTGGCAAGGTTGTGGCACCAGACCTCTACATCGCCTGCGGCATTTCAGGCGCGATCCAGCATCTCGCCGGCATGAAGGACTCCAAGGTCATTGTGGCAATCAACAAGGACGAGGAGGCGCCGATCTTTCAGGTTGCCGATTACGGCCTTGTTGCCGACCTCTTTGCTGCGTTGCCGGAGTTCAAAGCTGAGATCGAGAAGATTAAGGGATAAGTCGGCCACGGACTCTTGATCGAATCGGTCGAACCCGACTTTTGATCGATGTGGGATGCCGGAACCGGTGTGCCGCGATCGTCGGAGCGGGCGGTTCGAGTATTTGCGCCGGCTGGCCGTGACACTTCGCACTGCAAAAAGCGGGCCCCGGGTTCTTGCGGTTCCGGGTCGAAAGAGCCAAGAATAGCCCCGCCCGAAGATCCGCCCGTCGGGCAGTGCTTCGGGCGGGGCTCAACCGATATCGGATCGAATGATGGTGGTCGAAATCAAGAAGGTCGGCGTGATTGGCGCCGGACAGATGGGCAGCGGCATTGCCCACGTCTGCGCGCTCGCTGGCTTTGACGTCGCCCTCAACGACATCTCCATGGAGCGGATCCAATCCGGTCTCGCGTCCATCAACGGCAACATGGCGCGCCAAGTTGCCAAGGGCCTGATCACCGAGGAACAGCGCACCGCGGCACTCGCGCGGATTGCGCCGGCCGAGACGTTGGACCAGCTGGCCGATTTCGATCTGGTGATCGAATCGGCGGTCGAGAACGAGCAGGTCAAGCGCAAGATTTTCTCGCAGCTGTGCCCACTACTAAAGCCCGAGGCTATCGTCGCAACCAATACCTCGTCGATCTCGATCACTCGGCTTGCCGCCTCCACCGATCGGCCGGAGCGCTTCATCGGCATCCATTTCATGAATCCGGTGCCGCTGATGGAGCTGGTCGAACTGGTGCGCGGCATCGCCACCGAGGACGAGACCTTCGAGGCGTCCAAAGAGTTCACCAAGCGGCTTGGAAAGACCGTGGCAGTGGCGGAGGACTTCCCTGCTTTCATGGTCAACCGCATCTTGTTGCCGATGATCAACGAAGCGATCTACACGCTTTATGAGGGGGTCGGATCGGTCGAGGCGATCGACACGGCGATGCGACTCGGAGCGAACCATCCGATGGGTCCGCTGCAACTCGCCGACTTCATCGGCCTCGACACCTGCCTGTCAATCATGCAGGTGCTTTATGAAGGCCTGGCCGATTCGAAGTACCGGCCCTGTCCGCTGCTGGTCAAATACGTCGAGGCCGGCTGGCTTGGGCGCAAGACTCAACGTGGCTTTTACGACTACCGCGGCGAACACCCGGTGCCGACGCGCTGAGGTGTCGATGGCGGTGCGGCCGATCGAAAATTGACGGTTGTTAAACGGAATCGAGCTAAGCCTGTTGAAACTCGACCGGCTTCCAATAAGACGCGCGATAGAGGTGTCTTGGCTGCCAAGGCTTTGGTCGACCTGAACATAGACTACAGCGGAAAACTGCGATGTCCGTGATTACCACGACAGCGACATTGGTCGGGGCGCGGGCGGCCCAGAGTCAATCGGCACTCAGCCTTGGTTTTATAAAGCAGAACGCGGATCAGACCGCGGCACTCGCGGCCATTATCGAGGTCGCGGCCCAGCAGGTTGACGTCGCAGCCGCACCTGCGGGGATGGGACAGCACGTCGACGTCACCGTGTGAACTGCCCGCCGTTTGATCACCCATCTTTCAGTTTGTTGACGAGGAAGCAGTGGCCGCGCTGATCAGCGCTTTCGCATCGGGGGATGCCCAGTCCGCCGGCCCGTACATTGCACCCAACGCACAGCCCTCGCCATTGATCAGTACCGTGGTTGGCAGGCCCGTCGCCCGCCCGCGCTCGCGCAATGTGTTGAAAATGGCCATGCTGGGATCGGCATAGAACGGCAGGTTCGTGGCACCGACCTCTTCGAGAAATGCCTTGGGCCGATCCGATGTACCGCGGTCGACGCTGACAGCAACCACCTGAAAGTGCTCGCTTCCCAGTTCCGCCTGCAGACTGTCGAGAGCAGGCATCTCTTCCCGGCACGGTGCGCACCATGTTGCCCAGAGATTGAGAAGTACGGTTTTGCCGGCGAAATCGGCGATGGACCTTTGGGCTCCGGCGTCATCGGAGAACGCGAGATCGGCTACTGACAAGGGGGTCTGAGCCGGCAGGAAACCGGCGACCTCGCCTTTGGCGAGCGGCTTCAGGGCCTTGCCGGCAGTCTCGGCTGCCGCGCACGCCGCCGCGGAGCCGTTGCCATCGCCCGTTCCGATCACGTATACCGCTCCGAGTGTGGCCAGAACAGCGGCCGCGCCGAGCGTCAGGACCGCCGCCTTGCGTCGGGGCCAGAGTGTCGCGTCGTCCGTCATCTACCGCTTTCCATCCCGAAAGGTGACAAAATGAGCAACCGCATGTGGGGCGGCCGCTTCGCGGAGGGTCCCGATGCCATCATGGAGGAGATCAACGCCTCCATCGACTTCGACCGCAAGCTCTACCGTCAGGATATAGGGGGATCGAAAGCACATGTCCGTATGCTCGCGGCGCGAAACATCGTCGCGGCAGAAGATGCCGAGGCGATCGCGGAAGGTCTAGACACGATCTTGTCAGAGATCGACGCTGGCCGGTTCACCTTCTCGCGTGCCCTCGAGGACATCCACATGAATGTGGAGTCACGGCTGGCCGAACTGATCGGCCCGGTCGCTGGCCGGCTGCACACCGCCCGTTCGCGCAACGACCAGGTTGCCACCGACTTCCGCATGTGGGTGCGCGACACACTCGACACGCTTGACCGGCAGTTCTTTGAATTGCTGCGAGCACTTGCGACGAGAGCCGATGAGCACGCCGCCACCGTCATGCCCGGCTTTACTCACCTGCAGTCGGCGCAGCCTGTGACGTTTGGCCATCATCTCATGGCCTATGTTGAGATGTTTGCTCGCGACCGCTCGCGGTTCCGCGACGCTCGTGTGCGGATGAACGAATGTCCGCTCGGGTCGGCGGCGCTCGCCGGCACCTCATTTCCAATCGACCGCGACATGACCGCTGCCGCGCTTGGTTTCGCTCGCCCGACCGCCAATTCACTGGACGGGGTGTCTGACCGCGACTTCGTCATCGAGGCCCTTTCGGCGGCCTCGATCGCCGCCATGCACCTGTCGCGGCTTGCAGAAGAGATTGTGTTGTGGTGCTCGGCGCAGTTCGGTTTCATCCACCTCTCTGACAAGTTCTCGACCGGCTCCTCGATCATGCCGCAGAAAAAGAATCCGGATGCGGCCGAACTGGTTCGAGCCAAAACAGGGCGGATCTACGGCGCGCTCACGGCGCTGCTGGTGATGATGAAGGGTCTACCGCTCGCCTATTCGAAAGACATGCAGGAGGACAAGGAGCAGGCGTTCGATGCGCTGCCCAACCTGTCCTTAGCGCTCGCTGCCATGACGGGCATGGTGAACGACCTCCAGCCAGACGTCAGGCGGATGAGGCAGGCGGCGGGCTCCGGTTATGCTACTGCCACCGACCTCGCCGACTGGCTTGTGCGGGTTCTCGGTCTGCCATTCCGCGAGGCGCATCACGTCACCGGTCGCATCGTCGCGCTGGCGGTCGACAGCAAGGTTGAGCTGCACAAGGTTCCGCTCGAAGCCATGCAAGAAATTGAACCGCGGATCACCGATGAGGTGTTTTCGGTATTGTCCGTGGAAAAGTCCGTGAGGAGCCGCACCAGCTATGGCGGCACCGCACCGGCAAACGTGCGCAAACAGGCGCGACGGTGGCTAAGGCAGCTTGAGCGCGAAGCAAGCCAGCGTTGAAGCGGGCGCAGGAGTGACTTGCGGTCGCCGGCGCGCCATGCGAGGAGACATGCGAACGACGATTGATCGCTTGGCACGGGCGAGGCGGAAGACAGGACGAGACGCGCCATGAGCGGTACCCGGATGCTGATTGTCGTGCTCGCGCTAACCGCGATGACGGTGGCCGGCTGCGGCCGCCGGGGTCGGCTCGATGTGCCGGCGCCGTCGACTGGAGCGGACGTCACCTCCAGCACGCCATTGGTGCATCCGGCAGCCCCAACCCCTCCCCCGGAGAGCACCGGCCGATTTCCCCTCGACTTCCTGATCTGATCGTCTAGATCACCTTGCTGCCGGGCGGGGACGGAAAGTCGAGCGAACTCGAAGGTCTGTACCGTCGCTCATCTGCCCTCGAACGGGAGGCTCGCTTGCATCATTTCGCCTACCGCGACGACGTGCTCTATGCCGAGGACGTTCCGGTTTCAGATATCGCGGCTGCTGTGGGCACGCCGTTCTACTGCTATTCCACCGCGACGCTGGAGCGGCATTATCAGGTCTTCAAGTCGGCGTTCGAGGGAGTACCCTCCCTCGTCTGCTATGCCATGAAGGCGAATTCGAACCAAGCGGTGCTCAAGACTCTTGCGCGTTTGGGCGCTGGAATGGACGTGGTCTCGGGCGGCGAGCTCTGCCGTGCGCGTGCCGCCGGCGTGCCGCCGGAGCGGATCATGTTCTCCGGCGTTGGCAAGACGGCGGCCGAGCTCGCGCTTGGGCTCGAAGAGGATATCCTTTGCTTCAACGTCGAGAGCGAGCCGGAGCTTCTGCTGCTGTCGTCGATTGCGGCCGAGAAGGGCCGGAAGGCAAGGATCTCGCTCAGGATAAATCCCGACGTGGACGCCAGGACCCACGCCAAGATCGCCACCGGCAAGGCCGAGAACAAGTTCGGTATACCGTGGCAGCGCGCCCGCGACGTCTATGCCGAGGCGGCCAGGCTGCCCGGTCTTCAGGTCACTGGGATCGACATGCATATCGGCTCCCAGATCACCGAACTCGAGCCGTTTGACGCCGCTTTCTCCCGACTGGGTGAGTTGATCGCCGACCTGCGCACCGACGGGCACAGCATCGAGCACGTCGATCTTGGTGGCGGGCTCGGTATTCCCTATCAGGACAACAATGAGCCCCCACCCCACCCTGACGCCTACGCCGCCGTGGTTCGGCGCCATGTCGAACAGCTTGGATGCCGGATCATTTTCGAGCCTGGTCGGCTGATCGCCGGCAATGCCGGCATTCTTGTGACGGAAGTGATTTACCTGAAGCGCGGAGCTACCAAGGATTTCGTAATCGTCGACGCGGCGATGAACGATCTGATCCGGCCCACGCTCTACGATGCCCATCACGAGATCCGGCCGGTGAGTCTCGACAGGTTCGATCGGCTGCGTATCCGGGCCGACGTTGTCGGTCCGGTCTGCGAAACAGGAGACTATCTGGCGCGTGATCGGGAAATGCCGGCATTAGCGTCTGGCGATCTCCTCGCCATCTTCTCTGCCGGCGCCTATGGTGCAGTGCAGTCGGGAACTTACAACACACGCCTTCTGGTGCCGGAGGTTCTCGTCAAGGGAGACCGTTTCGCCGTCGTACGGCCACGTCCTCGCATTGAGGACTTGATCGGCCTCGACCGTGTTCCGGATTGGCTGGAGCACACCTAAGGCCGAAGCCACACGGCAACTGACAGCGGTCGGACAGACGGGCTCCGTCAGAGGACCCCCAGTCCGCTTTGGCCGTGAGAAGTGGCATCTGTCGACGCATTTCGGCCACTTCGTGATTCGATAATCGAACGAATACCCTTGCCGAATGGTCGGCCTTGCCTCACGTTTAAAAGTGAGGCGACACTGGTGGGGCGGAGGCCGAAGAGGCGAAGGTGATCGAACCACGCGAATCCACGTCCGCCAGCAAGGGAGATCCTATGCATCCCGATGCGGGGATAAGGCCCGAATCTATTGGACGGGCTCGGCGGCGTCTCGATCGAGTTATCCTTGGTAGCCGCGTTGCGATTTTCTGGGAGCAGCTGTGGCCGGTGCTCGTGCCGCTGCTGATTGTCGCGGGCTTCTATGTCGGCCTTTCCTGGATCGGAGTATGGCCGTTGCTTCCCACCTGGGCCCGCATTGTGGCCCTCGTGTGTATCATCGGCGCTTTCATCTATCTATTGCTGCCGCTGCGCCGGCTGCGCTGGCCGAGCCGCGCCGAGGGCTTGCGCCGGGTGGAGATCCAGTCCGGCCACAGCCACAGGCCTCTGGTAGCAATCGAAGATGATCTTTCAGCCGGTTCAAATGATCCGTTCGCGAGGGCTATGTGGGAGGCGCACCGGCGGCGGATGTCGGCAGCTCTCTCGAATCTCAAGGCCGGCCTGCCACAGCCTGGTGCCTTTCGCTCCGACCCTTACGCACTGCGCGTCGCCGCGGCGATGCTGGTCGTGGTGGGCTTTACCGTTGCCGGCGAGGATCGGTGGCGCCGCCTCGTCGATCTGTTTCCGGACCGCACGGCTGAAGCCGAGGTCCCGACGCGGATCGACGCTTGGGTGACTCCGCCTGCCTATACGGGCCGGCCACCGGTGTTCCTCACCGGGACGACCGGCACGGTGCGCGATCCGTCCCGGGCGATCCGGGTGCCGGAAGGGAGTGAATTCGTCGTCCGCAGCCAGGGAAGTTCATCGGTTCGGGTCGTCCTGACAACCGAGGAAGGTACAGCCGACGTTACACCGGCTGCGGAAACGACCGGGCCGTCTCCCATCGATCGACGCAGTGTGCTGAAGAGCAGCAGTCGAGCCGAGGTTTTTGATGGCGACACGGTGGCGGCAAGCTGGTTGTTTGATGTAGAGCCAGACGCCAAGCCTACGATCCGGCTGCTCAACGATCCTGAGGAGCAGTATAGTGGCAGTCTCAAGTTCAATTACCTCGTGCAGGACGACTACGGCATCGTCTCGGCCGAGGCGCTAATCCAGCCAATCAGCGACCCGAACGAACCGCCGGGCGAAAGGCGGCCGCTCGTCGAGGCGCCGCGCTTCCCGCTGGCCCTGCCGGCCGGCGAACGCAAGTCCGGCGCCGCCGAGACGATTCGCGATCTCACGAACCACCCTTGGGCCGGTTCGGAAGTCGAGCTGGTGCTGGTCGCGCGCGATCATGCCGGCCATGAAGGGCGGTCGGAGCCGCATCGGCTGACACTACCGCAGCGTGCCTTCGCCAAACCGCTGGCACGAGCGATCGTAGAGCAGCGTCGCGAGCTCGCGCTCGATGCGCGCCAGCAGGATCGCGTCATTATGGCATTCGATGCGCTGATGCTGGCGCCGGACAAATTCATGGACAGCGCCAAGACCTATCTCGGCATGGATTTCGCCTACCATCGTCTGGTGGAGGCGCAGGACGATGCGACCCTCAGGGAGCTGCTGCCGCTGTTGTGGGATCTCGCGCTGACCATCGAGGACGGCGATCTGTCTGTCGCCGAACGAGCGTTGCGGGATGCGCAGGAGGCGCTGCGCAAGGCGCTGGAGAACGGTGCCTCGGACGAGGAGATCGCAAGGCTCGCGGACGAGCTGCGCAAGGCGCTCAATGAATATTTCCAGGCTCTCGCCGAACAAATGCGGCAGAATCCGCAGGCGATGCAGCCTGTGGATCCCAACGCGCAGTCGCTCCGGCCGCAGGATCTGGACGAGATGCTGCGCCGGATCGAGGAACTTGCCAAGTCCGGCTCGCGCGATGCCGCCCGCGAGCTATTGGCACAAATGCAGCGCATGCTAGAGAACCTCCAGGCAGGACGGCCGCAAATGGCGCCGGACGGAGCGACGCGGGAGATGATGCAGGCGCTCAACGAACTTGGCCGCATGATTCAACGTCAGCAGGAGCTGATGGACCAGACCCACCGCTATGACCAGAACGGCCGGCAGGGCCAACCGCAACAGGGACAGCAGGGACAACAGCAGGGTCAGAACGGCCAAATGACGCCGGAGCAGCTCGCTGAGGCGCTTCGTCAGCTGCAGCAGGGTCAGGGTGACCTCGCGCAGCAACTGCAGGAGTTGATGGACCAGTTGTCCAAGAACGGCATGCCTCAGAACGGTGATCTCGGCGAAGCAGGCGAATCCATGGGCAAAGCCGGTGAGGCGCTGGGCGAGGGCCAGACCGGAGAGGCCGTCGGTGAGCAGGGTAACGCCCTCGAGGCGCTGCGGCGCGGCGCGCAAGGCATGGCCGAGCAGATGCTGAGCCAGGGCGAAGGACAGAGGCCCGGCATGGCGCGCAGCCGCAGCCCGCTGGATGAGGATCCGCTGGGTCGGCCGCGCCGAACGGAGGGTCCTGATTTCGGGGAGCAGGTCAAGGTTCCCGACGAAATTGACGTTCAGCGGGCGCGGCGCATTCTCGAGGAGCTACGACGGCGTTTCTCTGATCCTTCACGGCCGATGCTGGAACTCGACTATCTGGAGCGGCTGTTGCGGCACTACTGAGGCAGCAGTGCTCCGGTGGTAAAGAGTAGCCTTCGTCGGTAAGGCAAACGGACGAACGACCTCAAATTGAAACCGATCGGCAGGTTCGTCTATGCGTAGAGCCGGGAGTCGTCGCGGTGGATACCAAGCAGGGCATCGGCAACCGCACGGCGGATTTCAGCCAACGAGAACGGCTTGGTCACAACATCGTGGATCAGAGCATCCAGGCCGCTGGCGCGCTCTCGCTGATCGGCAAAGCCGGTCATCAACAGGATAGGCATTTCCGGATGATCGCGGGCAACGACCAGCGCGAGAGCAATGCCGTCCATGACCGGCATCTTAATGTCGGATAACAGCAGGTCGAAGCTTCCGCTCTCATAACGCAGAGTCTCGAGAGCGCTGGCGCCATCCTCGGTCGCAACAACCGAATGGCCCTCCAATTCCATCGCCCGCTTGACGAAGCTGCGCACAGCCTCGTCGTCCTCGGCCAGAAGAATGCGAGCCATCTCAGTCTCCCGAATTGGATACAGTATCCCCGTCGACATCCGTCGATTCGGGCTCCACGTATCCGATGAAGGGCAATTGACGCCAGCGATGCGCCATGTCCATGCCGTAGCCCACCACGAATCGGTCAGGACACGCAAAGCCAACGTAGTCAGCGGAAATGGCAGTTTTGCGGCGATGTGGCTTGTCGAGTAGGGCCGCAACGCGCACCGAGCGAGCGCCGCGACCGACGAGCCTGTCGCGGGCAAATGCAAGGGTGCGGCCGCTCTCCAGAATATCGTCCACGAGGATCACATCCCGACCGGCAACCTCGCTTTCCACATCGCGCAGAACCCGCACCGCGCCGGAGGACTCGGTTGCTGCTCCGTAGCTCGACAGATGGATGAACTCCACTTCCGGAGCGAGCCCGACCCGATGCATCGCCCGGATCAGGTCCGCAGCAAAGACAAAACTTCCCTTGAGCACGGCGACCACCAGCAGATTGACCGGCCGATCTTCGGCAATTTGCGAGGCAACCGTCTCGACGCGCCCGGCAATGGCGGCTTCGTCGTAGAGTGTGTGGATGGTCGGGTGCGGGGTCACTCGAGCCTCGCGTGCTGACTGCGCCGCTCGGTAAAGCGGACATGGATATCGGCGGCCAGATCCGGCGGCGACGCCAGTCTCGTGCGAAATCGACTCGCCTTGCCCGCTTCGAGACGGCGGACCCGCGGCTCGACGATCCAGGCATAGATCTCCTGGGCATCCTCGCTGCGCAGAGCGAAGCGAATCGCGGGAACAACTACGGCCTCCCGCGTGGGATTGCGGATATTGCCTTCCACCACGAGTACGATAGAGCCTTCCTCGCGTTCGCGAAAGGTCCGCAGATCTTCAATCGTCAGACCCCGGAGATTGACGTTGAATCCGGCGAGCTCATACAGCCCGGCGAGATCGGGCATCCGTGCGACAATCGGGTCTCGGAGCGTCACGGCGAGCAAACCGCAGCCGATCGCGGTGAGAAACACCACCGCCCCGAAGACGCGGCGCGGATTGACGCGGCGCAGTTTGGCCGCTACTCGCATCATCCTCCGCAAGGAGCCGGCGCTGCGTCGTTGACGAACGACGATCTTCGGTCGTTTGGCCAACGTCTCGATATCGGCGGGTCTTTTCGCATCAGCCAATTCAACAGCGGCTGAATTGGTCGTGGACGCGGGGGCGCGATCAGGTTGCGCCTCCTCGTTAACGCTCCAGTCAGCGAAATCCTCCCTATCGTCGGTCTGCACCACATCGTTCGCCGTGCCGCCTTCGGCCGTTATGTCGGCATCGTTGGCGATCGGCGCAAACATGTCGTTGTCTCGCTCCAACCCGTTCTGGGTCTCAGCGTGATTCTGGTCGCAGCTGGCATGCCAGCGCGTGTCGCATCGGGTGCATCTAACGTCTCGGCCGTCGGGGCCCATGGTATTCGGCGCGACCTTGTAGACGGTCCCGCATTCAGGGCATGTGATCTTCATAAGAAGATCCCTCAACACAGGGATGGCATTCACCCTTGTTTGCCGCAACGGCCGTTAACAGTGCACCAACAGGGGCGACCTCCGTGCTGCCGCCGCCAAACCAGCTAGCTCGTCCTTGCCTTTGTCGCTCTCGTATCATTAATGAAGTGTTAACGCTGCCGGCGTTAAGGTTGCGCCTCCGCGCTTCGTCGCACCTTGCGTTCGAACAAGCAGGTCGTCATCGGAATCGAAATGGGCAGTGTCACGCGTGGCCCTCGCATGAAGTTCGTCGGCGGCATAGCTGCGACCGCGGCGGACCTATGGTTCATCAAGTTGGTCTCGCCACGGCTGCGAGAGGGATTGCCGTGATCCGCTTCGAAAACGTTGGCCTGCGTTACGGCATGGGTCCGGAGGTATTGCGCGACCTGTCCTTCACGCTAGAGCCGCAATCCTTTCAATTCTTGACCGGTCCCTCTGGCGCCGGCAAGACCAGCCTGATGCGCCTCTTGTTTCTGTCGCTTCGCCCGACCCGGGGGCTTATCAACGCCTTTGGACGCGACACCTCAACGCTGGCCAAGGCGGAGGTGCCGGCTCTGAGGCGGCGTATCGGGATAGTGTTTCAGGATTTTCGCCTGCTCGACCACCTAACAACATACGAGAACGTCGCACTGCCGCTGCGGGTACTCGGTCGGGGCGAGGTTGAGTATCGGTCTGATGTCGTCGAGCTCCTCAAGTGGGTCGGTCTCGGTGAGCGCATGCACGTGCTCCCTCCAGTGCTGTCTGGCGGCGAGAAGCAGCGAGCCGCGATCGCCCGGGCATTGATCACCAGGCCCGAGCTGCTGCTTGCCGACGAACCGACCGGGAACGTGGATCCGCCGCTCGCTCGGCGATTGCTGCGCCTTTTCATTGAATTGAACCGACTCGGCACCTCGGTGGTTATCGCCACTCACGACCTCGCTCTGATGGATCAGGTCGAGGCGCGTCGTCTCGTGCTCGCCGATGGGCGGCTCACGGTCCATGACTGACGGTCGATCCTCTGTCGGCCCCCGTCGACAGCCGTCAAAGCGGCGAAAGGCCGGCGATGCTTCGCGGCGTAGCGCTGCGAAGCGCCTGCCGAGGTCAAAATTCGTGCGCGGCGATCGAGACGGTTTGCGCCCTCCGGCCACCATCGTGCCGCCCCAGGCGGTGGCCGGCCGAGCGCTGACGCTGGTGGTGGCCATCATGAGCTTCCTCGCCTGCTTGACGGTCGGCGTCGTCGCGATTGTTCGGGATGCAGCAGAAGCTTGGTCAAACGAATTGGTGCGCGAGGTGACGATCCAGATTCGGCCGGCCGAGGGAGTCGACATGCTGCGCGAGATCGACAAGGCGCTCGCGCTCGCTGGAGAGTTCCCGGGGGTGGGTTCCGTCCGTGCTCTCTCCGATCAGGAGACGCGAAATTTGCTGCAGCCTTGGCTGGGATCGGATCTCGACCTCGAGGCGTTACCGGTACCACGGCTGATTCAAGTGATGATCGATGACAGCCGGGCGCTTGATCTTGCTGCATTGCGTCGGGCGGTTCGAGACCAGATCGTCGGCGGCAGCGTCGACGATCATACGGCATGGACAGACCGCCTCGCGGCCATGGCGGGCGCCGTGGTCGTCGCTGGCTTCGCCCTACTCGTACTGGTGCTCGGATCGATGGTGCTATCGGTTGTCTTTGCAACCCGCGCGGCCATGGCGGGCAACCGCGATGTGGTCGAGGTGCTGCATTTTGTTGGCGCGGAGGATAGCTTCATTGCCCGCGAATTTCAGCGCCACTTCCTTGTGCTTGGTCTCAGGGGTGGAATCGCTGGTGGCCTCGCCGCCTGTTTGCTGTTTGTAACCCTTGAGTTTGTCGCACGCGAGGGTACCGGTCTCGCGGGGGTCGAGCAGGCAAGTGTGTTGTTCGGCCCGATTTCTGTCGGGGTTGCCGGCTATCTCGGCGTGCTGGCCGTGGTGTTCATGGTCACCGTACTTACCGCCCTGACGTCCCGGGTGGCCGTGCACGCCCATCTGTCGCGGATGGACTGAGACCGTGACGCCGGATCATCGATCCGTATACTGGCAATATGGCGGTCGGCGCGGGGAAAGTCTGCCGACCAACGGTCGGGTGGCCAAAAGTCGAGGAGGATGTCGCGATCAAGCCCGAATCACTTAGCATCGTCCGGCTATGTCCATGAAAGAAGCATCAAAGGCCGGTGAAAAGCCGCCCCCTGCAGCGGGAGGTGAGCCGTCGCCACACCTTGGGCAGCCGGCAATGTCGGGTGCTGCCACAGCGGACGAGCAGCTTCGGCCACGGCACGGCAGGCTTCGTCGAAAAAGAGTGGCAGTGGTTCTGGCCAGTGTCGCCGCGATGGGCTTTGTGGTGGCTGGCTTCCTCCGGTTTGCGGCAGCCGTTGCCGTGCCGCCGCCCGATGTTCCGCCGGCAGCCGACGCCATCGTTGTGCTCACAGGCGGAAGCGACCGAGTCGCGCAGGCATTGACATTGCTCGACGAAGGGCGCGCGAAACGGCTGCTCATCTCCGGCGTGCACCCCGCAACGACGCCGCAACAGATTGCGAGCCGCACTGCTAGCCAGATCGATCTTTTCACGTGCTGCATTGATCTGGACAGGAAGGCACTCAACACCAGTGACAATGCTCATGAGACGGCAAAATGGGTGCGCGATTGGGGGTTTGGGCGGCTCTTGGTGGTGACGAGCGCCTACCACATGCCTCGTTCCTTGCTAGAGCTTCACGCCGCCATGCCGGAGGTGACGCTCGTTCCCTATCCGGTGGTCCGTGAGGATCTCGACATATCCCGCTGGTACACGGAGCCGGAGACAGCGCGGCTTCTCATCCGGGAGTACATGAAGTATATGCTGGCTCGGTTTCGGACGGGTGTAGAGCCGCCGGGCCCACAGTCCGCAGCGGCGGCAGGGGCTTCCCAGGTCCGACCTTAGGCATTCGTCAGCTTGCATGGGTTAGGTGGATACCGGTTCCAAGTCCTGTAAGTGTATTCGGGTCTGTCACCGGGCTTTTCTCGTGCCAGCATCGGTAGACGCAGGTTGACTTTGAACCGATCCCTCCCACGACACGATCGGATCGTGATCGCGCAGGGTCGCGCCTATCGCTGCCCATACGGACTCGATCCATGATCCTGTTGCGTTCGCTGCTGTTTCAAGGTGCGTTCTATCTGACCACCTTGGTGATGATGGTTGCCCTCGCGCCGGTTCTGCTAATGCCGCGTAAGTGGGGGTGGCCAGTAGTGCCACTCTGGGCTCGGATCAACCTCTGGCTGCTGCGGAAGATCGTGGGCTTGAAAATGGAAGTGCGCGGCCGGGAGAACATACCGGACGGCGGCTATGTGGTGGCCTCGAAGCACCAGTCCGCATTTGAAACCTTCGCCATCATTCCCGAATTTCCCGATCCGACCTATATCTTGAAACGGGAACTGCGCTTCATCCCCCTGTTCGGCTGGTACACAATCCGGATGAAACAGATTCCTGTGGACCGAGGCAGGGGCGCGACTGCGCTGGCCAGCATGCTCGAAGCAGCGAAAGAGGCCATCGCCGAAGATCGGCAAATTCTAATATTTCCGGAAGGCACACGCCGCCCCGTCGGAGCCGAGCCACGCTACAAGTATGGTGTGGCCCATCTTTATCGCGAGCTCGGATGCCGCGTGCTGCCAGTTGCCATCAATGCCGGTTTGTACTGGCCGCGCCGCGGTTGGCGCCTCTATCCCGGCACGGTTGTCGTCAGCTTCCTGCCGCCTATCGAGCCGGGACTCGAACCCGATGCCTTTCACCGCCTGCTAACCGAGCGGATCGAGGCTGCCTCTGACCATCTTATTTTAGAGGTGGCACGCACCGACCCTGCGCTGCCAACCCTCGATAAGGTTGCAATCGCCTGGAGTGAGCGTGGCAAGGTCCTGCCGCGCTCGCAGCATGCCCACGAAGGCCATTGCAGCACAAACCCTTGAATCCTATGACTTTGATTCCCACCTCAGAACCAAGAGCCATTGGTCCGCGGTATTCGGCTTTTATTTGTTCCCGATCTGTTCTATATGGGAACCATGCTAACGATGGATGTTGAAATCCGGGACCCAGCGATGGGTGATGAAGCACCAAAGGCCGCAGAAGCGCTTGGCCTGGGGGACCGCTATCGCTATTTCCGTGGTCGATCCGGCCGGCGGTATCTCTTCACCGCGGTGCCTGCCGAAGCGCTCGCGGATTACAGGGGAGCGGTGGTCGTTATGGAGCCGACCACGCCGGACAGCCGGATGAAGCCGTGGTTTGGTGAGATCGATCGCCATGGCAAGCGTCGTGGCCGTGCCATTCCACGGAGCCGGCTGAGGCGAATGCGGATATTCGTCCATTTGTTGGCGAAGAGGGCCCAGGACCGGCGCCAGGTGCTGGACGATCTGGAAGGCGCTGTCGGCTGGAGCGAGAAGCAGTGAGGCGTCTTATCTGAGTCGAAAGGCCGAATCCGCAGTGAACGCGACCGATTGCGTAAACGCCCTCTCCGTTCCCGTCTCTGACAGCATTCGAGGTAAAATTGCGGTAAGGCTGCGAACGGGGCCAACCACTCATACGGCAAAAGCGAGTCAGATAATTTTTTGCTGCATCTGACGACGATCGCAACCCGTCTGCACGCTTTCGACCGCCTCAGCCGTCAACTCGGCTGCAAGCCAGGACAACAGCGGATCGTGAATTCCGAGCTCGTTGAGATGTCTTGCAGTATTGAGGACGTAGTCAGGATTGGCGCCCGACTGTCCAACCGCACCGCGAACCAGGGCTAACTGACGTTCGCGGGTCAGAACCCCGGCATATTGTGGGTGCGTGCGGTCGACCAGGTAGGCCAGGGCCGTCACGGTGGATGCCGCGCCGTCCTGGAGCTTTAGAGGCCGCTCCGCCTCGCGGTAGACCATCGTAGCCTGTTCCCGCTCCCGCAGATAGCTGATCGTCTTTTCGCGATTGCGGCCGGAAACACGGAAGGCGACGCCCCGGCAGGCGCCGCCACGGTCGAGCCCAAGCACGAGGCCCGGCCGTTGCTCCGTGCCGCGGTGAACCCAGGAATAGACACAGAGCGAGCGGTGCGCGCCGCGAAGCAGCGCCGGCACCGCCTCTTCATAAGCAAAACCCGGCCGCCACATCAGCGAACCGTAACCGAAGACCCAGAGATCCTGCATTCCTTCGCGAACCGTCCTCTGCTTGGTTAAAGTGCGGCTGGCAGCGCGCGCTTTTCAGACCGAGTTCCGACGGGGAGTAACAGGCTGGCGAACGTCGCGCAACGCCCACCTGGAAGCGATACAGCCTTGAATCCGACGGGTCCCCATGCTTGATCGGCAGCATCTGCCGAATACCGCCAATGGGTTCAAACCATATGTCTTCGCCTCCCCCAAGCAGATCATTTTCGCGGCGTTACATTGCCTTGATCGCACTCGTGGTTGTCGCGGCGGGCGGATGGGGACTGTTCTGGGCGATCGGTCAGAATGTTTTTGCGAACGTGGCGGACAATGTCCGCGACATCGCTCGGTCCGAGGGCGGGGACGTAAGCTGCGGCAACGAGGTGATAGGCGGCTTTCCGTTCCGGTTCGAGCTTTCCTGTACACCTCTGCGCGTAGAAGACCCGAAGCACGGCATGGTCAGCATTGCAGGGTTCCGTGCCGTGGCCCTTGCCTATAATCCGACGCATCTGATTTTCGAAGCGGATGCACCACTTGCGGTGGAGAACTACGGCTCGCTTTCCTTAGCCGGAGCCTCTACGACTGCGGATTGGCTGACGGCGCGCGCCAGTGCCAGGGTCGCGGGCAGCGGGCTAATGCAGTTCGACGCCAGTGTGGAAGCGCCATCCATTGTGCTCGCCGCGCTCGGGATCGATGCCGTACGAGCGACCTCGGGTCAGGTTCACCTGCGCCGATCACCGGAGCGTACGCAAGGAATAGATGCGGCGGTTACGCTGAAGCAAATCGCATTGCCCAATGGTGCTCCTTCGGTGGATCTCGACGTTCTGCTCACCTTGTCCCACGCCGCGCCGTTGCTCGCAGGCGCCGTTCCCACCCGCCTGCAGGACTTGGTTCGCGCCGGTCTTCTGGCACCGCCGGATGGCATCGTGATCGAGCGGCTCAGGATTGCATCGAGAGGGACGGTGCTTGCGGCGGATGGTCGGCTCGGCATTGATGAAGCAGGGCGGCTTTCCGGCGTCCTGCCGATCACCATTGCTGGCGCCGAACGGTTGACCGAGGCTCTCGCGCCGTTCTTTCCGCCGGGCTCCAATGTGCCGAAGCTACTCCAAGGTGCGGTGACCGGTTTAGGCAGGCCGGCGACACTCGACGGCCAGGACGCCGCCACTGTCACTGTCAGCTTTGACCGCGGCAAGGCGCAAGTCGGGATTCTGCCACTTGGCATGGTGCCGACGCTCTATTGAGCGATTCGCCCGTCGAGCCTTGACCAACCCGGATCGAGAGGAAGCCCGTGATGGACCGGGTACTCAGAGTGCCGCTTGGCGATCGATAGGTATTGTGTAGCCCTTCCAGTTCGCCGGTTCGGCAATCTTGTCGTAGAGCGCGACCGCGGGCGCGTTCTTCACCGGGACAATCCATCGCAGTTCCAACCACCCTCGACTCTGGCCCTCCGTCACCAGTGTTTCAATCATCCGCCGTGCAATGCCCTTGTTACGGGCATCCGGATGAACATAGATCTCATCGATCTGACCGACACGCAGCCCGGTGATGATCTCGGGCAGGTCGAAGAAGATCGCAAACCCCACAAGGGCTCCGTCAGCGAAAGCTCCGACAACCTCCGCCGTGCGATCGCCGAGAATTCGTTCGGCATAGAACTGGTCCGGCCGCCGTGGTGCGCCGCGCCTCAGGGCCTGAGCATATTCGGCGATCAGCGGCGCGAGCGCCAGGGCGTCGTCGGGCCCGAGCGCCTTAATCTCGATTTTGGTCATGAGGGCTCCGCAACATGGATCAATCGGCCGCCACCTTGTCCCGAATGACGGCGTTGATCAAGTCGGCCGTCGAACGCATACGCAAGGGCTTGCCGGACCGTGGTCGCCGGCGCATGATCGCGCGCCCAATTGCCTGACCCTGCCATTTTCGACGAACCAATGTCCGCTTCATCCCAGCGCCTCCATGCCACTCTAATCGGCCTCACCGCCGTAATGATGTGGTCGACTCTCGGACTGTTCGGCGCCGGATCGGGCGCGGTTCCTCCCTTCCTGCTCAACGCGCTCTGCTTCGGCCTCTCCGGTAGTCTCGCCATGGCCTACCTCGCACTCACCGGTCGGCTATCAGCCCTCCGCCAGCCTGTGCGGGTCTGGCTATTCGGGACGCTCGGCCTGTTCGGTTTCCACTTCTTCTATTTCACCGCAATCCGCAACGCGCCGCCTGTCGAGGCCAATCTGATCAATTACACTTGGCCACTGCTGATTGTTGTGTTTTCGGCACTCTTGCCTGGCGAGCGCCTGAAAGCCCATCACCTTCTCGGCACCGTGCTGGGCCTCGGCGGCGCTGCCTTGCTCGTCACCAGAGGCGAAAGCCTTGTCTTTGACCCGGCCTATGCACTCGGCTACCTGGCGGCCGTTGCATCGTCGCTGTTCTGGTCGAGCTACTCCGTGCTGTCGCGCCGACTCGGCGCAGTACCGACAGAGGCGGTAGCTGGCTTCTGTCTGGCGACCGCCGCCCTCTCCGCCATTGCCCATGTCACGCTGGAGGACACTGTCTGGCCGCAGGGCCTGTCACAATGGCTGGCGGTGGCTGCGCTCGGCATTTTTCCGGTCGGTCTTGCCTTTTTCGTCTGGGACGCCGGGGTGAAGCGCGGCGACATCCAGGTGCTGGGTGCCGGCGCCTATGCGGCTCCTCTTCTGTCCACGATGCTTCTGATCGCGTTCGGCTTCGGCGCCTTCACAGCGGCGGTCGGCACCGCCTGCCTCATGATCACGGTCGGCGCCGTGATTGCCGCCAAAGACATGATTCTTCGCCAACCCGCCGAAAGGCGGGTGGCACCTGTGTCACGGAGCGATTAGCATCCCAGTCGGGGTTTGTGTTACCGAGATGGCCCCAGCACCTTGAAATCGATCCCTTATCCAATCTTCGATCGGCACGACGCGAAGCGCTGCGGAACGCGTGCCGCCGGACCGGACCGACCGATGACACAAACCTTCTTTCGTCCCCGCCGCAGTGTTCTCTACGTGCCCGGGTCAAACGCCCGGGCGCTGGAGAAGGCGAAGACGCTTGCCGCCGATGTCCTGATCCTCGATCTGGAAGACGCGGTCGCACCCGATGTCAAGGAAACCGCGCGCGACCAGGTGATGGCCGCCGTCAAGGGAGGCGCTTATGGTCTGCGTGAGCTGGTCATTCGTATCAACGGCCTCAATACGTCTTGGGGTGCCGCCGATCTCGAGGCGGCAATTGCGGCCGGGCCGGACGCCATTCTGGTGCCCAAAGTTTCTGTCCCGGCCGACCTCCAACGCGTGGCAAGCATTGTCAACGCCGCCGGGGCGCCCGAGGCGCTGCGGCTTTGGGCGATGATGGAAACGCCGCTCGCCATGCTGAATGCACGGGTCATCGCCGAAACGGCGATGAATCCTGATACGCGGCTTTCCTGCTTCGTGATGGGCACCAACGACCTAGCCAAGGAAACCGGGGCGCGGTTGACGCCTGGCAGAGCCGCAATGTTGCCCTGGCTTATGACTTGCGTGGCAGCAGCGCGTGCCTACGGCATCGACATCATTGACGGCGTGTACAACGACTTTGCCGACGACCTCGGCTTCGCTGCCGAGTGCCGCCAGGGAGCCGAACTGGGTCTTGATGGGAAGACGTTGATCCATCCTAGACAGATCGAGGCCTGCAACGTTGCATTTTCCCCGGCCGAGGCGGAAGTCGATTGGGCACGGAAGGTCATTGCCGCCTTCGACCTGCCAGAGAATGCCAACAAGGGCGCGATCCAGCTCGACGGCCGCATGGTGGAGCGCCTGCACGCCGACAGTGGCCGCCGGCTGGTGGCGATTGCCGACGCGATCGCGGCGCGTGGCTGACGAAGCGCCTGAGGGCCTCCAATCCGAGACCTGAACCATTGCTCAGACGAACGAAGGTGCCTTTGTAGGACAAGAGATGAAACTCTACCGCTTCATCACCGGACCCGACGATGCTCAATTCTGCCATCGAGTGACCCAGGCACTCAACAAGGGATGGCAGCTCGCTGGATCACCTTCACTGACATTCGATCCGGTCCGTGGGCAGACGATCTGTGGTCAGGCCGTCATCAAGGAGGTCGAGGGTGAGGATTACAGGCCCGAGATCAAGCTGGGCGACTACTGAGTTTCTTCCTCGGGACGAGAGTGGCGCTGGATCAGCGGTAATTGGAACAGCGTGAAGACGATCGTGATCGGCATAATGCCAAAGACCTTGAACGACACCCAGAAGTCGGTCGAGAACGTGCGCCAGACAACCTCGTTGAGCGCGGCAAGGAACAGAAAAAATAGACCCCAGCGCAGGGTCAGCTTGCTCCAACCGGCATCATCGAGCCGAAAGACGCTATCGAAAACATAGCCGAGCAGCGGCTTGCCGAAAGCCAGTCCGCCGAGCAGGACTCCGGCAAATAGCAGGTTGACGATCGTCGGCTTCAGCTTGATGAAGAGTTCGTCCTGCAACCAAATCGTCAGCGCACCGAACACCAGGACGACAACGCCCGAGACCATTGGCATCACCGGAAGCCGGCGAGTCAGGACGTAGGACACAGTTAGCGAAATTGCGATTGCCACCATAAATGCGGCCGTGGCGATGAAGATCGGCCCGCCGAGCACCGCCAGCGACGGAAAGGCCGCCGCCAGATCCTCGCCCCGAGCATTGGCGAAAAAGAACAACACCAGCGGCCCGAGCTCGAGCGCGAGCTTGAGAAGCGGGGACAGTTCCTTCCGGTCAGGGTCGTTTGGCGCTCGTTCGAATTCCATGAAGTCGGGACGTCCGTGTCTGGTAGCCTTGAAACAAAAGTGAGGTCAGGCGCCGAGTCCTGCAATGGCGCCGGCAAAATCCTTGGCCGTGAACGGTTCGAGATCGTCCACGCCTTCACCGACACCAATGAAATGGACCGGCAGCTTGTGCTTGGCCGCTATGGCGACCAGGATGCCGCCCCGGGCAGTACCGTCAAGCTTGGTCATCACCAGACCGGTGACGCCTGCTGTGCGGCCGAAGATCTCGACCTGGTTTATCGCGTTCTGCCCGGTCGTGGCGTCGAGGGTGAGCAGGACAGTGTGTGGCGCGTCCGGATCGAGCTTCTTGATGACGCGCACGACCTTTTCCAGTTCCGCCATCAGTTCAGCGCGGTTTTGCAGCCGACCGGCCGTGTCGATCAGGAGCACATCGACGTCAGCCGCTTTCGCCTCCTGCATGGCATCAAACACCAGGCCAGCGGCATCGGCGCCGGTATCGCGGGCCACGACCGGGGCGCCGGTCCTCGAACCCCAGATCTTGAGCTGCTCGACGGCGGCGGCGCGGAAGGTGTCGCCGGCCGCCAGCATCACCTTGCGACCCTCTGCCGCGAATTTGGCCGCAAGCTTGCCGATCGTGGTGGTCTTGCCGGTGCCGTTGACGCCGACCACGAGGATCACATGCGGCTTGAGCGTCGCATCAAGCGTCAAGGGGGCCGCAACTGGAGAAAGCACCCTTTCGATCTCCTCGGCGAGCACGCGGCGAACTTCTTCGGGTGCTATTTCCTTATCGAAACGTCCCTCCGCTAGACGTTCGGTGATGGCGATTGCCGTGTCGGCACCGAGATCCGACTGGATCAGGAGGTCTTCAAGCTCTTCCAGAGTTGCGGCATCAAGCTTCTTCTTGGTGAAGAGCGCGGTGATTCCGCCGGTGAGCGCGGTCGACGAGCGCGAGAGGCCGTTCTTCAGCCGGGAGAGCCAACTCTTGCGTGGGGTCTCCTGGATTGCGGGCACCTCCGGCGCTGGCGGCCGGGGCTCCACCACAGGTGGCGCGGCGTCGGTCGCCGGAGGCTGCGGGACCCGAGGCTCAACGGCCTCGAACGGTTTGGGCGGCGCCGCTGGTGTTTCGGGAGAGGCCGCCTCATCCGCCGGGGTCACCGGCTCCAATGCTTCCGGCGTGACCTCGGACTCTACCGTCGGCGTCGTGTCAACGTCGTCCTTGCCGCGAAACAGACGGCCGAACAATCCGCGCTTCTTTTCGCTCATCGGATCACGCCGCCTCTGCAATCGGCTCGCCGACGAGATGGCGGCCCGTGTGACCGGCAATCCGGACCGGGATCAGGCTGCCCGGCTTGCCGCCGGCGACTTCGACCTGGGTGAACTGCTCGGTACGGCCGAGACCTTCCTGCTCGACCAGGGCAATGCGGGTGCGCCCGACCTCGGCGGCGAGATGCCGCCCGAGTGCGACCTCGCCCTTTTCTCTGAGTCGGGCCGCCCGCTCCTTCACAATCACACGCTCCACCTGCGGCATGCGGGCGGCTGGTGTGCCAGGGCGCGGCGAGAATGGGAAGACGTGAAGGTGGGTCAGGCCGCAGTCGTCGATGATCTTCAGCGTGTTGTCGAACATCGCCTCGGTCTCGGTCGGAAAGCCGGCGATGATATCGGCACCGAAAACGACCTCGGGGCGAAGGCGGCGGACCTCATTGCAGAAGCGGATGGTGTCTGAGCGCAGGTGTCGGCGCTTCATCCGCTTCAGGATCAGGTCGTCGCCCGCCTGCAGCGAAAGATGGAAATGCGGCATCAGCCGCTCCTCTTCCGCGATCGCGCGCATCAGCGCCGGGTCAGCCTCAATGGAATCGATCGACGACAGCCGTAGGCGGTCGAGGTCGGGGACGAGCTTCAGGATCTTGAGCGTCAGGTCGCCAAGCGTCGGACTTCCGGGCAGATCAGCACCGTAGCTTGTGATGTCGACGCCGGTCAGCACGATCTCACGGTAGCCGTTGCCGGTCAGGCGGCGGATCTGATCGACTACAACCCCCATCGGGACCGAGCGTGAATTGCCGCGACCATAAGGAATAATGCAGAAGGTGCAGCGGTGATCGCAGCCGTTCTGAATTTGAACGAAGGCTCGTGCCCGGCCCCCGAGCCCGTCGATCAGGTGGCCGGCTGTCTCCTTGACGCTCATGATGTCGTTGACCAGCACCTTCTCCGTCTGGTCGATGCCGAAGTCCGCCACGCGGCCATAGGATGCGCGTTCCAGCTTTTCTGTATTGCCGAGGACGAGATCGACCTCTTCCATTTCGGCGAAGGTTGAAGCTTCGGTCTGGGCGGCGCATCCGGTGACGATAATCCGCGCGGCAGGATTGTCGCGGCGGGCGCGGCGGATCGCCTGCCGTGCCTGCCGTACGGCTTCGGCCGTCACTGCGCAGGTGTTGACCAGCACGGCATTGGCAAGCCCCGCGGCCTCCGCCTCGCGCTTCATGACTTCGGATTCGTAGGCATTCAAACGGCAGCCGAAGGTAACGACGTCGACACTCACGAGGCAACCTCCGGCTGCGGTCGGTCACCGGGTGCCGTCCTGGCAAAGGTGAGCGTGTCGGAATCGAGCTCGCCCTCAAACTCGATCTCAGTATCTCCGGTCATCAGCACGTGGCCGTCGTCGCGCCATTCGATGTCGAGCTGGCCACCGGGAAGGCCGACCGTGACCTTCCGTCCGGTGCGACCATCGCGGGCAGCGGCGACCGTCACGGCACAGGCGGCGGTGCCGCATGCGCGGGTCAGTCCGGCGCCCCGCTCCCACACCTTCACCTCGATCTCATTATCCGAGAGCACGTGAGCCAACGAAATGTTCGCACGCTCCGGAAAGATCGGATGATTCTCGAGCAACGGTCCGATCCGTTCCAGGTCGAAGGCATCGATGTCGGCGACCCAAAACACGGCATGGGGATTGCCCATGTTAACGACCGAAGGTGAATGCAGGATCGGCGCATCGATCGGTCCGATCTGCAGCTCGATCGCGCGCGTATCATGAAACTCCTCGGCGAGCGGAATCTCGTCCCAGCGCAGCCGCGGCATGCCCATGTCGACGGTGACTCGGCACGGATCGCCGGTCCGAAGCACACCGAGCACGCCGGCGTTGGTCTCGATGGCGACGGCCTCGCGTCCGCTTTCCTCCATCAGCAACCGACCGACGCAGCGCGTTGCATTGCCGCAGGCGTCGACCTCGCTGCCGTCGCGATTGTGGATCCGCATGAACGCGTCCGCGCCGGCGGGAGAGCGCTCGACGGTGATCATCTGATCGAAGCCAATGCCCGTCCTGCGGTCGCCGATCGCGCGAATCTGGGCCGGCGTAAGCAGGAGCGGCATCTCGCGCGCGTCCCAGACGACGAAATCGTTGCCGAGCCCGTTCATCTTCAGAAAGGGTATGCGCTTGTCCGTCATCGCTTCAGAGAGCTCTCGTTCCTCGCGCCCTTGCTCGCGCGACTGCGCGCCCCTCGAGCCCGCCATGGCCCGTATATGGCGGAAACCGGCGGAAATTTCCAGCGCTGCGGCTTTATCGTTTCTTCGGACCGGTTGATGTGGCCCGCGGGATTCTTCTTCGAGCCACCGTCGAGCGCAACGGGTTACCAATGTGACGTCGATTACAGAACACGGCGGCATAGCGGCGCAACATATGAAGCCCTCCGTAACAGTGCCTTTTACTCTAGAAGCCAGGAGCGGTCATGCCCGATATCTCGAAGCAGCAATCCGCTCAGGTCATCCGATTCGCTCTTCAAAGGCTGGGGAGTCAGGAAGGCAATGGCGAATGCTTTACCCTGGTCGACAATGCCCTCCGGTCTCTCGGCGTGAAGAGCGTCGCCGACTGCGCCGAGGTGACGCCCTCCGCCGACTATAAGTGGGGCCGTGAGATCACGCTTGGGTCGGCACGCGTCGGCGACATCCTGCAGTTCAGGAACTTCAGCGTGACGATGCGGACAGACACGTCGATCGCGAGGTCCAGCGGCGGCAACGAAACCCGTTGGGAAGAGCGCAAGCAGGATCGGCCACATCATA
>CAYXAA010000018.1:0-83130 GCA_964462985.1 uncultured Hyphomicrobiales bacterium | reverse complement strand
GATCTTCTTGCCCATGGCGCGGCGCAGCAGGTCGGCTTCGCCGAGCGAGTAGCCCGACAGCACCTGCGCAATCTGCATCACCTGCTCCTGATAGACGATGATGCCGTTGGTCTCCTTCAGGATCGGCTCCAGCAGCGGGTGCAGGTAGTCGGGCGTCTGCTCGCCGTGCTTGACGGCGTTGTAGACCGGGATGTTGTCCATCGGCCCGGGGCGGTAGAGCGCGACCAGGGCAATGATGTCCTCGAAGCGGTCGGGCTTCATGCCGGCGATCGCCCGGCGCATGCCCTGACTTTCGAGCTGGAACACGCCGACCGTCTCGCCGGCGGCGAGCAGCCTGTAGGTCTTTTCGTCGTCCAGCGGCAGCGCCGCCATGTCGACGGTGATGCCGCGGCGGGCGATCAGCTTGACCGCCGTGTCGATCACCGTCAGCGTCTTCAGGCCGAGGAAGTCGAACTTCACGAGGCCCGCCTGCTCGACCCATTTCATGTTGAACTGCGCCACCGGCATGTCGGAGCGCGGGTCGCGGTAGAGCGGCACCAGGCGCTCCAGCGGGCGATCGCCGATCACCACGCCGGCGGCATGGGTCGAGGCGTGGCGGTAGAGGCCCTCGAGCTTCTGGGCGATCGTCAGCAGGCGGTCGACGCCCTCCTCCTCGGCGCGCGCCTGCTGCAGGCGCGGCTCGTCGCGGATTGCCTGCTCCAGCGTCACCTGCTGGCCCGGTGCGGCAGGCACCAGCTTCGACAGCCGGTCGACCTGGCCGTAGGGCATCTGCAGCACGCGGCCGACGTCGCGCAGCACGGCACGGGCCTGCAGCGTCCCGAACGTGATGATCTGTGCCACCTGCGCCCGGCCGTACTTCTCCTGGACGTAGCGGATCACCTCTTCGCGGCGGTACTGGCAGAAGTCGATGTCGAAGTCCGGCATCGACACGCGCTCGGGGTTGAGGAAGCGCTCGAACAGCAGCGCGAAGCGCATCGGGTCGAGGTCGGTGACCGTGAGCGACCAGGCCACCAGTGAGCCGGCGCCCGAGCCGCGGCCGGGGCCGACCGGGATGTCACGCGCCTTGGCCCATTTGATGAAGTCCGACACGATCAGGAAGTAGCCGGGAAACTTCATGCGTTCAATGACGCCCAGCTCGAAGTCCAGCCGCTGCCAGTAATCCTCTTCGGCGAGTCCCGGCGCCAGCCCGTGCCGCTCGAGACGCTGTGCGAGGCCGGCGCGGGCCTGCCGGCGCAGTTCCTCGGCCTCAACGCGCTCGGCCTCCTCGGGGTTGGCTCCGGCGCCGGCAAAGCGCGGCAGGATCGGCTTGCGCTTGAGCGGGCGGAAGTGGCAGCGGCGGGCGATCTCAACCGTGTTTGCCGCCGCCTCCGGCAGGTCGGCAAACAGCTCCAGCATTTCGGCCCGGCTCTTGAAATAGTGCTCGGGCGTGAGCCGCCGCCGGTCGTCCTCGGCAATGACGCAGCCTTCGGAGATGCAGATCAGGGCATCGTGGGCCTCGTAGTCGTCGCGGGTTGGAAAGAACGCCTCGTTGGTGGCAACGAGCGGCACGCCGCGGCGGTAGGCCAGATCGAGAAAACCGGGCTCGGTCTGCCGCTCCGCCGCCGTGCCGTGGCGCTGGATCTCCATGTAGAGCCGATTGCCGAAGCCATCCTGCAGTGCCGTGAGGCGGCGCTCCGCCTGCGCCATCTCGCCGGCCAGCACGGCCTGTCCAACCGGCCCGGCAACGCCCCCGGTCAGCGCGATCAGACCGTTCGTCCGCTCGTTCAGCAACGCGAGCGGGACATGGGCGCGGCTGCCGGGATCGGTGTCGAGATAGGCACGGCTGACGAGGTCCATCAGGTTGTCGTAGCCCTCGGCCTCGGCGGCCAGCAGGACGAGATCGGACAGATGCGTCGCGCCGCGGCGCGCCTTGACGCCGCCATCGCCGAAATCGACGGTGAGCTGAACACCGATGATCGGCTGCAGGCCGGAGCCCCAGGCCTTTTCGGAAAATTCCAGCGCGCCGAACAGATTGGCGGTGTCCGTCACCGCCAGCGCCGGCTGGCGGTCGGCCTTGGCAAGGTCGATCAGGCGGCCGAGCGGCAATGCGCCCTCGAGCAGCGAATAGGCCGAATGCACCCGAAGGTGGACAAACCCCACGCCGTTCCCCGAACCGGCCATCCCATACTCCCGCACACTGCTCGCCGCTGCCACGGCGGCCGATCGCCGCCGCAGCCGGCACTTGCGCGTTTACGTCAGTCTCGCGCGGACAAACAAGCGCTGTCGAGGCGAGCAAGGCTTTTGCCGCCAGTTGTCGACACGCAATCCAGCAGTTGGGGAAAACTTGCCGGCAGACGACGGACTGCGGTCGGCGAATCGCCGGCCAGACGCCTCTGTCACGGCGCGGCAGTCACGGCACGGCGGTCACAGCACCTCGATCAGCACTTCGCTCCAGAGCGCAACGGTGGTGCCCAAAAGGGCGAGCGCGCCGAAGGCGACGACATCCTGAAAGAGACCGCGAATGGAAACGATCATGCCTGTTCCTCCTCATCTCGCGCCACAAGAATGTTCCATCTTTGTTCTCTTTGCAAGCCCGTTATGTTCCTCTTGAACATGGGACATGTCTGCAGCGGTCACACTCACGCCTGAAGCGCGTCTGCCGCTTGGCGGCAAAGGCCCGCTGACGTAAAAGGCGCCGACACGACGCACTGCCGGAGCAACCGCCTTTTAGACCACGCGCGGGATGCACCGTTCAGATTTGAGCTCTCGTCCGCCGTTGTGCCCTGGCGCCGGCCGGCGAGATGCGCCGAGGGAGACCGCTGATGTCCAATGCCGTTCCGCCCGCCTATGAGCACAGCCCGCTGTTTCCTCTGGAAGCGGACGAAACGCCCTACCGCAAGCTGACCTCTGACCACGTCTCGACAACGACGTTCAACGGCAGCGAAGTGGTCATGGTCGAACGCGAAGGGCTGCGGCTGCTGGCGGAAGAGGCCTTCAAGGACATCAACCACTATCTGCGCCCCGGCCACCTTGCCCAGTTGCGCAAGATCCTCGACGACCCGGAGGCGACCGACAACGACAAGTTCGTCGCCTATGACCTCCTGAAGAACGCCAACATCTCCGCCGCCGGCGTGCTGCCGATGTGCCAGGACACAGGCACGGCAATCATCATGGGCAAGAAGGGACGGCGGATCTGGACCGACGGCTCGGACGAGGCAGCGCTCGGGGAAGGCGCTCGCGACGCCTATTTCCGCAAGAACCTGCGCTACTCGCAGCTCGCGCCGCTGTCGATGTTCGAGGAAAAGAACACCGCCAACAACATGCCGGCTCAGATCGAGCTCTATTCGGAGGGCGAGGACGCCTACAAGTTTCTGTTCATGGCCAAGGGTGGCGGCTCGGCCAACAAGACCTTCTTGTTCCAGGGCACGCCGTCGCTGCTCACGCACGACCGGCTGATCGCGTTCCTGAAGGAAAAAATCCTCACGCTCGGCACCGCCGCCTGCCCGCCCTATCACCTGGCGATCGTGATCGGCGGCACCTCCGCCGAGATGACGCTGAAAACGGTGAAGCTCGCCTCCGCCCGCTATCTCGACGGCCTGCCCACCGCAGGGTCGGAGCGCGGCCACGCCTTCCGGGATCTCGCGATGGAGGAGGAGATCCACAAGCTGACGCAGGCGACCGGCGTCGGTGCCCAGTTCGGCGGCAAGTATTTCTGTCACGACGTGCGCGTCATCCGCCTGCCGCGCCACGGCGCCTCGCTGCCGATCGGTCTCGGCGTGTCGTGCTCGGCCGACCGCCAGGCGGTGGGCAAGATCACCCGCGACGGCATCTTCCTGGAACAGCTCGAGATGCAGCCGGAGAAGTACCTGCCGGAGGTCACCGACGCCTCCCTCTCCGACCACGTTGTGAAGATCGACCTGACCCGGCCGATGCCGGAGATCCTGGGTGAACTGACCCGCCATCCGATCAAAACACGGCTGTCGCTCACCGGGCCGCTGATCGTCGCCCGCGATCTCGCCCATGCCAAGCTGCGCGAGCGGCTGGAGGCCGGCCAGCCACTGCCCGACTATTTCAAGAACCATCCGATCTACTACGCCGGTCCGGCGAAGACGCCGGAGGGCTACGCATCCGGCTCGTTCGGCCCGACCACGGCGGGCCGCATGGATGCCTATGTCGACCAGTTCCAGGCGGCCGGTGGGTCGATGGTGATGCTGGCCAAGGGCAACCGCTCGGCCCAGGTGCGCCGTGCCTGCCAGGCACATGGCGGCTTCTACCTCGGCTCGATCGGGGGACCGGCCGCGCGCCTCGCCCAGGACTGCATCAAGAGGGTCGAGGTCGTCGAGTTTCCTGAACTCGGCATGGAGGCAATCTGGAAGATCGAGGTTGAAGATTTTCCGGCCTTCATCGTGATCGACGACAAGGGCAACGACTTCTTCAAGGAACTCAACCTCGGCTGACGCGTTGGACGTGTGCGCCTGTCCTGTCGCTGACCGCCAGAGGCGAGCCGATGTGTCGTTTCGACAACAGATATGCCGCGATCACGCGGAAATGAGCGAATTGTGACGCGCGCGCCTTGCCCGGCGACCGCAGCGTCAACAAGATCGCAACGATCGTGGCATATTTGATTCAATTGGTTTCCCGCCGTCGGGTTGCGTCGGCGCTTTCATTAACGGGGACGACAAAGATGCGGAAGGTTCTCGCAATCGCGAGTTTTCTGATTGCCGGAGTCCTGGCGGCAAACGCATGGGCTGCCGCGGGCATGTTCTTCGATCCGAACACCCGTAGCTGGGTCGAGTACGGCCCGACCTATGGCGGCAAGTCGCCCATCAAGCGGCAAACGGTTCGGTACGACGGTCCCTATGGCCCCGGCACCATCGTGGTCGATACCGGCGAGCGCCGGCTCTACTATATCCTGCCGGGGGGCAAGGCGATCAAGTACGGCATCGGCGTCGGCCGCGAAGGCTTCCAGTGGGCCGGCACGCACCGGATCACGCGCAAGGCCGAGTGGCCGGGCTGGACGCCGCCGCCACAGATGCGCGCCCGCGAACGCAAAAAAGGCCGCATCCTGCCGGCCTACATGGAAGGCGGCCCGAACAATCCCCTCGGCGCCCGCGCGCTCTACATCGGTTCGACGCTCTACCGCATTCATGGCTCAAACGAACCGTGGACGATCGGAACCGCCGTGTCGTCCGGCTGCATCCGCATGGCCAACGAGGATGTCATTGACCTTTATGAACGGGTCGGCATCGGCACCAGGGTCGTGGTGAAGCGTTGAAATGCCCTTGAGACGCGGGGCCTTCGTTCGCTCCGCTCTCCGTTCTATCCGGTCAAAGGCGGTCTCCGGGCCGCCTTTTTCGTTTGCGGCAGGGAGGACCGTCGACGCGAGTGCCGGGCAAGTCCGCTTAGCGCAGCCAGCGGCCGAGGCTGTCCATTGCCTCTACCATGTCGGCATGGGCGCCAGCGAAGGAGAAGCGGATGTAGTTATGGCCTCGGCCGTGGTCGAAGTCGGCACCCGGCGTGGCGGCAATGCCTGTCGCCGCCAGCATGCGTTCGGCAAAGTCGTGCGAGTCGTTGGCAAAACGGCGGGTGCTGGCATAGACATAGAACGCCCCGTCGACCGGCAGCAACTCCTCAAAGCCGATAACCGGCAGCCGCTCCAGCAGGACGGCACGGTTGGCAGCATAGCCGTCGCGGATGCGGTCAAGCTCCTCGGTTGCTTCGAAGGCGCCGACCGCTGCCTGCTGCGACAGATCCGGCGGCGAGATGTAGAGGCTCTGCGCGATGCGTTCGACCGGCCGCGCCAGCACCTCGGGCACGACCATCCAGCCGATCCGCCAGCCCGTCATGCAGTAGTATTTCGAGAAGCTGTTGATGACGATCGCCTTGTCGGAATACCGCAAGGCCGTCTCCTGCCGGCCGGTGAAGACCAGGCCGTGATAGATCTCGTCGGAGAGGAACCACAGGTCAAGATCATCGCAGGCTCGAGCCAGCGCACCGAGCGCCTCCGGCGTCATCATGGTGCCGGTTGGGTTGGCCGGACTTGCCACCAGGACGCCTTTCAACGGCCGGTCTGCGTGAGCCTTGGCAACAAGCTCGGGCGTCAGCGCCCATCGGGTCTGCGGCCCGACCTCGATCTCGACCGGCTCCAGCCCCAGGGCCCTTAGAATGTTGCGATAGGCCGGATAGCCGGGCGCGGTCAGAGCAACCCGGTCGCCGGGGTCGAAGGCCGCAAGGAACGCCAGATTGAATCCAGCTGAAGAGCCGGTGGTCACGACCACACGATCCTCGGCAACCTCCACCCCGTAGGTGCGGCGGTAGTGCGCAGCGATCGCACGGCGCAGCTCCGCACGACCTCGCGCCTCGGTGTAGCCAAGCCGGCCGTGGTCGAGCGCCGCCCGTGCCGCCTCCAGAACGGCAGCCGGTGCCGGAGCGCTTGGCTGCCCGACCTCCATGTGGATCACGCGCTCGCCGGCAGCCTCACGCCGGTTGGCCGCGGCCAGAACGTCCATGGCGATGAAGGGCTCGACGGCCGAGCGCCGCGACGGAATTTGCATCGATCGAGGTCCTGTGCCTGGTTCGTGAGACGCGGCGGCGCCTCGCCGCCGTCGTCCGCACGTCCCTACCCCAGCAGACCGCGCGAATAAAGGGGCCGACAAACGCTGCCCTCACTGGCTGCAGCCGGGCCCCCGGCCTACCCGCTCACGCAACAAAAATTGAAGTGTGGCGCGGCTGCACGGCTATAAGCGGGGGAAATGCTGTCGTATAAGCCTTCCACAGACCGCGCCGAGCGACAGTACGGCGCGCCTTTCGGTTTGGAGTGGTCATGACCCGCATTCGTATTTTCGCCGCGGCCTTCGCCGTCCTGATCGCCGTAACGGCCACCCTGCCGACCGGAGTGCGTGCCGATGTGACGGACAAGGATCGCACCGCGGTAGAAGGCATCGTGCGCGATTATCTCCTTGCTCACCCGGAGGTAATTCGCGAGGCCCTGATCGAGCTTCAGCGCCGCGAGGAGGAAGAGGAGAAAAAGGCCCAGGCCGAGGCGGTGTCGAGTGCTTCGGACATGCTCTACAACTCGGACCGACAGGTCGAGCTCGGCAACCCGAAGGGCGACATCACCCTCGTCGAATTCTTCGATTACAACTGCGGCTACTGCAAGCGTGCCTTGGCCGACCTGATGCGCATCCTCGAGGAGGACAAGGACGTCCGGGTCGTCCTGAAAGAGTTCCCGGTGCTCGGCGAGGGCTCCGTCGAAGCCGCTCAGGTCGCCGTCGCCGTCAATACCGTCGCACCGGACAAATATCTCGCCTTCCACCAGGCTCTGCTTGGCGGTCGCGGTCAGGCCAACCGTGCCCGCGCACTCGACGCCGCCGAGGAGGTCGGCATCGACCGGGCTGAGGTGGAGCGGGCGATGGACCGTCCGGAGGTCAGAGCGACCCTCGAGGAGGTGTATTACCTGGCAAACCGTCTTGGGCTGACGGGCACGCCATCCTATGTGGTCGGCGACGAGGTCGTCATGGGCGCGGTCGGCTACGACCAGCTCAAGGCCAAGCTGACCGCTCTGCGCAATTGCGGGGAAACCACCTGCTGATCGCGCAACAACCTGTTATGCGGGTCTTTTCCTCTCCACGGCGAATGCCTATAAGAGGCGCGCAGGTGAGATCCCGGACGAGGGTGCTGCCCTGGTCGGGGCCGACGCTTCGATAGGCTGCCACTCGGTCGCAGTTCGTGGACCGACCCCGCAGCGCTGTTCTCCCGTCTCGCCAGTCGGTCGGAGCCTCGCTCGCAACGGTACCGGGTAGGACCGTTCGCTCACAGCACTGCGCCTGTTCCGGATCCGATACCATGATCGACGCGAAGCGGATGTAAACACCCCATGGCAGACAATAAATCCCCATTCGACCAGGACCTGATCCGGCAACTCGCCGTCCTTCTCGACGAGACCAAGCTGAGCGAAATCGAGCTTGAGCGCGAGGGGTTCCGGATTCGCGTCGCGCGGCAGATCGTGGTTGAGACCGCCATCGCGTCCGCGTCGCAGCGCCCGGTCGCCGTGGCGCCCGCCGAAGCGGCCCCTGCGGCTCCCGAGGGCGGAGCCCATCCGGGGGCCGTTCCTTCGCCGATGGTCGGCACCGCATACCGATCCCCGGAGCCGGGTGCGCGTCCGTTCGTGGAGGTCGGCGACACGATCGCCGCCGGCCAGACGATCATGATCGTCGAAGCCATGAAGACCATGAACCAGATCCCGGCCCCCCGCGCAGGCAAGGTGACGGCGATCCTCGTTGAGGACGGCCAGCCGGTTGAGTATGGCGAGCCCCTCATCGTGATCGAATGAGCGAGGGCGCCGCATGTTCTCGAAGATCCTGATCGCCAACCGCGGGGAGATCGCACTGCGCGTGCTGCGAGCCTGCAAGGAGCTCGGCATCCAGACCGTGGCGGTGCACTCAACCGCCGATGCCGACGCCATGCACGTTCGGCTGGCCGACGAAAGCGTGTGCATCGGACCGCCACCGGCCCGCGACAGCTATCTCAATATTCCGTCCCTGCTCGCCGCCTGCGAGATCACTGGCGCGGATGCCGTCCACCCCGGCTACGGCTTCCTGTCGGAAAACGCACGCTTCGCCGAGATTCTCGAAGCCCACAACATCACCTTCATCGGGCCCACCGCCGAACACATCCGCATCATGGGCGACAAGATCGAGGCCAAGGCGACGGCGAGGCGGCTGGGCATTCCGGTCGTCCCGGGCTCAGAAGGCGCCGTACGCCCGACCGATGATGCCAAAGCGATTGCGCGCACCATCGGGTATCCGGTGCTGGTGAAGGCGGCGGCCGGCGGCGGCGGGCGCGGCATGAAGGTCGCCCGCAGCGAAGCCGATCTCGATAATGCGCTCGCCACGGCGCGCAGCGAAGCCAAGGCCGCCTTCGGGGACGACGCACTCTACATCGAAAAGTATCTTGCGAAGCCGCGACACATCGAGATCCAGGTGCTGGGTGACGGAAAGGGCAATGCCATCCATCTCGGCGAGCGCGACTGCTCGCTGCAGCGCAGGCACCAGAAGGTCTGGGAGGAAGCTCCCTCGCCGGCCCTCAACGCCAGCCAGCGCATGGAGATCGGCGAGATCGTCGCGGCGGCCATGCGGAAGCTCAAGTATCGGGGTGCAGGCACCGTTGAGTTCCTGTACGAAGACGGCGCGTTCTACTTCATCGAGATGAACACGCGGCTCCAGGTCGAGCACCCGGTAACGGAGATGATCACCGGCATCGACCTCGTCAACGAGCAGATCCGGATCGCAGCCGGTGCCGAGCTGTCGCTGCGCCAAGAGGATGTCACCTTCGACGGCCACGCGATCGAGTGCCGGATCAACGCCGAGAACCCCACGACCTTCGCGCCCTCGCCGGGGCGTATCACCTATTATCACCCGCCGGGTGGCCTCGGCGTGCGTGTCGATTCCGGCGTCTATCAGGGCTACAGAATCCCGCCCAACTACGACAGTCTGATCGGGAAGCTGATTGTCCACGGCCGCAACCGCGTGGAATGCATGATGCGCTTAAGGCGCTGCCTGGACGAGTTCGTCGTCGACGGGATCGAATCGACCATTCCGTTGTTCAGGACGCTGGTCGACAGCCAGGATATTGCCAACGGCATGTACGACATCCACTGGCTCGAGAAGCTGTTGGCCGGCGATGGGTCTTGATCCTTGGCGACGGGACGCTTCGGGAGCGGCTGGAATCCGGTAGGATCAATCGGGCGTAGCGTGTGGAGGATCTCAGGTCTGGGATTGGGCTTGGCAGGACGGAACGACACGTCCCCGTAGCCAACCAGGTTGCGGGACGCGCCTGTCGAGCCCGGTCCAGCATTGTGCATTCCAGGCAAAACCGCCCAAATCGAGAGACCGTGCCATGGCCGCAAAGGACGAGATCGCTCTAGAGATCACGCCGCAGGTCCTGCTCAAGGCCTATGCCTGCGGCATCTTCCCCATGGCCGAATCGGCTGACGATCCCGGCCTGTTCTGGATCGAACCGGAGCGACGCGGCATCATACCGCTCGACGGCTGGCACATTCCGCGGCGGCTGCAGAAGACCGTCCGTCGGGACGTGTTCGAGATCCGGATCGACAGCGATTTCGACGCGGTAATCGATGGCTGTGCCGCCCCGGCGCCCGGCCGGCGCAAGACCTGGATCAACGGCGAAATTCGCAGGCTCTATGGCGCGTGCTTCGACATGGGCTACTGTCACACCGTCGAGGCTTGGCAGGATGGCGTACTGGTCGGAGGTCTCTACGGCATCCGGCTCGGCGCCGCCTTCTTCGGTGAAAGCATGTTCTCGAAGGTGCGGGACGCGTCAAAGGTCGCGCTGTGCCACCTGATCGCGCGCCTCGTCGCCGGTGGCTTCACCCTGCTCGATACCCAGTTCGTCACCGACCACCTGGCGCGATTCGGCGCGATCGAGGTGGGTAACGCGCAATACACCCGGATGCTGGAAGACAGCCTGCGCCGCGAAGGCGATTTTCTGCAGCTCCCCGAAAGGGTGAGCGGTGCGCAGGCGCTTGCCGCTCTGGGGCTGGAGCAAGATGTGGCGGAGGATGGCCGCAGCGACTGGCCGAAATAGCCGTTGATTCAGGGCTCTGGCTTCGGCCTTGGCTTTACGCCCTCCACTCCCACGGCCTGCTCGGGGCCCGCCAGCGAGTCGCCATCGGCCGGCGGCTCGGCGATCGGCGGGCCGCTGTAGTTCGCCGGCGGAGCGACGTTCGACGACATCTTGCAGTTGGTCAGCCAGACGTCGTAGACCGCGTGGTCGACGGCGTTGAGCGCGGGACTTGAAGCAAACATCCATCCGGTGAAAACCCGGCGGACCTCGTTGTTGAGCGTGATCTCGTCGATCTCGACGAAGGCGTCGGTCTGCGGTGTCTCCGTCTGCGGCCGGGTGTAGCACACCCGCGGCGTCACCTGCAGAGCGCCGAACTGCACCGTCTCGCCGATATAGACGTCGAAGGAAATGATCCGGCCGGTAATCTTGTCGAGGCCGGAAAATACCGCCACGGGATTGGAGATCTTCTCGGCCTCAGCACTGCCGGGGAACCCCGCGACCAGTGAAGCCAGGACAACGAACCCGGCCGGGAACCGCGACGAGCGCTTCATCGAAAAAACCATAAGTCGCCTGTGTCTGTTGCGATCCCGAATCGTGGTTGCGATTTAGCATTGGATTGAGGCTCGGGGAAGGCTCCTGAGCCTGTCAAACCTGCGCAGGTTCCGGTCCGTTTATTGGAGGTCGGCAAGGCGTCCGAGGGCCTCTTCGACCTTGACGCGTCGCTCGAGGTAGTCCGCCCGTTTCTCCCTGTCGGCCTCGACGACCTCCTCGGGCGCCTTGGCCAGGAACGACGGATTGCCCAGTTTCTTGTCAATTCGGGCAACCTCGGCGTCGATCTTTGACATTTCCTTGACGAGGCGGTTCTTTTCCGCCGCCAGATCGATGATGCCGGCGAGCGGCAGGCACGCGATCGCATCGCCGACGACGATCTGTGCGGCGCCGCGCGGAGCAGCCTCCGCGAGCGAAATCGATTCAACGCGGGCGAGCCGCTCGATCAGTGCCCTATGGGTCTGCACCCTGTGCCGCGTCAGTTCACTTGCGCCGGCGATCACCAGCGGGATCTGCGCGCCGGCCGGAACGTTCATCTCCGATCGAACCGAGCGGACCTCCGAGATGAGCTCGACCAGCCAATTGATCTCGGCGGCGGCCGCAGGGTCGCCGACGGCCGCGGTGGGCCAGCGGGTCAGCGCCAGCAGGTGGCTGCGCGGTGCCTTGCCATCGACACTGCGCTGCCACAGCTCCTCGGTCAGGAACGGCATGAAGGGATGCAGGACCTTAAGGATCTGATCCATCGCCCAGCCGGCCGTCGCCCGTGTCTCGGCCGTGGCCGCCTCATCGTCGCCGGAAAAGATCGGTTTCGCGAATTCCAGGTACCAGTCGCAATAGGTGTTCCAAACGAAGCGGTAGACCGCCCCGGCCGCGTCGTTGAAGCGATAGGCCTCCAGCGCCTCCGTCACGCTGGCAATGCAGCGGCCGACCTCGGTCACGATCCAGCGGTTGACGGTCTGACGGACCGTCGCCGGATCGAATTCCGGCGCGTGGGTGCCGCCGTTCATCTCCACGAAGCGGGCGGCGTTCCATAGCTTGGTGGCGAAGTTGCGGTAACCCGCTACCCGGGCGGGCGAGAGCTTGATATCCCTTCCCTGCGCCGCCATCGCCGCCAGGGTGAAACGCAGCGCGTCGGCACCGTATTCGTCGATCAGCGCCAGCGGGTCGATGACGTTGCCCTTGGACTTTGACATCTTCTGGCCCTTCTCGTCACGGACCAGAGCGTGGATGTAGACCGTGTGGAACGGCTCGGCCTTCATGTAGTGAAGGCCCATCATCATCATCCGGGCAACCCAGAAGAAGATGATGTCAAAGCCGGTGACGAGCACACTGGTGGGATAGTAGTTGGCAAGCTCCGGCGTCTTGTCGGGCCAGCCGAGCGTCGAAAACGGCCACAGCGCCGAGGAGAACCAGGTGTCGAGCACGTCCTCGTCGCGGTAGAGGGCAACCGGGCCGTCGGCGCCCTTCTCCCAGCGCGCCAGGGCCTCGTCGATGGGCACGACCTCGACCGGCTTGCCGTAATGCGCTTCGGCCGCCGCCAGCGCTTCGGCCTCGGTTTTCTCGACGAAGAGCCCTCCATCCGGCCCGTACCAGGCCGGAATCTGATGGCCCCACCACAGCTGCCGGGACACGCACCAGGGCTGGATGTTCTCCATCCACTCGAAGTAGGTCTTCTCCCAGGACTTGGGCACGAACACCGTCCGTCCGGCACGAACGCTCTCGATTGCCGGCTTGGCCAGCGTCTTGGCGTCGACGTACCATTGGTCGGTCAGCAGCGGCTCGATCGGGACGTTGCCGCGATCGCCATGGGGGACCATGTGGACATGGTCGTCGACGCGGTCGAGCAGGCCGCGCTCCTCCATCATCGCCACGATCATCTTGCGGGCGGCAAAGCGGTCCGCACCGTGCAGGTTCTCGATCAGGGCAGCGAGCTCGGGCGTCTCTGTGACGCCTGCGACGAACTCGGCATTGTCCTTCAGCGCCAGCGACGCTTCGCGGTCGAGCACCGAGATCATCGGAAGGCCATGGCGCTTGCCGACCTCGAAGTCGTTGAAGTCATGGGCCGGCGTGATCTTCACCGCACCGGATCCGGCACTCGGGTCAGCATAGTCGTCGCCGACGATCGGAATCCGCCGGCCGACAAGCGGCAGGATGACGGACTTGCCGATCAGCGCGCGGTACCGCTCGTCCTGCGGGTTCACGGCGACCGCGGTATCGCCGAGCATGGTCTCGGGCCGGGTCGTGGCGACGGTGATGTAGTCGCGCGTCTCCCACTTTGCCGGCGTCCCCTCTTCGTCCCAGGCAATCGGCGCATGATATGTCGCACCGTCGGCGAGAGGATAGCGGAAGTGCCAGAGGTTCCCCTTGATCTCGACCTGCTGGACCTCCAGGTCCGAGATCGCGGTCAGCAGCTTCGGATCCCAGTTAACAAGGCGCTTGTCCTTGTAGATCAGCCCGTCCTTGTAGAGGCTGACGAACACTTCGAGGACGGCCTGCGACAGACCTTCGTCCATCGTGAAGCGCTCGCGCGACCAGTCACAGGAGGCACCGAGCCGCTTCAGCTGATTGAAGATCATGCCGCCGGATTCGGCCTTCCACTCCCAGACCCGCTTGACGAAGGCCTCCCGGCCCATGTCGCGGCGCGAAGGCTCCTGCCGCTCCATGAGCTGGCGCTCGACCACCATCTGGGTGGCGATGCCGGCATGGTCCATGCCCGGCTGCCACAGCACGTCGCGCCCACGCATCCGCTCAAACCGGACCAGAATGTCCTGCAGCGTGTTGTTGAGGGCGTGCCCCATATGCAGGGAGCCGGTCACGTTCGGCGGCGGAATCACGATCGAGAACGACGCGGCGCCCGGTTCCGCTCCCGCACCGGCGCGGAACGCTCCAGCGTCTTCCCAGGTCTCGTAGATCCGCGGCTCGACGGCGGCGGCGTCGTAGGTCTTGTCCAGCATGAACGCGTCTCGGGTCGGTGCTACTTCCGCCTGCGCCCGCGCCGAACGCCGCCGGGCGGCCCTCGCGCGCTATCGGGCGCAGACTCGTTGGAAACGGTCGATCACCGGCGGCACCGGTGCGACCGGATCCGCCGTGACCCCGCGTGTAAATCGGAAGGATGGCAACAAGTCAACCGCTGCGGGGCCGCATCGTGACCGGCGCATTCGCCGGCGCCAGTTGGTTGACGGCGCGGCGGAAGCTGGCCGAACGCGCCGCCCTTTTCACAAGGGCGGTCGGTTCTCAATGAGCATCCGCTGATCCGGAGTGTTCTTGCGATGCTGGCGTTGCTGCGCCGCTTCAGCGCCCGCCGCGCGACACCCGCTCGATCTCGGCGCGCACGAGCCGCTCCACGAGCGGCGGCAGATTCTGGTCGAGCCACGTCTTCAGCATCGGGCGCAGCATCTCCTGGACCAGGTCCTCAAGCGTGCGCGGATTGCTGGAAAGAATGGTATGCGCGAGATTGCCGAACGCATACTGCACGGCCGTGTCTGCGCTCGGCGACAGCAGTCGCTCGGTCGACGCGCCCGTGTCCGGAGGCACGGGATCCGCAGCGACCGGCTGCTCGTCGTCCTCCGCACCCTCTGCGTCGACGAAGGCGAAATCACCGTTCTCCTCGCCTTCGGGGGCCGGCTCGACGACCTCGTCCTCCGCTTCCGTCACATCGACGGCGAATTCTTCCGTCAGTTCGAGAACATCGTCGTCCTTGATGTCATCGGCGGCATCGTTGGAGTCGAACAGCTTGTCGAGTTCGTCCTGGGACATGGCAGCGTTCTGGTCGACCGCCTCGACCGCCGTTGGTGTCGTTCCCTTGGGCGCCGCCGGTGCCGCGGCATCTTCGTCAGATATGATCCGCCGAATAGACGCGAGAATCTCTTCCATCGACGGTTCTTGCGCCGCAGCGGCTTTGGCCATTTCTTTCCCCAACCCATGAGCAGGTGACCGTTCATCGGCCACCATGCGTGCGAAGCTGTCGAATCACTTGGCCAAAATATAACCCGTTCGCGGAGATTCGCAAAAGCGCGGGCAATCGCGAATCCCGTCTCGTCGAAAAGTCAAGAGCAACAATTTTCGCGACCGCAACAATTGGCGGCAGCATTGGCAATGAAAACTGTCGTGCCGTCGGCCTGCACGGTGACGGACACTGACGGAATCAAGCTCAGCGTCCGTCCGGCGTACGCGTTCCGATCCACTTGTTGCGCACCTTGTCGTAGTGCTCGGTCGGGTCGTAGAGAGTCACACCGAGGCGGAGCGCGTCCGCGGTGAGCTGGCCGGTGGCGGATGCAAGGGCATAGGCGGCGACGGTACGGTCACGCTGGGCAGTGACGAGATCGACGCGGCTGTTGACCAGCTCGAGCTGGGCGTTGAGGACGTCGAGCGTGGTCCGCTGGCCGACCCGCTGTTCCTCGATCACGCCTTCCAGGGCGAGCTGATTGGCGGAAACCGCAGCTTCAGCCGCCGAGATCGAGGCGACGGCCGCTTGGTACTGGCCCCAGGCCGATACGATAGATGCCCGGATCTGGTCGCGTGCGACGTCGACCTGCACCTGGGTCTGGCCGAGATCCTCCTTCGCCTGGCGGACCTGCGACGATACGAGACCACCCTGGTAAAGCGGGATCGAAACCCGGCCGAAGATGCTCGCAGAATCGACCGAATCGACCGTCGGTGAGGACGGCGGGCTCCACTGCCGCGACACCGTACCCTCCAGCGACACGGTCGGAAGCAGTTCGCCTTCTGCCGTCTTCACGGCGAACACAGCGGCATCGACCAGATGCAGCGCCGACCGGATCGACGGATGCTGCTCTGCCCCGCGCCGCATCGCTGCCTCCACCGACTTGGGCAGACTGTTGTAGATCGTGGTGCGGGCAGAGAGCGACCTCGGATCCGAGCCGATGATCTGCCGGTAGACGGCGCGGCTCGAGTTGACATTGGCCAGCGCAAGGTTGAGCTGCGATTGCGCGTCGGCATAGCGCGCCTCGGCCTGGGAGACGTCGGTGCGCGTGCCCTCGCCGACCTCGAAGCGGTCCTTGGCTGCCCGGACCTGCTCGGCAAGGAAGTTCAGGTTGCTGCGGCGCAGGGACACGATGGCCGTATCGCGGATCACATCCATGTATGCGGTTGCCGCGTCGAGCAGCACCGACTGCTCCGTGGCGCGCAGGCTTTCGCGCTGCGCGCGCACGATCGCCTCCGCCTGCCGGGTCGAGTTCACCGTGCGAAAACCGCGAAACAGGGCCTGTTGGACGCTGAGCGAAATCGAGGCGGTGTTGCCGTAGCTTTCAACGCCTCCGGGGCGTCTCTTGGTGTATTGGCCGCCGGCGTCGATTTGACCGAAAATCTGCGGTCGCCACCCGGACAGGGCCTGCGGCACCGATTCGTCGATGGAGCGAAGTTCGGCGCGCGCCGCATTCAGGGTCGGATTTACCGTGTACGCTTGGGCCAACGCCGCGTCGATGCTCTGCGCGTTGGCCGGGGCGGCCACGGCCGTGGCGACCACGCATCCGGCAGCGACAACAAGATTTCGTACGATCACTGGACTTGCCTCTGTCTCAACGCCGAATGTCCGTCCGGGGGCGTTTCCCCTCGATGTTAAGGCCGCCCTCCGCCACATCGAGATTGCCCGCCGGCCCGCACTTGGTTCCGGACGCTACCTTTACCGCGTCCGGCCTTCGACACAACAAAGTCGAACCTGGGCACCGCGGAATCTCGCCGGCTGCGACCTTGAAGCAACAATTCGTAGCTTTTCAACGGTGATATGGCAGGCCCCGGCCCGGCAAGAATACCGATACCGTCGGGCCTCACAGTCAAGGCATGTCCTGTCTGAGGCTGCGATCGCCGCGTCTGAGGGAGCGGTCGGCCGGAGAGCGGCGACCCTGCCGCGCAAAGGCTCCGCTTCAGAAGACGAAGGCCTTCGGTCGCTCGAAGCCTGGCAACAGACGCGCAGATGCGTTGAAGGCGAAGCGGCCCGCCACCGAGTCGCCGGATCGGATGTACAGCATCGCCGCGCCCGCCGTTCCCGTCCCCTCCACGGCGACCAGTCGGCCGCCGTCCTTGAGTTGATCGAGCAGAGCCGTCGGGGGAACCTCGATCGCTCCGTCGATCAGGATCACGTCGTAGGGTCCTTCGGCGGGGCAGCCTTCCGTCAGCGATCGTTCGATGACAGCCGCGTTGTCGATGCCGAGGTCGACGATGAGCTGGGAGGCTGTTTCGACCAACTGCGGATCCGAGTCGATGCCAACCACGGAATCGGCGATGCGGGCAAGGACAGCCACGCTGTAGCCCGTGCCGCAGCCGACGACCAGCACGATGTCCTGCGGGCGAATCGCAGCAAGTTGCGCCAGCTTCGCGAACACATGCGGCTTCATCAGGTACCGCTCGGCGCCGTCTCCGGAGATCAGAATGTCCTGATCGGAGTAGGCGATCGGCACCCGTGCAGCCGGGACGAACCGCTCCCGCGGGACTTCGCTCATCGCATCGAGCACGCGATTGTCGGTCACGTCGTTGGTCCGCAGCTGATTGTTCACCATGCGGATGCGGGCCATTTTATGGTCGCCCATCGCTCGCCTCGTCGGTCATCGGATCGAAACCAGGGGGTTCATTAGCCGCGTCCCGTCCCCCTGACAAGCGTCTCCCCACGGCACGCGGACGCTGTGGACGCAGAGTCTTCGCCACTTGAGGCCGCGCCACCGCCGGAAAACGAGCAAGCGGCGGATCGAAGCACAGGTACCTGCGTTTGGCTCTTGTATCCATCGCCGAGTGCCACTAGAAAGCCTGCGTCAAGGCCTCGTGGCGGAGTGGTTACGCAGAGGACTGCAAATCCTTGCACCCCGGTTCGATTCCGGGCGAGGCCTCCATCCTTTCATTTCCGTCACAGCCATCTGAACGGCCGCGCCATTTTCCAGCGCGGCGCTTCCTCCCGTGTCAGCGAATGCTTCCCGCTTTGCACCCGCGCTCGTCGTCGCCAGCGCATCGGAATGCGTCGCCATCGTGGTTGGCGCTCCGTTGAGGAGCCGCTAGAAGCATGCCATGGAGCAGCGACCCCAGCTTTCGCCGGTCATGGAGCACGGCGGCGATCTCGGCGATGCCATCAACCGTTTCGGCGGCGTGGAGGCGGAGTGGCTCGACCTGTCGACGGGGATCAACCCGAATGCCTATCCCGTTGAGGGACTAGTGCCATCCGAGGATGCGGCCTGGCATCGTCTTCCGTCGAAGGCTGCCCAGAAACGTCTCGCGGAAGCCGCGCGTGTCGCCTACGGCATTTGCGACCGACTTGATCTCGTCGCCGCCCCCGGCACCGAAGTCCTGATCGCCCGGCTCCCGGCGGTGGTGCACGGGGACCAGGTTGCCGTCGTCGGTCCGACCTATTCGAGCCACGCTCTCCACTGGCGCCGGCACGGTCGAGTAATCAACGAGATTCCGAGCCTCGACGCCCTACCGGCCACGGCCCGGGTCGCGGTCCTGGTCAATCCCAACAATCCCGACGGTCGAATCGTCGCGCCGGACCGCCTCCTCGAGGTCGGCCGCCGGCTCGCGGCCGTTGGCGGCGCCCTCATTGTCGACGAAGCCTTCGCCGATGTGGTGCCGGATGCGAGCGTTCTGCCCCACCTGCGCGATGAACGCGAGCTTCCGGTTCTGGTGCTGCGATCTTTCGGTAAGTTCTTCGGTCTTGCCGGCCTCCGCCTCGGCTTTGCCGCCGGGCCGGCGGCCGTGATAGACCGGTTGCGGAGCGATCTTGGCGGTTGGGCGGTGTCCGGCCCTGCCCTCAGCATCGGCGCCGCAGCCCTCGCCGACCTCTCGTTCCAAGCAGCGATGCGGGGCAGGCTCGCGGCGGAGGCAGCAGCGCTCGATGCCCGGCTAGAGCGGCATGGCCTGCGGATTGCCGGCGGCACCACCTTGTATCGGCTCGTGGAACACCCCGAGGCGGCAGCGTTGCACTGCGCTCTGGCGCAGCGCCGGATCTGGGTACGGGCCTTCGCCCATGTGCCGACCTGGCTGCGCATCGGCCTTCCCGGCTCTCCCGAGGCTCTCGACCGGTTCGATGCGGCGCTCGGCGACGCGCTGGCGGGGCGCTGACCGTCCATGCTGCTTTTCACCGACGCCCTCGCCCTCCTCGCCCTGGCGCTGGTGCTCGATGCGATCGTCGGGGATCCGGACCCGATCTGGCGGCGGCTGCCGCACCCCGTCACCTTTTTCGGGCACGTGATTGCGATCGCCGACCAGGACTTCAACACACCCGACACCAGTGAGCGGACCCGCAGGGTCTACGGTGTCGTCTTCCTCACCGCCCTGATCGCCGGCGCCTTTCTGATCGGCGGGCTGATCGAACTCATCTGCCGCGGCCTGCCGTTCGGCGAGATCGGAATTGTCATCGTCGCCGCGGTGTTCCTGGCGCAGAACAGCCTCTACCGGCATGTCGCCGCCGTGAGCGCCGCGTTGAAACAACGCGGCCTTCCCGGCGGGCGTGCCGCCGTCGCCCGTATCGTCGGCCGCGACCCGAAGACCCTTGACGAGGCCGGGGTTTCCCGAGCGGCGATCGAATCCTGCGCCGAGAATTTTTCCGACGGCGTCGTTGCCCCGGCCCTGTGGTTCGCGCTGCTCGGACTGCCGGGACTGCTTGCCTACAAGGCGGTGAACACCGCCGATTCGATGATCGGGCACCGGTCGGACCGGCACCGCGCCTTCGGCTGGGCCTCGGCCAGGTTCGACGATCTCGTCAACCTGCCGGCCTCGCGGCTTGCCGGCGCCCTGATTGCGTTTGCCGCCCCGTTCGCCGGCGGTCAGATCAAGCAGGCATTTGCCGTCATGCGCCACGATGCCGGACGACACCGCTCCCCCAACGCCGGCTGGCCGGAAGCTGCGATGGCCGGTGCGCTCGGCCTGGCACTCGCCGGTCCGCGGCACTACCCGGGCTATCCGGTCGACGACCCGTTCCTCAACGCCGACGGCCGCGGCGACGCCGGTGCGGACGACATCGACCGTTGCCTGCGGGTCTATGCGGGCGCGTGCGCCGGGCTGTTCGCACTCGTTGTCATTGCCGCCGCCGCGCACGCCGTCCTGGTCGGCTGAGCTTCATCGGCTCCGGGCGATTCCGAGGATGGACTCGACGTCGAGCGACGCCGCAAGGTGTTCGGCAAGACCGTCGAGGGTGCGGTCGATCTCGCCGTCATAGTCGAGCTGTGAACGGCCGCCGAGGCTGCTCAGAAACCCTTGGCGGAACGCGTCGGAGCCGAACAGCCCGTGGACATAGGTGCCCATGATCCGGCCGTCGGCCGAGACGGCGCCGTCGGCATGCTCCACGCCCTGCGTGCCGCCGAGCATGGCGAAGGCGCGGGCACAATCCGGGCCAGCGGTCCGGCCGATGTGGATTTCGTAGCCGGATATGCGCGCGCCGCTGGCGACATGCCGCCCCTTGACGGTGGCAAGGCGCTTTTCCGGTGCAAGCACCGTATCGACGGCTAAATGGCCCAGGCCGGACACCGTCGCTGCCGCTCCCTCGATCCCGTCCGGATCCGCGATGGTGCGGCCGAGCATCTGATAGCCGCCGCAGACCCCGAGAACCCGGCCGCCGCGGCGGACATGGGCAGCAAGGTCGATGTCCCAGCCCTGGCGGCGGAAGAAGTCGAGGTCGCCAATCGTCGATTTCGAACCGGGCAGCAGCACAAGGTCGGCATCTCCGGGCAACGGCTCGCCGGGCCGGACCAGGACCAGCGTCACATCCGGCTCCAGCCGCAACGGATCGAGATCATCGAAATTGGCAATCCGGCTGATCACCGGCACGGCGACCTTGACCCGTCCCGCTCCCTGCCCGTCCTCGAGCCCGAGCGCGTCTTCCGCCGGCAGCCGGCCGGCATCATCGAACCACGGCACGACGCCGAGGGCCGGCCAGCCGGTGCGCGCGACGATCTCGGCAACGCCGTCGCCGAACAGCGCCGGGTCGCCGCGGAACCGGTTGACGAGGAATCCTTTGATCCTGGCCCGCTCATGCTCGGGGAGAACCGCGTAGGTGCCGACCAGACTGGCAATGACACCGCCGCGGTCGATGTCGCCGACCAGCACGACCGGCAAATCGACCGCCTCCGCGAAGCCCATGTTGGCAATGTCGCCGGCGCGCAGATTGATCTCGGCCGGGCTGCCGGCCCCTTCCACCAGCACCAGATCGGCTTCTGACGCGATTTTTGAAAAACTATCAACAAGCTTCGGAAGAAATTGGGCTTTGCGGCCACCATACTCGCGTGCCTTCATGGTACCGAAGCGCTGGCCCTGAACGATCACCTGGGCGCCGATGTCCGTTTCCGGCTTGAGCAGCACCGGGTTCATGTGCACGGTCGGGGCCGCCCGGGCAGCGACCGCCTGCAGCGCCTGGGCGCGGCCGATCTCGCCGCCGTCGGCGGTGACGGCGGCGTTGTTCGACATGTTCTGCGGCTTGAACGGACGAACCGTGAGCCCTCGATCGGCGAACAGACGGCACAGCCCGGCAACGATCAGGCTCTTTCCGACGTTGGAGCCGGTGCCCTGGATCATCAGGGCGGGCACGCGCCGGCTCAAGGAAGTCTCGTCATCCAGCCGATGAGCGCCCCCGTCGGATCGCGCAGCACGGCGACCCGACCGACATTGGGGACGTCATGGGGTGGCTGCAGGACGGTTGCGCCGAGGCCCTTCGCCTTTTCGACTCGCTTGTCGAGATTGTCGACCTCGATGAAGGCTGCCCAGGCCGACGCGGACGCACCGACGTCTGCAGCCGTGTCCAGCCCGCCGATACCGCCGACCACCGCGTTTCCCGAGCGGATCACCCAATAGTCCCCGTCGGGCAGTTCGTACGGTTCAAATGTCCATCCCAGCGTGTCCGCATAGAACGCCATGGCCTTCTGCACGTCGCCGGTGGCGAGTTCGGTCCAAACGAAGGTGCCATGCATGACGCGCTCCTTTCTCGAATGCCGCTCAGAATTCGATCCCTTCCTGCGGCTTCACGCCGGAGCGGAACGGGTGCTTGACCTGCTCCATCTCGGTGACGAGGTCGGCGATCTCGATCAGCTCGTCCTTGGCATTGCGCCCGGTGACGATGACGTGGACGTCGTCCGGTTTCTCGTCGCGCAGGAAGGCGACGACCTCCTCGATCGGCAGATAGTCGTAGCGCAGCACGATGTTGAGCTCATCGAGCAGGACCAGACGGTGCTCCTGCGAGCGGATCAGCTTCTTTGCGACCTCCCAGGCGGCACGGGCAGCGGCAATGTCGCGCTGGCGGTCCTGAGTCTCCCAGGTGAAGCCCTCGCCCATGCGCTTCAAGGTGACGAGATCGGAGAACCGCTCCAGCGCCAGGCGCTCGCCGGTGTCGATCCGGCCCTTGACGAACTGCACCACCGCCACCTTGTGGCCGTGGCCGAGCGAGCGGAACACCATGCCGAAGCCCGCGGTCGACTTGCCCTTGCCCTTGCCGGTGTGGACGATGAGAAGGCCCTTCTCGATCGTCTTGGTCGCCATGATCTTGTCGCGCGCCGCCTTCTTCTTGCGCATCTTGTCGGCGTGACGGGCGTCGAGTTCGGCTTCGCTCATGCTGGTCTTGTCGATCATCCTTCCCTCCGCCGTTACTCTGCCGCCTTCGCGGCCAGGCCGGCCAGCGTCTCGCGCACGCTGTTGCGCTTCGGCACCCACAGTCCGCGCTCGATCGCCTCGTCGAAGCGGGCGCGGATTTCCCTCAGCGCCGCCGGATTCGCCTCGGCGATGAAATCCCGGACCGCGGCATCTTCCAGATAGGCGGCAAAGAGCTGGTCGAAATGGTGATCCTTCACCGCCCGCGTCGTCGCGGCGAAGGCGAACAGGTAGTCGACCGTTGCAGCAATTTCGAAGGCGCCCTTGTAGCCGTGACGCATGACCCCGGCGATCCATTTCGGATTGGCCGCCCGGCCCCGCACCACCCGGCCGATCTCCTCCGCGAGCGTGCGCACCACCGGACGCTCGGGGCGCGAATGATCGTTGTGATAGATCCGGGGGGCTTCGCCCTTCAACGTCTCGACCGTCGCGGCAAGCCCGCCCTCGAACTGGTAGTAATCGTCGGAATCGAGCAGGTCGTGCTCGCGGTTGTCCTGGTTGTGCACCACGGCGTCGACCAGCGCGAGCCGTGCCGACAAGGCCTCGCGCGCCGTCTCACCGGCCGCCCCGCCGCCATAGGCATAAGAGCCCCAAGCGAGGAAAGCATCGGCGAAGTCCGAGCGGTCCTGCCAGATGCCCTCGTCGATCAGCGCCTGCAGGCCGGCGCCATAAGCTCCGGGCTTCGAGCCGAACACGCGGAACGTCGCTTGGCGACGTGTCGCCTGCGGGTCGAGGCCGTCCGCTGCAAGGCGCTGCGCCTCGTCGGCGACCCGCGCCGCGATCGGGTTGGCCTCGGCCGGTTCGGCCAGTTCGGCAATGGCCGCCACAGCGGATTGAAACAGGTCGATCTGATGCGGGAAGGCATCGCGGAAGAAGCCGGAAATCCGCAGCGTCACGTCGATCCGGGGCCGCTTCAGCTCCGACAGCGACAGGATCTCGAACCCGGTCACGCGGCCCGATCCCGCCTCCCACACCGGCTTTGCCCCGATCAGGGCGAGCGCCTGGGCAATATCGTCGCCGCCGGTGCGCATGTTGGCCGTGCCCCAGCAGGTCAGCACGATCGCCTTCGGATACTCGCCCTCGTCCTCGAAGTGGCGGTCGGCCAGGCGTTCGGCGCTGACACAGCCGATGCGCCAGGCAGTCTCCGTGGGCACGGCGCGAACATCGACCGCGTAGAAGTTGCGCCCTGTCGGCAGCACGTCCGGACGGCCGCGGGTTGGCGCGCCGGACGGCCCGGGCGCGACAAAGCCGCCGGAAAGCGCCGTCAGCACGGCCTCGGTCTCGGCCGGACCCGACGCGATCACCGCGGGCGCGATGCGGTCGCGGAGCTCATGCAGCACGGCAGCCGTCGCAGCGAACCCTTCCGGCACGCTGCCGTTGGCGACGAACTGGCGGGCCAGCAGCTCAAGCCGCTCGACGGTGTCGCCGGCGCTGCGCCAGGGCGCATCCGAGACGGCTCGCAAAAGCTCCGGCCGAGGGCCTCCCCAGGCCACGGCGAGATCAGCGTCGAGCGGATCGAAGCCGTCGAGGCCGAGATCCCGCGCCAGAGCCCGCGTCAGGCCTTCGTCCTGGGGACGCGCGCCGCGCGGCACCCGGGTCAGCGCCACGAGCAGGTCTGTGAGCTGGTCCCCCTTTGGTGCCGAACCGAGAACATGCAGCCCGTCGCGGATCTGCAGTTCCTTCAGGTCGCAGAGATGGGCGTCGAGACGGGTGAGCTTGGTCGCCTGGTCCATCTCCGGCGTCAGGCCGATGTCGGCGTCGAGCCCATGGCGCGCCGCGGTGTCGAGAATATCGGCCGAGAGCGCGGCGAGCCGGCGCGGATCGACACCTTGCGCCAGGTAATATTCATCGAGCAGTGTCTCGAGCTCGAGCGCTGCGCCATGGCTCTCGGCCCGGGTCAGCGGCGGGGTCAGGTGGTCGACGATCACCGCCGCCGTGCGCCGTTTGGCCTGCGCCCCCTCGCCCGGGTCGTTGACGATGAACGGATAGATGTTCGGCACCGGTCCGAGCACCGCCTCGGGGAAGCAGTTTTCCGACAGCGCCAGGGCCTTGCCGGGCAGCCATTCGAGATTGCCGTGCTTGCCGAGATGGACGACGGCATCGGCCCGGTGCTCATAGCGCAGCCAGAAATAGAACGCGAAATAATGGTGCGGCGGCACCAGGTCCGGGTCGTGATAGGTCGCCTTCGGATCGATGTTGTAGCCACGCGCCGGCTGGATGCCGACGACAGCCGTGCCGAAGCGATGCAGCGCCAGCCGGAACGCGCCGTCCGCAACATGGGGATCGGCTTCAGGCGCCCCCCAGCGCTCCTCGACCGCCTTGCGAACGGATCTCGACAAATCATTGAAATAACGTCGATAGGAGCCAAGATCGAGCGCCTGCCACGTCGACCGTTCTGCACGCCCGTCCAAAGCGTTGGTGGCCCCGCGCCCGATCCTTGCCATCAGGTCGGCGGCGTCCGCCGGCGCCTGCTCGATGGCGTAGCCCCGGGTGGCCATCGCTTGAAGCAGCGCCGTGCACGAGGCTGGCGTGTCGAGGCCAACGCCATTGGCGAGCCGCCCGTCCTTGTTCGGATAGTTGGCAAGCACGATCGCGACCCGGCGCTGTGCGTCCGGCGTGCGGCGCAGCCGGGCCCAGTTGGCGGCAAGCGCCGCGACGAAGGCGATCCGGTCCGGCTTCGGCACGAACCGCACCGGAACGGACTGCGTCGCCTGATCGCGGACACCCTCCTCCTTGAAGGAGACGGCACGGGTGAAGATCCGGCCGTCGACCTCCGGCAGGACGACATGCATGGCAAGATCACGCGGGCCGAGGCCCTGGTCGCTGTCACGCCAACCGTCTTCGGAGGACGAGGAAAACACGGCCTGCAGCACCGGTACGCCGGGACGGTCGAGCACCGTCGGCCGATGGCTTCGCCCGGCGCTCGATACGGCAAAGGCCGTAGCGTTGATCACGACGTCCGGTGGACAGGCCTCGAACAGGGCATCGATCACCGCCGCGCTTTCCGCCTCCTTCAAGGAAGCCACAAAGATCGGCAGCGCATTGACGCCCTCTCGGGCCAAAGCCTCGGCCAATGCCTCGATCGGCGCCGTCGCCGCGCCGTAAACGAGCGCCCGGTAGAACACAATGGCAGCGACCGGCGCACCAGGATCGCCCCAGGTCTGCCTGATCGCGTCAAGGTCCGGCGCGGTCTGCCCCGGCATAAACAGTCCAGCCCGCGGCAGCGGCCGCGGCGGCTCCGGCTCCTCGGCTGATCCGATCAAGTGGGCGGCAAAGCGCAGCGCGTTCGCCAGATTGCCGGCCCCGCCCTCGACGCAGTAGCGCCACAGCCGTTCTGCCGCCTCGAGACCGACCGTAGACCGCGCGGCAAGGTCCGGGTCCCAGCGGTCGTCGCCCGGGACGACGACGAGCGAGAGACCATGGCCTCTTGCCGTCTCGATCAGGCGATCGAGGCCGTACGACCAGTATCCGGCCCCGCCGAGCAGGCGCAGCAGCACGAGGCGCGATCGGCGGACGGTGTTTTCGACATAGAGGTCGACCGAATAGGGATGACCGAGCGCAAGCAGGCTGGCGAGCCGCACCGACGGGGCATTTTCGCCCAGCGCGGCCACGGCAGCGGAGAAGCCCGCCAGTTCCGTGTCGGCGGCGGACAAGACCACAATGTCAGCCGGGGTCTGTGCGAGATCGACCGCCTCCTCACCGGCGTCAATCCGTCCAGTCCGGTTCGCCAGGATGTGCATGGCGGGTTCAGTCCTTCGGCGTCACGCCACAACCTTTTGTTCCAGACGATCTCTCACCGCGTCGAGATCGAAGCCTTCGAGACCAATGACGACGAGGCGGCCCGGCGCCCGCGCGTCGCGTGCAAACCATGTCTCGACCCGCTGGCCGACGGCCTGCACCATCACCGGCGCCGCCTTGCCGGCAACCGCCGCCGCGCCCTTGATACGCAGCACGCCCGGCAAAGCCATGGCGGCGCGCACCCGCTTCTCGATCTCCTCGGGTGAGGCAAAGGCGTCGACCGAGATTACGTGGCTTTCGAACTCGTCGTGGTGATGGTCGTCATGGTGCTCGGACTCGTGGTGGCTCTCGCGGCCCGCCATGTCATCCTCGGATGCGGCATCGCGGCCGAGCACAACGTCGACGGCAAGCCGCCCGCCTTCCGCTGCAACAACCTCGACACCGCTGCGGATCTCCTTGAGCACCCGCTCCCGCACCCTTTCCAGGGCCGCAGGCGAGATGAGGTCGGCCTTGTTGAGCACGACGAGATCGGCGCAGACGAGCTGGTCCTCGAACAGCTCCTCGATCGGGCTGTCGTGGTCGAGCGCCTCGTCCGCGGCGCGCTGCGCCGCGAGTGCGGCCTCGTCGGCGACAACCCCGCCCTCGGCGACGGCGGCCGCATCGACCACAGTGACCACCGCATCGACCGTGACACGGGGCTTGACGGTCGGCCAGGAAAAGGCGCGCACCAGCGGCTGCGGCAGCGCAAGCCCCGAGGTCTCGATCACGATGTGATCGGGCGCCGGATCGCGGGCGAGCAGTTGTTCGATCGTTGGCAGGAAATCTTCGGCAACGGTGCAGCAGATGCAGCCGTTGGTCAGCTCTACCACCTCGTCGGCACGGCAGTCAGGGTCGGCGCAGCCGTCGAGCAGCGCGCCATCAAAGCCCATGTCGCCGAACTCGTTGACGATCAGGGCGATGCGCTTGCCGCGGGCCCCCGCGATCAGGTTGCGCAGCAGTGTGGTTTTTCCGGCGCCGAGGAAGCCGGTTACGATGGTGGCGGGGATCTTGCGTCCGGCCGTCATAGGCGGATCTCCGTCAGGTTCGAATTGGGTTTCAGGACGAGCGGTAGCCCGGCGGCAACCAGCACGACGCGGTGGACGGCGGCGGCAACCGCCTGGTTGAGCCGCCCCTGAGCATCGCGGAATCGCCGGGCGAGCGGATTGTCCGGCACGATGCCGAAGCCGGTCTCGTTGGAAACGAGCACGACGGGGCCGCGAACAGACATGAGCGCGCCGGTCAGCCCGCACGTTTCCGCCGCAAGATCTGCCTTGTCAAACATCCGGTTGGCGAGCCAGAGGGTCAGGCAATCGACGAGAACAGCCCGACCCGGCGCCGTTTCGCGGGCAAGCGCCCCGACAAGATCGCGCGGTTCCTCGACCGTGGTCCAGGCTGCACCGCGCCGGGCACGGTGCTCGGCGATCCGCTCTGCCATCTCGCCGTCCCCGGCCGCGCCGGTGGCGAGATAGACCGGCGCAAGGCCGCTCTCCAGCACCAGCCGCTCGGCGAAGGCGCTCTTGCCCGAGCGCGCGCCCCCGAGAACGAGAACCGTCGCGGGTGGCGCGCCATTGGTCACGTTGCCGTGCTCCGCTGCCAGAAGAGACCGAGGCCGAGCCCGAGCAGCGCCCAGAACACCGCGGCACAGACGAGCGACGTCGCGGCGAAATGGCCGGCGAGCTCGGCTGGGGCCTGCGACGCGTAGGCATGCGGATGCGGCGCGCCGATCACATGGGGAGCGAGCAGCAAGACCACGCCGGCCGCCTTCAGCAGCGCTTGCGGCCGCGAGGCGATGAGCCACAACCCGAGCCCGGTGGCGAGCGCGGTACCGATCCACCACACCTGCCGGTCAACCAGGTCCGCCGCCGCCGAGCCCGGCAGTTCCGGCGGCAGTCCGAGCGCCGGGGCGAGCGCGACCGCGGCAAAGCCGCCGAGGCCCCACATCAGCCCCGACCGGGCATCGACCGTGACACCGGTGGCAAGCATGGCCGACAGCAGCATCAGCGCGAATCCGAAGCCGATGAGCAGGCTGGTCACGGTGGTATAGGCCGTGCGCTCAAAGCCGTCCTCGGGCGCCCAGCCGCCCGGAAGCAGGCCGAACAGGCTGCCCCCTCCCGCGCCATGCTCGGCGGGTCCGTGGGCCAGCCAGATCCGCGCGTCTTGCGCGGTCGCAACGGCGTGGTCGATCATGGGCATACCGATCGAAACGGTCTCATAGGCCTCGGCCTGGAGAATGATCGGCGTGGTGAAGATTGCCTGGAGCACGGCAAGGGCCAGGCCCGCAGCGCATCCCGCGCCGAGAGCGACCCCGAAGATCCTGGAGATCATGGCAACAGCGACGGCCGCCCTGTGACGGCCCGCCCTACACAGTCAGTGGCAAGGGAAGCCGAGCGCGTGCCGGCTGTCGTGAGCAGCGTTGTGCAGCGCCTCAGGATGGGCAAAACCGACGCCGAAGACGACGAAGGCGCCAATGAAGGCCGAAAGCAGAAGAATCGGCGCGGCAGCCGCCTTGGCGCCTGCGCCTTGCGCCTTTGATGCGGAAAGTCCGGTCATGACAGTCTCCATTTGTCGTCCACCCGACGACGGTTTGGGTCGCAACGCTCCGGCCGGTCTCCTGGCTCGCGGGTCTTGGCCTTTCCTGCGCCTTCCCGGCCCTTTCGGACCAGTGGCCTTGGCAGGAACGCTCTCCGCCTACAGTTGCGGGGGCAGCTGCGGATTTGGAATCCCGGTGTGGGTCCTTCCTGACCGCATTCCCGTTTCATCCCCATCGGGCTTGGCCCGACGCGGGGAACCGAAGTTCCTTGTTGTAACCCGGAGGGCGACCGGCAACAAGCGTTGAAACGCGGCTGCGGCCCGCCGAAACGGGCGCCCAACCGCCCGTGAACCGTCCAACCCCTGAGGCAGCCAGGGCGGCGACAGTCGGAAAGCACGCCGTCCTGTCACGTCACACCGTCCCGGCTGTGGACAAGTCCCGTCGAAAACGCTTGGCAAACGCGTCGTGCGTTTGTTATACGCTGCGCCACGACGCGGCGACACGCTGCGAATGGGAATAATCCCCGGTAGCTCAGCGGTAGAGCAACCGGCTGTTAACCGGTTGGTCGCTGGTTCGAATCCGGCCCGGGGAGCCATTCCTGCCTTAAGAGCCAGAAGTCTCCAAGAGCATTCAGGGAATTGAGCTCCACCGCGCCACGCGGCGGCGTCAGTTCGATTCGGTCGGGCAGCAGTCGGCGCGTCCGCGATGGCCGGAAGAGCGCAGCCTGCATTTCCCAAAGCCAAGGCAGCATTTGCGGCAGCCGTCGCAGGGCGCGGCGCCGCCCGCGGCGGCCGGCCGATACTATGCGGCTGAACCGGCCACTTTGCGCCCCTGTGACGGCACCCTTGGCCAAGGGTCGCCAGCTTTCAGCCAACATTCGCCCGAAGCCGCGGCAAGGTGTAGATCATGATGCGCCGCTGCAGCCCCGGAGACGGTCCGTGAAAGGCACGATCCGCTCGCCGGGAACAGTCATGTCGGTCTTGCATTCGGCCTATGGAGAAGGAGGCCCATCATGGCTCAGGACAGCTATCACAAGGATCGCATCGACAATCGCCGGCTTCACCCCGAAACGCTGATGATGGGCTACGGCTATTCGCCGGCCATGTCGGAAGGCGCGCTGAAGCCGCCGGTGTTCCTCACCTCGACCTTCGTCTTCGAGACCGCACAGCAGGGCAAGGACTTCTTCGACATTACCTCCGGTCGGCGCCAGCCGCATCCCGACGAGAAATCGGGACTGGTCTACTCCCGCTTCAACCACCCCAACATGGAAATTCTGGAGGACCGGCTCGCGATCTGGGACGAGGCCGAGCGCTGCGCCGTGTTTGCGAGCGGAATGGCGGCGATCGCCACCACCTGCTTCACCTTCCTTCGCCCCGGCGACACCATCGTCCATTCCCGCCCGCTCTATGGCGGCAGCGAAACCTTGCTGAAGAACCAGATGGCGAGCCTCGGCATCACGGCGTTCGGCTTTACAGACGGCCTCGATCTCGATCAGATCCGCTCGGTCGTCGCGGCGGCCGAAGCGAAGGGCCGGGTCGCGATGATCCTGGTCGAGACACCGGCCAATCCGACCAACGGGCTGGTCGACCTCGCCGCCTGCAGGACGGTCGCCGACGAACTCGGAAAGAGACAGGGCCATCGGCCGCCGGTCGTGGTCGACAACACCCTGCTCGGTCCGAAATTCCAGAAACCGCTGAAGCATGGAGCGGATCTCACCCTGCTTTCGCTGACCAAGTATGTCGGCGGTCACAGCGATTTGGTCGGCGGCTCGATCTCGGGGCCGGACGAACTGGTACGGCAGGTCAAGGCCTGGCGCTCGTCGCTCGGCACCCAGCTTGACCCCAACTCCTGCTGGATGCTGATGCGCTCGCTCGAGACGCTCGACCTGCGCATGACCCGGGCCAACGACAATGCCAGGGTGGTCGCGTCCTACCTCGCCAGTCATCCGAAGGTCGCCAGGCTGCACTATCTCGGCGACCTGGCCAACGACGATCCGCGCAAGGCGGTGTTCGAGCGGCAATGCACGGCGCCGGGATCGACCTTTGCCTTCGACGTCAAGGGCGGCGAGAAGGAGGCGTTCGCGCTGCTCGACCGTCTGCAGATCATGAAGCTCGCCGTGAGTCTCGGCGGCACGGAGACGCTCGTCTCCCATCCAGCGGCCATGACCCATTCGGGCGTTCCCCGGGAACTGCGTGAGGAAATCGGCCTGACGGATGCCCTGATCCGCATCTCGGTCGGCATCGAGAATGTGGAGGACCTGATTTCCGACCTGGCCCAGGCATTCGACGCCATCTGAATGCAGTCGCAGGCACATATGCAGGGCGGCAGCGCCGGTCCGCGATCAGCACTCGGGCAGGTTGACCGCGATGCCGCCGGTCGAGGTTTCCTTGTACTTCGAGCTCATGTCGCGACCGGTCTCGAGCATCACCCGCACGCAATTGTCGAGCGGCATGAAATGCTCGCCGTCGCCGCGCAGCGCCAAGCTCGCTGCCGACACGGCCTTGATCGCGCCAAGGGCGTTGCGCTCGATGCAGGGAACCTGGACCAGGCCAGCCGCCGGATCACAGGTCATTCCCAGGTGATGCTCCAGCGCGATCTCGGCGGCGTTCTCGATCTGCTCGTTGCTGCCGCCCAGCGCCGCGCACAGCCCGGCGGCGGCCATTGCCGCGGCCGAGCCCACCTCACCCTGGCAGCCGACCTCCGCGCCCGAAATCGAGGCGTTGTGCTTGATCAGGCCGCCGATCGCGGCGGCCACCAGCAAGAACTCGGCGATGCCGTCCTTGCGCGCTCCGATGCAATGATCCCGGTAGTAGCGCAGCACCGCCGGAACTACGCCGGCTGCACCGTTCGTCGGCGAGGTCACGACGCGGCCGCCGGCGGCGTTCTCTTCGTTCACAGCCATCGCATAGACGCTGAGCCAGTCATTGGCCTGATGCGGCTGCGCCCGGTTGTGGCCGCGCTCCGCCAGCAGCTTCTCGTGAATCGTCTTGGCCCGGCGGCGGACCTTGAGGCCGCCGGGCAGGATGCCGTCCTGCGCGAGGCCACGTTCGATGCAGTCGTTCATCGCCTGCCAGATCCGGTCGATCCTCGCGTCGAGCTCCCCGCCGTGCACAACCATCTCGTTGGCGCGCTTCATCTCGGCAATCGACTTGCCGGAGGCCGCGCCCATCGCCAGCATTTCCTTTGCCGTTTCGAACGGATAGGGCACCGCCTGCGCCTGTTCGCGTCTGCGAGGCACCGCCGCGTCATCATTTTTGCGGCGCAGTTCGGCCTCGGTCAGTACGAAGCCGCCGCCGACCGAGTAATAGGTCTCGGCGTGATAGAGATGCCCGACGGTGTCGAACGCCCGCAGCACCAGCCCATTGGCATGGCCCTCGAGCGGCGGACCATAGTCGAAGATCAGGTCCGTGTCGGGGTTGAACGCCAGGGAGCCGAGCCCCTCGGGCGCGATCTGGCCGGTGCGGCGCACCTCGGTCTCCAGCTGGTCCGCCCGATCGGGATCGAGCGTATCGGGCAACAACCCGCATAGGCCAAGGATCACGGCGCGATCGGTGGCATGGCCCTTGCCGGTGAACGCCAGCGAGCCGTGGAGGGTTGCCGTCACCCGGGCGAGCCGACCGGCGCCCGGAAACTTGTCCGCCCCGCCGCGCAGATCGTCGAGGAAGCGCGCAGCCGCCGTCATCGGTCCCATCGTGTGCGAGGATGACGGTCCGATGCCGATCTTGAAAATGTCGAAGACGGACAGGAACATGGGCTTCAGGAACGACGTTGCGTCAGGGTAGCCTCCTCTGCTGCCAGTTCGGCACAGCCGGTCTCAAGCAGCGCGATCACATGTGGCGCGAAGGAGCGCCAGATGTCGAGTCGAAAGACCTGCGCGCCGTCGCGCCACAACACGACCGTCGCTCCGTCCATCAGGGTGCGGCGGCCTTCGCTCTCCCCGACCCGGTCGATGTCGCGCGGGCAGCCGAGCGTCAGCAGTTCCGCCGCCTTCGGGCCTTCGATGCGCACAGAGATTTCGCGGTCCGAGATGTCCGTCAGGCTGTGCGGCGCCTCGGCATACATCCTTGCGCAGCTCTCCACCAGTCCGGGCGCGTCGGCCTCGGCCACCAGAACGAGCCATTCGTCGGGGCCGAGACAGAGAACCTCGGTCGTGCCGGCGCTTGTGCGCTGTCCGATCCGGCGCGGCAAGTCGGCACCCACCGCCCGGGAAAGGGCCGGAAGCGCCGCCTCCCGCGCCCGGAGCGAAAACCGCCCAACGGGCGCCAGAAGCGTGACCGTGGCGGCGGCGCTCGCGGCGAGGGGACCGGGCGTGAACAGAGGGCCTAGAGCCGTCATCGCAATCTCTCCGCTTTCAGAGCTTCAGCCGTTCGCCGCCCGGATCGTAGAACACGGTCCCGGTGATCTTGGCCGCAACCACGCGGTCGGGCATCGGCAGATAGACAGTCTCGCCCATCCGCTCATGCCCGCCTTCGACCAGCGCCAGGGCGATCGGCCGGCCGGCCGCGACGCTATGGTAGGACGAGGTCACGTGGCCCACCATCTTCATCGGAAGCGGCTGATTGGGGTCGAGCACGATCTGCGCCCCCTCTTCCAGCCGGGTCTTGCCATCCTCGGTCAGGAGGCCGACGAGCTGCTTGCGCCCCTTCGCCACCAGGTCGGCGCGCTGCAGGCCACGCTTGCCGACGAAATCCGGCTTGCTCTTGCCGATCGCCCAGGACAGGCCCGCGTCATGGGGCGTGACCGTTCCGTCGGTTTCCTGGCCGACGATGATGAAGCCCTTCTCGGCCCTGAGCACGTGCATCGTCTCGGTGCCGTAGGCGCAGATGTCGTACTGCTGGCCGGCTTCCCACAGCGTCTCCCACAGGGCGCGGCCGTACCGCGCCGGCACGTTCACCTCGAAGCCGAGCTCTCCGGTGAAGCTCACCCGGAACAGCCGCGCGGAGAAGCCCGCCACGGTGCACTCCGCAACGGACATGTGCGGGAAGGCTTCGCTCGAGATGTCGAGCCCTTCGACCAGCGGCTCCAGCAGCTTGCGCGCATTGGGGCCGTTGAGGGCAATGGTGGCCCATTGCTCGGTGGTCGAGGTCAGCCAGACGTCGAGCTCCGGCCATTCGGTCTGGAGAAAGTCCTCCATCATGTTGAGGACGCGTGCCGCGCCGCCGGTTGTGGTGGTCACATGGAACCGGTCCTTCGACAGCCGGCCGATGACGCCGTCGTCGCGGATGTAGCCGTCGTCGCCGAGAAGCAGCCCGTAGCGGCACCGGCCAACGCCGAGTTTTGCCCAGGGATTGGTATACATCCGCTCCATGAAGGTCACGGCGTCCGGCCCGACGACCTCGATCTTGCCCAGGGTCGAGGCGTCGAAGATGCCGACGCTCGCCCGCGTCGCGCGGCATTCACGGGCGACCGCCGCATCCCTGTCCTCGCCGGGCCGCGGAAAATACCAGGCACGGCGCCACAGGCTGACCGGCTCGAACACGGCCCCGTTCTCCTCGGCCCAACTGTCGATCGGCGTCTTGCGAGTAACCTCGAAGTGGCCACCCCGGTGATATCCGGCAAGCGCGCCGAAGGTGGTCGGCGTGTAGGGCGGGCGGAAGGTTGTCAGTCCCACCTCGGGCTGCCGCTTGCCGAGGGCGTCGGCGGCGATGTTGAGCCCGTTGATGTTGGACATCTTGCCCTGGTCGGTCGCCATGCCGTTGGTGGTGTAGCGCTTGACGTGCTCGATCGAGCGCATGCCCTCGCGCACGGCAAGGCGCAGATCCTTGGCGGTCACGTCGTTCTGATAATCGACGAAGGCGCGCGCCCTGTCGGGATTGCGGTCCGTCGGTAGTTCGTTATGGCTGACGCCGGTGCCCGGCCGGTCCTGGGCAACGGTGTAGCGTGCGGACGATGCAGCATCCTTGCCGAGCGCGCGGGCCGCTTCGGCCGCCATTTCGGCGCCGTCGTTCAGCGCCGCCTCGAGGCCCCACAGACCACGGCCCGCGCCCGCGATCTGGCAGGCTTCGGTCTTGCGGTCGGGCAGGAACGTCTGCCGGGCGTCATCCCAGGCCAGCGTCCCCCTGGTGTGCGAGAACAGGTGCAGCGACGGCGTCCAGCCGCCGGAAACCAGAAGGCTGTCACAGGCGAGCGTGCGCGCTGGGCCGACCCTGCCGCCCTGCATCGGATTGACGCGCACCGAGGTGATGCGCAGGCGGCCTGCCGTGCCGGTGACGGTATGGCCGGTCAGCACCGTGATCCCGCGCGCCCTGGCCGCCGCCTGGAGGTGCGCCGGCGGCTCGGCCCGGGTGTCGATGATGGCCTCGATGCTCGTTCCGGCATCGGCGAGGTCGAAGGCGGCGTACCAGGCGCTGTCGTGGCTCGTGGCGACGGCGGTACGGTCGCCGATCCTGACACCGAAGCGGTTGAGGTAGGTCTGCGCCGCCCCGGCCAACATGACGCCCGGCCGGTCGTTGCCGTCAAACACCAGCGGCTTCTCCAGGGCGCCTTGCGCCAGGACCACCTGCCCGGCCCGCACCCGCCACAACCGTTCACGCGGCAGATCCCGGGGCGGCGTCTGTAGATGATCCGTCAGCTTCTGGCACAGCCCGACCATGTTCTGGTGGTAGTAGCCGATCGCCGTGGTCCGGGTCATGACGCGAACGCCGAGGGACTCCAGTTCCGCCAGGGTCGCGGCGAGCCAGTCCCAGGCCGGGGTGCCGTCGATTACGGCCTGCGGTTCGCTCAACAGTGCGCCGCCAGCCTCCGCGTTCTCGTCGACCAGCGTCACCCTGAGACCGGACCGCGCGGCGCTCAATGCCGCCGCAAGCCCGGCCGGGCCGCCCCCAACGACCAGCACATCGGTGTGCAGGTAGCGCGAGGCATACGTATCCGGGTCTTCCTCCGTCGGCGACACGCCGAGCCCGGCGGCGGCGCGGATGAAGGGCTCGTAGACCTTGTCCCAGAAGCTCTTCGGCCACATGAAGGTCTTGTAGTAGAACCCGGCCGAAAACAGCATGTGGGCGCAGTCGTTCACGGCGCCGATGTCGAATCTCAGGCTCGGGTATCTGTTCTGGCTGGTCGCTTCCAACCCGTTCCAGATCTCCTGCACGGTGGCCCGGGTGTTGGGTTCGAACCGGCCCGGTCCGCGCCGGGTGCCGATCAGTGCGTTCGGCTCCTCCGATCCGGCGGTCAGGGGGCCGCGCGGCCGGTGATACTTGAATGAGCGGCCCATCAGATGCACGCCGCTCGCAAGCAGCGCCGAGGCGACCGTGTCGCCGGCCAGCCCCTGGATGTGCACACCGTCGAAGGTGAAGGTCACCGGCCGGCCGTGGTCGACCCGGCCGCGCCCGGGAACGCGGAAAGCGCTCATTCGGCCGTCTCCTTCAGCGCGCTGAGATCGGGGCGCGGCGCCCCCGCCTCGTAGGTGGTGAGGAACCGGTCACTGACCGTGTCACGCACGGCGTTGAAGAAGCGCCCGCAACCGTGGACATGCCGCCAGCGCTCGTAGTGCGGCCCGCGGACGTTCGAGCGGATGAACAGGTACTGCCCCCACTCTTCGTCGCTCAATGCCGAGGGATCGGCTGGCCGGGCGATATGCGCCTCTCCGGCATAGGCGAACTCAAGCTCCGGCAGGGTCTCTTCGCAATAGGGACAATGGATCAGGAGCATGGCCCGTGGTCCTCAGTGTGCAACGGCAGCCGCGGCGGCTTCGTCGATCAGCCGGCCTGTGGTGAACCGCTCGAGGGTGAAGGGGGCGTTCGCCGGATGCGGCTCGTCCTTGGCAACGGTCCAGGCCAGAGTGTGGGCGGCTCCCGGCGTCGCCTTGAACCCACCCGTTCCCCAGCCGCAATTGACGTAGAGCCCCGGCACCGGCGTCTTGCCGAGGATCGCCGAGCGGTCCGGCGTCACGTCGACGATGCCGCCCCATTTGCGCAGCATCCGCATGCGGTTGAAGATCGGGAAGATCTCGCAGATCGCCGCAACCGTATGCTCGATCAGCGGCAGGCCGCCACGCTGCGAATAGCTGGTGTACTGGTCGGTGCCCGAGCCGATCACCAACTCGCCCTTGTCGGACTGGCTGATGTAGGCGTGCACGGTGTTTGACATTACCACGCAGGGGAAGATCGGCTTGACCGGCTCCGACACCAGCGCCTGGAGCGGAAAGCTTTCGAGCGGCAGGCGAACGCCGGCGCTGTCCATGACGACGGAGGTGTTGCCTGCTGCCGACACCGCCACCTTCTTCGCCTTGATGAAGCCTTTTGCGGTCTCGACACCGGTGACGTGCCCGTCGGGGCCGCGGCGGATCGCGGTGACCGGACAGTTCTGGATGATGTCGACTCCGCGCATGGCAGCCGCGCGCGCATACCCCCAGGCGACCGCGTCATGGCGGGCGGTGCCTGCCCGCTTCTGCAGCGCGGCCCCCATCACCGGAAAACGTGCCTTGGGCGAGATATTGAGCGGCGGGCAGAATTCCTTCGCCTGCTCCGGCGTCAGCCAGCGGTTGTCGACGCCGTTCAGGCGGTTGGCATGGATGTGGCGCTGGAAGCTCTGCACGTCGTGCACGGTGTGCGCCAGCATCATTACCCCGCGCTGGGAGTACATGACGTTGTAGTTGAGTTCCTGGCTGAGACCGTCCCACAGGTCGAGGGCGTGATCGTAGAGCCTGGCACTTTCGTCATAAAGGTAATTGGAGCGGATGATCGTCGTGTTGCGTCCGGTGTTGCCGCCGCCGAGCCAGCCCTTGTCGATCACCGCGACATTGGTGATGCCGTGCTCCTTGGCGAGGTAGTAGGCTGCCCCAAGGCCGTGCCCGCCGGCGCCGACGATCACCACGTCGTATTCCGTCTTCGGCTGGCTGTCCGGCCATTGCGGCGTCCAGTGCCTGTGTCCCGTGAGAGCGTTCTTCAACAGCGACAGCGCAGAGAAATGCGTCATTGAAGTCAGTCCCGGCAGGTTCGACTTTTCGCCTTTTAGCCGGACGGCGGCGGGCGGGACTGGAACGGCGCGTCAGACGCATTGTATGATTACGTCATGGCATCCCTTCCTCGAGAATACCGTCCGGGCGGGAAACGCTTGCGCGTCGCCTTCCTACTGGCGGACCGCTTCACGCTTTCTGCCTTCGCCAATTTCGTCGATGTGCTGCGGCTTGCCGCAGACGAAGCGGATCGGTCGCGGCCGATCCTCTGCGAATGGACCGTGCTGTCCGACGACATGAACCCGGTGCGCTCGAGCTGCGGGGTCAAGGTCCAGCCCGACACCCGACTGCGCAACGCGGGGAGCTATGACTACGTGGTGGTGGTCGGCGGCCTGATCCGAGAGGCGAGCGGGCTGTCGCCGCAAAGCATCGCCTATCTCCGGTCTGCGGCGGCCTCGGGCGTCCCGCTCGTCGGCTTGTGCACGGGCGTCTTCCTGCTGCACGAGGCCGGCCTGCTCGACGGCTATCGCTGCTGCGTGAGCTGGTTCCACCACGACGACTTTGTGGAACGGTTCGGCTCTGCCCGTCCGGTCTCCGATCAGATCTTCGTCGTCGACCGCGACCGGCTGACATGCTCGGGCGGACACAGTGCCGCTCACCTGGCGGCCTATTTGGTCGAGAAGCACGTTGGCCGGGTCGCCGCCACCAAGAGCCTGCGCATCATGATCATTGATGAGGCCATGGCCGGGGACCAGCCCCAGCCCGGTTTCCCGAGCGACCTCACCGCACGCGATCCGACGGTGCGCAAGGCGCTGCTTCGGATGCAGCAGACCATCGCGAACCCGGAGACGATCGAGAAGCTGGCGCAGGACCTTGGCATTGGGCGGCGGCAACTCGAGCGCAGGTTCCGGTCGGACCTCGGGCTGTCGCCGTCGCGCGCAGAACTCCGATTGCGACTTGATGCCGCTCGCCGGCTGCTGGAAACCACCGCCCGCTCCGTGACGCAGATCGCCCACACCACCGGCTTTTGCGACGCGTCGCATCTCATCAACACGTTCAGAGCGGAACTCGGCCTCACGCCGGCGGAATACCGGCGGATGAATGCCCCCACGTCCCTCGCCTCGCCGACTGGGGTCGCAGGCGTCCTTGTTCCCACCTCACCGGGTCAGGCCGACTAGGATCGCAGGTTCGCCCTGCGATGAGACGACGACCATCCCATCAGTGGGCGAGCGACTCGTGGATCTTCCGCCGGATCTGTTCGCGCTCGTCGTCCCGCATGTCCGGGGAAAGCAGCAGATCATGCGCAATTTCCGCCGGCCGCTTCAGGACGATGATGCGGTCGCCAATGTCGAACGCCTCATTGATCGAATGCGTGATGAAGACCGCGGTCTTGCCGTTGTCCCGCACCAGCCGCGCGAACTCGGTCCGCAGCCGCTTCGCCGTGATCTCATCCAGGGCCGAGAACGGCTCGTCGCACAACAGCAGCGGCGCATCGGTCGCAAAGGCCCGGGCGATGGAGACGCGCTGCCGCATCCCGCCGGACAAGGCATGCGGATAGTCGTGCTCGTGCCCCTTGAGGCCGAGCTTCTCCAGCCAGTGCATGGCACGTTCGGTCCGCTCGGCCTTGGGCACTTCGAGCATCTCGAGACCGAGTTCGACGTTCTTTACCGCGCTGCGCCACGGCAGCAGGCGGTCACTCTGGAACACGATGGCCATCTTGCCGCGGAACCAGTCGAAGCGCCGGAACGGATCCTCGCCCATCACCCTGACGGTGCCCGACGTGGGCTCCATCAGGCCCGCAATCATATTGAACATCGTCGACTTGCCGCATCCGGTCTTGCCCAGTAGCGCAACCAGCTGTCCGGTGGCGATGTCGAGGCTCAGATTGTCAACCGCCACCAACGAGCCGAAGGTCTTGCTGACATCCTTGAAGCAGATGGTCGACTGGGATGCGCTCTGCACGGGCCGCTCCGGCGTAAGGGGCATTACAAGGGGACTGGGACTCGTCATAGCGCACGCTCCGACACCGCCCGATAGCGGAACGCGGTACGCTCGAACGCCGTGAGGAGCCACTGGAACAGCAGAACGAAGAACACGAGCTGCAGCGTCCAGGCGAGTGCGCCCGCCATATCAAACAACTGTTGCTGCTCGAGCAACTGGAACCCGACACCGCCGGACGACCCCACGAGTTCGGCGACGACGACGACGCGGCTGGCGTTGCCCAGGTTGACCTTCCAGGCGGTGACGATCTCCGGCAGAACGGCCGGAAGCACCATGGCGGTCAGATACTTCCGCCGGTTCGGACGGAAGCTCATCACCATTTCCAGCAGATCCCTGTTCATACCACGCAGCGCACCGACGACCTGGAAGGTGAAGGCGGGAAGCGTGGTGACGATCATGATGAACAGGATGCGGAATTCGATCCCGTGGAACCAGATGATCGCAAACACCACCCAGCTCAGCGCCGGCACGCCCTGGAAGAACACAAGAACGGGCGTCAGCAGCCGTTCGGCGATCTTCCAGCGGGCGATCATCACCCCGAGCACAGCACCGAGCACGAAGGCCCCGCACAATCCGCCGAGGATGCGCAGCGCGGTGGCAAGCACGCTCGAGAACTGCGACCAGTCGGTCAGAATACCGATGACCCTGGCAAAGACGTCGATCAGCGAGGGAAACAGATACGGGGGAAAGAACATCGCCGCCACTTGCCAGCAGGCAGCGATCAGCACGAAGGGTGCTACCATCCAGAACGCGTTCCGCCCCGCCCCCGATATGGACAGCTGCTGGACGGACGCGCCCTGGCTGACATCGGTCATTCTGCCCCTCCACCCTGATAGATCGTGGCATCCGTCGGCATCGAAGGGAAGTAGCCGAGGTCAAGCCCGACCTCATAGACCTTCTTGATTTCGCCGGTGATGTCCTTCGCCCACTGAATGTTGAGGCCGAGGCGGTCGTTGGCCCGGATCAGCTTGGCGTAGTTCTCGGCGACGCCGGCCGCGGACCGGCTGCCTGCGATGATGCGGCTGGCCTCGTCGGGGTTGGCCATGACCCACTCCGCGGCGTCCTTGTAGGCGGCATAGAGCGCCTCGATGGTCTTTTCGTTGCCGGCGATCCAGTCCCGGTGGGCGGCAACGCCGAGATACGGGATGTTGGACGATCCCGCGAACTCCTGCCAGGACGCGGCGATCTTCAGATCCAGCGGCTTCGCCTTCGCGTTCTGTGTCATCAGGGAGGTGTACGCCGGTTCCCACAGCTGAACAGCCGCGGCGCGGTCCGCCATCGCATAACCGACCAGCCCCGGTGTCGCGGTGTTGATGGCGTTGACCTTGGCGAGGTCGAGACCCTGCGCCTTCGCGAGCCAGCGGAACATCTGATAGTTGGTCGTCCCGGTCGCCGCGGCAAGGTCCTGCCCCTCGAGATCTGCCAGGGAGTTGACATTGTCACGCGTGGTGACCACCGCGCCCCAGAAATCGAACAGGTTGAAGAGATAGGATGCCTCGATGCCACGGGATTCGGCCAGGCCCACGGTCAGCAGAGCGGCGCTGCCGCCGACCTTGAATTCACCAGAGTTGAATTGCGCCGCATAAGCATCCGGCGTCCGCTCTGCGAAAGTGATATCGACCCCATGCGCCAGATCGAATTCCTGCGTCTTGATGACCGGCGGCAGGAACGCCCCGAGCGAGGGCGGGCCAAAGACCACGATGGAGACCGGCGTCGGCTTCTCTTGTGCCTGCACGGGTCCGCCGGACAGCACCGCGGTGGAAACAGCCAGAATCGCGGCCAAACAAATCCGCATTGTGATGATCCTCCCTTGAGATTGCCGTGTGGCAGCGCAATGGGCGAGGCAATCTGTGAAAACCATAGGATTGGATTGCCCCACTGTCAAACATATCATACATCAATTGCGGTACAGCCAGAGGACGAGTGATACAATTTTCGCCAATCCGCTTTCTTCGAAACATCGTCGAGGCCAAAATTTCCGATTTTCCAATAGGTTAATTGGGATCGCGCGCAGCGCAGACGGAGATATTGTCCCATTTCACTCGTCACGAAACAGGGGGTTACATGACAGAAGCCGTCGCCTTCGCGCTGCTGCTGTTCGGCGCGGCCATCAAGGGAGTAATCGGCCTCGGCTTGCCGATGGTCTCGATCCCAATGCTCACGCTGTTCGTCGGCCTGCCGCAGGCGCTCGCGATCGTCGTGCTGCCGGTTCTGGCAGCCAATGCCTGGCAGGTCTGGCAGTTCCGCCGGGGTCCGGCCGATCGGATGCCAATGGGCCGATTTCTGCTCTCCGGCGCCGTTGGCGTCGGCGTCGGCACCTGGATGCTGGCGAGCGTTCCTGCCGCTTGGCTGGAGACGACGCTGGGCGTTCTGCTCCTGGCCTATCTTGCCCTGCGCATCGGCCAGCCGGCGATGACGCTGCCGCGCAATGCGGCGCGGCGCCTGCTGGTTGGTACAGGCTTTGCCTCGGGCGCCCTGCATGGCGCAACGGGCATCTCAGGACCGATCGGCATCACCTATTTTCACGCCATGCACCTGCCGCGGCCGGAGTTCATCTACTGCACCGGCGTCATGTTCTTCGGCTTCACCGCCGCTCAGGTGCCGATGCTGTGGATGGCCGGATTCCTGAACCTGCACACTTTCGCGATCGGTGTCCTTTGCCTTCCCGCCATTGCCGCAGGCCTGTGGCTCGGCAATCGGATCGCCCGCCGGCTGGATCCGCGCATCTTCAACTGGCTGGTGCTCGTCGTCCTGGCCTGGACCGCGCTCAGCCTGCTTTGGCGCGCCGTGCCGGAACTGCTGGGATAGCTTGCCTTTCGGCTTGCGTCAGACCGCGCCCGCGCCGCGGGCGATCATCATCGCAGCCCCGAAAAGCAGGACAAAGCGATAGGCCGTGAAGAAACCGCTGTCGCTGATGCGGGCGGAGACGTACCGACCGAACAGCCCCACCAGCACAGCGCCAGGAAGAAGCACCAGCGCCTCGCCCAAGACCGTGAGATCGATCAGGCCGTTGAACGTCAGGACGATGCTCCGCCACAGCAGGATCACGCCGGTGATCAGGATGATCGTGGCCCGAAAGCCCTGCCGGTCCGGAGCGAAGATACGCACATAGAGTGAGATGAAGGCGATGGCTCCGGCGCCGACGATGCCGGAAATCAGGCCGGAGACCAATCCGAAGGCGGGCCCGACCATCCGCACGTTGGCCCTCACGAACGGCGCGATCGGATCGAGCAGACGGAACCAGTCCATCAGGATCGATCCGAGGATGATCGCACCGGCGAGTACGCTGAGATTGCCGCCGTCTAGCCGGGCGAACACCCACACGCCAAGGGCGATCGCCGGAACGACGAACACCGCCAGCCACGCCACCAGCTTGACCTGTCCGAGCCGCAGCCCGTCAGGCATGTACTGGACATGCGTGAGAAGATTGGCCACCGCCGCCAGGACGACGGCGTGATGTGGCGTGACGACGAAGGAGCCGCCGACGATCAGCAGCGGGACCGCGCCGTAGCCGAACAGGCCTTTGATGAAGAAGGCCGCGGCGTAGAGCGCCACGAGCATCGCCACTTGCCCCGCATGGAGTCCGGCAAACGGGGCGAAAGACGAAAGATCCACTGCGTCTCAGTCCTCCCGGTCCGAGGCGCGATGCGGCTCTTCCGCAAGGCCCGCTATGGTCCGCTCCAGCAGGTCGAACAGCTTTGCCCGCTCTGCCGCCGTGACGTAGCGCGAGGCGGCATCGTTGGCCTCAACAGCGCAGGCAGCCAGGTCATCCTGGATCGCGCGGCCCGCCTCAGTGAGGAAGACGTTGACCCGGCGGCGGTCGACCTTGTCGCGCTCGCGCCGGATCAGACCCTTGTCCTCGAGCGCATCGAGGATCGAAGTCGAGGTCGCTTTCTTCACCTCGACCAGCGCCGAGAGTTCGCTGGAACTGACCCCGTCATTCTCGGCCAGCCTCCGCAGGTGGTGGAACTGGGCATGACTGATGCCCAGCCGTTCCAGCCTGGCGGCGAGCACACCGCTGAATGCCTTGTTCGCCCGCCGCAGCAGCAGGCCAAGTCCGATTCTCTGCGTCGGATCCACGCGCGTCCCACGAGCCTTCGTCATTGCCCGCTCCCGATTCGCAAGCCAATTGCCGCAGCGAGGACTAGCAGACTTTGGCTGGATCGCGCGTGGTCGATTGGCCGCAACGGCTATCATGCGGCCTCGTAGCCGAGCACGGCCTTCAGTTCCGTGAAGTCCTCGAGGCCGTAAACGCCCTGCTCGCGCCCATTTCCGGACTGCTTGTAGCCGCCGAACGGCACATCGCCCTGGGCCGGCGCATAGTTGAGATAGACCCGGCCGACGCGGATGCGCCGGGCCACACGCTCCAGTGCGGCACGGTCTGTGCCCGACACGTAGGTGGCCAGGCCATAGGGCGTGTCGTTGGCGATGCGGACCGCGTCGTCTTCGTCGTCATATGCCATCAGGCAGAGCACCGGGCCGAAGATCTCCTCCTGCGCAATCGTCATGTCACCGGTGACGTCGGAAAACACGGTCGGCTTGACATAGTAGCCGGTCTCCAAGCCTTCCGGCTTGCCCGTGCCGCCGCAGACCAGCGTTGCGCCCTGATCGATCCCACTCTGGATGAGGCCCTGCACCTTGTCCCACTGGACGCGGCTGACCAGCGGCCCGAGGTCGGTGCCCTGCTCGCGCGGGTCGCCCGTCTTCATCGACTCGGCCGCCTCCTTGGCGATAGCGGCCGCCTCGGCCATCCGGTGGCGCTCGATCAGCATCCGAGTCGGCGCCTGGCATGACTGGCCGGTGTTGCGGAAGCACAGCCTGGTTCCGGCAGCCACCGCATTGGCGAACTCCGCCGACGGCAGGATCAGATTCGCAGACTTGCCGCCGAGTTCCTGATGAACACGCTTGACGGTGTCAGCAGCGGCCTTTGCGACGGCAACGCCGCCGCGGGTCGAGCCGGTGAAGGACACCATGTCAACGTCGGGATGGCGCGACAGCGCGGCTCCGACCGTTGGTCCGTCGCCCTGGACCAGGTTGAAGACGCCGCGTGGCAGGCCGGCGGCATCGATCGCCTCGGCCAGTACCACGGCGCTCAACGGCGAGATCTCCGACGGCTTCCACACCATGGTGCAGCCGGCCGCAAGGCCGTAGGCAATCTTCGAGGCTGCCTGATTCAGCGGCCAGTTCCACGGGGTGATGAAGGCACAGACGCCGATGGGCTCGCGCACGACAAGTGAAGAGCCGACCCGATGCTCAAAGGCGTAATCGCGTACCAGCTTCGCCGCCATGACGAAGCGCTCCCGCGCCATCTTGGTCTGGGTGTTGCGGGCGAAGGTAAGCGGCGCCCCCATTTCGCGGCTGACCGTGTTGATCAGATCCTCCACCCGCTTGTCGTACTGCTCGACGATCCGTTCGATCGCGTCGGCCCGTTCGGCAGGCGTCGTCTGCGACCAGGTTTCGAATGCGGCTCGGGCGGCACGGACGGCTGCGTCGACGTCAGCCTCAGACGCCATCATGATTCGCCCGGTCACCTCTTCCGTCGACGGATCGATCACGTCGAGCGGACGCCCCCCCTGCGGTGCGCGCCAGGTTCCGTCGATATAAATCATCTCGTCATGGCTCATTGGCCCAATCCTCCGCTTGCGCTGTCTACAGATTACGTAATACGTAATACGAAACTGCATCACTTGGAAAGGGTGACGGGAGGAGAAAATGACAAAGGGCGGCGACGCGGTGCCCATGGCATGGGGGTCCGACTTGATGGCGCAGGCGCTGCGCGACCTCGGGACGGAATGGGTGTTCATCAATCCCGGATCGAGTTTCAGGGGACTGCACGATTCGCTGGTGAATTATCTCGGCGACGAGAAGCCGAAGATTGCGCTTGCGACCCATGAGATGACGGCGGTGGCGATGGCACACGGCTACGCCAAGGCGACGGGGCGGCTTGGCGTATGCATCCTGCACAACCTCGTCGGGTTGATGAACGGGTCGATGAGCATCTTCAACGCGTTCTGTGACCAAACACCGTTGCTGATCCTCGGTGGCAGCGGACCGGCCGACCCGGCACAGCGCCGCTTCATCGACTGGGCCCATTCGGCAAATACCCAGGGCGATCTGGTCCGCTCCTACGTCAAGTGGACGGATGAGCCGGCGACGCTCGAAGGGGCGATGGATTCCCTGCTGCGCGGTTCGCGGCTGGCGCAAGCGGCGCCAAAGGGCCCCGTCTATGTCTCGCTGGACGCCGGGCTTCAGGAGCAGCCGCTCGAGGTGCCCCGCCCGACCGGCGCCGATCTGCCGCGCTATGCGCCGCCGCCGCCGCTCCATCCCGATCCCGCGGCGGTGGAGCGCGTGGCGCGGGCTCTGCTTGCGGCGGAAACGCCGCTGATCGTCTGCGGCAGGCTCGGCACCGAGCCGCGTGCCACGGCGCCGCTCGTCCGCCTGGTCGAAGCGACCGGAGCCGCCTATCTCGACGACCGCTGCACCGTCGTCCTGCCAACGCGCCACCCGCAGAACATGAATGGCGATAAGACCGTCCGGTCCGAAGCGGACCTCATCCTTGCCATCGACGTCCAGGACCTGACGCTGGCGTCGAAAGGCTACGGTGTCGGCCGCAGTCACATCATGGGTGCGGGTCCCGGCAGCGCTTCGGCCCATGTGATCGATGTGTCGCTGAACGACTTCTTCGGCAACTCGTGGTCGCGATTCGGCGGCCCGACGCCGCCGCTCGACGACCAGATCCTTGCCGATCCCCTCCTGGCGCTTGAGGCGCTCGCCGACGCGGTCGAGCGGATCGGAGGTGACCGGGAGCGGATTGCCAGACGGCGCAAGGACCTTGCCGCCCGTCACGCCACCATCCGGGCGCGGGCGAACGAGCTGCTGCTCCGCCGCCGCGCGGAGAGCCCGGTGTCGATGGAGCGGCTGACGCACGAGGTGTTCCAGGCGGTGAAGGACGAGCCCTGGCGACTCGTGGTGCGCAACCACCGCAGCTGGAAGGACGGCTACTGGGACTTTTCGGGTGCCGGCGACTACCTGGGCGGCGACGGTGGCGGCGGTGTCGGCTATGGGCCGGGCGCTGCGGTCGGCGCCGCGCTTGCGCTGCGCGACAGCGGCACCCTGCCCGTCGCCATCCTCGGCGACGGCGACTTCATGATGGCGCCGGGTGCCCTCTGGACCGCGGCGCATCTGAAGGCGCCCCTCCTCATGGTGCTGATGAACAACCGCTCCTGGGGCAATGACGAATTGCACCAGCGTGAGGTGGCGCATCAGCGCGGCCGCGACCCCGGACGGGCGCACATCGGCCAGCGGACACATGCACCCGATGTCGACCTCGCCACGGTCGCCCGTGGCTTTGGCGCATGGGCATCGGAGCCTGTCGAAGATCCCGAGGCGCTTGCTCCGATCTTGCGCGAAGCGGTTGCACGGGTGAAACAGGGAGAGGTCGCAGTGGTCGAGGTGATCACGGCGCTGGAGTGACGCCGGATGGACAGTGAAGAGGACGAGGTGCTGGACCTGGCCATAGAGCGGCCGTCGGTCCTGTTGCGAGACCAGGTGGTCTCAAAGTTGCGTCAGGCGATCGTGACCGGCCACTACAAACCGGGACAGCGCCTGTTGGAACGCGAGCTCTGCGAGGCGCTCGACGTCAGCCGCACCTCGGTCCGCGAGGCGCTGCGGCAGCTTGAGATCGAGCAGTTGGTCTCGGTCGGCCCGCGCGGCCGGCCGACGGTGGCCACGCTGAGCAGTGCCGAAGCGGCCGAGATCTATGCCTTCCGGGTCGTGCTGGAGAAGGCGGCCGTCGCCATGTTCATCGAGCGGGCACCCGAGGAGGCCATCGACGCGCTGGATGTCCTCAACCGCCGATTTGCCGCCGCGCTGGAATCGGGCGACCTTGCCGAGCGTCTCCGGGTCAAGTCCGCGTTCTACGACATACTCTTCACCCATGCCGGCAACACTCCGATGAAGACGGTGTTCACGCAGCTCTTCAACCGGATCGGCTTCCTGCGCTCGCGGTCACTCCGCATCCAGGATCGCGCCCGGCTGCGGTCCGACGAGATGGCCGAGATCGTCGACCGGATCCGCGCCCGCGACACGGCGGGTGCTCAGGCTGCGATCGAGCGCCACGTTCACTCCGTGCGCGACATCGCGATACGCCACCTTCAGGAGCAGGAAGCGGCAGGTGGCTGACGGCCTCTGGGCATTCTCGCTGCGGTTCTATGCCGAGCCGGACATCCAGCGGATCTGCCTGGCGCTGCAGGACGACTGCGGCTGCGACGTCAACATCGTGCTGTGCCTGCTGTGGCGCGGTGCAAGGGGCGAGGCGCTCGATGCCCCGGCCGTCGCGGCGCTCGACGCGGCGGTCGCGTCTTGGCGCGAGGAGGCGGTCCGCCCCCTGCGCACCGTCCGCCGCCGGCTCAAGACGCTTCATCTCCTGCCGGATGCCACCGCGCAGGAGGCTTTCCGGGCGACCGTGAAGAAGGTCGAGCTCAACGCCGAAAAACTGCAGCAGCAGGTGCTCGAAGCGGTGTCCGGCCTGAATGCCGGCACGGTGCCGGCCATGGAGGCTGCGCGCGGAAACCTCGCCGCCTATGCAGAAGTCCTCGGCAGCCCGCTCCCCCAGGAGATGGTCGCCGCCCTCCTCGATCGCCTGCAGGCGATCGGCGAGGCTGGCGGCGCCGTGTTCAAAAGCGACTGAACGTCCGAACGCCGATTGCCTCTTAAGTCAGAGACCATGACGCCTGCAATTGTCGCCGCGGCACCTGGCTCGGGCCTTCTTCGGCTCGTCATGCACCGGTCGCGGCAACGCGGCTCGCGACCTCTAATCTCCTCAGACCGCGGCGCGCGGCTCCGCGCCGCCGGCTTCCGCCGCCCTCAATGCCGCGGCAGGCGGACATGCAGGATCGTCGAGGTGCCGGACCGGGCCGTTTCCACCGCCTCCGTCACCGTCGCCGTGACGGCGTCCGGCTCGGAAAGCGTCAGCCCCTTGAAGCCGAACATGGCGGCCATGGCCGCGAAGTCGGTGTCGTTCCGGAACTCCGAGGCAAAGGCGTTGCCCTTGCGAGCGGCGCCGTCCGGATAGACCCGGAGCGTCGATTCCTTGACCGCCGACCAGCCGGCGTTGTCGAGGATCACTGTCAGCATCGGCAGGTCGTACTGGCGCGACACCGCCAGCATCGAGGCCGGGCAGTTGTAGTAGAAGGCACCGTCGCCCACGATCTGGACGACCAGCGCCTCCGGCCGCGCCAGCTTGTAGCCGAGCGCCATGCCGCCCGACGCGCCGAGGCCGCCGCCGGCCGTGCGGGTCATGGTTCCTGCGAGCGGGCGCGGGATCTGCTGCACCATGGCCGGCTGATTGCGCACCGCCTCGTGCAGGACAACGTCCTCCGGCTTGAGCGCCGCCCCCAGCGCCCGTAGGACGTGGCGCGGATTGAGCGCGCCCGGCAGCCCCGGATCTTCCGCGGCCTGGCGGGCGGCTTCGCGCCGTTTCGACCCGGCGTCGCGCAGCTGCGCCACCCGGGCGGCGGCCGCATCCTTCTGCGCCTGCGTGCGCCGCGCCTCCACCTCCTCGATGAGCTGGCCGAGAATGGTTGCGCTGTGTCCCTCGAGTCTTAGATCGGCCGGAAAGCTCCAGATCGGAGACCCGGTCTTCAGAGCGTCGACGTCGATATGCGCCCAGAACGAATCGGAACGCGGCTCGGCCTGTGACGGGATCCATGGCACGTCGCTGTCGACGATGAGGCCGACGTCGGCCGACGCCAGGTATGGCCCGGGGTTGCCGCCGGCGAAACAGGTCATCTCATGGCTGACGTTGGAGACCATGGCGTTCTCGACCACAGCGGCCCCGATGAGCTCCGACAGCCGCTCGATTGCCTCCGAGGTGCCGGGGGTGTGGCCGCCGTAGGAGGTCACGATCAGCGGCTGCTCCGCTGCGAGCAACCGCTCGGCGAGCTGCGCCAGAGCGCCGGCCGGGGCTCCTGACGGCCGGAGCGGGCCGTGCTTCGCCTCCGGGAACGCCCGCAGTGTCATCGGCTCGGCCGTGCCGGTCAGCGCCTCGCGCGGCAGCATCAGATAGACCGGCCCCCTGGCGCCGGACTGCATGATCGTATGGGCCCGGCGTACGACCTCGCCAACATGGGCCGCCGACTGCAGCGTGTACTCCCACTTGACATAGGGACGTACGAGACTGCCCTGGTCGTAGGGCTCCTGAATGAAGTGCACGTAATTGTCGCGCGTACCGTGCAGTTCGCCATGGCTGGTATAGGGCGCCTTGCCCGCCATCAGCAGCACCGGAAGGCGTGAGCGGTACATGTTGTGGATCGCCGTCGCGGCGTTTGTCGTGCCGACGTCCACGTGGACGAGCACCGCCTGTCCCCTGCCCGTCGCCAGCGCATAGCCGGCCGCCATGTGCGCGGCCGTGTTCTCGTGCGGGCAGACGATGACCTCCGGCACCGCCCGGCCCTCGGCCCGCCAGCGCGCCATCTCCTCGATGATCGGCGCGTGGTCGGTGCCCATGTTGACGAACAGATACTCGATGCCGACGTCGATCAGCGCCTGCAGCAGGTAGTGTGCGGCCGTCCGCGCGGTGGCGGATTGATGAAGGGTCATTGTCGCCTCCCGCTACATCGAGGTTTCCGGGTCGCCGCCTTCATGGGCGCCCGACTTTTTCGCCGGCTTCAGCCAGACCCAGAGCAACACGCACATGAAGGCCAGCGTCACTGCACTGATTGGCCGCGTGACGAAGACCGACGGATCCATGCGGTGGGCCGTGAGTGCATTGCGCAGGTTCTGTTCAAGGATCGGTCCGAGCACGATGCCCAGCACCGCAGGAGCGGTCGGGATCTTGAAGCGGACCATCAAATAGCCGAGCAGCCCGAAGATGAAGACAAGCTTGAGGTAAAACGGGTTTGAGGCCAGCGAGAAGGCACCTGCCCCCGCCACGACGAGGATCGCCGGGACCATGATGCCGTGCGGAATCTGCAGCACCCTTGCCGCCAGCCCGCGCCCGGCAAGGCCGAGAATCAGCATCAGGATGTTGGAGCACAGCAGCAGGATCAGGATGGCGTAGAACAGTTCCGTGTTCTGGGAGATGAAGAACGGTCCGGCCTCGATCCCCTGGATCAGCAGCGCTCCGATCAAAACCGCCGTCACCGGGTCGCCGGGAATGCCCAGCGTCAGCAACGGCACCAGCGCGCCGCCGGTCACGGCATTGTTGGACACCTCGCAGGCAATGATACCCTTTGGATCACCCTTGCCGTAGCGGTCCCTCGCCTTGGCCGTGCGCAGGGCGTCGGAGTAGCTGACCCAGGAGGCGATCGAGGGGCCGGTGCCCGGCAGCACGCCGATCAGTGCCCCGATTGCGGCGGATTTCAGCGTGAGCCACTTGTTGCGGAGGATATCGAGCCAGACGCTGGCGACACTGACGCGCTCCTGCACCGGCAGGATCTCGGCCTCCAGATCGCGCTTGCGCGACAGCAGCGTCATCTGCGCCACCGCGAACAGGCCGATCAGCGCGGCCGTCGTCGGAATGCCGCCGAGGAGATTGGGCTCCTTGAACGTGAACCGGGAGACGCCCGACACCGGGTCGAGGCCGACCGTCGAGGCGAGAATGCCGATGAACGCAGCCGTCAGCCCCTTCATCATCGACCCCTTCGAGATGCCGGCGACGCACACGATGCCGACGAGCGCGAAGGTGAAATATTCGACCGAGGTAAAGCTCAGCGCCACCTTGGCGAGACTCGGCGCAACCAGCGCCAGCAGGGTGAGCGAAAACAGCCCGCCGACGAAGGAGGCGCAGATCGCGGTAACGATCGCCCGGTCGCCGTGCCCGGCCTGCGCCATGGCATAGCCATCGAGCGCGGTGGCCGCCGATCCCGGCGCCCCGGGCGTGTTGAGCAAAATCGCGGGAATGGAGCCTGCGAAGTAGCCCGAGCAGTAGATGCCGAGCAGGAGCGCCATCGAGGTGACCGGCCCCATGGCATAAGTGACCGGAAGAAACAGCACGATCGCAGAGGTGGCGGTGAGCCCCGGCGCGGCGCCGAACACGAGGCCGATGATGGCGCCCGCCAGGACGAACATCAGCACCCAGGGATCGGCCACGGCGGCGAAGCCGCCCATGAGGTTGGTGATCAGATCCATGTCGGCAACACCAGCTGGAAGCCGCGGGTAAAGGCGAAGTAGAGCCCGACCGAGAGGACGAGCGGCACCACGACAAGCTGAAGCCAGCTTCGAATGCCGAAGGCCAACATCGTAGCGACCGTCAGCACGGCGGCCGCAAGGCGGAAGTCGAGCCAGGCGAAGAACCAGTAGTAGATGAAGGTCAGGCCGCCGACGATCGCCACGCGGCGATCGATCAGGGTCGGCAACGGCCCGGCGTCCGACATGAGGCCCCTTGCCAGAATGACGACGCCGCAGATCATCATGCCCCCGGCGCACAGCAGCGGAAAGAAATTCGGCGGCAGCGTGTTGCCCGTCGCGCCCGCACGGATGTCGAGCGCGAGATAGCCGACGATCAGGCCGGCCAGGGCCACGGCACCGCCTGCGACGGTGTCTTCATGCTTCAGGGCCATAGGCTTCTCCTCCCCCAGCATTATCGGTCCGGCTGCCGGAACCGGCCCGTCGCCGGGCCGGCTCCAGGCCTCTCATTCGGCCAGACCGGCCTCTTCGAGGATCGGACGGAACGCGTCCGCTTCTTCCTTGATGGCGGCGCGCATCTCCTCCGGCCCGAGATAGGCGGGGTCGAAGTAGAACCTGTCGAGCCGCTTCTCGAATTCGGGGTCGTCGAGCGTGTCCTTCACCGCGGCCGAGATCTTGTCGATCGCTTCCTGCGGTGTTCCGGCAGGCGCGACGAGACCGAACCACTGCGAACGCAGGTAATCGAGCCCCTGCTCGCGGAAGGTCGGGACGTCGGGCATGTACTTCCAGCGCTCCTCGCCCGCCAGGCCGAGCACGCGGATGTCTCCCTTGCCGTTTTCGTCGAGCATCGGCGGATAGTTGGACCCACCCCCGGAGAAGACGTCGATCTCGCCCGACAGCAGCTTGACCATGGCCTCCTGGCCCGAGTTCGAGTTGACGTAGGTCGCTTCGAGGCCGAACTTGGCGAGGAACACGGCCATGGCCAGATGCGGACCGGAGCCGATGCCGGAGCCGGACCAGTTCAGGTTGCGGCTGCGCATCGCCTCCACCAGTTCGGGGAGCGTCTGGTATTCACTGTCCGCGCGCACCGCGAGGCCGGAGGGAATCGACACGAGACGTGCCACGGTGTCGAAGCTGTCAGCGGTGTAGGACGAGCTGTCCATGATCGGCCGCGCCCCCAAAGTCGAATCCGAGCCGACACCGAGCGTGTAGCCATCCGGTGCCATCGTGGCGAGGTTGGCGAGGCCAACCGCACCGCCGGCGCCGGGCTGATTGATGATGACGATCGGCTGGCCAAGACGCTCTTCCAGCGCCGGGACGAACATGCGGGCGAGCTGGTCGGTTGCCCCGCCCTGGCCGAAAGGCACGATGATCTGGATCGGCTTCGATGGAAAGCCGTCCGCCAATGCCGTCGTCGCGGCCGACATCAATGCGGCGGCGGCCGCCATGCCCTTCAATAAGGTCGTAAGTCTCATCTATGCCTCCTCCACTTTACATTGTCGTCGGTTGTTGCGACCGGCCCCGTCCTTCCAAATCATCGGCGCAGTGCCGGCGGGGTGGGCCCCCGCCGGCGACTGCCGTCAGGCGGGTTGCCGGTCCTTCTCCCTCCTGCGCGCCAGCTTGTAGTCGCTCAGCACGGGCTCGAGGTTGAAGACGCGCTGCGCGTTGCCGCCGAGGATGTTTCGCTTGGCGGTCTCTGACAGGAACGGCAGGTCGTAGATCACGCTGGGCAGGTCCATGTCCCAATGCGGATAGTCCGACGAGTACAGGAGCTGCGTTTCGGCGTTGATCATTTCGAAGGTCAGTTCGAGCGCCTTGGCGTTATCGACCATCTCCATCGGCTGAGACGTGTAGTACATCTCGCGGATGTACTCGGACGGCTTGCGCTTGAGCAGCGGGGCATCCGAGTGGCGCATCATGTATTCGTTGTCGAGGCGCTGCATGAGGAAGGGCAGCCACGCCAGGCCTGCCTCGATCCACATCACCTTGAGCTTGGGAAATCTTTCCGGCAGGCCGTTGATCACCCAGTTCGACAGATGCAGCATGTTGTGCCAGGCAAAGCCGAGCGCATGCAGCGTCAGGAAGCGGTTGCAGGTCGACAGTCCCGGCTCCTGCCCGCCGAGGCCGGTGTGGAAGCCGAGCGGCAGGCCCCTCTCCTCCAAGGCCCGATAGGTCTTCATGTAGGCGTTGTCGTAGACGCCGCGGTAGCGCGTCGACGTCACCATGAAGCCGATTACACCGGGCGCTTCGCCGAAGGTCTCGATCACCTTGAGACAGGCGTCGGGATCGTTGAACGGCAGGTAGAGCATCGACTTGAGGCGCGGATCTTCGGCCAGCACCCGTTCGCAGAGCCAGCGGTTGTAGCCAAAGGCAAGCTCGACCTCGAGGTCGACCCGTGGTGACAGTCCGAGGTTGAGGAGCGGCGTCGGGAACATGCAGGCGATGTCGACGCCCATTGCATCCATCCAGCGCCGCATCAGCGTGACGTCACGGTGCGGCTTGTCGGGCACCTTCTCCGCCTTGCGCTGCGGGTAGCGGATGAGGCGGCCGCCGAGATCCTGGTACTGTCCGAAGCCCGTCGTGATGCCCTTGCGCGAGATGCCCTGATAAATGATCTCGTTGCGCAGCACGTCGTTCTGAACGTAGCTGGCGATCTCGGCCGACGCCTCATTCTCGTAATGGTGGCTGTCCACGTCGACGATGAGGAAATCCTCATAGCCGCGCGCGTCGGCCTGCTGCCTGGCGTGCGCGAGATGCGTGGACGTGTCGAAAGGCTCCTGGGTCAGGTCGCGGACCCGGGTGATCGTCCTGTCCTGGGCGTTCATGCGAAGGCTCCCTGGTCGGCGAGGCTGGTCTGTCGGGCCGGGCGGATGTCGGTCATCTGCTCCCACAAGCCGAGCTCGAAGACCTCCATGCGGCCGGCATCGAGCATTGCCAGCGCGGCGACGGCGATTTCGGTGGGGGTAACAGTGCTGTTGCGGCCGAACGGCATCAGCCGGCCTCCAGCCTCGGCCTTGGCGACGTAGAGCCGCACCAGGGCCGCGAGCGCCTGGCCCAGCGCGTCGTTCGCCAGGTCGTCGATCGTGCCGTCAGCGACGGCATCGTCCACGAGTGCGGCAAGATCACTCGCCGCAGCCGCAAAGCGGTCAGAGCGCGATATAGACATTGCCGTCCCTTTCGATCACTTCGTACTTGTGCAGCCGCAGCTTGGCATCGCACACGTTCACCCCGTCGCTGAGGTGGAATTCGTAGCCGTGCCAGGGGCAGACGATGTGCATGTCGTCTTCATCGAACTTCTGGCCGTGGAACAGGCCGTCGGCGTCGACATCGTCAAAGACGCCGGGCATCCGGACGCCCTCGCAGGCCGGCCCGCCCTGGTGCGGACAAAGATTTCGATAGGCGTAGAACGTATTTCCGTGGCGGATGACGCCGATTTCGAGGTCGCCGATCTCGACAATTCTGACCCCTCCCTCGACGATCTCCTCCCGCCCGCAGACGAGAACTTCTGTCATGTCCAGCTCCTCCTTGGTATGGACTGATATCGTATGGAATCATACGATATTGGCCAAGACAAGTCGAGCGTAGTTGGCTTATTTTTCTGCAAGTTTTCTGACGGATTCCTCGGGGTCCACGCGCGTCTCGGGCTTGACGGCCGGGATGCGGAGCTTGGCGCTGATGCGGCCGTTCTCCAGATAGTCCCCTTCCGCCGCACGCTTGGCCGCCGCATCCCAGATCGGGTGCCAGGCGCCAAGCGAGTAGCCGTGCCAGGGCGACTGCGGGGACAGCCGCGGCAGGCCCAGGTCCTCCCAGATCGCCTTGGCGCCTTCCATATACTCGCGGGCCGGCAGGGCGAGCGGCGGCATCGGCGACTTCATCGTCGCGTCGATCAGCAGACTGGAATCTTCCTCGCCCTCCGCCTCACGCTTCGGCCCGTGACCTTGGCCGCGGTGCGGCAGGAGCTGCATGTCGGCGACCGGGTTCGCCCGGTAGGCCATCGCCCAGAGGATCGAATCGGGGCTGTCGACGTCGATGTCGTCGTCGACCGCAATGCAGATCTTACCGCAGTCGCCCTTGAAATAGGCTGCGCCGTAAAGCGCCCGCCAGACCTCGGTCCGGGGCGTCCCCCGCTCCATCGTGACGACGGTGACGCGCAGCAGACCGGTCAGCGGCTCGTGCAGCGACACCTTCTTCACGCCCTTGATGCTCATGGTGCTCTTCAGGTGGTGCAGGAAGAGCGGCTCATAGGCGACACGCTTGATCACGCTCGATTCGGACGGCGCCACCTGGCTGATGTAGGACGGGATCACCGCGTCCTTCCGCCGCGTGACCGCAGTGACCCGCATCGGCATGTTGAACTCCTCAAGCGCCACATGGCCGTGGCTTTCGCCGAAGGGGCCTTCCGGCTCCACCGTCGTTGTGTCGATCCAGCCCTCGATGACGACCTCCGCTTCGGCCGGAACCATCAGCGGCACGGTCCGGGCCCTGACCACGTTGATCGGCGCGCCGGCAAGCCCGCCCGCGACATCAAACTCGTCGACGCCGATCGGCAGCTTCTGCGGCCCCATGAAGGCGACGTAGGGCGGGCAGCCGAGCACGATCGCCACCGGCATCTCCTTGTCGCCTGCCTTCTGGTGCTTGAGGTAGTGCTGGTACCCGCCAGCGCCGCCGACGCGCGTGGCCATGCGCACCACCAGCCGGTCCGGCGCTTTCAGCGCACAGCGATAGGTTCCCATGTTCTGGATCCCGTCCTCGGGATCGACCGTGATCACATTGGTCGCCGACAGCGTCGGGGCGGCATCGAACCCCGGCGTCGAAACCGGGATCGGCAGCAGGTCAAGGCCGTGTCCTTCCCGCGCGAGAACCTCGCCTTCTTCCACGATTTCATGACAAGGCGCGTCGGTGACCTCGCGGGGCTTGATCGGATTGGCGATCGCCGCGTCCCACTTGTTCTGGATCTCGGCGACATCGCAGCCCATGCCGGTGGCGTAGACCGCCCGGTTGGCGGCCATGCCGCCGACAATCACCGGGATCTCGTAGCGCCGGCCGGCACGGTTGCGGATGTTGGTGAACAGGAAGGCCTTGCGCTCTTCCTCCTTGATGCCGCCGACATACTGCCAGCGCACCAGCGGGTGCATCTCGCTGTCCTTGTCGATCGGCCGGTCGACGCGCACCAGCAGGCCGGCCGCGTCGAGCGCGTCGATGTGCTGATGCAGGTCACGGTAGCCCCGTGCGTTCTCATCCTTCATGGCATCCTCCTCCCGGGAAACGGTTCGCGCGCCGTCCTCCTGCGCGCGCCGGGTTTATTGCGTTTCGGGCTCTTGGCCCGGTTGTCCCTGCCAGCGGCGCACCGTGCCGACATCAATGTCGAGCAGGTCGAGCGCCCGTCCGGCGAGATGGTCGACCACGTCCATCACACCCTGCGGCCGGTAGTAGAACCCCACCACCGCCGGCATCACGATCGCGCCCGAGCGAGTCGCCTGATCCATCATCGCGATGTGCCCTGCGTGCAGCGGCGTCTCCCGGAACAGCAGGACGAGACGGCGCCGCTCCTTGAGGCAAACGTCCGCCGCACGGGAAATGAGGTCCTCGCTGTTGCAGGTGGCGACGTTCGATAGAGTCTTGACCGAGCAGGGCGCGATGATCATGCCCGCGCTGCGGAACGAGCCGCTGGCGATCGGCGCGCCGATATCCTTGAAGCTGTGAGTGTGGTCCGCGAGCGCGGCCACCTGATCGGCCGTGTAGTCGGTCTCGATCAGCAAGGTGCGCACCGCCGCCGGCGACATCACCAGATGCGTTTCGACGTCATCGACCGCCCGAAGCAACTCGAGCATGCGCACGCCGAGGATGGTCCCCGAGGCGCCGGTGATGGCGACGATGACGCGTTTGCTAGCCATTGTCCTCGACTTTCGCCACGAAGGCCTCGAGCGCGGCCGCGAATTCATCCGCGCGCTCCACTGCCGACAGATGCGCGGCATCGAGCACCAGAAGTTCGCTGTTCTGCGCGATGTCCCGCATCTCCTCTGCCCGGACGACCGGGGTCGACCGGTCGTGCTCGCCGGCAATCACCAGCACGGGCCCGGCGTAGCCGCGCAGCGCCTCGGTTCCGTCGCCGGAGGCAAGCGCCGCACAGGCGGCGGCATAGCCCGCGGCCGGGGTTGCGGCGATCATCACGCGCACCTTGCTGGTCTCTTCGTCGTTGGCCGCTCGGAAGTCCGCGGTCAGCCACCGTTCGAGCGTTGGCTCTACCAGCGCGGCAAAACCTCCCGAGCGGGCTGTCGCGGCCCTGTCAACCCACATCGACGCGGGCGGAAAGTTCACTGCCGCATTCGCCAGCACCAGTCCGGCGACGCGCTCGGGAGCCCGGGCCGCGATCTCCATGGCCGTCAGGCCGCCGAGCGACAGGCCGCACAGCACGGCGCGGTCGAGGCCGGCCGCGTCCATGACGGCCAGCGCGTCGGCCGCCAGGCCTGCGATGTCCGCATCGTCGGCGACAACATCGGAGCGGCCATGACCGCGCGTGTCATAGGCGACCGAACGGCGGCGCAGCCGCTGCCGCACACCGTCCCAGCTGGTGTGATCGGCGGCGAGAGAGCTGAGAAACAGCACCGGCAACCCGCCCCGGCCCGTGCTTTCGGACACGAACAGCCGACGGTCGCCCTCCAGCGACACCATGCGTTCGGTTGTGGCCATGGCCCCGCCTGCCGGATCCCGCCTCACGCCGTCGTCTCCTTCGTCTCCGCGAAATGCTTGTTGAGCGCCGTGAAGAACTGCTTGGTCAGATGTTTGGCGACCGAACCAAGGATCCGCTGCCCGACGCCAGCCACCAGTCCGCCGATCTCGCCGCTGCCCTCATAGTCGAGGCGCGAGCGGCCGGGCTCGATTTCGCTGATGGTGAACTGCGCGGTTCCGGTGCCGGTGCCGAGCGTGCCGCCGCCGGAAATGGCGATGCGGCAGGTCTGCGGTTCGACCTTGTCCGACAGCGTGATCTTGCCATCGAAGCTTCCGCCGACCGCGGCGACCTTGAGTTGCAGCGTCACGTCGTAGGAGTCCGGCCCGGTTTCGACCATGGCCTTGCAGCCGGGGACACACTTGGTCAGCACGACCGGGTCGTTCAGTCCGTCCCAGAGGTCCTGGACGCCTGCCTGGATGTCCTCGCTGCCCTTCAGCTCCATCTTCATCGGATCGCCTCCCTCATTCGCCCATCAGACGCAGGACAAGGCCGCTCTCGATCGAGCGCCGGTCGCCGCCGCTGACGCCGGCGGCGTCGAGGATCTCCAGCGGCCGCGGGTCGCCGATCGGGAACGGCATGTCCGATCCGAGCATCAGACGGTCGGCGCCGACGGTGTCGATCAGGAGCTTCAGGGCAGCGGCGTCGTGGAGAAGCGTGTCGTAGTACATCATCGACAGCGCCTTGGCCGGATCGGCCATGTCCTCGGGATGCAGTGAATGGTTGCGCTTCAGCCGACCGAGCACGTAGGGCAGCGCCGAGCCGCCAATGCCGATGACGAACTTGACGTTCGAATACCGCTCGACATGGCCCGAATAGATGATGCGGCTGACGGCGATCAGCGTGTCCGTGATGCGGCCGACCGCATTCTCCATTCCCTTGAACTTGACCCGGTCGTCACCGGCGTCGAACACCGGATGGATGGCGACGATGGAGCCGAGGTCGTTGGCGGTCTGCCAGAACGGATCGAGGTCAGGATCGTCGAGCACGCCGCCCTTGCCCTTTGGCTGGGTGCCGATCATCGTCCCCTTGAACCCTTGGCCGTGGGCTTCGCGCAGGACCTCCGCAGCGCGGGTCCCGTCCTGCAGCGGCACCACGGACAGGCCGATGAAGCGACCGCCGTGGTCGGTCTCGGCCTGCTTCAGGTGCCGGTTGATTGTACGGGCCCACGCCGTTCCTTCCTCTGCCGGAAGGTCGTTGCCGAACATGTCAAGCCAGCCGGCCACGACCTGGCGGTCGATGCGGTTCTCGTCCATCCACGCCAGCCGCTTCGCGATGTTCGTGAGCCCCGGAGACACCGGCCGCGTCGCCGGTTTACCGGCAAAGGAAAACGCCAGGCTGCCGTCCTTTTCGATCATCTCCACCGACGGGAAGTCATTCCGGCGGTCGCGCAGCTCGTCGAGCAGCGCGGGCGGGACGAGATGGGCGTGTGCGTCGATGATCATTCCGGACCCTTGCCTTGTGCTTCGGCGGCAGCGATGGCATCGCTTACCGCGCTCATGCGGATGGGAAGCTTGTTCAGCGTGATGCCCCACGGGGCGACCGCGTCGTGGATCGCGCCGGAAATGGCGGCCGGCGCGCCGAGATACCCGGACTCACCGGAGCCCTTCTGACCGAACTCCGTCAGCGGCGACGGCGTGCAGTGATGGATGATCTCGACCTCGGGCACCTCGTGTGACGACGGCATCAGGTAGTCGAGGAAGCTCTGTGTCATGAGCTGGCCCTCGGCGTCGTAGGCGAACTCCTCCAGGAGCGCGGCGCCGATGCCGTGGGCGATGCCACCGAGCGTCATGCCCTTCACGATATGCGGGTTGATCACCGTCCCGCAGTCGTGCCCGATCACGTAACGCCGGATCTCCGGCTTCGCGAGCACCGGATCGAAGGCCACCAGCACGAGGTGGAACTCGAAGGAATAGCAAGGATACATCTGCGCCTTGCCGTCCTTGGGCAGCGCCACGCCGGTCGGAACCTGCTGGATGAAACTCGCGGTCAGTCCCGGGTTGGTGCCGGGCGGCAGATCGTGAAAGCGGCGATGGGCGATGTCGACGATCTCGTCCCAGGTCATCGACCGGCCGTCCGGGCCGGAGATGGTGCCGCCCTCGTAGCGCAGCGCGGAGGCATCGACCGTCATGGCATGGGCGGCGATGGCCAGCATCTGCGCCTTGATGTTCCGCGCCGCATTGGCTGCAGCCCCGCCCAGCATGATCGCCATACGGCTGCCGACGGGCGAGTTGCCAGGCAGGCTTGCCAGGCTGTCGGGCCGGACCACCCGTATCCTGTCCGGGTCGATCTCGAGCACCTCGCCGACCACGGTCGCCGCCAGCGTCTCGTGGCCCTGGCCCGAACTCGTGGTGTGGATCGTCACCGTGACGTCGCCGAGCGCATCGACGTTGACCCGGCTGCCTTCCATCCACGTGGACGTCCGGTTCTTCTCGTTGAGCAGCGGCTCGAATGCTGAGTTGCCGCCGGACGGCTCCAGGCAGGCCGCAATGCCGATGCCCGCGCACAGGCCGTCGGCCCGCAGCCGGTCGCGCTCGGCGACCATGCCGGCGTAGTCGGCCCCGGTGAGCACCTTCTCGATCACGGTGTGATAGTCGCCCGAGTCATACGTGCTGCCGGACGGGATCGTGTAGGGGAACTGGTCGGCGCGGATGAGGTTGCGGCGCCGCAGTTCGATCCGATCCATGCCGAGATGCGCCGCGATCCGGTCCATCATGGTCTCGATCGCGTAGTTGGTCGGTGACTGGCCGAAGCCACGCACCGCCTCCTGCACGGTCTTGTTTGTCGTCACGGACACGGCCCGGTAGCGCACCGACTGGATCCGGTACGGCCCGACGATCGCGCCGATCGGCTTGCCGAGCTGAAACGGCGCCCGACCGGCATAGGCGCCGGCGTTGTCGAGGGCGCGCATCTTCATCGCGCGCACGGTGCCGTCGCGGTCGAACGCGACATCGATGTCGAAGATCCGTTCCGGACCGTGGGCATCGCCGGCCCGCATGTTCTCCAGCCGGTCCTCGATCAGGCGGATCGGCCGGCCGAGCTTGCGGGCGAGATAGCCGCACAGCACCGTGTGCTTGATGCCGCGCTTGACGCCGTAGCTGCCGCCCACGTCGACGTCATAGTGGACACGCACGGCATTGCCCGGAAGTTTGAGGGCGCGCGCGATCTGGTCGGCGTATTTCGGCATCTGGATCGAGGCCCAGACGTCAAGCATGCCCGCCCAAGGATCCCATTTGCAGACGACACCGAAGGTCTCGATCGGCACAGTCGAGTTCCGCCCCCAGGTGACGCGAAGGCTGAGCGTCTCCTCGCTGCGGGCAAAATCCTCCTCGACCGGGCCCCAATCGAAGGTGCGGTCGAGTAGAAGGTTCGAGCCGTGCTCCGGGTGAACCGGCACCGCCTCCGGTGCCAGCGCCGCTTCCGGGTCGATCACGTAGGCCAGCGGCTCGTATTCCACCACCACCTTCTCCGCCGCATCCTCGGCCAGCGCACGGGATTCGGCGACGACGGCGGCGACCCACTCACCCGCATAGCGGTTCTGGCCGACGGCGAGCGGAAAGCGCCGCACGTTCGGGGTATCGAGGCCGTTCATCAGCGGATTGGTCGCACCGGCGAGTTCCTCGCCGGTCAGCACGGCCACCACGCCGGGCATTGCCAGGGCGGCCGTGGCGTCGATCCGCAGGATCTTCGCTGCCGGATGTTGGGCCGCCACGAGCGCGACATGGGCAACGTCCGGCACGTCGATGTCGGCGACGAAGCGGCCTTGACCCGCGACGAAGCGCCGGTCCTCGCGCACACGGCGGTTGGACGAGATGAAGCGATGGCTCTGGGCAGTCATTGCGCCGCCTCCTCGACGCCGCGCGTGTTGCTCTTGCGAATGCGCGCCGCCGCAAGCCGGATCGCCTCGATGATCTGGCCGTAACCGGTGCAGCGGCAGATGTTGCCGGAGATCGCTTCGCGGATCTCGTGATCGCTCGGATCGGGGTTCTGCTGCAGCAGCGCATGCGCCGCCACGATCATGCCGGGCGTACAGTAGCCGCACTGCAGACCGTGGGTTTCGCAGAATGCATCCTGAACGATGCCAAGGGCGTCCTCGCTCGCCGTCAGCCCCTCGATGGTGGTGATGTCGAGCCCGTCGCACTGCACCGCCAGCATCAGGCAGGAGCGGACGGCGACGCCATCCACCATCACGGTGCAGGCTCCGCATACACCGTGCTCGCAGCCGGCGTGGGTGCCCTTCAGGCCCAGTGCGTCGCGCAATGCATCGAGCAGCGTCACCCTCGGCTCGACGTCGATGCCGCGGGTGCGGCCGTTGACCGTCAGGTCGACCTTCATGCCGCGCCTCCCCTTGTTCCGCGCGCCTCGTCCCGCGCCTCTGTCAGCGCCATGGCGGCCAGTCGTGCGGCCGCGCGCCGGCGGTAGCTGGCGGTGGCGTGCAGATCCTCCACGACCTCCAGCCCCTCCAGGGCCGCTGCGACCGCGTCGCGAATCTCCGCCTCGCCCAGCGTGGTGCCGGCAAGCTGTGAAACATCGACGGCAACCGGAACGTCGCCGACACTGCCAATTCCAAGAACGGCCGACAGGCAGCGTCCCTCCTCGTCGAGGGTTATCTGCGCTCCGGCAGAAGCGAAGGCGTAGTCGCCGCGGCGTGAGGCAACCTCATGGAAAGCCGCACCGACGCGGCCCTCGGGCCGCCTCGGAAACACCACGTGCGTCAGGCAGCCGCCCATCGGGGCCATGGTCACCGTCGGCCCCAAAAAGAAGTCCCCGGCCGCGAACTCCTGCGTTTCAGCGCCTTCGCGAAAATGAATCGTTGCCCCGAGAATGACCGCGGCGAGCGCAATCTCCGCGGACGGGTCGCCGTGGGCCAGCGAGCCGCCGACCGTGCCCCGGGCCCGGGTTGGCGGATGACCGACATGCGGCATCGCCCTCGCCAGCAGCGGCACCTGCTGCCGGATCAGGTCTGAGGCGAGCGCATCCGCCTGGCGCGTTGCCGAGCGCACGACAATGCCGTGGCCGCTGTCCTCGATGCCGATCAGCTCTGAAAGCCGCGTGACATCGACAAGCAGCGAGGGGCGGGACAGCCGCATCGCAAGCATCGGCATCAAGGTCTGCCCGCCGGCAAGAACCCGCGCATCGGGATCCGAGACCAGGGCCTCACAGGCCTCGTCGAGCGAGGCAGGTCGAAGATAGGAAAAGGATACTGGCTTCACCGCTTCTACCCCATGTGGGCCGCTCGCGCGGCAACCGGGGACCGGACGGCCGACCTCACGCGATCGGCAGACCGGTCATGGCGGGCGTGATGACGCTCACGCGCTGGCGCGCTATCAGCGGGCCGTCGGCCTCGGAAGCGGCCTTGACCGCCTTCCATTCCGGGTCGGCCCCGAACGACGCCCAGGCGCGCTGCCGCGCCTCCTCGCTGGGGAAGCGGGTCATGTAGGTCAACATGCCGGTGTCGCGGTCGACGAAAGCGCCCAGCAGCTCGATTTCATGTTTGGGAAACCGCGGGACGACCTCGGACTTGAAGCGCTCGCGCACTGCCTCCGCCCGGCCCTCCACGTGCTCGTACACGCGGATCTCATAGATCATCTGGTTCCTCCCTTGATCCGATTGACCGCTACTGCAAGGGACAATATCGGTCCAATGTCCCGTTCGCAACTGGTGAATAGGACATTTCGTCGAACAATTCTCGATTTTTTAGTTTGCAATGCGGAAAATTGATACACTCTCCGACGAAATTCGGCCATTATCCGCCTTGCAGGGTCCCAGCCACCGCATCAGCCGTGAGGCATCCGGAACATCGCTCGAATGGAAAGAAACAATCCAGCTGGTCCATTGCGACAATCGCAAGTTTGTCCTATCGAAGGTGCAGGAGGAGTCGTTTGATGGACTGGTTGCCAAAGCTGCCATTCGGCGAAGGGCCGCTCTACCTGCAAATCGTCGCTGCACTCCAGGCCGACATCTCTTCCGGTGAGGTTGCGGCCGGTACACGCCTGCCGACGCACCGGCAGATGGCCCGCCGGCTGGGATTGAGCGTCGGCACCGTGTCCAAGGCCTATGCGGCGGCAGAAAGGCGCGGCCTGATCGCCGGTGAAGTCGGTCGCGGCACGTTCGTGCTTCCGGCCGGACCGGAACTGGGCGTGACCGAGGCCGCCGCTGTCGATTCGCCGCGCCGTATCAATCTCGCTCTCAACGCTCCGCCGCCGACCGGCGAGGATGAGGCGATCGCGCAGACGATGACCCAGATCATGTCCGACCCTCGCCTCGTCGGCCTTCTGGGCTATCTCCCACATCAGGGCCGGGAGGAGCATCGCCGGGTGATCGCCGATTGGCTGACGCGCACCGCGCTGCCGACCGGCCCTGCCAATCTCTTTATCACCCATGGCGCCCAGCATGCCATCTCGATCGCCATGCGCCTGTTGTCGCGGCCAGGCGTTCCGGTCCTTGCCGAGAACCTGACCTATTCGGGCATGATCGCGCTGGCCCTCATGGAAAATTATGCCCTTCGCGGCGTTCTCATGGACCAGCACGGCCTCATCCCGGAAAGGCTCGAAGAGGCCTTTGCCGAAACCGGCGCCCGCGTGCTCTACTGCACGCCGACCTTGCAGACGGCGACGGCGAGCCTGATGCCTCTTGAGCGCCGGCATCAGATTGCGGAGATCATCCGCCGCCACGACGCCTGGCTGGTCGAGGACGACGCCTATGGCTTTCTGTGCGAGGAGCCGTTGCCGACGCTCTCGTCGCTGCTGCCGGAACGCAGCTTCTACGTGGTCAGTTTCGCCAAGTGCCTCGCCCCCGGGCTCAGAATCGGTGCAATGGTCGCCCCGCCCGAGTTTCGCGACCGCATCGTCAACGCCATCCGGGCCACCGGCTGGATGGCCAACGCCCTTATGACCGAGGCGGTGGTGCGCATGATCAGCAACGGCGCGCTGGCCGAGCAGATCGCACTGAAGCGGAAGGCTGCGGCCGAGCGCTCGGCCACGGCCAGGGAGATCCTCGGCGACCTGCTGTCTCCCCCCAGCGGCGTGCCGGCGTTTCACCTCTGGCTGAAGATGTCGATGGGCAGGACCGCCGTGTCGCTGCTGTCACAGGCCGCCCTTGCCGGACTGACGCTGGCCTCGCCAAGCCCGCTGCAGCCGTTCGATCCGATGGCGAGCGGATTCCGCCTCTGCCTCGGGGGTGCCAGCAACCTGTCGGAACTGCGGGGTGCGCTGTCGACATTGCGCGAGATCCTGACCGACTTCGAGGCGATGGCGGTGGTCTGAGCGCGCCTGGCGGCGCTTGCGCCGCCGAGCCGGCCGACGGGGTCACAGCGTCGGGACGATCTGCTTGGGATCGAGCGCCACCCAAGGGGTACTGCCAACCTCGAACATATCCATCGGCGGCGCCACCGCGCGGATGCTCGTGCCCTCGCCGATCCGAATGACATAATCCCAGTGCTCGCCGAGAAAGGCCCGTTCGACCACGGTGCCGCGCAGCACCAGGCGCTCCGGCGCCGGCGGTTCCCGTTCCGACAGACTGAAGGCTTGTGGCCGCACCGAGAACACCGGCTCCGGTCCCGGCGACGGCACCCCGTCGAGGATCGAGATCGGCACGGTAAACCCGTCGAACTCCAGCCGGTCCTCGCCGCGCTTGGCCGAAAGGAAGTTGGTCCGCCCGATGAAGCTGGCGACGAATCGCGTGCGGGGACGCGTATAGAGCGCATAGGGGCTGTCGATCTGCTCGATCCGCCCCTGGTTCATGACAGCGATTCTGTCAGAGGTGACCATGGCCTCCGACTGGTCGTGGGTGACGTAGACCGAGGTGATGCGGAACTCGTCGTGAAGACGGCGGATTTCGAACCGCATCTCCTCGCGCAGCGTCGCATCGAGGTTGGACAGCGGCTCGTCGAGGAGCAGGACCTCCGGCCGCACCACCACGGCCCGGGCCAGCGCCACGCGTTGCTGCTGGCCGCCCGACAGTTCGGAGGGATAGCGGTCCGCCAAGGCCCCGAGCCGAACCACCTCCAGTATTTCGCCGACCCGCCGGCGCACCTCGGCGGCACCGATTTTCCGCAGCTTCAGCCCGAAGGCGACGTTCTCGGCGACCGTCATATTCGGCCAGATGGCATAGCTCTGGAAGATCATCGACATGCCGCGCTTTTCCGGCGGAACCGAGCCCGAGGGCGCCGACAGCAGCCGCCCATTCAGCGTGATCGTCCCGGCCGTCGGCTCGAGGAAGCCGGCGATCATGCGCAGCGTCGTCGTCTTGCCGCAGCCCGATGGGCCGAGCAGCGAGAGGAACTCGCCGTCCTGCAGTGTTAAGTCGACCTCGCTGACTGCATCGAAGGTGCCGAACTTGCGGCATAGCCCCTCCAGTACCAGTCCCATTACCTCCTCCTCAGCATGAAGTCGCGGCCGAGCAGCTTCACGCCGATCAGAACGACCGCCGTGACGATGAGCAGCAGCATGGTGCCAAGCGCGGCGAGTTGCTCCATCCTGCCCTCCTCCGTCATGTCGAGCAGAACCACGGAGACGACCCGGGTCTGCGGCCCGATCAGGAACACCGCGGTCGAGAGCTCCTGCGCCGCCGGCACGAAGATCAGGAGCCAGCCGCCTGCCAGCGTCCGCTTCAGCAGCGGGCCCACCACCTTGCGGATCGCGACCAGCCGACCGCCACCCAGGATGCGCACGGCCTCCTCCATCTCCGGATGGATGGCGCGGACACCGGCCGAGCTGGTGGTGAAGGCGATCGGCAGAAAACGCGTGCAGAAGGCGAGCGCAAGGATGAGGTAGGTGCCGTAGAGCCCGACCGGCGGCAGGGCGTAGACGGCGTAAAAGCCGATCGCGAGCACGATGCCGGGAATGACGAAGGGCGACATGCACAGGAAGCCAAGGACTCCGCTGAGCGGGAGCAGCCGGCGCTGCTGGATGTAGGCGATCGCCAGGGCGAGCAGACTCGCGGCGGTTGCCGCCGCCACCCCGAGGCCGACGCTGCTGGCCAGCGCGCGCTGCGATGTCGAATGTTCGAACAGGACGAATCGGAAGTTCGCCAGGGTGAAGTTCTCCAACGAAAGCCCGCCAACCCAGGAGTCGCTGAAGGCCGCCGTCAACAGGACGAGGAAAGGCATCAGAACCGACAGCATCACGACGAAGAAGCTGTAGCCGAACAGCACCCAGCGCCACGGACCCAACCGTACGAGCCGGCGCTCGCCGCCCTTGCCCGTTACCGCGGTATAGCCCTTGCGCGCCAGGATCAGCCTCTGCAGAACAAGCAGCCCGGCCGTGATCATCAGCAGCGGAATCGAATAGGCCGCCGCGGTCTCGATTTGCAGCGGATAGGAGAAGAACTCGGACAGCTGGATCACCACCACGGGGAACCGCGCCGGGATCGAGATCAGCGCGGGCACGCCGTATAGCGCGATCGACACCAGGAAGGTCAGCAGCGCGCTGCCGAGGATCGCCGGCAGCACCAGCGGAAATGTCACCTTGAGCGCCGTGCGGACCGGACCGGCGCCGAGAATGTTGGCCGCGTCCTCCATCTCCGAGTTGATCATCTCGAAGGCGGAACTCACCAGCACGAAAATCGTGAAGTAGAGGTTGATCGCCATCACGAGGACGAGGCCCTCGAAGGTAAAGATGTTGACGATCGAGTCCGGTGACCCGGTCGCCCAGGTCCAGGCGCGGTTGAGCCAGCCCGAATTGGGCCCGGCAAGCAGGATCCAGCCGATGCCGCCGAGATAGGGCGGGATGATGAACGCGCCAAACACCCCAACCCGGATAAACGTGCGCCCCGGCATATCCGTCCGGGTGCAGCCCCAGGCAAGCGGCACCGCAAAGAGCAAGGACAGCACCACCACCGCCGCGCCCATGTAAAGCGTGTTGAGCAGCGCCTGGACATGCCGTGCCTTGCCGTAGGCGGCGACGTAGTTCTGGAGGGTGAAGCCGCCGCTATCGGGATGCGTGAAGCTCTTGACCAGCAGCATTCCCATCGGCGCAACGATGAGGATGCACAGCACCGCCGCAAACAGGAGCATGACGAGGATGCTGGGCTGGAAGCGGTGGAGCAGCGGCACGCGGGCGGCCGGACGCCCCGCGCGGGCCACGCCCTCTGTGGTGGTGACGATTGACATGATCGGGTTCAGAGCCTCCTGGCGTCTAGCAGCCCGCGTGCGACGAGTTCCTCTGCATTCGAGCCGGTGCCCGAATGCCAAATGCGCAAAGCCGGCGTGGAGGCGGCGGCATCCGCCACCTCCGGCTTCTCGTCAGATCCCGAACGTGTCGCGGAACAGCTCCTGGACCTCGATCAAGGCCTCGCCCGCCGTCTCAGGGTCGACGACGAGGAGTTCGACGTCCTTCAGCGAGGGGATCGTCAGTTCCACATCGTCGCGCAGCGGATAGCGGCGGTTTTCGGCCAGCAGCTTGGCATAGTCGCTGCCGAGCATGAACTCGGCGAACAGCCTGGCGGCGTTCGGATGAGGCGCATTGGCCAGGATGCCGGTGCCGCTCGGCGGCAACATCAAGCCGTCGGTCGGGAACACCGTCTTCACCGGTTTGCCCTCGGCCTCGCCGGCGAAGCTGAGCGACACCGGTACCACGGCCACCTTGCGCTCGCCCGAGACGACGAGATTGTAGCCGTCGGCGATGGAGCGGCCGATGTGGGGCTTGTTCTGCTCCATCTTCTCGAAGAACTCCCAGCCGTACTTGTCGCGCATGGCAATCGCGAACATGCCCATGCTGCCGGAGAAACTCGGGTGAGCGATGGCGAGCTGGTCCTTCCACTTCGGATCGAGCAGGTCGGTCCAGTTCTTCGGCGCCTCCTCCTCGCTCACCAGTTCGGTGTTGTAAGCGATGCCGTAGGGCGAGACGTTGGAGGCGAACCAGTAGCCGTCAGGATTGCTCGCCTCGCGCAGCGACGGGCTCATGTGCTCGATGTTGTTGGGAACGTAGGCAGTGAGCGCCTTGACCTTGTTCAGTTCGACGAAATCGGTCTCGTCATTGGAGGAGTAGACATCGCCCTGCACGGAACCGGCCTGGACCTCCTGCATGACGCGCTGGAACGTCACGCTCCCGGTGGCGCGGATCGGGTTGCAGTCGACCCCTTCGTAGCGGGCCTCGAACGCCTGGCAGACCGTTTCGGCAAACTCGCTCGTGGTCTGGCTGACGTACCAGATGATCTCGCCCTCCTCGCGCGCGGCCTCATAGAGCTCCTGCTCCCACGGCTCGAACTCCTGCGCCGTGCCGGCGACGGTGCCCGCCGCCAATGCCAGGGCGGCAATGGTGATAACCCTCGACCTCATGCTCTCCTCCTCCCTTCACTTCGCTCCTCGGGCGCTGGGTCAGCGCACCGCATGCGTCATCATCGGCGCCGCCCCCGTCGAGATCGCGAGCAGGAAGTCGCTGAACGCATCTCCCTGCACGACGATGTGCTTCTTGATGAGCTCTTCTGCCCGGGCGGGATCGCGCGCCCGGATTGCCGCGAGGACGCCGTCGTGTTCGCTCAACGACTGGGCCAGCCGCCCCGGCACCCGGAGCTGCAGGCGCCGATACGGCTTCAGCCGGGTGTGCAGCGTGTTGGCCAGCGACTCGAGATAGGCGTTTCCGCTCGCCGCGTAGATCAGTCGGTGGACCCTCTCATTGGCGTAGTAATAGCCGTCGGCAAGGCCCCGTTCACAGGCCTCGCGGCAGGCTGCCTGGGCCCGGTCCAGTTCTTCGAGCTGCTCGGCCGTGGCCCGGCGTGCTGCCAGGCGCGCGCACATGCCCTCGAGTTCCGCCATGACCTCGAACATGCCGAGCAGTTCCGTCAGCGTGAGTTCGTTGACATAGGCTCCCCGATGCGGAACCGCCCGAACCACGCCCATGGCAGCGAGTTGCATCAGGGCCTCACGAATCGGCGTGCGCGATACGGCGTGACGGGCCGCGAGCTGCGTTTCGTCCAGCCGCTCGCCGGGGGCATAGACACCGGTCACGATGTCCTGCTCGATCGCCTCGCGCAGCCGCTCGGCGGTGGTTTGCTTCCGCTCGGAGAGGCGCGCACCGTTCTTCATGGCGCAGCGTGCTGCAAGGCCGCGCCATCCAGGATCCGGACGGCCTCGATCGCGGCGGTTGCCCCATCGCCGGCACAGGAGGCAAGCAGCGCGACAGAGCCCGAGCGAATGTCGCCGGCCGCAAGGATCCGGGGGTGCGAGCTTCGCATCGCGGCGTCGACCCGGATCCGCCCGCCCTCGTCGAGGTCGACGATCCCTCCGAGGAAGCCGGTGTTCGGTTCAAGACCGACATAGACAAAGACGCCGTCCGCTGGCTCGTCCGCCTCGGCACCGCTGTCGAGATGCTTGAGGCGGACGCCCTTGACGACGCCCTCGCCCTCAATCGCGGTCACCGTGGTCCGCGGGCGCAGGGTGACATTTCCTGCGGCAGCAATCCGCTCCGAGGCGGAGCGCTGCGCGCGCGGCTCGTGGCCGCGGAACGCCAGCGTCACGGATTCGGCATGCTCCGACAGCACCAGCGCCTCGTCGAAAGCCGAGTCGCCGCCGCCGACGACCACAACCTTCATCCCGCGAAACATCGGTCCGTCGCAGGACGCGCAATGCGACACGCCCCTGCCCTCCAGCGCCTCCTCGCCCGGCACGCCGAGCTTGCGCCGGCTCGAGCCCGCCGCGATGATCAGAGCTCGCGCCGCGACCGCGTCGTCGCCGCAGCGGATGACGAATTGCCCATCTTCGTCGGCGATGCCGGTGACCTCCCCGAGCTTCAGCTCCGCGCCGAAGGCCTCAGCCTGTTCCTGCAGCATCGGCCCCAATTCGATGCCGGAAACCGGCTCGCTCGCACCGGGAAAGTTCTCGATCCGCTCCACCGTCATGACCTGGCCGCCGACGCCGAGCCGGTCGATGACGAGAACGCTCGCGCCGCAGCGCGCGGCCGTCGCCGCGGCGGTGAGGCCCGCCACCCCGGCACCAATCACTACGATGTCGTAGCGCGCCATGGCTCAGCGCCAGTCGTCGATCAGGACCGTGGTCTGCGGCCGGGCGCCGTAGATCTGCCAGTAGCCATTGGCCTCGCCGCCGACGACGATGACGTGGATCTCCTCGTGCCGGAACATGTGGATCTCCTCGTCGTCTGCCGCCTTAAGGCGGCTGGCGAAGGGCTCCTCACCAAAGGTGGCGCGCGGATAGATGTAGTTCTGGACGAGCTGTAGGTCCCAGTAGCGGGCCGCCGGCATCTTCGCCGTCTCGTGGACCCAATCGATCAGGTCCTGTTTCTTGACGAACCCGCCGCGGTCGATGAATTGCCGCGCCGTGATCGGATCGAGCACGAGGATCGGGGCCGTGATCGCATCGGTGCCGAGCAGCATGTCCTTGACGTGCTCGCGCCAGCGCTCCTTGCGCAGTCCCAGGCTGAAGGTGGTCGACCGGCAGCCCTGGAAGATCGTGACGGTGCTCTGGTCCGGCGCGTAGCCCTTGGAGACATGCATCGGCTCCCAGGGGCTGCGCTCCTCGTTTTCCGCGAAGGTGAGGCCGTTGTAGGTGTAGTTGGAGCCAAGCGAGCCCATGAAGGTCTCGCCGGGGACCGAACCGCCCTGCAGGTTCTGCGACAGCAGGCTGTAAGCCCGGCCGATCGTCGCGTTGGCGTGGCTGTAGGGGCCGAGTGCTCCGATGCCGCAGTTCATGCCGATTTCGTGCCGGATCGGGCCGTTCACCACCGACATTGTCGCCGCGGAGCTCGACGTGCTGCCGCGGGCGGAAACGCCCGAGGACGCGAGGGCCAGGATGACCGGAAAATACTCCGGCCGCGCTCCCGCCATCACCGCGTTCACCGCGACCTTCTCGACCGTGTAGCTCCAGGGGCCGCGGTTCTTGGTCGGCTGCATCTGCCCGACAATCTCGTCCGGCTTGTGGCTCGTGCCCGCGAGCATGTCTGCGACGCGCTCCTCGGTCGGCAGGACGATCGGCAGCTTGTCGGTCCAGTTCTCCTCCAGGAAGCGCCGCTGCAGGTCCTCTTCGGTTCCCGGAGAGAGCAGCCGGTCCCTGGAAATTGCCGGCGCCCCCACCTCGCTCGCCACCACCTCGGGCAGTGGCGCGGTGAGACCTTCGACGATCTCGCGCATCACCTTCACGCCGGTGGCCGGGTCGTCACCCTCGACATAGGCGCGCAGTTCCTCTTTGGTCTTTCCCATCACCGGCTGCGGCACGAACACGAGCCGGGCCTGCGGCAGGCCGGCCATCCGGACCACCGACTTCACCACCTTGACGAACTTGTCCGTATGAACGGCGACCGCCGGGACGCCGTATTTGGTCTCGAGCGTGACGGCGTGCGTGGACACTGCCGGTGCGCAGGTGCTGCAGTGGCCGACACCGATGATGGCGGCATCGCCATCCGCCCTGATCCGTTCCCATAGATCGGGATCGTCATTGGCATAGGTCGAGGCCATCTGCACGATCCGGGTCGTGACCGTGGGCATGTGCTCGGCGAACCAGGCGGCGATCTGCTTCAGCAGCTCGACGGAGTCGTCGAACCGGCTGTCGACCAGATAGATCGTCTTGCCGTCAAGCGTATCGAGGCGCGGCGCTGGCGTCTTGCCGGTGACCTTGGGCGGAACACCGCGCGGGTCGAGCACGGTCAGTATGGTGGGACGCTGCTGGGTATGGCTGTCGAGCACCTGATCCTCCTCCCGGGTCGCGCGAGCCTGCATCCCCTCGTCGGGTCGCTGTTGTCGCGTTCGATTTGGGCCGCATGAGCTGCGGCAGGTGCGATTGTGCACAATCGGCGTCAAAGATTATACATCTAGGTGGTGCAAACACAAAGCCGAATGCCAAAGAAGTAGTGCGATTCCGCTACCTCTCTATGTGAACTGCGGGATCTTTGCCCGCAGCACCCATCGGCAGCCGCATACCACAGCCGCCTGTTCTGTATGCGTAATGTATGCAATTCGCAGTAGCACGGGAGACTGGCGGCCGCGGGTGGGCTGGAAATCTCATCGGTCGGATCAAAGCGGTGGTCGTTCCGTTCTGCCGGCGATCGGCCAGGCTCGTCGCCGAACAAATCTCGCGCCGGATCCCGCCCAACGCAGACGATGAGGCATGAGTGGGGACGAGTCCAGGCGCTCGGACGCCTGGCGCGGACCGCACCTAGAGCATCACCAGAAACAAAAGCCCCGTGTCCGGAGGGACGCGGGGCTGTTTCATCGGCTTTGCAACCGTTCGGATCGCGGGTCGCGTCCGTCCGAATGCCTCAAGCCGCCTCGACCGGATCGCCGCTCATGGCCCAACCGGGATGGCGCGGCAAGCCGTCATCGGGAATGGTGACCATTGGATGCTTCGACCTCGTGAACACCCAGCGGTCCGGCTCTGCGCCGACTTCGCTGTCCCGATCAAGCGTCGGCACATGGATCAGGACGTAGTCCGGGAAGGCATCCACATAGAGGAACATGTGGCAGCCGCAGTCCTTGCAGAACCGGCGATGGCAGGTTGGCTTGGTGTCGAAGTTCTGCACCTTGTTCTCGCCGGCGGTAACCTTGAAGGCGTTGCGCTCGACCACCGCGATCAGCGCCAGAGCCCCGCCACATGTGTCGGTGCAGTCCGTGCACAGGCAGTAATGAACTTCAGCGGGCTTGGCCGTGTATTCATAACGGACCGGATTGGTTGCACAGTGGCAACCGCCTTTTGCCAGGAAAGCCATGACTCCTCCCAAATGCGTTCTGGTGATTGCAGGCGAAAGCAAAGGCATGGACAACCGCGAGTAATGCTCGTCGACCCAAAGATAAGCCATTGCCCCAAGCACCATGGGACAGGATTCGGCGATGCACTCGCGTTTGCGATACGCAATCGAACTGGCCTATGCCGCCCTTCCTTCTTTCAAGAACCCGGAAGGGTACGGAAAAGGGTACCGACGCAGCCGCCTGCAGCAATAGTACTTAGGTACTTTGGCGGCATCCCGCGCTTTCCCATTCAAATGACACCAACCGTCCCTTGCCAGGGATCGGCAGGGCCGGCCGCATCCGCCTTGCCGCTCCGCCGCGAAGGCCGATCGTATCCGGCTGAATAATCCGGCAATTTACCACCTTTGCGGGATCGCCGCGCCCATCCGGATAAGTCAGTACTATGGTTCTATCGACAACTTTCGGGGGGGATTCCAGATTCCGAAAGTAACCTGCACCGTGGCTCGATTCCGCGAATTCTGCGTTTCTTTTTGTTTGGTGCGAGTTCCCGGTGCGATTTCGAAGCAACAAACTCTTCAGGGGACGGAAATGCGGAGATTCAGACTCTTGGCGGCCAGCGCTCTGGTTGCCGTAGCCGGCGCCGCACCGACGGTCGGCCTCGCGAACGACGAACTGCTCGAAATGCAGAAGAACGCGAAAGACTGGGTAATGCCGCTCGGTGATTACGCGTCGACCCGCTACAGCACCCTGGATCAGATCAACAAGGACAACGTCGGCGATCTGCAGGTGGCCTGGACGTTCTCGACAGGCGTCCTGCGCGGACACGAAGGTGGCCCGCTGGTGATCGGCGACGTGATGTACATCCACACGCCGTTCCCGAACAAGGTCTTCGCCCTCGATCTCAACGAAGACGGCCGCATCATCTGGAAATACGAGCCGAAGCAAAATCCGGACGTCATTCCGGTGATGTGCTGCGACACAGTGAACCGCGGCGTCGCCTACGGCAACGGAATGATCTTCCTGCATCAGGCCGACACCACCCTGGTTGCGCTCGATGCCAAGACCGGTGAGGTGAAATGGTCGGTCAAGAACGGCGATCCCGCCAAGGGCGAGAGCGGCACGTCTGCTCCGTTGGTGGCCGGCGACAAGGTGCTGATCGGCATTTCCGGCGGTGAGTTCGGCATTCAGGGCCATGTAACTGCCTACAACATGGCCGACGGCTCCCTCGCCTGGCGTGCCTACACGAGCGGCCCGGACGACATGACGCTGCTCGATCCGGAGAAGACCACCCATCTCGGCGAGCCGGTCGGCAAAGACTCCGGCACCGCCACCTGGGAAGGTGACCAGTGGAAGATCGGCGGCGGCGCCACCTGGGGCTGGTTCTCCTATGATCCCGAGCTCAACCTCGTTTATTACGGCTCGGGCAACCCGGGCACCTGGAATCCGGTGCAGCGCCCCGGCGACAATCGCTGGTCGATGACGATCTTCGCGCGTGATCTCGACACCGGCGTGGCCAAGTGGGTCTATCAGATGACGCCCCACGACGAGTGGGACTATGACGGTGTCAACGAGATGATCCTGGTCGACCTCGAAATCGACGGCCAAATGCGCAAGACGCTGGTGCATCCGGACCGCAACGGCTTTGCCTACACGCTCGACCGCGAGACCGGCGAGTTGCTGGTCGCCGAAAAGTACGATCCGGCGGTCAACTGGGCGACCAAGGTCGACATGGAAACCGGCCGGCCCGAGGTCGTGGCACAGTACTCGACCCACCAGAACGGTGAGGACGTGAACTCCACCGGCATCTGCCCGGCGGCGCTCGGAACCAAGGACCAGCAGCCTTCGGCCTATTCGCCGAAGACCGGGCTGTTCTACATCCCGACCAACCACGTCTGCATGGACTACGAGCCGTTCCAGGTGTCCTACACCGCCGGTCAGCCCTATGTCGGCGCCACCCTGTCGATGTATCCCGCGCCTGACAGCCACGGCGGCCTCGGCAACTTCATCGCCTGGGATGCCAAGGAGGGCAAGATCGTCTGGTCGCTCCCCGAGCCGTTCTCCGTCTGGTCGGGCGCTCTGGCAACGGCAGGCGACGTGGTGTTCTACGGCACGCTCGAGGGCTACCTGAAGGCGATCGACGCGGAGTCTGGCGAGGAGCTGTTCAAGTTCAAGACGCCGTCCGGCATCATCGGCAACGTCAACACCTATGAGCACAACGGCAAGCAGTACATCGCCGTGCTCTCCGGCATCGGTGGCTGGGCCGGCATCGGTCTTGCCGCGGGCCTGACAGAAGGCACCGACGGCCTCGGTGCGGTGGGCGCCTACGAGTCGCTCCACAACTACACGAACCTCGGTGGCCAGCTCACCGTGTTCGCCCTCCCGAGCAACTGAGGATCGTTCGCGTCGATCCAAAGTCTCGGACCGCCTGCGGCCCGGCCCCAGCCGGGCCGCAGTTCGGCTGACCGTCCAAAGGCTCCAACCAAGACCGTTGCAGCGGCGGAGCCCAATCCTCGACGGTTCCTCGGCCCCGAACCACAACCATAGCGACGAGGCCGACTGAACACGTGCCCCGGGAGAAACTGTATGCGTTTTGCAAGCACGGCCGCGACCTGTATCCTTGGAACCCTGATGATATCGGCATCGTTCACAGGATCGGTGCACGCCCAGGAAGACGATTGGGAAAGCAAGCCCTACATCGTCGAGGACGGCAAGGTCGACTACGGCACCTATAACGGCTTCCGCCGCTATCACAACACGTGCCACGTCTGCCACGGCCCGGACGCGCTCGGCAGCACCTTCGGCCCGGCGCTGAGAGACTCGTTGAAGACGATGAGCTATTCTGACTTCCTCGATGTCGTCACCAACGGCCGTCAGGCCAAGACAGCCGGTGGAGAGGACTCAGTCATGCCGAGCTTCGGCGAAAACGCCGATGTCATGCTCTATATCGACCATATATACGCCTACCTGAAGGCCCGTGCCGACGATGCGGTCGGTCGCGGTCGTCCGAACCGTTTGCCGGCGGACGATGATCCGGTCTTCAAGGATTGGAAGGAAAGCCAAGGATGACCTTCTGGTTTCGCTCGAGGCTTACCGGCTCCTGCCTGGTCCTGCTCGCCCTGGCGATGGCGAGCCAGCCGGCGGTGCCGGCTCAGGCGGCCACGAGCGAAATCAACGACCGCACGGTACTGCGGGTCTGCGCCGACCCGAACAACCTCCCCTACTCCAATGACCGCGGCGAGGGCTTCGAGAACAAGATCGCGGAGCTGATCGCCGAGGACCTCGGCGTTCCGCTGGCCTACACCTGGTTCCCGCAGACCGTCGGCTTTGTCCGCAGCACCCTCGGCACCCGACGGTGCGACCTCATCATCGGCGTCGCAACGACCAACGAGTTGATGCAGAACACCAACCCCTATTACCGCTCGGGCTATGTTCTCATCCATCGCGCCGATGTGCCCCTGACCAGCGCCGATCTCGACGATCCGCTGCTGAAGACGCTGCGGATCGGGGCGCAGGTCGGCACGCCGGCCGCGACCATGCTGGCGCACCGGGGTCTTTTGCGAAACGCCAGGAGCTACAAGCTGGTCGTCGACACCCGCCTTGAAAAGCCGGCGCGAGACATGGTCGCTGACCTGGCGAGCGGCGAGATCGATGTGGCGCTGACCTGGGGCCCGCTCGGCGGCTATTGGGCAAAGCAGATCGACCCGTCGCTGGTCGTTCGTCCGCTCAAGAGCGGCCGCGGCACCGAACGCACCGATTTCCGCATCTCCATGGGCATCCGCTACAACGAACCCGAGTGGAAGCATCGCCTCAACGATATCCTCAAGAACCACAAGGCGGAGATCGAGGCGATCCTGCTCGACTATGGTGTGCCTCTTCTGGACGCGAAAGGCGAACTGATCAGCCCGCAGGCCATCGCCGCGGCGGCTGCCGGTGACGTGCCCGAGCCCGAAGGCTATCGGATGACCAACTACCGGTCCCCGGTGCCCAAGGGCCTGAAGGAGGCTCGTACGGCCGATCTCGAGGAGGTGCAGGCCCTCGTCGATCACGACGATGTGGTCCTGATCGACGTCATGCAGGCCCCGCCGATGCCGGACAATCGGCCGGCCGACGCCCTCTGGCGGGAGCCGACTCGTGAGACCATTGCCGGTGCGACCTGGCTCGCCAACATGGGATTTGGCCGCCTGAGCGAGAAGGACGAGGCCGCATTCGAAGCCAAGCTGGAGGAGCTCGCCGGCCCCGATAAGGACCGCACGCTGGTCTTCTTCTGCGAGCCTGACTGCTGGATGTCCTGGAACGCGGCCAAGCGCGCGCGTGCCCACGGCTTCAAGAACGTCGTGTGGTTCCCCGGCGGCGTCACGGCCTGGAAGAAGGCCGGACTCGAAACGGCGACCGTCGAGCCGTGGCGGCCGTGAGCCGCCTGCTGTCGATCGGCTGACACCCGGCCGGGACCCGGCCGAATGCGCACAAACCGATCGCCCTTGAAGCGCCAGAACACGACGAGGAGCGCATGTACGAGGTTTTCGTGATCGCCTGCCTGCTCGCCCATCCGGCCGACTGCCGGACCTTCGAGCTGCGCTCGCCCCTTTATGACGACCTGCGCCAGTGCGCGCACGCGGCGCCTGCATCGGTCACCCGCTGGAACATGGAACGCAAAGGCTGGCAGGTGAGGAAATGGACATGTGCCCGGGCTGGCGAAAGCACCTGAGAACGGCCGCGCCGGCCGTCACTGGTCCGCCGGCGACTTGGTCCCTCTCTCGGCGCCGCCTGCTCGCCGCAGTCGCCGGGACGGTGGCAACGGCCGTCGCGCCACGCTCGGCCTCCTGCCTTGCAGCCCAAACCGACCCGCCCTTCGTCGCCGTTGCGGACGGCGTCTTCGTGCGCCACGGCGTACAGGAGGAAATGTCCGCCGCGAATGGCGGCGCCATCGCCAATATCGGCTTCATCGTCGGTGACCGCAGCGTTGCCGTGATCGACACCGGCACCACAGTCGAGCAGGGCGCGGCCCTGCTGAAGGCCGTCCGCACCGTCACCGATCGGCCGATCAGCCACGTCATCTCGACCCACGTCCATCTCGACCACTGCTTCGGCCACGCCGCCTTTGCCGATCTTGGCGCGCTGCATGTCGGCCATCGCAGCCTGCCGCGGGCCCTCGCCGAACGCGCTCCCTCCTATCTCGACCGCCTCGCCGAGTTCGCACCCGAAGAAGCGAGCCGCGTGCGGATCCGTCCGCCCGAAACCCTCGTGCAGCAGCAGCTGCGGATCGATCTCGGCAACCGTCCCCTCGTGCTGACCGCCCATCCGCCGGCCCATACCGACAATGATCTTAGCGTATTCGACGAGACGGCCGGACTGCTCTGGGCGGCGGATCTTGTGTTCGCCGGGCGCTTGCCGACCCTGGACGGCAGCCTCACCGGATGGCTCGCCGAGTTGGAGCGTCTTCTCGTCCCGAAGGTCAGGACCGTCGTTCCCGGGCACGGCCCGGTGAGCGACGGGCGCGCCGCCGTCCGTGCCGAGCGACTGTACCTGACGGCCCTGCGCGACGGCGTCCGCCAGGCAATCCGCGACGGCCTCGATCTCCAGGACACCGTCAACAGGCTTGGAGACCTTGGCCGCGATGACTGGTCGCTGCACGACGGCAACCACGGCCGCAATGTCGTCGCGGCTTATACCGAACTGGAGTGGGAATGATGACGGGATCTGCAGCTTCCCTGCGCATTGACCGGTTGCCCGCGGCTGCCTTGATTGCTGTTGCAGCCACGGTTCTGCTGACGCTGTCATCGCCCGCGCCGGCCGGTGATGAGGCTTGGGCGGACATCCGCGAATCGCTTTACGGCAGCGACCGTTCGATCGCGGACGGCGCGGGCGTTGTTGCACTGGATGCTCCGGACCGCGCGCTCGATGCGGCGACCGTGCCGGTCACAGTCGAGGCCGCATTCGAGCAGACGCCGGAGCGCTACATCCGCGCCATCACGCTGGTGGTGGACGAAAATCCTGCACCGGTGGTGGGAACGTTCCACCTTTCGCCAGACAACGGTCTCGCCAGTCTGTCGACCCGGGTGCGGGTCAACGCCTACACCACGATCCGCGCCATTGCCGAGACGAACGACGGCGCGCTCTACATGGCCTCGAAGTTCGTCAAGGCATCGGGCGGCTGTTCCGCGCCGGCAAGCAAGGACCACGACCTGGCGATGTCCCGCCTCGGCCAGATGCGCTTCAGACAGATCGGCCCCTGGCACGCCGGCAAGCCGGCGGAGGCACAGTTCATGATCAGCCATCCCAACTACAGCGGCATGCAGATCGACCAGCTCACCCAGCTCTGGATCCCGAGTCACTACGTGCGGACGATGGAGCTTTCGCTTGACGGGCGCCCCGTACTCAGGTTCGAGGGAGACATCTCGCTCAGCGAGAACCCGAGCGTCCGCTTCTTCGTCAAGCCCGAAGGTGCCGGAATGCTCCAGGCACGGGTTACGGATTCCGACGATCGCAGCTTCGAGCAGAGCTGGCCGATCGAGCTGGTACCCGGCTCGTGATGGGTCGTCTTTGCCGGCTTCGGGCCGCCGCCGTCGTCCTTGCAATGCTGACTGCACCCCTGGCCGGCGCAGCCGAGCCGGTCGGGGTCGCCGTGTTCGATTTCGAGCTGATCGACACCAGTCTAGAGGGTGAGATGCGCGGCCGCGATCCGGCCGAGACGGAACGCCTGCGACGCGTTACCAGCGCCCTCCGAGAGGCCTTTGCAGCGCAGGAAGGATATCGCGTCGTCGACATGACACCGGCGCAAGCCGAGTTGGAGGCATTGCCGGCGCTCGAAAGTTGCAACGGTTGCGCCGTACCTGTTGCAGCCAAGCTTGACGCCGATCTCGCCGTCACCGCCTTCGTGCGCAAGATCTCGACGCTGATCCTTTATCTGGGCGTGACGGTGTATGATGTCGACACCGGCGCCGTGCGCTCCCGCGATGTGGTCAGCATTCGGGGCAACACCGACGAAAGCTGGCTGCACGGCCTCCGCTTCATTTTGCGCGAGCGGCTGTTCGCCGATAGCGCCGACCGCCCGTAGGCTCGGCGATCGACGGGCCGAAACACCCGACGCTTGAGGAGGCACGGGTGTTCTGACGCTGACGCTTTTCAGGATCTGACCGGGTTCGGTTATTCCGCCAGCACCCGGGCGTGGTGGCGCAGGTGGTCTTCGATGAAGGTGGCCACGAAGAAGTAGGAGTGATCGTAGCCCGGCTGCATCCGGATCCGCGCCGACTGGCCGTTGCCCTTCAAAACGTCGATCAGCCGGTGGGTCTGCAGCTGCTCCTCGAGAAACGGATCGTCCGCGCCCTGGTCAATGAGGATCTGCGACGGATAACCGCCCTCGCGCAGCAGATGGCAGGCGTCATGCTCCAGCCAGGCCGTCTCGTCATCGCCGAGATAGGCGGTGAACGCCTTGCGACCCCAGGGCACCTGCGACGGAGCGACGATCGGCGAGAACGCCGAGACCGATTGGAACCGTGTCGGATTTCGCGCCGCAATCGTCAGCGCGCCGTGGCCGCCCATCGAATGGCCGAGAATGCCACGCGCCTCCGGCCGGACCGGAAACGCTGCCTCGACCAGGCGCGGCAGCTCGTCGACGACATAGGAATACATCTTGAAATGCTTCGACCAGGGCTCGCGCACGGCGTCGACATAAAATCCGGCGCCCTGTCCGAGGTCGTAATCCTCGGAATCCGGCACGTCCGCTCCCCGCGGGCTGGTGTCCGGCGCAACGACGATCAGCCCGAGCTCGGAGGCGATCCGCTGCGCGCCGGCCTTCACGGTAAAGTTCTCCTCCGTGCAGGTGAGGCCCGACAGGTAGTAGACGACCGGCACCGGGCCGGACTTCGCCGCCGGCGGCACAAAGACGCTGAGCCGCATCTTCGTCCCTGTAACTGCACTGTCGTGGGAGAGTGTCAGCTGCGTTCCGCCGAAGCACAGCGCGCTCGACACCTGCTCGAAGTCGCTCATTTCGAAGTTCCTTCCGGACGATCTCGTCAGACGTGTTGGTGACGGCGCGAGACCGCAAGGCAGACCCGCGCCCGGACACCGGGCGTGGAAGTTGCGGCGCAGACGACAAACCGCCTGCGGCGTCCCCGACCCGGGACCGGGTCGGCCGACGTCGAGGACCGTTGTCGATCGCTAGAAGAGTACGACGCTCCGGATCGACTTGCCTTCATGCATCAGATCGAACGCCGTGTTGATCTCGTCGAGCGGCATGGTGTGGGTGATCAGGTCGTCGATGTTGATCTTGCCGTCCATGTACCAGTCGACGATCTTCGGCACGTCGGTGCGGCCACGGGCGCCGCCGAAGGCCGTACCCTTCCACACACGCCCGGTCACCAGCTGAAACGGCCGCGTCGCGATCTCCTTGCCCGCCTCAGCCACGCCGATGATGATCGACTGTCCCCAGCCGCGATGGCAGCATTCGAGCGCCTGACGCATGACGTTGACGTTGCCGGTGGCATCGAAGGAGAAGTCCGCGCCACCGTCGGTCAGGTCGACGATGGCCTGCACCACCTTGTCGATCCCGACCTCGTTCGGATTGATGAAGTCGGTCATGCCGAACTTGCGGGCCATTTCGGCCTTGGCAGGATTGATGTCGACGCCGATGATCTTGTCGGCCCCCACCATGCGGGCGCCCTGTATGACGTTGAGGCCGATGCCGCCGAGGCCAAACACGACCACGTTGGCGCCCGGCTCCACCTTGGCGGTGTAGATCACCGCGCCGATGCCGGTGGT
>CAYXAA010000017.1:0-85985 GCA_964462985.1 uncultured Hyphomicrobiales bacterium | reverse complement strand
GCCGCAAGCGGCGTCGATGTCGTCGCAAACCGAAGAATGCTCGGAATCGGGTAGAAGTAGCGGTGCTGTCGGACGCTGGTTCCGCTAGGATTCTTGAACACGATCAATCTGATTTCAGGGGGTTTCATGGTCGAAGCAAGCAAGACTGAGGGCGCCACGCGCCCGATCCGCCTCGGCATGGTCGGCGGCGGCGAAGGCGCCTTCATCGGCGCCGTGCACCGGATCGCCGCCAGGCTCGACGGCGAATTCGAGCTGGTTGCAGGGGCGTTGTCGTCGACGCCGGAGAAGGCGCTGGCCTCCGGCGCCGCTTTGGGTCTGGCGCCCGACCGGACCTACGCCTCATTCGAGGACATGGCCAAGCGCGAGGCGCGGCTCAAGGACGGCATCGAGGCGGTGGCGATCGTCACGCCGAACCATGTGCATTATCCGGCGGCCAAGGCGTTCCTGTCCCGCGGCATTCACGTCATCTGCGACAAGCCGCTCACCTCGACGCTGGCCGACGCCAAGCGACTGGTTCAGGCGGCCGAGAAGTCGGGCGCCGTGTTCGTGCTAACTCACAACTATACCGGATACCCGATGATCCGGCAGGCGCGGGAGATGGTCCAGAACGGCGACCTCGGCACGATCCGCGTCGTGCAGGTCGAATATCCGCAGGACTGGCTCACCGAGAGGCTGGAAGCGACCGGTCAGAAGCAGGCGGCCTGGCGGACCGATCCGGCGCGTTCCGGCGCGGGTGGCGCGATCGGCGACATCGGTACCCATGCCTACAATCTGGCCAGCTTCGTCTCCGGACTGAAGACGGAGGCCGTGCTTGCGGAACTGACCAGCTTCGTCGAGGGACGGCCGCTCGACGACAATGTCCATGTTCTGCTGCGCTTTGCCGGCGGCGCACGGGGCATGCTGTGGGCGAGCCAGGTGGCCCCGGGCAACGAGAATGCGTTGCGGCTTCGGATCTATGGTGACAAGGGCGGCCTTGAGTGGGCGCAGGAGCAGCCGAACCACCTGTGGTTCACACCTTTCGGCGAGCCCAAGCGGTTGCTGACGCGGGCCGGCGCCGGTGCGGGGGCGGCAGCCGCCCGGGTGTCACGCGTGCCCTCGGGGCATCCGGAAGGCTACCTCGAAGGGTTCGCCACCATCTACGCTGAGGCGGCCCGTGCGATCCGCGCCGCGCAGACCGGGAAGGCGCCCGATCCCGAAGTGAATTATCCGACGGTACAGGACGGCCTTGCAGGCATGGCGTTCATCGACGCCTGCGTGCGCTCCTCGGCCAAGGGCGGGACCTGGGTCGCGCTGTAGCCGAACGGCCACAGCGGCCGGACCGCAGTGATTGACCTGCCGTTGGTCCGGCTCGGGCTTGCGCCTATAATTGTCGAAATGCCCGCCGATAGGGCGGGTGGAGGAGTATGATGCGCAAGCTGCAAGCCCAGGGCGTCCATCACATCACGCTGATCGGCGCCGACCGGCGCACCTCGATCGATTTCTGGAACGGCGTGCTCGGCATGCCGTTTCTGTTCGAGCAGCCCAATCTCGACAATGCCGACGAAAACCATCTCTATTTCGACCCCGGCGATGGACGGCTTGTTACCATCTTCACCGCCGAAAGCCGGAAGCCGATCCCGAGCCCGCCGCCAGCGGCGCCTGGCGCTGTGCATCACATCGCCTTCGACGTGTCACAGGCGACGTTCGCCCAGGCGGTCGAGCGGCTGAACGCACGCGGCATTCAGCACAGCGGGCCGAAGGACCGCGGCTTTATGGATTCGATCTATTTCCGTGATCCGCTCGGACTTTTGGTCGAGCTCGCCAGCTATCGCTTCGAACCGCCCGCCGGTCACAGCCATGCCGAAGTCCTGCACCAGGCGCACCTGATCCGGCTCGAGCGTGGCGATCCGGCGATCGCCACCGTCCATGTCGCCGATGCGATCGAACGGCTGGCGTCGGAGAGCGCCCGTTCTTTACCGGTCGACTGACCGACTGGCCGCTCGAGACCGGCGTCGGCCCAAGCAGCCGGCGGCTTTCCCCCGCACGATACGCGGACCGCTCCGCATTCCCGCCCCTGGAGACACACCGGACATGGCCCCGGAACCATCCGCCCGCCTCGTGCCCGTGTTCGACGGCCACAACGACACGCTGCTCCGGCTCGAGCTCGCTGAGGGCACCGCCCGGGAGCGCTCCTTCCTCGAAGAGGGCGAGGCCGGTCACATCGACCTGCCGCGGGCCCGCAGGGGCGGCTTTGCCGGCGGGTTTTTCGCCATGTTCGTGCCTTCGCGCGTCATCAAGGCCGGCGAGGTCTCGTTCGATCCCAACGACCCGGCCAATTTCGCGGAGGTGTCCCAGCGGGCCGCGCTCGACTTCACCATGCGCCTGTTTACCCGCGCCCTGAGACTCGAGCGCGCCAGCGAGGGCGCGGTGACGATCGTGCGCTCGGCAACGGAGATCCGCTCGGCGATCGACGCCGGGCGGCTTGCGATGCTGATGCATGTCGAGGGTGCCGAAGCGATTGACACCGATTTCAGCGCGCTCGAGACGCTGCACGCTGCCGGCTTGCGCTCGCTCGGCCCGGTGTGGAGCCGGTCGAATGCCTTCGGCCACGGCGTGCCGATGGCCCATCCATCGTCGCCCGACACCGGTCCCGGCCTCACCGATGCTGGCAAGGCGCTGGTCAGGGCCTGCGACGCGCTCGGCGTTCTAATCGACCTGTCGCATCTCACGGAAAAGGGGTTCTGGGACGTGGCGGCGCTGACGAGCCGTCCACTGGTAGCGACCCATTCCAACGCTCACGCAATTTGTCCTTCTGCACGCAATCTCACCGACCGCCAGCTCGACGCCATCGCAGAGAGCAGCGGCATCGTCGGGCTCAACTTCCACGTCGGCTTCCTGCACCCGGACGGCGGCCATCGCCGCAACACCACAGTCGACGTCATGGTGCGTCACGTCGATCACCTGCTCTCGCGCCTCGGCGAGAATGGCGTCGCGATCGGTTCCGATTTCGACGGCTGCCTGGTGCCCGACGCAATCCGCGATGCAGCCGGCTTGCCGGTGCTGATCGAAGCATTGCGGGCCGCCGGGTACGGCGAGACGCTGATCGAAAAGATCGCGTGGCGAAACTGGGTGTCGCTGCTCGAGCGCAGCGGCCTCTAGCGGGACCGCGCCGAGTTGCGTCAGTCCGCGCGGATGTCGGCCTCCGCGTCGATGCGTTCCTTCAGATAGGCAGCGATGCTCGTGGCCACAGCGTGCAACCGCTTGAGTTCGGCCTCGCGCCTGGTGCCAGCAGTCACCTCCAGGACCCGGCTGCTTTGAGCGCCATTGCCGAACCGGCCGGCTGTGCGGACTATGAAGCGGTACGCACCACCGTCACGCGACAGCGGCGTGTGGAGGATGGCCCCGACGTGCTGCTCGGCAAAGCGCAAGGAATCCTCCAGCGTGGGTACGGCTGACCTTCGGGCAGTCATGAGACAGTCCATTCATCGCTGCGGTGCGGATCGGAACGTTCTTCATTCCGAACCGCTCTGTATTCACCTTCCCCGACGCGGCCAAAGCTTCATGGCCGGCCGCCAACAGGAGAAAAATGTGACGCGATTCGCGAAAGAGTCAAAAAAGGATTAACGCCGTGTCATTTAAGCTACCAGCCTGCCCGATCTTTCTCCCTGGCGGCTGAGAACCGGCGTCGCCATGAACGTGCGCAAACACCTTGCCTGCATTGAAACGCCAATCACTGACGTCGCAGACCCGTCATGCACCGGCGAATGGCCCTCCCTAGGACGTCAACCCGGCTTGACCTTGGGTCCTTGCTCCGCTTTCGTCGGTCCATGCCGGTCGATGAACCCCCTCCCGTTCGCCGCGACTCAGCTCCGCCCGAAAGATTCGCACGACTGCGCCAAGGCTTGCGCGACCTCTATTTTGGCGAGACTCTAGCGGCGCAGCGCTTCCGCATAGGACTCCTCGGCCTCGACCTCGTCACGATCGCCTATTTCGTGGTCTCATCGATCGTTGATCCCGTTGGCGACTACGACATCCTTGATCTGGCAATCGCTGCCGTGCTCATCGCCGACTATGGTGCACGGCTGATATCGGCCAATCGGCCGCTGCGCACGGCTCTGACATTCACGGCCATCGCCGACCTGGTGGTGATCCTGTCGCTGATAGCCCCCACTGTGGTCGACAACCTCGGCTTCCTGCGGGTCGTGCGCATGCTGCGGTTGCTGCGCTCCTATCATCTGCTCAAGGACCTGCGCCAGCTAGCCCCATTCTTTCGTCGCAACGAGGAGATCTTCCAGTCTGCCGTCAATCTCGTCGTCTTCGTCTTCGTCGTCACGTCGGTGGTCTATGTCGTGGAGCATGACCGCAACCCAGCGATCACCGATTATCTCGACGCCCTCTACTTTACGATGACGACGCTGACCACTACAGGTTTCGGTGACATCACCATGACCGACAGCGTCGGCCGGCTGATGACCGTCGCCATCATGATCTTCGGTGTGGCCCTGTTTCTGCGGCTGATCCAGACGATCTTCCGGCCGCAGAAAGTGCACCACCGATGCCCCGACTGCGGTCTGTCACGTCATGACCCCGACGCCGTGCACTGCAAGCACTGCGGCCGCACCATCAACATTCCGACCGAAGGCGAGTGGTAGACGGTGCAAGCCATCGCCTCAGCGAGCTATGGTTGAGGCGATACTGAGAATCGCAGCTGCAAAGGCGCGCGCAGATTGCGACTTCACCAACGCACCGTAACCTGCCGTCATAACGGCGGCGAAGGTATCTATCGGCGACGCGGTGGCTTTTCACCGGGTGGTCAATCGTCCACACTGCGCTGACCGAGACGGAGGGGGATGTCCGATGGACCCACTGGCAATCGATCTGGCCCGAGCACAGTTCGCCTTCACCGTCTCCTTTCACATCATCTTTCCGTCCTTCTCTATTGGGCTCGCCAGCTATCTGGCCGTCCTGGAGGCCCTGTGGCTTTGGACTGGACGTCCCGTCTACCTGCAGCTGTTCCGCTATTGGTTGAAGATATTCGCCGTCGCCTTCGGCATGGGCGTCGTCTCCGGCGTCGTCATGACCTATCAGTTCGGAACCAACTGGTCGGTGTTTTCCGACAGGACGGGACCAGTGCTCGGGCCGCTGCTCGGCTACGAGGTGCTGACGGCCTTCTTCCTCGAAGCCGGATTCCTCGGGGTGATGCTATTCGGAATGAACCGGGTTGGTCCGCGACTGCATTTCCTCGCCACGGCACTCGTGGCCTTCGGCACCGCGCTGTCGGGTTTCTGGATCCTGTCGGCCAACAGCTGGATGCATACTCCGGCCGGACATTCCGTCAATGAGGCCGGTCAATTCATCCCCGTCGACTGGCTGGAGATCATCTTCAACCCGTCATTCCCCTACCGCTTTGTCCACATGATGCTTGCGGCCTATCTGACCACCGCCTTCGTGGTGGGCGCCGTCGCAGCCTGGCACCTCCTCAAGGATCGCACCAACCCGGCGGCACGCACCATGTTCTCCATGGCAATGTGGATGGCGGCCCTGGTGTCGCCGGTACAGATCTTCGCCGGCGACCAGCACGGGCTCAATACGCTCAAGTATCAGCCGGCAAAAATTGCGGCGCTCGAAGGTCATTTCGAGCCGGTTACACCAGCACCGCTCATCCTCTTCGGCTGGCCCGACATGGAACGGGCCGAGACGCTCTACAAGGTCGAGGTGCCCTATCTCGGCAGCCTGATCCTGACCCATTCGCTGGACGGCAGCGTTCCGGGGCTGAATGACTTCCCGCGTGCGGATTGGCCCAACGCGACGATCGTCTTCTTCAGCTTCCGTATTATGGTCGGTATCGGTGCGCTCATGCTGCTCATCGGGCTGGCGAGCTTGTGGCTGCGCTGGCGTGGTCGGCTCTATGAAAGCACCTGGCTCCATCGGTCGGCGATTGCGATGGCGCCATCCGGCTTCATTGCCGTGCTTGCCGGCTGGGTCACGACCGAAGTCGGTCGCCAGCCCTTTACAGTCTACGGCCTGCTGCGCACCGCCGACAGCGCCTCGCCGATCGAGGCACCCGCGGTGGGGACCTCTCTTGCCGTCTTCATCGTGGTCTATTTCATCGTCTTCGGCATCGGGATCTTCTACATCCTCAGGGCGATGGGACAGACACCCGGCCTGGTCAGCGGGCCCGAGCATACCCCGACCCGGACCGCCGGCATCACACCTGCTCCGGCCCTGTTGAGCGACGCCGAAGAGACCGTGGTCAAATAGGAGGGACCCATGGCATTGGACTATGCGTTCATCTGGGCCCTGCTGATCGCAGTCGCCATTTTCGCCTATGTCGTGCTGGACGGCTTTGACCTCGGCATCGGCATCCTGTTTCCGACCGCACGCTCAGACATCGAACGCGGTGTCATGATGAACAGCGTCGCCCCGGTCTGGGACGGCAACGAAACTTGGCTTGTGCTTGGTGGCGGTGGGCTTTTCGCCATGTTCCCGCTCGCTTACTCGGTTCTTCTGCCTGCGCTCTACGCCCCGATCATCGCCATGCTGATTGGCCTCATCTTCCGCGGCGTGATGTTCGAGTATCGCTTCAAAGCCTCAGAAAAAAGCCGACGTACCTTCGACATTGCCTTTTTCGCCGGATCTTTTGTTGCCGCCTTCGCCCAAGGCGTGGCGCTCGGTGCTTTCGTTCAGGGTATTCCAGTCGAGGGGCGGGCGTATGCGGGCGGCTGGTTCGACTGGCTGACGCCGTTCTCCATACTCACCGGCTTCGCACTCGTCGCCGGCTACGGGCTGCTCGGCGCGACCTGGCTGGTCTGGAAGACCGAGGGCCCGATGCAGGACCATTTCCGCGGTCAGGCCGCAACCCTCACGGTGGTCGTGCTCGGCTTCATTGCCGCGGTCAGCCTATGGACTCCATTTCTCGATCCGGAAATCTTTGCGCGCTGGTTCAACTATCCCGAGGCGCTGCCGACGCTTGCGGTGCCGCTCATTGTTGCCGCCCTTGTCGCACTGATCTTCCGCAGTCTCCCGGGCACGCGGGACTGGGTACCGTTCGTCGGGGCGCTCGGCCTGTTTCTGCTGAGCTATATCGGCCTGGCGATCAGCCTCTATCCCTATCTGGTGCCGCGATCGATCACGATCTGGGACGCAGCCGCTCCCGAGGCAACCCAGGTGTTCCTGCTCGTCGGTGCGGTGGTGCTGCTTCCGATGATCCTTGCCTATACTGGCTACGCCTATTGGGTGTTCCGCGGCAAGGTCAGGCCCGGCGAGGGCTATCACGAATGAAGCGACGGCCGGAGCACGGGCCGGAGGGCGGCTCGCCTGGAGATGGCGTTCCGGGGTCAGCCTGGAAGCGGATCGGCTGGTTCGTGCTGCTGTGGGGCGGCGGAGTGCTGGCCGTCACCGTCGTTTCCTACGCAATCCGAATGGCAATCCTCTGATCGTCTGTGGTCCGGGGCGCCCTCACCGAGCCGTGAGGCCGAATCTCTTGCCACAGGCGAATCCAGCAGCGACACTTTTCGCGATGGGCCAGCAAAGGATCGCCCATGCTAATGCGCATTCCGCTGCTGCTTTGCGCCGCCGTCATGCTGCTGCTGTTGATTGCCGTTCAGGCTCCTGGGCGAGCCGCCACGGCTCGTGACTGCGGCGTCGACAATCCCTGCCGCGTTGCTGATGGCGAATACCGGGTCCGCTTCCCCACTGGATGGGACGGCAAGCGCCAGCTTGGCGCCATCTTCTACATCCACGGTTACCAAGGTTCGGCCACTGCCGAAATGAAGAACAGAGCGTGGCAGAGGCTGGCCGATCGGCTCGATGTCGCCTTCGTCCTTCCCGACGGCAGGAACGGCGCTTGGTCCTATCCCGGCTCACCGGGACAAGAACGCGACGATTTCGCCTTTTTCTGGCATCTGGTGACGGATCTCACGACGCGGTTTCCCGTTCGCCGTGACCGGCTTATGGTCTCTGGTTTCTCGATCGGTGGTTCGATGGTTTGGAACCTGGCCTGCTACCAGGCCGAACTGTTCGCCGGATTTGCGGCCATCGCCGGCGCATTCTGGGATCCGATCCCAGAACAGTGCCCGACGGTGCCGTCTTTCCTGTACCATGTGCATGGCACTGCCGATCTCACTGTGCCGCTCACCGGCCGGCCGATCGGAGACCGCCGGCACCAGGGCGATGTTGCCGAAAGCCTGTCCGTGTTGCAGCGCCAGGCCGGCCTGCGGACCGTCTTTCCCACCACCGCACCCGTCGCTGGCCTCAGCTGTCAACGCCAGCAGACCAACCAAGTCTTCTTCGAGATCTGCCTGCATTCGGGTGGCCACAGCGTCCAGGCGGACTGGATCGCCCGTGCCTGGCGCGAGCTTTCCAAACGCCGGGGCTGGGACTGAGTGGATCGGGATCGAGCAGTGAGCTCACCCCGCCTTCACCGCGGCGCGACCGCCCGGCATCTCGGAGTGTCGGCGGATTGATTTGTGCGGAGGGCGTTTCCGGTCGCATCATCGGCAAGGCGTTGGACAGGGGGAACCGCTCCCAGACGGGTCGAAATCCCAAGCACTGACGAGGAGGAAGGCGATGACCCACGCCCAGCTGAATGCCGCAAGACGATTGTTCCCGCCGCTCGCCTCTACCACGCTCATAACGGCCATCATGGCCGGAGCCGCCGCTGATCTCACCTGGGAAGTCTGGGCGCGCGGCATCACGCCCTACATCATCGGCGGCCCGCTTGAGCCCGCGGCCCTTGTGCGTTCCGTGTTCGGCTTCAACAACATTCTGCTCGCCGAGTTGATTCACCTCATGGTCGGTGTGGTGTTCTACCCGCTCGGCTACCTGTTCATCGCCCGGCCGATCGCCGACCGCTTCCTGCCGTTCCTGCCGTGGTGGATCGTCGCCATCGGGTTCGGCATCGGCCTTTGGATGTTTGCGCTGTACATCATGGCCCATATCTTCGCCGGTCTGCCGGCGTTTCTCGGCTTCATCCCGCTGACCTGGGCCTCGCTGTTCGGACATGTCCTGTTCGGGCTCGTCACCGGCCTCGTCGTCAAGCTTCGGGAGCCATGATGGGCGTCATGCCGACCGGGATCATGCCCCCGTGCAAACGCGATCGAGATGCTCTAGCAATGTGCCTCTGAACCACTTTGGACTTCCGTTCGCCGGCGTGCGCGGAGCTCCGATCAGACTGCAAAAGGCTGTCCGTGTCCGAACCGAACTCCGTGAACGGCGCCACAGGCGCAAAGGGCCCGCTCGACGGGCTTCTCGTCCTCGACCTCACCCGCATCCTCGCCGGTCCGACTGCGACCCAACTGCTCGGCGATCTCGGCGCCACCGTGATCAAGATCGAGCGGCCGGGGCGCGGAGACGATACCCGCGGCTGGGGACCACCCTTCGTCAAGGACAAGACTGGCCGCGACACGCGGGAAAGCGCCTACTACATGTGCGCCAACCGTAACAAGGCGTCTTTGGCCGTCGATATTGCTAACAGCGCCGGCCAGCAGCTGATCCGCCGGCTCGCGGAAAAGGCAGACATCTTCACCGAGAACTTCAAGGTCGGTGACCTCAAGCGCCGCGGCCTCGACTACGACAGCCTCAAGGAGATCAACCCGCGGCTGATCTACTGCTCGGTAACCGGCTTCGGTCAGACGGGGCCGTACGCCCACCGCGCCGGCTACGATTTCCTCGCCCAGGGCATGGGCGGGCTGATGTCCGTAACCGGAGCGCCCGACGAGGAGGGCGGCGCGCCGATGAAGGTTGGTGTCGGCATCGCCGACATCATGTGCGGGATGTACGCCACGACTGCGATCCTCGCCGCGCTGCACCACCGTAGCTGCACCGGCCGCGGTCAGATGATCGACGTCTCGCTGCTCGACACGCAGGTGGCGTGGATGGCCAACCAGGCCGTCGGCTATCTGACCTCCGGAAAGGTCCCGGGCCGGATGGGTAACGCCCATCCTACGATTGTGCCTTACAACACCTATCCTGCCGCGGACGGTCATTTCATTCTCGCAGTCGGAAACGACAGTCAGTTCGCCGCATTCTGCAAGGTTGCCGGCCGGCCGGAACTCGCGGCGGACCCGCGCTTTGCTCGCAATACGGATCGAATCCTCAACCGAACCGCGTTGGAGCCGATCCTGCAGGAGATCACCCGGACGCGGCCTGCCGCAGATTGGCTGTCCGCCCTGGAGGAGGTCGGCGTGCCGGCCGGGCCGATCAATGACATGGCAGGCGTGTTCTCCGATCCGCAGGTTCTCCATCGCGGCATGAAGATTACTTTGCCGCATCCTTCGGCTGCCAGCGGCTCCGTCGATCTGATCGGCAATCCGATCAAGATGAGCGACAGCCCAGTGACCTACCGCAGCGCGCCGCCGGAGCTCGGCGCCGACACGCGCGCGGTGCTCTCCGATCTGGTCGGCCTCGATGACGACGAGATCGAGACGCTGGCGGCGGAGGGGGCGATCGCCCTTTAGGCAATTTTTGGAGGCCCTCGATGACCACCGGCGCCGATGTCATCGCTCAAGCGCTTCATGCCGCCGGCTGCCGTCATGCCTTTGGTATCCCCGGCGGCGAAGTGCTGGCGTTGATGGACGCGCTCTCCCGGGCCGGGCTCACCTTCCATCTCGTCAAGCACGAGAACGCCGGCGGATTCATGGCCGAAGGTGTCTGGCATGCCGAAGCCCGCGCCGGCAAACGCGCCCCGGGCGTGCTTCTGGCCACGCTCGGTCCAGGCGTCGCCAATGCGGTGAACGCCGTCGCCAATGCCTGGCAGGACAAGGTGCCGCTGATCTTTCTCACCGGCTGCCTCGATGCGGCGGAGGTAGAGGGCTATACGCATCAGGTGTTCGACCATCAACAGCTGCTCAGGCCGATCGTCAAGGCGAGCTTTCGCGCCCCGCCCGGGGGGCTCGGCCGCATGATGGCCAAGGCGCTTGTCATGGCCTTCGAAGGCCAGCCCGGTCCCGTGCACATAGACGTGCCCATCGCCGTCGCCGAAGGGGAGACGAGCGAAGCAGCTCCGGCAGCCGAACTGCCGGATTTTGCGACGGCGAGCCGCCCTGCCGGCGTGTCCCTTCGTGCCGCCCGGGACCTTCTTGCCGGCGCCCGGCGCCCGATCGCGATCGCCGGCGTCGATGCGGTCAACGAAGGCGCCGAGGCCGCGATCGCAAGGTTCTGCAAGTCCTTTGGCGTCCCCCTCGTCACCAGCTACAAGGCCAAGGGCCTGCTCTCCGAGGCCGATCCGCTCGCGCTCGGCGGCGCCGGCCTCAGCCCCAAGGCCGACCGCCGCCTGCTGCCGCTCGTCCGACAAAGCGACTGCATCCTGCTTCTCGGCTACGACCCGATCGAGATGCGCATCAACTGGCGCGACCCCTGGCCGGCCGACGCACCAGTCGTCGAGATCACACTGGTGACACGGCTTCACACCATGCATGCCGTCCGCCACACGCTCGTCGGAGGCGTCATCCCGACGCTCGCGGCGCTGACGGAGGGGCTTTCGCCACAGCCGACCTGGCCGGCCGGCGAGCCGGCGGCCGTCAAGGCAGCGCTGGCCGAAGATTTCTCTCCCGAGCCAGAGGGCTGGGGGCCGGCGACCGTGTTCCACACTCTGCGCGCCGTGCTGCCGGCAGAGACGGTGGCGACCGCCGACAGCGGCGCGCACCGCATCCTGCTGTCGCATATCTGGCGGACGGATTTCCCCCGCGGCCTGCTGCAGTCGTCCGCGCTCTGCACCATGGCCTGCGCCTTACCGCTCGGCATAGGCCATGCGATCGCTGAGCCCTCACGCCCCGTCGTGGTCTTCGTCGGCGACGCCGGCTTGGAGATGGGCCTCGGCGAGCTTGCAACGCTCCGTGACCTGAAACGACCGGTGATCGTCTGCGTCCTCTCCGACGACAGCCTGGCCCTGATCGAGCTCAAACAGCGCGCGACCCAGCGTGCCAATCTCGGCGTCGACTTCACCGGAACCGATTTCCCGGCCATTGCGCGGGCGTTCGGCGGTCATGGCGCCTGGGTTGACGACGCCGAACGGCTCCGCGCCGAGGCCGAGGCGGCACTTTCGCGCGACAGCTTCACGCTGATCGCGTGCCGCATCGGCCGCCGCGCCTACGACAGCAAGTTCTGAAAGACGGTCAATTCAAAACCGCCCGAGCCGTTTGGCGGTTACGCGAGAAGCTCGACGTCGAGACTGATTTCCGCCTTGAACAGTTTTGAGACCGGGCAATTCTCCTTTGCCTTGGTCGCGAGCTCCTTGAACGTCGTCTCGTCGACGCCGGGGAGCCTGGCCTTCAGGGTCAGGTGGATGGCGGGGATGGAGAAGCCGCCGTCGGCCTGCTCGAGCGTCACCCTGGCAGAGGTCTCCATCCTTTCCGCCGTGTAGCCGGCCTCGCCGAGGATCAGCGACAGCGCCATTGTGAAGCATCCGGCGTGGGCAGCACCGATGAGTTCCTCCGGGTTAGTGCCCGGGACGCCCTCAAAACGGCTCCCGAAGCCGTAGGGCTGGTCCTTCAATGCTCCGCTCTGGGTGGAGATTGCTCCCTTGCCATCCTTGAGGCCGCCGGACCAAACGGCGGATCCGCTGCGATGAATCTTCATGCCACGCTCCTCAGTGTCAGTGACCCATTCGCCCCCGCGCGATGCTACCCGAGTGTGCGTGAAAGAGTCTCGCACCATCCGCGCCGGCAGCTTCGGCCGCTTTCCGAAACGGAGCGCTCCCGAGGCGGACAAGTTATTGTGTGTTGCGCGTCATTGGCAGCACCAGAACACTTTCGCCCACCCGAAGACCAGCACGTCGCCATCGCCAACGGGCGGACGAGGCCTGCTCTTTGAGAGAACCCGATGCCGCTCACAGATTGCTACGGCTACGAACTCACCCTGTCGGCGCCCGCGGCGTCCGCTCCGTGGACAGGCGCGACAGCCGCGTTCCTCGCTCACGGCTCGGCAATGCCGAGCCTAATCGCCAGGACATTGGAGATGGCGCCGGACTTCGCGCTCGGCCACGCCGTCCACGGCCTCTGCCGTCTATTGCTTGCCCGTCGCGAGCTGGTCGCGGTCGCGGAGGTCGACTGGCGCACAGCAGACGCCGCACGCCGGGCGGTACCAATAACGGCGCGCGAGAACGCCGTGGTCGATGCCCTGCGTGACTGGCTCGACGGCTTTCCGGCACGGGCAGCCCACCGGCTCGACACAGCGTTGCGCGCCCATCCGAGTGACGCGGTCCTGATGAAGTTGGTGCATTCGATCCGCTTCCTGCTCGGCGATGCCCCCGGCATGCGGTGCTCGATCGAAGCCGTTCTCGGCGCCTTTGACGACACCCACCCGGCCTTCGGTTATCTCCAAGGCTGCTATGCCTTCGCGCTCGAGGAAACCGGGGATTATGCGGCCGCTGAGCGAACGGGCCGCCGCGCCCTCGAGATCACGCCCGACGATGTCTGGGGCCTACACGCGGTCGCTCATGTTCTCGACATGACCGGACGATCCGACGAAGGGCGAGCCTGGCTGGAAGAACGCACCGAAGCGTGGTCGCATTGCAACAATTTCCGTTATCACGTTTGGTGGCACCTAGCGCTGATGTATCTCGACCGCGGCGATATCGGGAAGGTGCTTGCACTTTACGATCAGGAGATCCGCGCGGACCATTCCGACGACTTCCGCGACGTTGCCAATGGTGCATCACTGCTGATGCGGCTGGAGCTCGAAGGTGTCAACGTCGGCGGACGCTGGGAAGAGCTGGCGAGAATCGCCGAAACCCGCATCGACGACGCCTGCAACGTCTTTGCTGACTTGCATTATCTTCTATCGCTCAACGGCGGCGAGCGCAGGCGTGCAGCCGAGACGCTGGTTGCCAGCCTCGCCGCGCGCGGCGCAGCGGCGAATGCGGCTGCGGATGACATGGCTCCTGTCGCCGAGATCGTCGGCGCCTCGGCCGCTGCCGGGCTCGAGGCCTATCACAAGGGCAATTTCTACTCCGCCTTTCATCAACTCGAACGGGCTCGGCCGTGCATCCACCAAATCGGCGGCAGCCATGCCCAGCGCGATGTGTTCGAGCGGATCGCGATCGATGCCGCCCTGCGTGCCGGTCTTGCCAATGAGGCCGAACGGCTGTTGAACGCGCGCCTGTCGCTGCGCGGCGCCGCCGACCGCTTCGCCACCGAGCGGCTTGCGATCGCAAAACGCATGCAGAGAGCGGCCAACGTGATGCAGGCGGAGCGGCTGAGGGCCGTGCCCGCCTGAACCCGCTTGCGGAACGGCGCGCAATGCGACACTCACAACCACCGCACATTCCGGAGCCCGTGCCATCGTGACCGCAGCAGCCGCTCAAGTCCGTCCCCGCGATCCGCGCCTCGATTTCTTCCGCGGCCTCGGCATGTTCATCATCTTCATCGCCCATCTGCCCTGGAACAGCTGGGCGCTGTACATTCCAGCGCGATTCGGGTTCTCCGACGCCACGGAAATCTTCGTATTCTGCTCGGGCATGGCCTCGGCGATCGCCTTCGGCCGGATCTTTGACGAGCGCGGCTGGCGCCTTGGCACAGCCCGGATCCTGCACCGCATGTGGCAGGTCTACTGGGCGCACGTCTGCCTGTTCCTCGTCATCGCCGGCGGCCTTGCTGCATTCCAGGCGACCGGCTTCGCCGAGCGCTGCTGCAATCTTCCGACGAATTACGTTGCCGAGCTTAACCTTCACCCGTTCTTCGACCGCACCGCGGCGGCGCTGCCGGGCCTTCTGACGCTGACTTACGTCCCGAATTATTTCGACATCCTGCCGATGTACATTGTCGTGCTGGCGCTGATCCCGGTGGTGATGGGTCTGTCGTTGGCCGGGCGACCGGCCGTGCTCGTGCTGATCGCCGGTCTTTGGCTCGCCGCCAACCTGACCGGCATCAACCTGCCGGCCGAGCCATGGTCGAGCCGCGGCTGGTTCTTCAATCCCTTCGCGTGGCAGCTCGTGTTCTTCACCGGCTTTGCCTTCATGCGCGGCTGGGTCCCGGCACCGCCAGTCAGCCGGGTGCTGATCATTGCGGCCGCCGCAATTCTGCTCGCGTCGCTGCCCTTTGCCTATTTCCGCATATACGAGTCCTTCCCGGCCGTGCGGTCAATCCGGGATGCCATGGCGCCGCTGTGGGACAAGACCAATTTCGGCATCCTGCGCTACGTCCACTTCTTGGCGCTCGCGTATATCGCCTGGATCGCTGCCGGGTCCAAGGGTCGTTACCTCGTTGCCGACAACCTGTGGGGCTCCGTGGTCGCCATTATCCGCAAGGTAGGTCAGCAGTCGCTCGCCGTGTTCCTGGCCAGCCTGGTGGTCGCCCAGACGATCGGCATCCTGCGCGACATGGCCTGGGGCCGCGGCAACCTCGTGATCGAGGCCGCCGCAAATATCGCCGGATTCGCAGTACTGATCGCGGTCGCCTACTCCGTTGCCTGGTTCAAGACGGCGCCGTGGCGCTCCACGGGACCGGCTGTCGGCGTAGCGGACGGTCGGGGCAAGCAGCAGGTCCGAGTTCCGTCGAACCGGCAAGCGGCGGAATAGACCAAATCAACCGCTTTCGCCTTCTATCGTCGCAGGCGCCATTCGCGCCCCGCCGGATCCAAGACCGGCCGTGGTCGCAGTCACCGTGCCCAGCGCCACCAACGCCGGATTGCCGACGACGGAAAGGCAGGCCGGAGGTGCCGTCTCTTCCGGCAGGCGACACAGACCGCTATCCAGTGCCAACTGCCCGAAATCACGCCTCGCGGTTATGATTGCGAAGGGCAGTGCGAGCGCCGGACCGGCAACGATCGGCAACAGCGGCCAAACCAACTCGAGTGAACGCGTCGCGGCGAAGGCGATGCCAGCAACGCCGAAGAGCGTCTGTGGCCAGAGCTTTGCCATGCCGAGGCGCAGGGGAATGTCTTCACCATCACGCATCTGTGCCCCCCAACCAATCGCACGGCCGAATGGCAGTCCGGCGATGAAGATGGAGACCGCTACGGCCATGATCGGCGCCAGCAGCGCGGAGAAGACCATTTCAATCGCAGTGCCTGCGACAAGGCGCGCCGCACCGCCGAAGCGCCGCCGCAGATCCGCCCGGCACAAGATATCGACCAGGGTTGCGATCTTCGGCGCGAAAACCATGGTGATGATGATGACGAACAGGGCGAGGCCTGTTGCGGCGTCGAAATCGAGCGCTCCGGCGCCGCCAAACGCGGCAAGCGTCGCCGCCAGCGTCACGAAGGCAAGCCAGGCCGGCGCGGAGACAAACATCAGGATCGCCAGCACGAGCTGGAGCCGGCTCACCGGCAACAGGCCGCGAAAGCCGAGCAGCTTCAAGTACTGCAGGTTGCCCTGACACCAGCGCAGGTCGCGGCGAATGAACTCCAGCAGGTTCGGCGGGTTCTCCTCGAAGCTCTCCGTCTCCTGCGGGAGGACACGGACCTCGTAGCCGGCCCGGCGCATGAGGACGGCCTCGACCTGGTCGTGGCTCAGCACCGGCCCCGAGAGTGGGCCGCGGCCAGGCAGTTCGGGCAGCGCGCAATGGGCGATGAAGGGCCTGAGACGGATGACGGCGTTATGGCCCCAGTACGGGCCGCAGTCGGCCTGCCACCAGGCACTTCCGATCGTGTAGGAGCGCATGCCGAGCCGCATGCCGAACTGGAACACGCGGGCGAATGCACTTGTGGTCGGCAGGCCGACGACGAGGCTCTGCAGAATACCGAGCTGCGGGTTGGAAGCCATCTTCCAGACGAGGTCGAGCACGGTCGCGGCCGACATGTAGCTGTCGGCGTCGAGCACAAGCGCGTAGTCGTAACCTGCACCCCACCTATTGCAAAAGTCGCGAATGTTACCGGCCTTGAAGCCGGTGTTGACGGGCCGGCGCCGATAGGTGACAGCCAGGACGCCCTCCCATCGCGCGGCGAGTGCACCGATCTTCTCTTCCTCTTCGCCGGCAATAGTCGGGTCGGACGTGTCGCTCAGCACGTAGAGCGAGAAGGCAGCGGCATGGCCGGATCGGGCGAGGTCGGCGATCATGGCGTCGAGATTGGCGGCGACACGGTCGACGGCCTCGTTGCGGATCACGGAGAGGATCGCCGTCTGGCCGACAGGCGACGTCCCGCCATGGTCCGATGCAATCGGACAGACGGAGGCAACCGGGTCTGGCGAAACTCGCAGCAGCCAAAGCCCGATTGCCGCATTCCAGAAACCGATAACCGTCCAAGGCAGGGTGGCCGCAAAGCAGACGAGCATAAGGCCTTCGCCGACCGAGAAGCCTTTAGCCGACAGGCTTGCGGACATCAATGCGAGCAGCGCGAGGATCGAGCCGCCGACGAGGCTCGCGAAGACGAGGCGGCGCACGGCAACCGGCCAGGATGGGACTGCGACGGATAAAGGTTCGATGATCTGCACGCGTCCGATACTGTCGTCCATTCTTGACGAACCTTTGATCGTGGTCAGACGGTTGGCGGTTTCATGAAATTATCGGCGGCGGGCCCGCCCTGGGTGCAGTGGACATTGGAAAGTGTACCAGCCAGGGTGTCTGTAATCGAACGGAGGCGAACATGGCCGAGAGCCGACCGTCGGACTATGACGCCGATCACAGCTACGCGCTTTGGACCGTCGCGCCAGCCCGGCTTGACATTCGCACCGAAACTGTGCCGCCGCCCGGTCCGGGTGAGGTGCGGGTCCGGACGCTGGCGAGTGGGGTAAGCCGCGGCACCGAGAGCCTGGTGTTCCAGGGGCTGGTTCCGGAAAGCGAATGGCAGCGCATGCGCGCGCCGTTCCAAGTCGGCGACTTTCCCTTTCCGGTCAAATACGGCTATGCCTGCGTCGGACGCATCGAGGCGCCGGCGGCACTTGCGTCGGCACAGCCGGTGTTCGTGCTCCATCCGCACCAATCCCTGTTCAACGTCCCGCTGTCGGCAACCGTGCCCGTGCCGGAGACCGTGCCGCCGGCTCGGGCCGTGCTGGCGGCCAACATGGAAACCGCGCTCAATGGGTTATGGGACGGATTGCCCTCACCGGGGGATCACATTGCCGTGGTTGGTGGCGGCGTCGTCGGCCTGCTTGTCGCGGCGCTTGCAGCCAAAATCCCCGCCACGACCGTCACCCTGGTCGACGTCAATCCTGCGCGGGCGGCGCTCGCCGAGCATTTCGGCCTCGCCTTCGCCCTGCCCGACGCCGCCCCCGGCGATCAGGACCTCGTTATTCACACCAGCGGAGCCGAGGCCGGCCTCGACACTGCCCTGTCGCTGGCCGGCATGGAGGCAACGGTCCTGGAGATGAGCTGGTATGGCGATCGTATCGTTTCGGCAGCGCTCGGGCGCGCGTTCCACAGCCGGCGGCTCACGCTGAAATCGAGCCAGGTCGGCTCGATTCCGCCGACCCATCGGCCGCGCTGGACCCATCGGCGGCGGATCAAGACGGCGCTCGCTCTGCTGGCAGACCCGCGCTTCGACCGCCTGCTCGAGTCGCCGATCGCGTTCTCCGACGCTGCCACCGTCCTGCCCGAGATCCTGTCGGGTCGGCGCGATGCCCTTGCTCAGGTCCTGGTCTATCAATAGTGCGTGAGAGAACCGCGACGGGAGAGACCCATGCATGCCGTCGAAGTCCGCGATCACATCATGATCGCCCATTCCTTTCGGGGTGATATGTTCGGGCCGGCGCAAGCGCTGCACGGTGCGACCTTCGTTGTCGACGCCGCCTTCTTCGCCGAGCAACTGGACGATAATGGCGTGGTGATCGACATCGGGCGAGCCCATGAGGCGCTGAAGGCGATCCTCACCCCGCTCAACTACCGCAATCTCGACGAGGTGCCGGAATTCGCCGGCGTCAACACCACGACCGAATTCCTGACCAAGCATATCTTCGACGGATTGGCGCGTGCGGCCCGCGCCGGCGCGCTCGGCCGCCCCGGGCGGGACCTCGCTTCGATCCGGGTAACACTGCACGAGAGCCACGTCGCCCGTGCCTGGTACGAAGCGCCGATCGACTGACCATGGCGAGCGGCCCGATCCATTTCCTTCACCCCGGCGACATCAACGCCCCCACCGGCGGCTACGTCTACGACCGGCGGCTGATCGCCGCGCTGCGCGCTCATGGTACGCCGGTCACCGTGCTCTCACTCGGCGGCGGCTTTCCGCTCGCCGGCGCCCCTTCCCGGGATCGCGCCGAGGCAATATTCTCGGCGCTGCCGGACGGCGCGGTCACGGTGGTCGACGGGCTCGCCTACGGTGCGCTCGATACGGTCGCGGCGCGCCACGGCGACCGGCTTCAACTGATCGCGCTCGTGCATCATCCCCTCGCACTGGAAACGGGACTGAGCGAAGCGGAGGCGCGTCGGCTCGCTGCCAGCGAACGGGCTGCGCTTGCACACGCCCGGGCGGTTGTGACGACGAGTCCGGCAACGGCCGAAAGCCTCGCTGCAGATTTCGGCGTCGCACGCGACCGGCTCACCGTGATCTTGCCCGGCCTCGACCCCGCCCCCCTCGCCGTCGGCCGCGACGACGGCCGGCTCGGTCTTCTCGCCGTAGGCTCTCTGATTCCGCGAAAGGACTATGCGACGCTGCTCGCCGCCCTCAAACCGCTCGCAGACCGTGATTGGCATCTCGACATCGCCGGCAGCGCCGAGTTCGCCCCGGACTATGCATCGTCTATCACCGAAATCATCGGGGCTTACGGGCTTGCCGACCGTATCACGCTGCACGGTGCGGTTGGCCGCGACGCTCTGGAAGCGCTTTACGTCGCCGCCGACCTCTTCGTGCTCACGACCCGCTACGAAGGCTACGGAATGGCCTTCACCGAGGCGATGGCTCATGGCCTGCCCGTAGTGGCGACGGGCGATGGCGCCGTCCGGACCACCGTTCCTGAAAGTGCCGGCCGGGTGGTTGCTGCCGGCGACGTCGACGGCGTGCGCCGCGCTCTTGCCGCGCTGATCGATGATCCCGACCTCAGGCAAAAGCTCAGACGCGGCGCACGCGACCATGTCGCCACACTGCCGACCTGGCGGGACGCCGTCACCGCTATGCTCGGTGTCATCGAGAGCCTGACGTGAGCGGGTTCTCAGCCAATTGGCTGGCACTGCGTGAGCCGCTCGACTTTCGCGCCCGCAACGGCGCGGTTCGCGATGCCTTTCTAGCGGCACTGCCGGCCTGCAGGCCACTCCGGCTGCTGGACCTCGGCTCCGGAACGGGCGCAAGCTGGCGCGCGCTGGCGCCAGCGATCGATGGGGCTCAGCACTGGATCCTGACCGACAACGATCCTGTACTGCTCGGCTTCGCCGGCGAGGCCGCCGCCGGCCAGTCCGGGCTTGAGGTCGACCCGGTGGAACTCGATCTTGCCGCGTCCCTACCGCCTGAGCTGCTCGACAATGCCGACGCCGTCACCACCTCCGCCTTCCTTGATCTCGCCTCGGCCGCCTGGATCAGGCGATTGGTCGGCAGCCTCACCCGCCGGCAGCTACCATTCCTTGCCGCCCTCACCTACGACGGCCGCGCGGAACTTGAGCCTGAGGATCCGTTCGATGCATCGATCCGCGCTGCGGTCAACCGGCACCAGCGCGGCGACAAAGGGCTCGGCCCCGCGCTCGGACCCGGTGCCGCGGAGTTTGCCGCGGCGGCGTTCGAGTCGGCCGGCTATCGGGTGATCCGCGGCCTTTCAGACTGGGTGACGCGATCGGAAGAAAATGCCTTCTGCCTGGAGCTAATCGGCGGCTGGGCCGCAGTTGCAGTGGAAACCGGGCTGATGCGAACGCAGGTCGGCGACTGGTTGGCGCGACGACAGGCCCTTGCCGAAGCAGGCATGCTGACCATCAAGGTCGGTCACGTCGATCTCGCAGTCGTGCCAAAATGAACGACGAGGCGGCCGTCGGGCTGTGCCGGAGGCTGACCTCGAAAGATCATGCCTCCCGAAGATCGCAGTCGAACAGCACCTCATCGCCAAGCCGGTGGGCCATGGCCGAGGGACGCAGCGCCTCGTCGAGGCGGAGGATCGGCGGCAGGTCGAGCCCCGTTGGACCAGCGCCGATGATGACCGGCGCGATCAGGAGATGCAGCCGGTCGAGGCAGCCGGCGGCAATGAAGCGCGAGATGGTGCAGCCACCGCCTTCCACCAGGATTCGCCGAAAGCCGGTCTCGGCAAGCGCATCGCGAATCACCTGCGGCGAAAAGCCGTTCGGCCCTGCGGGAAGATGACAAACCTCGATATCCTCCGGAACGTCAGGCCGAACGGGCGCCGCCGTCAACACGATACGGCGTACGCCGTCGTCGCGGAACAACCTGGCGGAGGCGCCGAGACGTCCACGCGGGTCCACGACCACGCGGGCGGGGCTCGGTCCGACGACCCGGCGCACGGTGAGTTGGGGGTCGTCGTGGAGCGCGGTGCCGACGCCGACGACTACAGCATCGCACACCGCCCTCAGGCGATGCAGATGATTGAGGCAACCATCGCCGTTGATGTATTTGGAATGACCGTTTTCGGTTGCAATGCGGCCGTCGAGCGACTGGCCGAGTTGCCCGACCACCACCAGGTCGCTGCCATTGCCGATCAACGGCTGGAATAGGGAGCGCCACTCTGCCGGCAGATCGCCACCAGCGTTGTGAAAGGCATCGAGCACGGCGAGCCAGCTTGACTCACGCCCGGTACGGTGTCCATGCGGCTCCAGCTTCAACCGCTGTTCGGCCACGGTTGCCGTCATGCATGCCCTCCCGCAGTGTCCTGCAACATGGTCGCCTGCGACTGAACCTCCACAGACGTGGAACGGCCGGAGACGCCTCGCCATTCAATTGCACGTGACCTTCATGGCATCGCTGTGGTCGCGGTCACGGTGATATTCGCCGCTTGACTGCTACGGTGCTAAGCTGATGCGGCGATGGGTAAACGGCTTTGGACTGAGCCGGTTCCTGCGGCACGCGCGTTGCAGACACAGGGAGGCACGCAATGTCCGTTCGATCGCTTGACGGGGACTTCGTCTACAGCCCGACCGCTCGCCTGCTGCATTGGATCACGGCCATTCTCGTCCTTGCGATGGTGCCGGCCGGCGTTGTCATGGTCAACGTCGGGCCCGGTGCGCTGCAGAACACATTGTTCGACTTCCACCGTTCCACCGGTGTGCTCCTGTTCGTGCTGACCGCAGTCCGCTTGGCTTGGCGGCTGACCCATCCACCGGCGCCGCTTCCGCTCGAGATCGCAGCCTGGCAACGGATCGCGGCCAAGATTGTCCACACTTTGCTCTACGTCATCCTGCTCGGCAGCCCCGTGCTCGGATGGGTGGCGACCTCGGCCTACCCGGCGCCGATCCCGTTCTACGGCCTGTTCACGCTACCGCCGATCGTCTCGCCCGACCGCGCGCTGTCGGAACGGCTGTTCGCCGTGCACCAAGTGGTCGGGCTGGTCTTTGCCGGATTGATTCTCGTCCATATCGCCGCCGCGCTGCTTCATGGATTCGTTCTCAAGGACTCCGTCTTGAGGCGCATGACGGGCTGACGATCGGCGACGACGATCGAGCCCAATCGAAGTCCTTGGTGACCGCCAGCGGCGGTTCCCGAGCAGCGCCGCTGCGATCCGGAAAATTAGTTAACCTTAACAAGAATTAAGCATCTCACACCGCTAAACTTCAGTATTCCTAAAGCCGCCGGCGCCAATCTCAGGCCGAAGATCCGGTCATGCCGGCACGGTGAAGGGAGAACTGATCATGTCGACCATCGTGGAAATCCGCGCGCTTTTGAAACAGCATGGCAAGTTGCCCGTGGACGTCGCGACCCTCGACGACGATGCCGATCTTTACGCAGCTGGACTGACGTCCTTCGCCTCCGTCCAGCTGATGTTGGCGCTCGAGGAGCGTTTCGACGTTGAATTTCCGGACTCTCTCCTGAATCGTACCTCCTTTGCCAGCATCGGCGCGATCGCCAAGGCCGTTGAGTCGATTCTGCCCGAAGAGCAGGTCGCCTGATGGACCACACCGCCGCCACCGGGACGCTCGGCATCATAGAGCGGGCGAAACGTGCCGCGGCTGTCGGCGCTGCCCATGCCGACGACGTCGACGCCGCCGGCCGCTTCCCGCGCGAGGCCGTCGATGCCCTGCGTGCCGAACGCCTGCTCGGCATCCAGATTCCGATCGATTGCGGCGGCGAAGGGGCGTCGACGGCCGAGGTCGCCGAAGTCTGCGCGATTCTCGGACAGGCCTGCGCCGCGGCTGCAATGACCTTCGCCATGCATCAGATCAAGGTGTCGAGCCTGGTGTCTCACGGCGCTGAGTCCGACTGGCACCGCAGCTTCATGGCGCGGATCGCGGCCGAACAGCTGCTGCTTGCCTCTGCCACGACCGAGGGTGGCATCGGCGGCAACCTCCGCAACTCCATCTGCGCCATCACGATCGACGGGGACAGCTGCCGGCTGGAGAAGAACGCCACCGTCATTTCCTATGGGGCCGATGCCGACGCGATCCTGGTCACCTCGCGATCGCATGCCGATGCGGCCCCGTCGGACCAGGTGATGACCGTGTTCCTCAAGGGCCAGTACACTTTGGAGCGAACCCACGTCTGGGACACGCTTGGGATGCGCGGCACCTGCTCGGACGGCTTCCTGTTCAAAGGGGAAGCGCCATCCGTGCAGATTCTCCCAAAGCCGTTTGCCGAAATCGCGGCGCAATCAATGCTCGCCAACTCCCACATCTTGTGGAGTGCGGTCTGGTACGGAATTGCCGCCGACGCCGTCACGCGGGCCCAAAGCTACGTGCGCGCCGCCGCACGCAAGAGCCCTGGCAGCACGCCGCCAGGCGCGCTCCGACTTGCCGAGGCCTCCACCCTGCTGCAACTCGTGAAGGCTAACATCGTCGCGGCAATCGACCAGTTCGAAGCGGCCCGGCTCGATGAAAACAAGCTGTCGTCAATGGCGTTTGCCGTGGCCATGAACAACGTCAAGATCGGTTCGTCGCAGACGATTCTGACGATCATCAATCATTGCCTGCTGGTCTGCGGCATTCTCGGATACAAGAACGGCACGCCCTACAGCCTTGGCCGCCACCTCCGCGACGCCCATTCCGCCCAGCTCATGATTTCGAACGACCGCATCCTCGGGAACACCTCGACGATGCTACTCGTGCAGAAGCAAGACACCAGCCTGTTGGGGTAAGGTCATGGACCAGCAGACGTCCCTGCTTAATCGCCTGTTCGATGCGGGCCTCCTGATTGAGACCGGCGTCGACGGTCTCTACGGTCGCTCCGGTGCGTTCGAAGACGTCATCGCGCGCTTCGAGCGTCTGATCGAACGCTTTGCTGCTGGCGACAAGGCCGAGACGATCCGTTTCCCGCCGGGAATGAACCGGGCCCATTTCGAAGGCTCCGGATACATGAAGAGCTTCCCGCAACTCGCCGGCACGGTGCATAGCTTCTGTGGCAACGAACTTGACCATATGGGTCTGCTCGAGTGCATGGCAGCGGGCAACGACTGGACCGAACGTCAGAAGGCGACCGATATCGTTCTGACTCCGGCGGCCTGCTACCCGCTCTACCCAACGATCGCCCGGCGCGGTCCCCTGCCGGAGGGCGGCGCACTGTTCGACCTGCAGTCCTATTGCTTCCGCCATGAGCCCTCCAGGGATCCGGCGCGGATGCAACTTTTCCGCATGCGCGAATACGTCCGGATGGGAACCGCAGAAGACGTCATGGTGTTCCGCGAGCAATGGATGGAGCGCGGAAGGGCGCTGATCGAGGCAGTGCAACTGCCGGTCGAGATAGATGTCGCCAACGATCCGTTCTTCGGCCGAGCCGGCAGGATGCTGGCCAATAACCAGCGCCAGCAGAACCTCAAGTTCGAGCTGCTGATCCCCGTGACGTCGACCGCGAAGCCAACGGCCTGCCTGTCGTTCAACTACCACCAGGACCATTTCGGCACGACCTGGGAACTGAGGACCGCCGACGACGGCGTGGCGCATACCGCCTGCGTCGGATTTGGGCTGGAGCGGATCGCACTGGCGCTGTTTTCGCACCATGGTCTCGACACCGCTGACTGGCCGGAGGCCGTGCGCGCGCAACTTTGGAGCTGATACCGTGACCGTGGTCATTGCTGGGCTCGACCCGTCGGACTACAGCCGCCATCCGCTCCACGATCCGGCCCGGATCTGGCCGGAGACGAACTGTTACGTCGATCTGTGGATCGAGGTGCTTCATTCACTGCGTCTCGTCCCCGAAGCCATGCTTGGGTTCACTGTGACCCAGGATTTCGAGGGTGATCAGTTCACCTTCTTCAAGGTACCCCTCGAGGATCTGGAAACCCTTTACGGCCTTCGTGTTACCGAGCTTGCGATCTTCGACCGCGTCGAGACCCATGTCGCAGAGCAGATTCGCCGCGGTCGGCTGTGTCTGGTGGAAGTGGACAGCTATTTCCTGCCTGACACGCAGGGTGTCTCCTACCGCAGCGAGCATGGCAAGACGACGATCGCGATCAACGCGCTCGATCTCGACAGTCAGCGGCTGGAATACTTCCACAACGCCGGATACTACCTGCTGGAAGGCGAGGACTTCGACGGCGTATTCCAGCGCGGGGCTCATGCGACGCAGCTGCCGTTTCTGCCCTATGCCGAGTTTGCCAAGCTGCCCGATGCCAGCCATCCGCCGCTGAGCACACGCGAATTGCGCCGTGTCGCTGCGACGCTGCTTGCGCGCCATCTAGCCAGACGCCCAACGCAAAACCCGTTCGCGGCGTTTTCCGAACGATTTCTGGCGCAAGTGGAAGCTCTGACCGACCGACCGTTCGATGCATTTCACAAGTACGCATTCAACACCCTGCGCCAGGCCGGCGCCAATTTCGAGCTTGCCGCCTCGCATTTCGACTGGCTCGCGCCGGAGGGCCAGCTGGCGGCCGCCGCCCGACGGGCACGGACCGTCGCCGAGACCTGCAAGACGGTGCAGTTCCAGCTTGCCCGTGCACTCGCCCGCAAACGCTTCGGAGCACTTGAAACCGCGCTTTCCCCAGCCGCGGCCGCCTGGGACGAGCTGATGACGCAGCTCGACGCATGGCTGGCAGCGCATAACGACAGCAACCCGGCCTGAGCCGGCACCGGTTCGAACGACTCGCCATGGCCCGTCTCCTCGCCGTCCCCGGAGAGACCTCCCTCGCCCTCACCGAGGGCTGGAGCATGGCCCTGACGCCACCGGGGGCCTGGACCGACCCCGGCGACCTCGACCCGGCTGCCGACTGGATCACCGCCGAGGTTCCCGGCACCGCCGCGGCCGCCCTGCACGCTGCCGGCCAGTTCGATCCGGACCGTCCGATGCCGCTGCACGACAAGGACGTCTGGTATCGCTGCCGAATCGTTCCCAATACGATAGGGCGCCACCGGCTTGCGTTCGACGGCCTTGCCACCATCGCCGAAGTCTGGCTTGACGGCAGGCCGATTCTGGCATCCGAGACGATGTACGGCCGGCACTGCGTTCCCGTCGACCTTGCCGGACCGGCAGAGCTGGTCATCGCCTTCCGGGCGCTTGTGCCCCGGCTCGAACGGCGCGGGCCGCGAGCCCGCTGGCGCACCCGGCTCGTCACCCACCAGGGGTTACGGCACGTCCGCACCACCCTCCTCGGGCACATGCCAGGCTGGTGCCCCGAAGTTCACGCGGTCGGCCCATGGCGCGACATCCGATTGCTCAAACCAGGGGCGTTCTTCGCCGAAGACGTGCATCTCCAGGCCCAGCTCGAGGACGACGGCACGGGCCTTCTTCGGGTGACGCTCGAACTGACGCCGACACCGGACCGCGCCGTTCTGCGCTGCGGCGGTGCTGAGGCGGTGATGGACCGGACTGGGGACCGGCGGCTGGAAGCGACACTCACGCTGCCCAAAATTGAACCGTGGTGGCCGCACACTCACGGCACGCCCGCTCTCCACACCGTAGCGATCGAAACTCCGCAGGGCACGATCGACCTGGGTCGCACCGGGTTCCGCCGCATCTCCATCGACCGCGGCGGCGACGGTGAGGGCTTCCGTTTGATTATCAACGGTGTCCCGGTGTTCTGCCGCGGCGCAGTCTGGACCAACGCGGACATCCTGCGTTTTCCAGGACGCGAAGAAGACTATCGGCCCTGGCTGGAGCGGGCGCGGGCCGGCCAGATGAACATGCTGCGGATTGCGGGCACCATGGCCTATGAGACGCCAGCCTTCTTCGAGCTCTGCGACGAACTCGGCCTGATGGTCTGGCAGGATTTTGCCCTCGCCAATTTCGACTATCCAGTCGCCGAACCACGATTTGCGGAGCTCGTCGCGCGCGAGGCCGACGACCTTCTCGACACAACGCAGGCCTCTCCGTCCCTCGTCGTCGCCTGCGGCGGCAGCGAAATGTTCCAGCAGGCGGCGATGATGGGCCTTCCCGAGGAACGCTGGCGCGGGCCGCTTACCGAGGAGATCCTGCCCGCGGCCGTTTCGCGGTGGCGTCCGGACGTGGTCTACGTGCCAAACTCGCCCTCGGGCGGCGCCATGCCGTTCTCGCCGGGCACCGGCATTGCCCACTATTATGGCGTCAGCGCCTATCGCCGCCCGTTCGAAGACGCGCGGCGCGCGAATGTGCGCTTCGCCGCCGAGTGCCTCGCCTTCGCGAATGTGCCGGAGCAGGAAACGCTCGATGCGGAGCTTCCCGAGGTCATGCCGGGCCACGACCCGCGCTGGAAGGCGCGCGTGCCGCGCGACCGCGGCGTCGGCTGGGATTTCGAAGACATTCGCGACCACTACGTGAGCGAACTCTACGGCGTCGACCCGCTCGAGCTGCGTTACGGCGATCCAGCGCGCTATCTGGACTTGGGCCGCGCGGCAAGCGCCGAGGCGATGGAGGCCGTCTTTGCCGAATGGCGGCGCACCGGTTCGCGCTGCGGTGGCGGGCTGGTCTGGACCTTCCAGGACCTGATGCCTGGGGCCGGCTGGGGCGTCGTCGACGCCACCGGGCGGCCGAAGCCGGCCTGGTATGCGCTGAGACGCGCCTTCCGCCCGATAACCTTGTTTTTCACCGATGAAGGCAGCAACGGCCTCGACGTTCACCTCGTCAATGATACTGGTGTCCAGCGTGCCGTACGGGTCGATGTCGCCTGTCTCAGAGCCGGCAGAACGCCCGTCGCCCAGGGCACGTTGGATCTCGAATTGCTGACGCATGGGGCAAGGCGGCTGCCGGCCACGGACCTCTTCGGCGCCTTCTTTGACACCACCTACGCCTTTCGGTTCGGGCCGCCCTCCCACGATGTCGTCCACGGCCGGCTGATCGATCGTCACGACGGGACGGTGCTGGCGGACGCGTTCCATTTCCCGCTCGGGCGGGCCGCGGCCCTGCACGAGGCGACACTCACCTCGGAGTGCGTGCAGGTGGAGGCGGGCACGTGGATCCTGCGGCTCGCGACGGACAGGCTGGCGCAATCGGTTCATATCGCCGACGCCGCATTCGAGCCGGAAGACAACTGGTTTCACCTTGTGCCCGGCGCGCCGCGTGCGCTGCGTCTGACGCGCCGGCGCAACGCACCGGCTGCGGCGGTGCCGGCCGGCGAAGTGCGGTCGCTGTCCCCGTCCGCTGTGTTGCGCTATTCGGCGGCCGCCGCCGGCTGAGACGCGAGCGCGCGTGCCGTCGCGACGACGATCTCGATCACCCGCTGCTGCGCTGGCTCCGGCGTCATGTTGTGGTCGGCGTCGGGCACGACCGTTAGCGAGATATTCGGATAGACATCGGTGCCTTTGGCCCCGAGGTGGAAGGCAACCTGTTCAAGGCTGCCGTCATCGGCGCTGCAGACGATCCGGATTGGAACGGAACGCTGCCGGAGCGCGGTGAACAGGTCCCGGCTGCGCCGAAGCAGTCGGGTCTGCTTCGATAGATCGCCGAGCAGCGGCGCGACGACGCCGGCGCATCGGCGCAAGACGTGTGTCGCCAAGCCCCTCACGGCGCCGATCACATCGACATCGCCGGCGAGGAGCCGCCGCAAGGTCTTGGCGCTCAAGGCACGGCGGCGATAATCGGAGAGCGGGCGCGGACCGCTGCGGATCGCCTGGTCGACCTCCTCATCCGGATCCCAGACGAAGCGAAGCGGGTTGATCAGCACGATGCCGGCGACGCGTGACTCGCGAGCGGCCGTCTGGAATGCAACGTAGGCCCCACTGCACCGGCCGACCAGCAGCGCCGGCGTGAGGCCGCGCTCGGCGAGCATGTCGAGCGCGGACACCACGTCATCAATCTGGCCCTCGCTGTAGAGCACCTGTTCCGGGGCACCGGGTTTCGGCGGACTGTCGCCGATGTTGGCCATGTCGAAGCGAAGCGTGGCGACCCCGGCCGCGGCAAGCGCTCGTGCCGTGCGCACTGACATCCTGGCCCAGCCCACGTGATGGTCGTAGCCGGAATTGAGCAAAACAACCGTCATGGACGCGGCGCCGCGCTCCGGCCGGGTCAAGATTCCGAACAGGCCGGGGCCGAAGACCAATGCCTCCTCCTCAAAACCCCGACCGGTCAGGAGAGCGGACTGCAATGGGGTCGGCGCGACTGCCCGATTGCAGCCCTCGGTGGCGAAGCTGGCGCCGATCCAGCCAACGATGCCGCGAACCACGTCGCGTGGCATCATCGACAGCGTCGGATTATCCATCAGCGCGTCATAGCCTGCAAAAGGCAGGCGAGCGACCGACCATCCGGCATGGTCGAGATGGTTCGCCAGAGCCTCGTCCTGTGGCTGATCCGGCCTGGCGACGACCAGTGCCGGGCGTGGCGCACCCGGGTCGGCCTTAACCAGGTTGACGCGGCCAAGATCTGCGGCCACGGCCTCCGCAAGAACCAGCCCGCCGATCGATAGCCCAGCCGGGCGCTGGTGCGAACTGAGGCCAAGACTTTCGTCGATGACGGCCGCACGCAGCGCGGTTTCGCGCAGAAAGCGTCGGCCGCTGACGACCGGCGCCGCGAGCACGAGGCCGACGATGTCGTCACGGCCCGATGCGAGCCGGAGCGCCACTGTCGCTCCGACGCCGAGTCCAACGAGCACCAACCGATCGCAGCCGGCAATCGCCTTCAATCGGTCGCCGCCCGCGGCGGACGCAGCGATCCAACTCTCCAAGCCACCATCCGGTCCGATGTCTAGCGCATCCCCTGTACCCGGATAATCGAAGCGCAGCGCCGGGAACCCCGCTGCCGCAAGCTCTGCCGCAATGCCGCGCCAGGTCTTGCGCGCGCAAAGCTCGTCAAGCCCCCAAGGGCCGCACATAAGCACGCCGGTGCGTCCGGAAGCCGGATGCAGCAAGCCGAAACCGCAGCCGAGGGCGATCGGATGAAATGGTGCGCTGACGCAGGGGACAGCTGCCGCGGACCCTATCTTCTTCTCCTCCGACATTTTCAGTTCCCCACCCGATCTGCGCCCGTCGGGGCAATGATCAGAAGCAATCGAATGGCAAGTCGGGCCAGACGGCTGGGAAGGACGCTGCCCAGGTTGTCCGACAGTGTTTCGACGTCACCGGCCGGGATTGCCCGAACCAGCCGGAGGCAGACGGCGTAGCTGAGCGCTCCGGCAGCGACGGCCAGGATCAGGCCAGACAAGCCTTGCTGCTGTTGCAAAACAAGAAGAGCCACCGCGCCGCACAAGATCGAGCAAGCACCGATCTTCACCAAATCCTGCAGCGGCATCGGCACCAAGAGGCGGCGCCAACAATACCAAACGAGCCAGACCAACCACGCGGCATGCACGCCAGCGCGAACCCAGGCAGCTCCAAACGCCCCACCGTATGGCACCACCACCGCCAGCAGCACGATCATGGCGACCGCCAGTGTCGGCGATGCCCACAGAAAGAAGTCGCTGCGCTCTCGGGCGCCGATCAGAATGGATGGCACGATCGAAAAGGCGGTCGTGAAGGCGCCTGCAACAAGAACCGTTGCGATCGGTACCGCCGGAACGAACGTCTCACCAAACAGCAGCGGCAACAGCTCAGACATGATTGCTGCGCCGCCGAAGCAGATCGGCAGGATGGTCAGGCCGACCCAACGAAATACGCGCTGATAAGAACGAACGAGCTGCGCAACGTCATTGCGGTCATGGTGACGGCCGAAGTGAGGTACAAGCCCACCCGACATCTGCTCGGGTAGCTGAACGACAAGTCCCGCGAGCGTCATGCCTACCGCGAAGAAGCCAATATCGACAGTCTCATGTGCAAGACCGAGGAACAGGAACTCGACTCGGGTCCAGACCAGCATTCCGATCATGCTTGAGAGCCAGGTATTTCGGCCGAAGGTCTGCATCGCCGGCGTCACCAGCCCAGGCGCCGGCCGCGGACCCGACACGTAGCCCTTCAGCGACAGCGCCAACGGCAGATGGCGAGCAGCTTGACCGAGCAGCGCACCGCCTGCTCCAAGGAAGTAGCATCCGAGCGCGACAAGCGGCACCTGTCCCAGGCAGCCATAGAAAATCGAGCGCGCCGAGGCTGCGAAGTCGCTTCTGCCCCGAGCCGCCCCCAACGCCATCGCCGCATAAGCATAAGCCAGATAAAACACCACCGCAGCGGCCCAGATCCCCGCCATTTCGATATCGCCATCCGCCCATTGCCAACCCGACCAGACCAACATGCCGCAAGCCACGGCGAGTGTCGGCAGGGTGAAGCGCGGCAACAGTGCGCGAGCGAGCCCGCCGCCGGGGCGGTCCGGATCATCGTTTGCGCCCATATAGCGCAGCAGGATGTTTGGCACGCCCAGGCCCGCGATGATCGTTGCCGCAGTCGCGATCCAGATGGCAAAGGCGACAAGCCCGGTGCCGTGCGCCCCTAACATGCGGGCGATGATCACGTTGCTCGCAAAGCCGAAGACCAGCGAGCCAAGTCCGGAGGCCGTGCTGATTAAAGAGGCGCTCAGAAGGCTGGCCATCAAAACCTACATACGATTAGTGACCCCAGATGGGGGGCACTGCAGACCGCAACGTCGCGCCGAAGGTCTTCGACACCTCACACCTGGACCCGGTTGGCCGCATGCTCCCCGATTCTCGACAAGCGGGGCACGCTAGTAGCCGCCGAGGAACTTGTGCTTCAGCCTTTCGTAAACGCGTCGGCGCACCCTTGGCTCCTTGATCAGCAAACGGAGCATTTCAACCACTTGGAACCTCACGCGCGCAATGTGAAAGGCAGCGATCGGAGCGTGGTACTCCAGATCGGCGATCCGTTCGTCGAACGCTGTTTCCAGCTCGGGCGTCAGAGTTCCGGCGAGTTGATCGCGAAGGTGGCTTAGCGCTGCGATCAGCGGGGCGTTGTCTGGCACCGTGCGGGAGAATGGCGAGGCTTGCCTGCTCTGCTGACCAACCGGAGTGGCATAGACGTAGAGCGCCTTGTCGACGTAGCGCGCGCGGCCTCCTGCCGCGACGAACTCGAGATTGAACAAAAGATCTTCACCGACCCGTACATCCTCACGCCAAGCGAGACCGTTCTCCACTATGAAGTCCCTGCGTAGCAAAGGCTGCAGATAACCGAAGTCATGCTTGTCGGGCGCACTGGGCTTCAGGAAGTCCGCCATGCCGAGCGTCATATTGCCGAGGTCGCGATAGATTGGTCCCGTCGCTACGCCCGCCGCTACGTCGTAGGCCAGGATATTGTCGGCGATGAAGTCAGCCTCCTCCGCAAAGGTGAGGAGCGTCGCCACACGGTTCGGCAACCAGGTATCGTCCGCATCCAACAAGCCGACCCAAATGCCGCGGGCTTCCTGCAGAGCGATATTGCGCGCGGCGGACGGACCACGATTCTCCATCTGGCGAATCAGGCGGACGCGCTCATCGGCCGGATAGGCTGCTTCTACCACGTCCGGGGTCCCGTCGACCGATGCATCGTCGACGACAACGACCTCGACCTCATATCCTTCCTGGTCAAGGGCGCTTTCGATTGCCGACAGCACACAGTCACGGGTGTTGTAGCAGGGAATTAGGGCTGAGACAGTCGGTTGAGGCATTTCTGATCGGCCGAAGTCGGTGATGAGGGCTCCAGTTAAAGATTCCTTTCTTTCTTTTCCGTATAGCGGTCGCAAGATTTGGATCTTTGGCCGGGGCCGAGCCACCACGCAGAGAGATTCGAGAACAGGCAATATGTCATTCCTGGTCCAGAACCTACGCCGATTTGCCAGAGAGCTGCTGAACGAGCCCGTCAACCGGATTCCCGGGAAACTGATGAACGCTGCGGCCATAAAGGTGGCCCGAGCTTCCGAGCAGCTGCTTTATCAAACCGGGATGGCAGGTGTACTCGGCCGACGGTTTCGAGGGTGTGGAGTCGTGCTCATGTTTCACGAGATCCATGAGGACGTCGACGGCGAGTTGCGAACGGGCTGTAGCCCATCGCAATTGCGCCGGACGGTCGAAGCACTTCAGGCGGCCGGTCGGGACATTGTCAGTCCGCGGGAAGCCTTGCTGAGACTGCGCGACCCCAACGGACGCCCCTTCGCGGTGCTGACGTTCGACGACGGTTATCGCGACAATGCCAGGATCGCGCTCCCGATACTCAAAGGCTATGGCGTGCCCATGACACTGTTCGTGCCGACGGGCATGGTCACACGTGAGCTTTTCGCCTGGTGGCTCGGGCTGCGGGACCTGCTCAAGCACCATGAGAATATCGCGATTCCGGCCATGGGAACGACATTTCCCTGCACCGATCTCGCGAGCAAAATCGCTGCCATGCGCCAGGTCACAGCCTGGATTGGAACCGACCCCGGGCGCGCGGCCGCGCTAAAGGAGACATTCAGACACTACTCCGTCGATCTGCCCGCCCTCATTGAGCGCTACGCGATGGACGAGGCGGAGCTCAAGGCATTTGCCTCTCATCCGCTCGTCACGATCGGGGGCCACACGACGCACCACACATTCCTGGCGCATCTGGAGAAGGAGGCGGCGTACCGGGACATTGCCGACAACAAGGCATTTCTCGAACAGCTTCTGGAACGGCCAATGAAGTATTTTGCATACCCCTTCGGGACGCCTGGGGCCTGTGGTGAGCGTGAAGCGCAGCTTGTCCAAGACGCCGGCTATGAATGCGCCTTCACCACGCGGCCCGGCCACCTGTTTCCCGAACATCTGGATTTTCCCTGCATGATGCCGCGGGAGGACACAGGCTACGCCCACCAGAGCCAGGCAGCACTCCACTTTCGCCTGCAGGGCACCCACCGGGCCTTCGCGACACGCTTTGGCCCCACTGTGGCGACGATGACTTCGTAGAGGGCAGCGGATTACCGTCAGACGGGTGCCGTGCGAGTCGCTCAGTCTCGCGGGCGAACGCTGTGACCGGCCTTTCCCAGAACCGTGCCGTAGCACGATCCATAGGCCTCCGCGACCGCCGACCACGAGTAGCGCTCGGCGTCGGCAATTAGGCGGCCGCGCAAGGCTTCCCCGTTTTCAGCGACTTCATCAAAGGCCTTCAGTACGGCGTCGGCAACTCCGATCGGGTCTGTGAAGTCTGTGAGCACGACATCGCCGTGGCGTGACGCCAGCGCCCGGTACGCGGCATTAGGGGCGAGAACGGGGAGGAGACCGGCGCTCATGGCCTCGATTGCAACGAGGCCGAAACCTTCATAGTCGGACGCGGAGGCGAACAGGGAAGCCCTGCCTAGGAGGCCAGCAATTTCGGCGTCGCTAGGCCCGACGTGCAGTCCGACCGAAGAAGTGATCCCAGCCGCCACGATCAGGCGCTCCACCTCCCCGGCCGACAGGTCTGACTCCGCCCCGACGATGTCGAGCCGCCACGCGGGATCGCGCCGCACCAGCTCCGCCACTGCAGCGATCAGGAGGTCGAGGCGCTTGTTCACCGAGAAGCGGCCGATGGTGACGATGCGCTTTTCCGGCCGGAGGGCACCACGGCCGGCGAACTTGTTGATGTCGACACCATTCTCGATCAAGCGACAACGGTCTTTGGCGACCTGCGAGAACAGGGCGAGGTCGCTTTCGCTGCAGCAGACGATCGCCTGGTAGGCCCGTGCGGAAAGGCGGGTCATCGTGTTGAACCAGATCCGCTTCAACCAGGCATGGGCGGTCGTGTGGAAGAAGCCGCCATGGGTGGTCGCCACCAGGGGCCGGCCATGCCACCACCGGGTCCAGGCCAGCGCGTCGAAGAAAAAATCGACCGCATGAACATGGACGATGTCGGCATCGGCGATGTGACGCAGCACGGCGGGCGCCAAAGGGTAGCGGCGGCTGCCGCGAAAGGGAATGCGGACGACCTCGATGCCGTGAAGGTTCTGGTGTGACGGCAGCCGCGCGTCGAGGCGGGTGAACAGCCGGTCCAGCGTGACGACACGAACGCGGAGCCCGCGGCGAACCTGGAGGCGCGCGAGGTTGAGCACGACGTCTTCAAGGCCGCCTAGTCCCGGCGCGAACTGACGCACCACGTGGACCACCAGCGTATTCATTCGCTGCATTGCGGTCTCGGCGGAGGTCGCTGCCGCCGTCATGATCGTCCTGCCCTGCTCCGACGCAAAGACATCGCCTCGCGATAGATTTCGACATGGCGCTCAGCGATGGCTGTCCAGTCGTAACGCCGGGCGGCAAGCCGAACCCGATCGCGCATCGCTTCTTCAGCATCGGGCTGCGCGAGAAGCGCTTCGATGGCTTGAAGAACCTCCGACGGCCTCGTCAGGCCGACCGTCGCCTCCTTGAGCCAGTCCGGTGTCTGTGCGCCGTGGCCCGTGAAGGTGATGCAGCCGTTGACCACGACGGCAGCAAGCGAACCCCGCCGCTCATCCGCCCCCTCCGGGAAGGGCAGATAGGCAAATCGCGAGCCGGCGAGCAGATCGGCCACCGCTTCCGGAGGCAGACCTTCGTGCAGTGTGATCCCGAGGTCACGGCAGCGTGCACGTATCTGTGCGGCATAGTCCGGAAAGCCGGACACCGGTGCGCCAACGACATGCAGTTCCAGCGCTTTGGCGCCCGAACGGATGGCCTCTGCAAGGTCGAACACGCGGTCGAGCCCCTTGCCGGGCCAGAACAGGCCGAAGAAGACGATACGCCGCGCCCGCGCCGGGGCGGTGCCGGCTGGGATGTTGCTTCCGATCGCCACAACATGGTCCTTGCCGCGGCGCCGGGGAAAGGCCGCGGCAAAGGCTTCGCATTCGGCCTGCCTGGAAAAGAGCCGGGCCACTGCCCGCGCCGCGTAGGGCGCGAACCACGGGCGGCGATAAGGCTTGAACAGCGAGTATTCGTGCAAGGTGACAACGAGCGGCGTTCCGGACTGCAAGAAAGGCGTGAGTGCGGGAAGCAGCGAGCGACCGTAGCCGACCGCCGGGTACTGCACATGCACCACGTCCGGGCGAAGGTCATTGAGAACACGGCGGTAGCCGAGGGCCCGCAGGGTAGACCAGTCGTCCATCGTTACGGCAGCGACGTCAATGCCGATCTCCTCCAGATGCCGGACGAGCTGCGCCGAATAATCCCCGACGCCACAGCGCTCCGGTGGCCAGCTTCCACTCACGATGGCCGCCTTCATCACCCTCCTCCGGCTACGCGACTGCTCGGTTATCGGCGTCACGTGTGTATAAATGGTTGAACTTTTCCGGCTGCGTCGGCAGCCAAGGCTATACAAGGCTCGAGCGGGGGGCGGTATGAAGACAGCGCGCAAGAGGCGGAGCCTATCGCGGCTCACCGCCGCATTCTTGATGGTCTGCAGCGCAATCCCACCTGCCCCGGCCGCCGATAGCACCGCGTGCCTGCGCGGGATCAACCTGTCCGGGGCCGAATTCGGCGAGAATGACGGGATACCCGGCACAGACTACACCTATCCGTCGGAAGCCACGGTCGCCTATTTCTCCGCCAAGGGAATGAACGCGGTACGACTGCCGTTCCGGTGGGAGCGGCTGCAACCGGCGCTTGATGCTGAACTCGACGAGGGCGAGCTGGAGAGGCTGCGCGAGGCCGTGGCGCTGATCCGCCGATACGGCATGCGTCCGATCCTCGACCCCCACAACTACGGTTACTTCGGACAGGATCGAATCGGCTCGACAGCCGTCCCGGTCCACGCCTTTGCCGACTTCTGGGGCCGGCTCGCCGCGGTCTTCGCGGGAGACACGGACGTCATCTTCGGCCTGATGAACGAGCCATACGACCTAACGGCACCGGACTGGCTTGCCGCCGCAAATGCAGCGATCGTTGCGATCCGGCTCGCAGGCGCCCGCAACCTCGTACTGGTGCCGGGTACGATCTGGTCCGGGGCGCATAGCTGGGAGCGTGCGCTTGCGGATGGTTCCAACGGTACGGTGATGCTGGGCGTCAAGGACGTCGCGGACAATTATGCCTACGAGGTGCACCAGTATCTTGATGAGGACTTTTCCGGGACCCATGCCGATTGTCCACGCGCTGACGATGCGGTTGCCGCGCTGGAGCGCTTCACGGCCTGGCTGAAGACACATCGAAAACGCGGGTTCCTCGGTGAGTTCGGCGCTAGCGAAGCGCCAGCCTGCGTCGACGGACTTGCGAAGATGGTCGACGTCGTCTCGACCAACCGCGATGTCTGGATTGGCTGGACCTACTGGGTCGCCGGCGACTGGTGGTCGGCCGACGAGCCACTCAACGTGCAGCCGACTGGTGCCGGCGACCGGAGACAGCTTCGCGCACTCGTTGCTGCAAACGGGAGGGGGGCGGAGCATCCTTGCCCCTCCCTTGCGGACCGCTAGGATTTGTCGGTGAGGCCGGTGTCTCGCGGGCCGCTGTCCCCGGCCAGACGTCGGCCGCACCGACACAAAGCCATAGCAGTGCAGCCGTCTTGATCGAGTAGAGTGAGTTGCTGACCACCATCAGCAGGCAGACATAGGTTACGATCAGGGCGCGCAGTCGCCACACCTCCCTGGACCGTACAGGCGCTGCCAGCATCATGGTCCAGAGGAACACAATTCCAATTAGGCCGATCTGGTCCAGCGAGTAGGCATAGCCGGAATCGGCAACGAACTCGCCGGAGGTGGAGACACCGAACACGCCGGCCCAGCCGAGATTGATCAACATCCGGCCCGAGCTCAGCATACGGCCGGACAGGTTGTCCTCCCAGACAAGCAGCGGACTGGTACCGGCATAAAGCACGAGCGCAAAGGCAATCAGAGCCGGCAGCAGCCACCAGATCAACGGCGGCACGAAACGATAGGTGAGGACCACACCGGCGTAGGCGAAGCAGACGAACATGCCGAAGCGGGCGTCGCCAAGGATGATCACCGCCGCGGCCGCAGCAAACAGCAGGCTCCGATGCCTCATGTCCGTGCGAAACAACGCCCACAGAGCGAGGAAGGCGCCAAAGTTCCCCATCGAGACCGGCTCGAGGAACACCGAGGAGATGCGGTGATCGCCGAGGAATGACAGGATGTTGCGCCCTCCCGGCCGCATGCCGGAGATGAACAGGCCGGAGCCGTCGTCGAAGAACTCGCCCTCTCTCACGGTGCCGCGGGCGATGTAGTAGTCGATGATGTTGAAATTGGCGACGAAGAGGTCAAGGGCCAGGTATTCGAACAGCCCGACTGCAACGACGATCCCGGCCGAAGCCAGCACGATCCGGTCGACCACGCCAAGATCGGGAATTCTCCGGCCCAGGAAATAGAAAACGATCGGGATCAGGCCGTCACGCACGGACTTGGGGTCGAGCACGCCGCGTAGCGCGAGAACAAGCAGCATGTACGTAAGATAGAGGGCCAGCAGCATGTAGAAGCCGGGCCGGCGGTCGAGCGCAAGAACGGCGGCGGTTGCGATCAGCGCCATTTCCGCCAGCACCACGTGGCTGTTGCCCACCGGCATGATGCGGGTGTTCACGAAGCACAGCAGAAAGTTGAAGACCAGTGCTCCGATCAGCACCCCATGCAGAGCCAGGGACCACAAACCATCGTAACTGCGCGGCTGCATGACCGCGAACTCGGCAGGTCGGCGCGGACCAGCCTGCGCCTTAGGCGTCGAAGACCACATGGCCGAGCATCCGGTCCTGCCATGGCTGCAGAAGGGTGAGGGTCGCTTCAATGTCGGCGCGCCGGCTGCCGCCGGTCTCGGAAACGAGCAGGATCGCGTCGCAATAGCGCAGCAGTACCGGAAGCACGGGATTCTCCAGCGCCGAGCCGCCGTCGATGATCAGGAACTCGTCGCCTTGGGTCCCTTCGACAAACGCCCCGGCGGAGGTCGGGCCTTCGACGGTGAGAACCTGCGACAGCGATCTGGGTTCGCTGCTCGACTGCACCCGGCGCTGCATCGACAAACGCTGCCGCCTGCCCGTTGCAGCAGCGAGCGGCGGGCGCGCCATGGCGGTGGCGTAGAGCACGGACTCGCCCATGTCTTCGAGGCTGGCGGCGACGGCGCGGGTCAGGTCGGACATGCCGTCCAGACGCCCCGGCGACAGGATCAGGACGTTGGCGGAACGCTCCTCGGCAAAGGCGTGGCGCAGCACATAGGCGATGCGCATCACCGCAAGCTGACGGTTGGAGGCGGCGTCGACCTCGCCGCCTACCGCTCCCGGCACGAGGCGCCGGAGTCGGGACGATGCGCCTGACCGGCGGCGGTCTGGCCTCGGCACCGCGGCGATCATCGGCACCCCGGTGCGGTCGACCAGCTCGCGTGGATTGACGATGCGGCCGCCGAGCAGCTCCACGCCGACGGCGGCGACGCTCGCGAGTGTCACGCCGAACAGTGCGGCGGCGCCGAGAACCATGATCTTGGATGGCCCCACCGGCGACGACGGCGGCACTGCAGCGGAGATGACGCGGGAATTGCTGGTGTCGATATCCTGCTGCTCCGCCAGTTCCTTGGCGCGCACCAGAAATGAATCATACACCGCCCGCAGGGCACTTGCCTCGCTTTCTAGTCGGCGCAGTTCGATCTGCGCCTTGCCCTGATCCACGCTGACGCGCTTTAGTTGATCGGCTTGGCTTTCGATGGCGGCGACATTGGCACTTGCGCGCTCGAACTCGCTCTGAATCGATCGGCGGATGCGCTGCAGCTCCTGCTCGATCAAGCGGCTCGCATTGGCGACCTGTGCGTCAAGCTCGCGCATCTGCGGGTGGTTGGCGCCGTAGATTGTGGCAGCCTGTGCCCGTTGCTCTGCGATCCGGGCGTACTGGGCGCGAAGCGAACCGATGGTTGAGGACAGCAGGCTCTCCGGAAGCGCCCCGGACTCGATATCAGAGGCGGTTAGAGCCCGGATCTGGTCGTATCGGGTGCGGGCGCGCTCCAGTTCGACCTGGGCGGTGACGAGCTGGGTATTGTAGTCTTGGAGCTGCTGGTCGGTGACGGAGCCGCGCGCTCCCGTGCTGATCAGGCCGCGGCTCGCCTTGAACGATTCCACCGCCGCCTCCGCCTGTTCGAGTCGGTTCTTGAGGTCTTCAGCCTGAAGTTGCAGCGCCAGGCTGGTGCGCATGGCAGCGTCCGCTCGCGTCGCACGCTGTTCTTCCAGATAGGCCTCGGCCGTCGCGTTGGCGATGTTCGCCGCCCTGTCACGGTCGGGGTGGGACGCAACGATGTTGAAGACGAAGCTCTGACCGACACGCAGGACCTGCAGCCGCTGCCTGAGGGCGGCGATCGCCGCCGCGCGGCGCTCCTGCGCTGTGAGATCGGCCGAATCTCTCCCCAACAACCGCGTGCGAATGCCCTTGGCGGCGAGATCGGGATCATTCTCCAGATCCAGCTTCTTTACGACATTGTCGAGCACGCTGTTGGATAAAATCACGTAGATCTGGCTGTCGACATTGCTGCGCTCGAGCGCACCGGAGCCATCGGTTGCGACGATGTCCTTGCCGACGATCTGTAAGCCTTGGGGATCAACCAGAAGTTCGGCGGTGGCGCGATAGGTCGGCGTCTGCAGCAGAAGGTAGATGAGCGCCAATAAGACGCATACCCCGGCGCACGCGATCAGCCAGCCGAGACGCCGCATCAAGATGCCGGGAACCTGCAGGATGTCGACTACCATGATGGTCCAATTTTCGCGGGCCAGATCCGGACGAGTGCACCCGACTGATAGGGGACTTGTTCCGCTCGCGTTCCGGCTCCATCTATCCTTTGCCGATCATGGTTAACAAGTCATCAAGAACCGCCCATGGTAAGGAAAAATTAAGAATTCGTTCATCCTGCCGAAAGGTCGTTCGTGAAATTTTTGCGGCGAACAGACATCTTTCGTTCAGTTTAATATCGCAGAACCCCAAAGGCTCGCTGAAGCCTAGCACAGAGTGTGGAAATGGCGGTTTCTAAGGAGGCGGCACCCTTGGCTCGGCCGCTCGAGGCGATCATCGGTCCGGTGCGCGTTGTCAGACAGACGCGAGACGAGGCGATCGGAGATCTGCTGTACTGTCTGCAAACAAGAACGAAGATCTCTGTTGCCTTCGCCAATGCCCACGCGCTGCTGATGGCAATGGAGGATCCCTCTTACGCCCAAACGCTAGATCGCTTCCGCGTACTCAACGATGGTCTTGGCGCCCACATCGCCGCCCTCGCTCTCGAAGGGCACGGGTTTCCCGAAAACCTGAACGGTACCGACTTCGTACCGGCTCTGCTCAAAGCAGCGTCGCCGGGGCTGCGGATATACCTTCTCGGCGCCAAGCCCGCGGTCGTCCAGGCCGCGGCGGCGGCGTTGACCGAGACCTATCCGCAGCACGTGATCGCCGGCTATCATCACGGATACTTCGATCCCGAGGCGACCGGCTCGATCGTCGCTGGCATCAACGAGGCGCGGGCGGACCTCCTATTGGTGGCCATGGGAAATCCGAGACAGGAATCCATTATCAACCAGATCCGCGATGAAGTGGAGGTACCGGTAGCAATCGGTGTCGGTGCTCTGCTCGACTTCATTGCCGGTGCCGTTCCGCGGGCACCGAAGCTGATGCGTGCGTGTGGGCTCGAATGGCTGTTCCGACTTTTGCTTGAGCCACGCCGGCTGGGTCCGCGCTATACGGTGGGCATCGTCCGTTTCCTGTGGAGGGTGCTGATGCTCCGGCGCGAGATGCTTGCCCGGATCGGTTTCGTCGAATCGGCAGATTCGGCGAACGGATCTTGCACTGCCAATTCCATGCTAACGGACCGCGCGCTGCGCGCACCAGCGATCCAGCAAGGCGAGTGCTTCAGCGACTGTGCCGACAAGAGGGGCATCTCCGGGTAGCGTCGGCCGCCGCACCAGCACAACCGGAAGGCCCAGCTTGCGCGCGGCAGCAATCTTGCCGAAAGCGATGCTGCCCCCGCTGTTTTTGGCCACGATCCACTCTATTCGATGCGCGCGAAGCAATTCTGCCTCTTCGTCGACCGATGCGCTTGGCCGCCCCAGCACCAGCATCCCGCGCGGCAGAGCGGCGCCCTCTTCCGGCGCTTCAATCATCCGCATCAGGCACCACAGGTCTCGGCGGTGGGCAAACGCGCCAATATCCTTGCGGCCAACGGCGATCAGTGCCCTCGCGCCTTCAGGCAGCGCCACCGCTGCTGCAGCGAGATCGGCAACCTCCTGCCAACGGTCGCCGGGCCCGGGCTGCCACGGAGGGCGCTCGAGCCGCAGCATCGGCAAACCAGCTGCCTCGCAGGCAGCCACCGTATTCATGCTCATCCGGGCAGCGAAGGGATGGGTGGCATCGACCACGGCATCGACCGACTCCACCTCGAGATAGCGACGCAGTCCTTCGGCGCCACCAAAACCGCCGATTCGGGTTTTGATCGGGAGTGCGGCCGGCTCGGAAACGACTCCGGCAAGAGAGGCAACAGCTTCGATGTCCTCGCGCTGTGCCAACGCTTCAGCAATCCGGCGCGCCTCCAACGTGCCCGCCAGGAGAAGTACACGCATCACCACGTCAGCGCTCTCCGCAAGACTTGTCGAAGCCGGCGACGCCAAGGATTTCACCGCTGCGGTCGATGACGATCACCTCCAGATCGACCGGCGCATCGCGCAACACGCTGCGGGCAATCATTCGGGCGCGGCGTGCGACCAATCCGCCAAGATCGATGCCAGCGTTCGCAGCCTGGTCGAAGACCTCCTTGGCGGTGTTGGCCGCGCTCGTGGACGCAACCAAGTCGGCCGGCCCACCGGCCTCCTCGAGCAGCAGTGCGAGGGCATGGAAATCGACCCGGCTGCGGCCGGAATGCAGGTCGAGTGCGCCCTGCGCCAGCTTGGTGAACTTGCCGACGCCGCCTGCCAAAGTCAGCCTCGGTACCGGATGGGCCCGCAGGTATTTCAGCGTGCCGCCGACAAAATCGCCCATGTCGAGGCAGGCTTCCTCCGGCAGGCTATGCCGCGCCCGGGCCACGGCTTCCGAGGTCGATCCGGTGGCACCGACCACATGGGTCAGGCCGGTCGCCCGCGCCACGTCGATGCCGCGATGGATCGACGCAATCCATGACGCACAGGAAAAGGGCCGCACGATCCCGGTGGTGCCAAGCACAGAAAGGCCTCCGATGATACCGAGGCGGGGGTTCATCGTCTTCTCGGCGAGCCGTTCGCCGCCGGGGATCGACACCTCGACCTCGACATCAGTGGGCGCACCGAACAACTCCGCTACTTCGGCAATGGCAGCCACAATCATTCGTCGCGGTACGGGATTGATGGCCGGTTCTCCGGGCGGGATTGGCAGGCCCGGCCGTGTCACCGTTCCGACGCCGGGTCCGGCAAAGAATCGGACGCCCGATCCGGGTGGACCGCGGCGCACAGTCGACAGCACGGTCGCGCCGTGGGTGACGTCCGGATCATCCCCCGCATCCTTAATGATCCCGGCCCGGGCGTATCCTTCGCCATGCTGCTCGCAGGCCAGGGCGAAGGCCGGACGCTGTCCTTTCGGCAGCGTAATCTCGATAGGATCGGGAAACTCCCCCGTAACCAGGGCGTAATACGCCGCCTTGGCCGCCGCCGCCGCACAGGCGCCGGTGGTCCAGCCGGTTCGCAGCGTCCTGGTCCGGGCCCCGTTCATGGCTGGGACTATAGGCTTCGGCGCCGCCAAGGGCGAGGTGTACGCCAGTCAGCGGCAGCCGATTCATCCATATAAATGCAACCGTGCGCCGTTCGTCCTGAGCCAGAGGCGTGCCGCGTCAGTTTGCGGCGCAAGTTGTCGACACAGCCGCCAAAATGCCGGGCCATGGTTCATCTCGGCGAGGTGAGCGACTTCATGGGCAGCGACATAGTCAAGGATCTCGGGCGGCGCGAGCACCAGGCGCCAGGAGAACGAGAGCCGACCGGACGAGGTGCACGAGCCCCAGCGGCTGCGTGTGTCGCGGATCGTCAGTCCGGTATGCGTGCGGCCAAGCACCGCCGTGTGCCGGGCGACGGCCGCATCGAGGTCGGCGCGCGCCGCGGACCTCAACCAATCCGTCAGCCGCCGGGCGATATGTTCCGGCGCGCCCGGTACGATCAGCACCGGAACGCCGGCATCGTCGCCGAGTTCGATCAGGCCGCGCAGCCGTCCTGCGGCAACGATACGGTGGTCGCTGCCACGTAGCGGCACGATCGCGCCCGGTGCAAAAGCAACCGGTTCCGGCCGCTCGGCAAGGCGGGCCGCAAGCCAGCCGGCGTGCCGATCGGCAAAGCGCTGTGCTGTCGCCAGCGTACCGCCGGCCGGCATTGTGAGAACCGGCTCGGACCCGTCGGTTGGTATCTTGAGCAGGTAGCGCTTCGCCCTCGTGCTTCGCCGCAGCCGCACTGAAATCCGGCGCGAGCCGACGTCCACCATGAGTCGTTCCGGGAGAGGGGCCGCACGGCGCCGCAAGAAGACGAGTGGCAAGCGTCAGGCCCCAGCCAGTTCGGAGAAAGTCTTCGGATTCCGGCCGTTCAGCGGGTTGTCCGGCGACCAGGCGTAGCGCACCGTTTCGAAGCGCATGGAGCGAGCATCGAACAGGAGCAGACGGGCGAGCAGCCCCTCACCGAACCCGACGATGTCCTTGATGGCTTCGAGCGCCTGCAACGCCCCGATCGTGCCCGGCAACACACCGAGCACGCCAGCCTCGGCGCAGGTGGGCAGCAGGCCTTCCGGCGGCCGCGACGGAAACAGGCAGCGATAGGTCGGATTGGGCTTGCCTGACGCGTCGGTCTCGTGGGGTTTCAGCAGGGTGAGCGAGCCATCGAACTGACCGATGGCGCCAGTGACCAGCGGCTTTGCCGCGAAGAAACAGGCATCCGAGACGAGATACCGCGTGGCGAAGTTGTCGGAGCCGTCAATCACCAGGTCGTAGCGCGATACAAGAGCGAGCGCATTTTCCGGCCGCAAACGGACCGGATGCGGCTCTACCGCGACGTGCGGGTTGAGACGAGCGATCGCTGCGGCTGCGCTCGCCACTTTAGGCTCGCCAAGTGACTCGGTGTCGTGGATAACCTGACGTTGCAGGTTCGAGAGCGAAACGGTGTCGTCGTCGACAATGCCAAGCGTGCCGACTCCGGCGGCAGCGAGGTATTGCAGCACCGGCGCACCAAGCCCGCCGGCACCAATGACCAGCACCCGCGCCGCCTTCAGACGCTGCTGACCGGGCCCCCCGACGTCCCGAAGCACGATGTGACGGGCGTAGCGTTCGAGTTCGGCGGGGCTGAGCGTCATGTCGGCTTTCTGGTTCGATGCGGTTTGCACGATCAGCCGATGAGTCGGCCGACGAGCTTGGCGGTATAGTCGACCATCGGAATGACGCGCGCATAATTCAAGCGCGTCGGCCCGATGACGCCGAGCACGCCGACAATGCGCTGCTCGCTGTCACGGTAGGGTGACACCACTAACGAGGAGCCTGACAGCGAGAACAGTTTGGTCTCGGAGCCGATGAAGATGCGCACGCCTTCCCCGGCTTCGGCGAGCCCAAGCAACTGAACGAGTTCGCGCTTGTTCTCCAGGTCGTCGAACAGCAGTCGGATCCGTTCCAGATCCTCCGCCGCCTCGAGATCGGCGAGCAGATTGGACCGGCCGCGCACGATCAGCGTGCCGCCGTCAGCCGGATCCTCGTTGCCGGACCAGACAGCGACTCCGGCGGCCACCACCTTGGCGGTCAGCCGATCGAGCTCGGCGCGCTTCTGCTGCTCCTGTGCCTCAAGCTCGCGCCGTGCCTCCGCAAGTGTTCGGCCGCGAATCAGCGTGGTCAGGTAGTTGGAGGCCTCGGCCAACGCACTCTGTGTCACGCCGACCGGCAGGTCGACAATGCGGTTCTCCACCGAGCCGTCCTCGGACACGAGCACGACAAGCGCCTTCATCGGTTCAATGCGGACGAACTCGACATGGCGCAGCCGCTTGTCGGTCTTGTGGGTCAGCACGACACCGGCGCCGCGGGAAAGGCCCGACAGCATCTGGCTCGCCTCGGTGAGCAATTGCTCGGTCGAATGGGCGCTCTTTGAGGCCTGAACCTTGATGTCAATCTGCGAGCGCTCGTCCTGCGTCAGGTCGCCGACTTCCAGCAGTGCGTCGACGAAGAAGCGCAGGCCGCCCTCGGTCGGAAGCCGGCCCGCGGAAGTATGCGGAGAATAAAGCAGCCCGGCGTGCTCCAGATCCGACATTACATTGCGGATCGACGCCGGCGACAGCTGGATCGGTAGCTTGCGCGCGAGATTGCGCGAGCCGACCGGATCGCCGGTCTCCAGATAGGTCTCGACGATCTGCCGAAAGATCTCACGCGAACGTCGGTCCAGTTCGCTGAGGCTCACGGAAGGTGCGCCGATGGTCACGGTGTTCCTCATCTCCGATGTTGGCACCGAGCCGATCGCGTTGTTGCACGGCGGCTCGGGGGTCACTTTAAGATATAGGGACAATCATGCTCAATTCCGCAAGCGACCCTTTGACGGGCCGCGGCCGGCAGCGATACAAGACGCTCGCGATCCGGCGCCCGGCAGGACCCTGTGATCTGAGGAAGGAATCTTGATGCGACCGTCGAAACGTGCGCCCGACGAGATGCGTGCCGTGACGCTGGAGCGCAATGTCTCTAAACATGCCGAAGGCTCGTGCCTGGTGAAATTCGGCGACACCCACGTGCTGTGCACAGCGAGCCTCGAGGAGCGCGTGCCGCCGTGGCTGCGCGGCCAGAACCGAGGCTGGGTGACGGCCGAATACGGCATGCTGCCGCGCGCGACCACCGAGCGTACGAGACGTGAGGCTTCGGCCGGCAAGCAATCCGGCCGTACGCTGGAGATTCAGCGGCTGATCGGTCGGTCACTCCGAGCCGTTGTCGACCTGCAGGCGCTCGGTGAACGCCAGATCACGGTCGACTGTGATGTGATCCAGGCCGACGGTGGCACCCGCACCGCCTCGATCACGGGCGCCTGGATAGCGCTCAGCGACTGCCTTGCCTGGATGAAGGCCCGGGACATGGTCACAGCGCCCGTGCTGCAGGATCACGTCGCCGCCGTCTCCTGCGGTCTCTACCGCGGCACGCCGGTGCTCGACCTCGACTATGCCGAGGATTCCGAAGCCGAGACCGACGCCAATTTCGTCCTGACCGGCCGAGGCGGGATCGTCGAGATTCAAGGCACCGCCGAGGGCGCGCCTTTTACCGAAGAAGAATTCTACCAGCTGCTCGGCCTCGCGAAGACCGGGATCGCCAGGCTGGTCGAATTGCAGAAGATGGCGATCCTCTGACGATGGCGGGAGATGACCAGCCGATGATTGCAGCCGATCCAGCGGACCGGCGCCTCGTGCTGGCGAGCCACAACGCCGGCAAGCTGCGTGAAATCCGTGCCTTCCTTGCGCCTTACGGCTTAGAGGTTGTCTCTGCCGGCGAACTCGGCCTGCCGGAACCGGAAGAGACCGGTGACACGTTCGAGGCCAATGCCGAACTGAAGGCACGCGCTGCCTGTGAGGCCGCTAGCCTGCCGGCGCTTGCCGACGACAGCGGCTTTTGCGTCGATGCGCTCGGCGGCGATCCCGGAGTCCTCTCGGCCCGCTGGGCCGGACCGGGCAAGGACTTTTCCATGGCGATGCGCACCGTCGAGGAAAAACTGCAGGCCATGGGCGCCGCAACCCCGGAACGACGGCGGGCGCGCTTCGTCGCTGTGCTCTGCCTCGCCCGGCCCGGCGGCTCGGTGTCACTGTTCCGCGGTGAAATCGCGGGTCACTGCGTCTGGCCGCCGCGCGGGGTCAACGGCTTCGGCTACGATCCGATGTTCGTGCCCGAGGACGATGACAGGACCTTCGGGGAAATGCCGGCAGAGGAGAAGCACCGGCGGTCGCACCGTGCGCGAGCCTTCGCCAAGTTCGAAGCGGCATTGCTTAAGACACCATGACCGCTGTGCTGGAAGCAGGTTTCGGGATCTATGTGCATTGGCCGTTCTGTGCGGCCAAGTGCCCTTATTGTGACTTCAACAGCCATGTTCGCCACACGAGTGTCGACCAGGCTCGGTTCGCCGCCGCCTTTGAGCGCGAACTGGAGCACTTCGCGGCGCAAACGTCGAACCGGACCGTGCAATCAGTATTTCTCGGTGGCGGCACGCCCTCCCTGATGGAGCCCGGGACGGTCGGGCGGGTCCTTGATGCCATTCAGCGACTGTGGTCGGTCGCCCCCGATGTCGAGGTCACTCTCGAGGCCAATCCCTCCAGCGTAGAGGCTGGCCGCTTCCGCGGCTACCGCGCCGCCGGCGTCAACCGGGTCTCGCTCGGCGTACAGTCGCTCCACGACCGAGATCTCAAGCTGCTCGGCCGCCTGCACGATGGAGCCCAGGCCCGGGCGGCGATCGAAACGGCACGCACCACCTTTCCCCGGATCTCCTTCGACCTGATCTACGCCCGTCCCGGTCAGACGATCGAGGACTGGCGACGCGAGCTTGGCGCCGCGATCGATCTCGCTGCCGACCACCTGTCGCTCTACCAGCTCACCATCGAGGAAGGTACGCCCTTCTTCGAACTGCAGCGGGCAGGCAAGCTCACGGTGCCGGACCCGGACCTTTCGGCCGATCTTTACCTGGCAACGCAGGAACTGTGCGGAGCCCGCGGCATGCCTGCCTATGAAGTGTCCAATCACGCCATGCCGGGCGCCGAGTGCCGCCACAACCTGGTTTATTGGCGCTACGGCGACTATATAGGTGTCGGTCCCGGAGCCCACGGACGGATCGATACGGAAACAGGGCGTTATGCCACGGCGACTGAGCGCCACCCGGAAACCTGGCTAGCGTTGGTCGAACAGCAGGGACACGGACTTGCGGAGAATATCGCCCTGACGCCGGAAGAACAGGGCGACGAATTCCTGCTCATGGGCCTGCGTCTTGTCGAAGGCGTTGATCTCACCCGCTACGAACGCCGCGTCGGGCGCAAGCTCGACCCGCGGCGCCTTGATCAGCTCGTCGAGCATGGCATGATCGAGCGCCTCGACGGCCACCGCGTGCGCGTCACATCGACCGGAATGCTGGTACTCGATGCCGTCGTCGCCGACCTTGCCGCCTGATTTTTCCACATTCCACCTGCACGTCCGACGCGAATCGGCACATTCTTAACCTGTGAACGATTTCAAGGGATTGTGCGCTGCAGCGCCGGAATTCTGCGCTGCATCAATCAAAAATTTGTTTGTTTCCTTTCAATATGCTGCTGTTTTTGAACGGCGACTGTGTTGTCGGGCTTGGTAAAAATGCCATATCCTTTGGCACTGCGATAAAGAAAATGAACAACGCAACACGGAAAGGCTGCGAATGGCCTGGACAACCAGTGAGAGATTCGGTCACGTGCCCTACTATCAACTCTATGAGTTGAACCACGCCGCCCTCAGCCCGTTCCGAGCGGCAGCGGACATGACGAGACTGTATTTCCAGAATCCGCTCAACCCGCTCACCCACACGATCTACGGCCGGTCTGTGGCGGCCGCCTGCGAGCTGGTCGAACGTACCACGCGTCGATACGGCAAGCCTGAGTTCGGACTGACACATACGACGGTCGGCGGTGTCCGCGTTCCTGTTCACGAAGAGGTTGTGTGGCGCCGGCCGTTCTGCAACCTGATCCATTTTGAACGTGGCGTCACCTCGGGCCGGCGCAACGATCCCAAGATGCTGATTGTCGCGCCGATGTCCGGTCACTATGCCACGCTGCTGCGCGGCACGGTCGAGACGATGCTGCCACGCGCCGACGTCTACATCACCGACTGGGTCGATGCCCGCGTCGTGCCGATCAGCGACGGCGCCTTCGACCTCGACGACTACATCGACTACGTCATCTCGATGCTGCACTTCCTCGGCCAGGACACACATGTCGTCGCCGTGTGCCAGCCGTCCGTGCCGGTGCTCGCCGCAGTGGCGATCATGGAAGCGCGCGGCGATGACTATACGCCGTCAACCATGACGCTGATGGGCGGGCCGATCGATTCGCGGATCAATCCGACCGCGGTCAACGATCTTGCCGAGAAGAATGGAATTGATTGGTTCCGCCGCAATGCAATCATGACGGTGCCCTTCCCGCACCGCGGTTTCATGCGCGAGGTCTATCCTGGCTTTCTGCAGCTGTCGGGCTTCATGAGCATGAACCTGGATCGTCACATGATTGCCCATCGCGACTTCTTTCAGCATCTCGTGAAAGGCGATGGCGACAGCGCCGAAAAGCATCGGGAATTCTACGACGAGTATCTGGCGGTGATGGATCTGACCGCGGAGTTCTACCTGCAGACGGTGGAAACCGTCTTCATAGAGCACGCGCTACCCAAGGGCGAAATGCGGCATCTGGGCGAACCGGTGGACTGTTCAAAGATCAAGAATACGGCCCTTCTTACCATTGAAGGCGAGAAGGACGACATCACCGGACGTGGTCAGACCAAAGCCGCGCATGCGCTGTGCACCAATCTCGCTGACGACAAGAAGGCGCATTACGAACAGCCGAACGTCGGCCACTACGGCGTCTTCAACGGTTCCCGATTCCGCGCCGAGATCGCGCCGCGCATCATTGACTTCGTCCTGTCGAACCGAAGTGAGGTGAGGCGCGGCGGGACAAACGGCAAGGCGAGCGCGATTGCAGTTTCGCCGAAGGGCGAGCCGCTCGAAAACATTCTGCTCGCCAGACCGCAGGGCGGCGCGGATGATCTCAAGGCCATCTCGGGTATCGGTCCCAAGCTCGAAGCGGCACTCAATGCGGCTGGAATATTCCACTTCTGGCAGATCGCTTCGCTGACTGACGAACAGATCGCGGCCCTCGACCAGCGCCTCGACTTCCGCGGGCGCATCGCGCGTGACGACTGGATCGACCAGGCGCGCAAGCTGTCTGAGCCGGCGAAGTCCGCGTGAGGCAGGGAAGCGCTTAGAGCCCCGCCCGGCCCCAAGGCTTGCAGCGACCATCGTGAACGGCGGTCTCGGCAGTCTTAAGTCGGTGGGTCGCCGCGCCCAGCGGTTTATCATTCCTGTCCGTTGATCCGCAGTCTCTTCAGCCGGTAGAGCGCCTCAAGCGCTTCACGTGGCGTCATGTCGTCCGGGTGGAGCGCGTCAATCGCCTCGCCAAGCAGATCCGGGGCCGGTGCCGGTGCCGCCGTTCGAGCCGGTGCGGCAGCGAATAGCGGCAGGTCATCGATCAACACCTCGGCCGGCGCTCGCCGGTCCTGCTCTTCGAGCTGGGTCAGCACCGCACGGGCTCGCTCGACCACGGACGGCGGCAGGCCGGCCAGCTTCGCCACCTGGATCCCGTAGGAGCGATCGGCAGCTCCCGGCACGATCTCGTGCAGAAACACGACGTCGCCGTTCCACTCCTTGACCCTGACCGTGGCATTGGTGAGCCGCGGCAACCGGGCTGCCAACGCGGTGAGCTCGTGATAGTGGGTTGCAAACAGTGCCCGCGAACAATTGACCTCGTGTAGGTGCTCGATTGCAGCCCAGGCGATCGACAAGCCATCGAAAGTCGCGGTGCCACGACCGATCTCGTCGAGAATCACCAGTGATCGAGGTCCCGCCTGATTCAGGATCGCGGCCGTCTCCACCATCTCGACCATGAAGGTCGAGCGGCCACGTGCGATGTCGTCCGCCGCGCCGACTCGGGAGAACAGCCGGTCGACCACACCGATGTGCGCTGCACGCGCCGGCACGAAGGATCCGATCTGGGCGAGCACCGCAATCAGCGCGTTCTGCCGCAAGAACGTCGACTTGCCGGCCATGTTGGGGCCGGTGATGAGCCAGATGTGGCCGCCCGCCTCCGCGGCGTCGGCGTCGGATGGTCCGAGGTCGGCATCGTTGGCGATGAAGGGTGCCTCACCCGCACGCCGCAGCGCCTGTTCGACCACCGGGTGCCGTCCTCCCTCGACCCGAAAGGCGAGGCTGGAATCGACGACGGGCCGAATATAACCTTCGGCCTCCGCCAGCACGGCGAGCGCCGAAGCGACGTCAAGGACGCCGAGGGCGTCGGCAGCCTGCTTGATCGCGTAAATCTCGGCGACAACGGCCTCCGTCAGCCGGTCGAAAATCTCGAGCTCGAGGGCAAGACTGCGGCCGCCGGCGTTGGCGATCTTCGATTCCAGCGCCGCCAGCTCGGCGGTGGTGAAGCGCATCGCACCGGCCATGGTCTGTCGGTGGATGAAGCGGCCGGGATCACCGGCAAGTCTGTCGCTCTGTCCGGCCGGCACTTCGATGAACCAGCCGAGTACGTTGTTGTGCTTGATCTTGAGTGAGCGCAGGCCGAGCTCTTCCGCAAGGTCGGCCTGCATTTGAGCGATCACACGCCGACTGTCGTCGCGCAGTCGCCGCACCTCGTCGAGTTCGGCGGCATAGCCTGAGGCGACGAAGCCGCCGTCGCGCTTCAGGAGTGGCGGCTCCTCGACAAGCGCCCGGGCCAGTTCCTCGCCGACGTCGATCGGTGCGGCGGCCAGGTTCGAGGCGGCCGCCGCCAGTTCCTCCGGCAGGTCGGCATGGTCGAGCAGGCCAACAAGGTCGGCGGATGCAGCGAGACCATAGGCGAGCGCCAACAAATCACGGGGGCCGCCACGCTGCATGGCCAGCCGCGACAGCGCGCGCGCGATATCGGGGGTCGTCCTCAGTCGTTCGCGAAGGCGCTGGCACAACAGAGGATCGTCAACCAGGAAGGCAACCGAATCCTGCCGACGCCGGATCTCCACCGGGTCGGTAAGGGGGCCGGCCAGCCGGTTCGCCAGCAGTCGCGAGCCGGCGCCGGTTACGGTGCGGTCGATCGCGGCAAGAAGCGAGCCTGACTTTTCGCCGGAGAGCGTGCGCATCAGTTCCAGATTGGCACGCGTTGCCGGGTCGATTAGCATCCGGCCCGTACCCCCCTCGCGGGAGGGCGGATCGAGCGGCGGCCGATCACCGAACTGCGTCTTTTCGACGTAGGCGATCGCCGCAGCCGCCGCAGCTGTTTCGGCCCGGCTGAAGCGGCCGAAGCCGTCGAGCGTGGCCACGGCGAAATAGCGGGCGATGCGATCGGCCGCCGTCGTGGCATCGAACAACACCCGTGGCACCGGGGACAGCGCAGGGCCGAGCGAGGCGAGCAGCGGGCGCAGTTCGTCCTCGTCGAGCAAATGGTCGGCGACGACGATCTCTCTCGCATCGATGCGGGCGAGGTCGGCGGCAAGACGCGCCTGATCCGTCTCGGCCACACGGAAGGCTCCAGTGGAAATGTCAATCCAGGCAAGCCCGTAGACGAAGTCACCGTCGAGCGAGCCGATGCGCTGGCGGTGCAGCGCCAACAAGAAGTTGTTGCGTCCGGCCTCCAGCAACCGATCCTCGGTCAGGGTGCCGGGTGTGACCAGCCTGGTCACCTCGCGCTTCACGACCGATTTCGAACCGCGCTTCTTCGCTTCGGCCGGATCCTCCGTCTGCTCGCAGACGGCGACGCGGTAGCCAAGTGCGATCAGCTTCTGCAGGTAGTCGTCTGCGGCATGGACCGGCACGCCGCACATCGGGATGTCCTGTCCGAGATGCTTGCCGCGCTTGGTCAGCGTGATCGCGAGCGCCCGCGACGCTTCCTCGGCATCGTCGAAGAACAGCTCGTAGAAGTCGCCCATCCGGTAGAACAAGAGGCAGTCGGGATTTGCCTGCTTGATCTCGAGATACTGTGCCATCATCGGGGTGACGCGCTGGCCGTCGGTTTCGGCCGCGCCGTGCTTCTCCCGATCGGTCTCTGCGGCTTCCATCGTCATGGCCGGACCCTAGCAAAGCCGATCCGCGCTTTCATGGTCTGGGACCGAACCTGCGGCTTGAGCCCGGAAATTTCAGGGGATAATGTCGCCGTCCCGCCGCGTCGCGGGGGCAGAGGGAGAGAAACATGCCGGGGCCGGAAAAGTCGAACAAGAGCAGCATCAGCTTCACGGAACAGGAAGCGCTGCAGTTTCATCAGGAAGGCCGGCCCGGCAAGATCGAAATTTCTCCGACCAAGCCCATGGCGACGCAGCGCGACCTGTCGCTGGCCTATTCGCCCGGCGTCGCCGTCCCGGTCCGCGCGATCGCGGAGGAGCCCTCCCGTGCCTATGACTACACCAGCAAGGGCAATCTGGTCGCCGTGATCTCCAACGGCAGCGCGATTCTCGGCCTCGGCAATCTCGGCGCCCTGGCCTCAAAGCCGGTGATGGAGGGCAAGGCGGTGTTGTTCAAGCGCTTTGCCGACGTCGATTCGATCGACCTTGAGGTCGACACGCAGGACGTCGACGCCTTCGTCGAGTGCGTACGTTATCTCGGCGCCTCCTTCGGCGGGATCAATCTGGAGGACATCAAGGCGCCGGACTGCTTCATTATCGAGCAGCGCCTGCGCGAGCTGATGGAGATTCCGGTCTTCCACGATGATCAGCATGGCACCGCGATCATCGCCGCGGCAGGCCTCATCAACGCCCTGCACCTCACCGGGCGCGACATGACGTCGGTCAAGGTTGTCTGCAATGGAGCGGGAGCAGCCGGCATCGCGTGTATCGAACTCGTCAAGGCGATGGGCGTTCCCCACGACAACGTCATCCTCTGTGACACCAAAGGTGTGATCTACAAGGGCCGCACCGAGGGGATGAATCAGTGGAAGTCGGCTCATGCGGTCGAAACCGACGCCCGCTCCCTTTACGACGCGCTGAAGGGCGCGGACGTCTTTTTCGGCGTTTCGGCCAAGGGCGCGCTCACGGAGGACATGGTGCGGGCCATGGCGCCGAATCCAATCATCTTTGCGATGGCCAATCCCGATCCGGAGATCACGCCGGAAGAGGTCGCGGCAATCCGCGACGACGTCATCATTGCGACCGGCCGGTCCGATTACCCCAATCAGGTCAATAACGTCCTCGGTTTCCCCTATATCTTCCGGGGTGCGCTCGACGTGCGTGCAACCACGATCAACGATGCGATGAAGGTCGCCTGCGCCGAGGCGCTCGCAAAGCTCGCCCGCGAGGAGGTGCCGGACGAGGTCGCCGCCGCCTATCGCGGCAACCGGCCGAAGTTCGGGCCGGATTACATCATCCCGGTGCCGTTCGACCCGCGGCTGATCTCGACCATCCCGCCGGCGGTCGCCAAGGCGGCGATGGACTCTGGCGTCGCCGGCCGGCCGATCGTCGACATGGAGGCCTATCGCAACCAGCTCTCCGCGCGGCGCGATCCGGTCGCCGGCACGCTGCAGCGCATCTTCTCCAAGGTGCGCCAGCAGCCGAAACGCGTCGTATTCGCCGAGGGCGAGGAGGAGCCGGTGATCCGGGCCGCCGCGAGTTTCGTCGCTCAGGGCCTCGGCCAGGCGATCCTCATCGGCCGCGACGACGACATCCGCGAAGTGGCGCAAAGCGCCGGCATCGACATCGACCGGCCCGGCATTTCGCTGATGAACGCAAGGCTTTCCAACCGGAACCGCGACTACGCCGACTTTCTTTACGCCCGCTTGCAGCGACGCGGCTACCTGCAGCGCGACTGTCAGCGCATCGTCAACAACGACCGCAACTACTGGGGCGCGATCATGGTCGCGCGCGGCGACGCCGACGCCATGGTCACCGGCATCACTCGGAACTACTCCGTCGCGCTGGAGACCGTCCGTAACTGCATCGACGCCAAGCCCGGCCACCGTGTGATCGGTGTGTCGCTCGCGCTGTGCCGCGGCCGCACCGTGCTTGTCGCCGACACGGCGGTGATCGACATGCCAACCTCTGAGGAACTTGCCGACATCGCCGAGGAGGCCGCCCATGTTGCCCGCCGCCTTGGCTACGAGCCGCGCGTGGCGATGCTGGCTTATTCCACCTTCGGCCACCCTATGGGCGAGCGCACAGAGCGGGTCCAGGAGGCGGTCAAGATTCTCGACCGGCGCCGGGTCGACTTCGAATATGACGGCGAGATGGGCGCCGACGTCGCGCTCAACATGGACAAGATGGCGGCCTATCCTTTCTGCCGCCTGACCGGTCCGGCCAACGTCCTTGTCATGCCGGCGTTTCACTCGGCCTCTATCTCGACCAAGATGCTGCAGGAGCTCGGCGGCTCCACCGTGATCGGCCCGCTCGTCGTTGGCCTCGACAAGCCGGTGCAGATCCTGTCAATGGGCGCCAAGGACAGCGATATCGTCAACATGGCCGCCATCGCCGCCTACAACGTGACGTGACGATGCTGATGGTGGCCTCCGCCGCGCCAAAGTGGAGGCTCCTCAGCCCTGAGGCAATGCCGACCCGACTAAGTTTCCTGCTCCAGATTCTTGCGCTCCTGACAGCGATGATGGCGCCGGCGCGGGCCGGGTTCTATCCACCACTGGATCCAACCCAGGCGACGCGGACCGTAACGGTCTATTCCTCGCTCGACGAGACGATCGCCCAGCCGCTGATCAACGCCTTTCGCGAGAGTCACCGCCTGGTCGGCATCGACTACCACGAGCTCCTGACCCAGGAGATCTATGAGCGCATCGTCGAGGAGAGCGACACCGGCCACCCGACAGCGGACCTCGCCTTCTCCTCCGCCATGGACCTGCAAGTGAAGCTCGGCAACGACGGTCTTGCCCAACCGCTCGACCTCGTGGAGGCCGCCCCACTGCCGGCTTGGGCGCGCTGGCGCGATACCGTCTTCGGGGTCACCTTCGAGCCAGCCGTGATCATCTACAACAAGGCTGCCTTCACCGATCGGGAGCCGCCGAAGAGCCACGGCGCACTCACTGCCTTCCTCACCGACAACGAGACCGAGGCCTACGGCCGCGTCGGAACCTATGATGTCGAACGTGCCGGTCTCGGCCTGTTCTTCCTTGCCCGCGACCGCGAGCACAACTCGGACATCTGGAAGCTGTTTTCGGCGCTCGGCGCCGCCGGCGTGAAGCTTTATTCCAACTCCTCGGCGATCGTGGAGCGCGTCGCCGACGGTCGCTTCATGTTGGGCTACAACATTCTCGGCTCCTATGCCGCCGCTTGGGCGCGCACTGCCCCGGACCTCGGCATCATCTTCCCCGAAGACTACACGGTGGTCATGACCCGCACCGCGCTGGTGCCCAAGGCGGCCACCGCCCCCGACCTCGGCGCCGCCTTCCTCGATTTCATGCTTTCTCCAGCAGGTCAGAAGGTGCTCGCCGAGAAGGTCGGACTGCCAGCGCTCAATCCCCGCGTCGACGGCGAGAACACCGCCTCACGCATGCACAAGGTCTATGGCGATCGTCTCCGGCCGATCCCGGTCGGCCCGGCCCTTGTGGTTTATCTCGACCAGGTCAAGCGCCAGCGCCTGATCGAGCGCTGGAACGAGGCGCTGCGGCTTCAATAGATGCCAGGTGCTTGTCGGAACTGCGGATTGCACTCTCCACCATGCCTTCCTACGTTTGCCGACGTTGTGGTCGAAGCATCTGCCGCAATACCGGATTGAGGAACGCTGCTCGACGAAGACGTTTGATCCGTGCCCGGACGCGGCCGCCTCTGCCTATCGGCCGCTGGGACAAGGAACCCCGCGATGACTTCGGTTGTGCTGCCCTTCGGCGTCGCCTATGGCGTCGTTGCCGCGACTTACCTCCTGATGGCATCATTCGAACTTGCCTCGAACGGCAGACGCTCGGTCCGGGCCGTCGCCCTCGCCCTGCTTGCCGCCGCCTTCTGGCCGGTGGCGGTAACGATCTTCGCCGTTATCCTGCCGTCGCGCCGCCGGTCACCGACGGCGCCGCCGATCAACCTGCCGCGCCTGGGGGTTGGTCCGCTGCCGAAGAAGCGCTAGTTCGGAGCAACGTTCCGAGGCTGCGAACCTCGTGACGCCATACCGGATCTCTGCCCGGCGTCAGTACGGCAGCCCGACGTAGTTTTCCGCGATCACCGTCTGGGCCGCCTTCGAGGAGAACAGGTAATCAAGCTCCGCGTGCTGGATGCGCGCGCCGAAGGCACCCTTTTCCGGAAAGACGTGCAGAAGGCTTGTCATCCACCACGAAAACCGCTCCGCCTTCCATACCCGCGCCACCGCGCGTCGTGCGTAGTCCCTGAGCCCGGTCTCATCGTCCTTCTTGTAGAAATCGATCATCGCCCGAGACAGATAGAAGATGTCGGACGCCGCCAGGTTGAGGCCCTTGGCGCCGGTCGGCGGCACAATGTGCGCCGCGTCACCGGCAAGAAACAGTCGGCCATGGCGCATGGTCTCGCAAACGTAGCTGCGAAGCGGCGCGATGCTCTTCTCGATCGACGGGCCGGTGGTCACGGCGGCCGCGGTCTGCGCCGGCAACCGCGTCCTGAGTTCGTCCCAGAACCGGTCGTCGGGCCAGTCTTCGACCTTCTCCGTCAGCGGGCATTGCACGTAGTAGCGCGAGCGTGTCATGGAGCGCATCGAGCACAGAGCGAAGCCTCGCGGATGATGGGCGTAGATGAGCTCGTGGGACACCGGCGGCACGTCGGCGAGCACGCCAAGCCACCCGAACGGATAGGTGAGCTCGAATTCCCGGCGCTTATCGGCCGGAATGCTCTCGCGCGACACGCCGTGGAAGCCATCACAACCGGCGATGAAGGTGCAGTCGATGCGGTGCGTCTCGCCACTCTTTTCATAGGTGACGAAGGGCCGGTCGCTTTCAACATCGTGTGGGGTCACCGCCTCGGCCTCGTCGATCACGGTGCCGCCCATGCCGTCGCGTGCGGCATAAAGGTCGTGGGTCACCTCCGTCTGGCCGTAGACCATCACCGTCTTGCCGCCGGTCAACCCTTCCAGATCGATCCGCCGGCGGCGGTCGTCGAAAGCAATGTCGAAACCTGTGTGTATGAGACCCTCGCGGTCCATGCGGGCTCCGACCTGGGCTTCGCGCAGCAGGTCGACCATGCCTTGCTCCAGCACACCGGCGCGAACCCGCGACAGCACATAGTCCCGGCTCCTGCGCTCCACGATCACGCTGGCAATACCGTTCAGGTGAAGAAGCTGCGACAGCAGCAGACCGGATGGCCCGCCTCCAATGATGACGACGTCGGTGCGCATGAGACACTCCCCCGCAATCTTGTTCAGGCGATGCCGGAAGGCGTCGCCAAGTTGTCAAGGCGAGGCTCTCGAATCAGACTGGACAAGGGAATGGAGCGATCGAACTAATACCAGGATGAATCGAACATATGACCCTGCCGTCGCGCCCGCCCTCGCTTCCGTCCCGGACTACGACCTTTATGGCGAGCCGGCTGGGCGCGGCTTTCCTGACGTGCTGCACATTGAAACGATCGCGGTGCGCAGTGGGCCGCGGCGATGGCGTATCGCGCCGCACCGGCACAAGGCGCTGCATCAGGTGTTCTGGATCGCAAGCGGCGGCGGTACGGTGCGGATCGTTGCAGAGGATTATCCGATCGAGAATGGCCTCCTGATCAACATGCCGCCCAGGATCGTGCATGGTTTCCGCTTCGCTCCGCAGACGGAAGGTGTCGTCGTCACGGTGCCGGAGGCGGTGCTGGCGCCAGTGCTCAAGGAAGTCGACCTCGAACAGCGACTGAGCCATGCCGTCTTGTGCCGCGGCGTTGCCGAGCCGCCCTGGATGATGGCGCTGATGGGCGAGGAACACGCCGGTGACCGGCCGCACCGCGCGGCAGCGCTGCGCGCCTTCGCGGCCCTCGTGGCGGTCTGGTGTGTCCGCCAGATCGGAACCGATGCCCGCAACCTGCCGGGCGGCACCGGGGCGGCCGCTCTTCTGGCGCGCCGCTTCCAGGCGCTGGTCGAAGCGCGGTTCACCACCGAGCACCGCGTTTCCGCCTATGCTGCCGAACTCGGCGTAACGCCGACCCACCTCAGTCGTGTCTGCCGCGACTGCTACGGCCGCTCGGCCTCCGCACTGCTCCGCGATCGGCAGATGCTCGAGGCACGTCGGCTGATCGCCTATACCCAGACCGGCATCGGCGAGATCGCCTACCGCCTCGGTTTCGCCGACGCTGCCTACTTCACCCGCGTGTTCACGGCAGAGACTGGGCAGTCGCCGAGGGCGTTCCGCCGGGCGTTCACGGAGCTGCCGGGAGGACAGTGACGGGAGGAGCGCACCGTCCCGTACACGCTTGCAGGACTGTTCAATCCGGCCGGAGATCGTCTCCGTCCCGGTAGCGCTCAAGCATCGCCATGCGCGCCTCGCTTCGCGCGTGGTCGGCCCGGGTCACACCGGCGATCAGCGCCTCGGCGATCGCAAGGAGCGCGGTCGATGAATCCCATGGCGAGGGAACGGCGACACGGGCCGGCAGCACATGGGCGGCGACGCTGGCGATCGGCGACAGCCAACCGTCAGTGACAAGGACAACCGAAACCCCGCGCTCGGCGGCCGCGGTCGCCAGCCGTACCACGTTGGCCTGGTAGCGGCGGATGTCAAACACCACCAGCACGTCCCGCCGCGTCATATCGATAAGGAAGTCGCGCCAGTTGTCCTCCTGGCCGGCGATATGGATGACCTTGCCGCGCACGATCCTCAGGTGGGCCGCCATGTAGCGCGCGAGCGCATCAGTGAAACGGCCACCCAGGAAATAGACGGTACGGCGTTCGTCGCCGATCAGGCGTACCACGGCACCGAGTTCGGCCGGCGGCAGGTGGCGGAAAGTCTCGCGGATGTTGTCAAGGATCGCGCCGGGAAGATCGTCCTCGATCTCGGCAGCCGGAAAACTCGGCGCCGTCGCCTTGGCAAGCGGTGACTTCAACCGGTCCTCGAGCTCGCCGCGCAGCCGCTTCTGGAACTCCGCATAGGTCGCAAACCCGAGGCGAGCGGTAAAGCGCAGGATCGTCGGCGAGCTGACGCCGGCACCATGTGCAAACTCTGCAACCGTACCCAGACCAAGCAGTGGATAATTGGCGAGGAGCGCCAGAGCTGCACGCCGTTCGGTCGCCGTGAACTCATCAAGGCGCTCGCGGATCACCTCGACCAGAGGCTGGTCCAGCGGCTCCGCAGTGTCCGATCCGAGTGACGGGCTGACGCCTTTTACCATTTGACTTTGCGCCTCGCTTTGTATGAAATCATACAGACTTCAGCGCACCGCACAAGATTGTAACAAATAGAACAGGCGGCTGCGCATTCCGTAGGCAGAGGCGGATTGAATGCAGGGGCGCAGCGGACATGCCGCAACGGGGGGGGACCCGGTCGCCGTCGTCAACGGCAACGGGCTGGGTCCGTTCGTCGTGCTGTGCGACCATGCCTCTAACCGAATTCCCGAGGCCTTCGGTACGCTTGGCCTGACCCCGGCCGATGTTTCTGCCCACATCGCCTGGGACCCCGGCGCTCTCGGTGTCAGCCTCCGGCTGTCGGAAAGACTTGATGCGCCGCTGGTCTACCCGACGGTGTCCCGCCTCGTCATCGACTGCAATCGCGATCCGTCCGCATCGGACCTCATTCCGGAAATCAGCGAATCCACAACCATTCCCGGCAATGCGAAGCTCTCCGAAGTCGAGCGCGCAGCGCGGATTGCTGCGGTCCACACACCCTATCACGACGCGGTGACAAGCCTCCTCGACAGCCGCGACGCGGCCACGATGCACAGCGTGCTCGTCGCCGTGCACAGCTTCACGCCGGTCTATAAGGGGGTCGCGCGACCCTGGCAGGTCGGGCTGATCGCCGATAACGACCGCCGCCTGTTCACACCGATGATTGCGGCGCTGACCAGCCTGCCGGACCTCACCGTCGGCGACAATCAGCCTTACTCGGCCGCCGACGGCGTCTACTACACGCTGACGCGGCACGGTGAGGGACGGGACCTTGCCTGTATCATGATCGAAATCCGCAACGATCAGCTTGCTTCCGCCGCGGCGGAGCAGGCCTGGGGCGACCGGCTTGCCGACCTTCTGTTGTCCGTGCTCCCGGCCGTGACGTGACGAGGATTATCAGGGAACCGGCGCAGGCTTCGACTGGAAAAGGGGACCATGCCGAAAGCAATCAAAGCCTACGTACGATGGGTCGACGCCGTGAACGGTGTCGTCGGCGTCGCGACGATGTACCTGATCTTCGCGATGATCGGCATCCTGATGTACTCCGCGATCATGCGCGGCGCCCTCGACTACGGCCTCGTCTCCTCCTCGCCGATCTGGACACTGGAAATGGCCCAGTTCGCGATGTCCGCGTACTTCATGCTGGGCGGCGGCTGGTCGATGAAGCATGACAGCCATGTCCGGATGGACCTCGTCTATGCGCGCTGGTCTCCGCGGACACGGGCGGCCATCGACGTCGTAACGGTGCTGTTCCTTATCTTCTACCTCGCGGTGATGCTCTATGGCGGCGTGTCGAGCACGGCCTACGCCCTGCAATACGGCGAAAGCAGCTACTCCGCCTGGGCGCCCTACATGGCGCCGATCAAGATCGTGATGTGCATCGGCATCGCGCTCATGCTGCTGCAGACGGTGGCGCAGTTCTTCAAGGACATTGCCGCTGCGCGAGGGGAGACCCTCGCGTGAGCTATGATCTGATCGCCATCCTGATGTTCGCCGGCATGCTGGTGCTGCTCCTCACGGGACAGCGCGTGTTCGGCGCGATCGGTTTCATCGGAGCAATCTTTGCACTGTTGCTTTGGGGTACCGGAGGGGTCGAACTGCCGTTCTCGGCGGCGATGAAGCTCATGAAATGGTACGCGCTGCTGACGCTGCCGCTCTTCATCTACATGGGCTATATGCTGTCGGAATCGGGCATCGCCGACGACCTCTACAAGATGTTCCACGTCTGGTTCGGCCCCGTGCGCGGCGGGCTCGCCATCGGCACCATCCTGCTGATGGTGGTGATCTCGGCGATGAACGGCCTGTCCGTCGCCGGGATGGCGATCGGCGCAACCATCGCTCTGCCGGAACTGCTCCGACGCGGCTACGACAAGGTCATGGTCACCGGCGTGATCCAGGCCGGCTCGACACTCGGGATCCTGGTGCCGCCCTCGGTCGTGCTTGTGCTTTATGCCATGATCGCGCGCCAACCGGTCGGCCAGCTGTGGCTCGCCGGCGTGTTCCCGGGCCTGATGATGGCCGGCATGTTCATCGCCTATATCGCGATCCGCTGCTGGCTGCAGCCGTCGCTCGGGCCGACGCTGTCGCCCGAGGAACGCGCCGTGCCATGGAGCGTGAAGCTGAGGCTGCTGTCGGCCGGCATCCTGCCGTTCCTGATCTTCCTGTCGATGACGGGGCTGTTCGTCGCCGGCAAGACCAGCCTGGTCGAAAGCTCTGCAATTGGGGCAATCGGCGCCACGGTCGCGGCAGCCGTGCGGCGCAAGTTGACGTGGCGGGTCATGCGCGACACGCTGCACAAGACCCTCGGCGTCTCCTGCATGTTCATGTGGATCATCGTCGCGGCTCTGTGTTTCGGCGCCGTGTTCGACGGACTCGGTGCGGTCAGGGCAATCGAGCGCGTTTTCGTCGAGGATCTTGGCCTTACCCCGTGGCAGATCCTGATCCTGATGCAGGCCTCCTACCTGATCATGGGGATGTTTCTGGACGACACCGCCATGCTGGTGATCGTGGCGCCGCTCTATGTCCCCCTGGTGAAGGCACTCGGCTTCGACCTGATCTGGTACGGCATTCTCTACACCATCACCTGTCAGATCGCCTACATGACTCCGCCCTTCGGCTACAACCTGTTCCTGATGCGGGCGATGGCGCCGCCCGAGGTCAGCCTCCACGACATCTACCGCTCGATCACTCCCTTCGTGCTGGTGATGATCATCGCGCTTGTCGTGATCATGGCCTTTCCGCAGATCGCACTTTGGCTGCCGCAGCATGTTTACATCCGGGGGTAAGGCGACCGGCCCCGGCACCGACGAGACGACAACAACAAGGCCGCAAGGTCCCCAGAACGGCCGGGACAAACCACAGAGGAGAGGTGCAATGCAGAACAGACGCGACTTTCTGACAAGGACCGGGCTCGTCACGGCAGCCGGCGCCGCAACCCTCGCCGCACCGCACGTGGTGCGGGCGCAGTCGCCAATCAAATGGCGGCTGCAGACCTATGCCGGTCCTGCGCTCGGCGAGCATGTGGTCAAGCCGGCGATCGACGCCTTTAACAAGGCGGCCAACGGCGAGATGGAGATCGAACTCTACTACTCCGACCAGTTGGTGCCGACCGGCGAACTATTCCGTGCGATGCAGAACGGCACGATCGACGCGGTCCAGTCCGACGACGATTCCATGGCTGCACCCGTCGACGTGCGGGTGTTTGGCGGCTATTTCCCGTTTGCGACGCGCTACTCGCTCGACGTTCAGGCGCTGTTCTACAAGTATGGTCTCAACGAGATCTGGGAGGAAGCCTACGGCGAAGTCGAGAACGTCACATGGCTCTCGGCCGGATCGTGGGACCCTTGCCACTTCAACACCAAGGATCCGATCCGCAGCCTCGATGACCTCAAGGGCAAGCGGGTGTTTACCTTCCCGACCGCCGGCAAGTTCCTCTCTCGCTTCGGCGTGGTGCCGGTCACCCTGCCCTGGGAGGACGTGGAGGTCGCCGTCCAGACCGGCGAACTCGACGGCATCGCCTGGTCGGGCATTACCGAGGACTACACCGTCGGCTGGGCGGATGTGACGAAGTATTTCCTGACCAACAACATTTGCGGTGCCTGGGTTGGTTCTTTCTTCGCCAACACCGAGCGTTGGAATGCCGTCCCGCCCCATCTCCAGGAGCTGTTCCGGCTCGCGATGGACTCGTCACACTACTACCGGCTGCACTGGTACTGGGCCGGCGAGGCGAGTCTGCGTGTGTCCGGCGGCAAGATGGAACTCACCACCATTCCCGATGCGGAATGGGCGACGGTCGAAGCCGAAGCTGAGAAGTTCTGGGACGAGATCGCGACGACCAGCCCGCGTTGCGCAAGGGTCGTCGAGATCCTTCGCGATTACCGCCAGGTGATGAGCAAGGCCGGTCCCCCCTACCGCTACAGCTGATCGGTTCGGGATCAATACGAACCAGCACTGACCATCGTTGCAGTGACTGAACATGAGACGGACGCCGGCCGGAACGCCGGTGTCCGTCACCGGTAAACTGGCGCCGCGGCGCGGAGAACAAGATGGCGGGCAATCTTTCGTTCAAGGACCTCAAGGCCGCGGTAGCAGCCGGCTCGATCGACACGGTTCTGGTCTGTTTCGTGGACATGTTCGGCCGGTTGATCGGCAAACGTTTCCATGCCCGGCATTTCGTTGAATCGGCACACGACGAAACCCACGGCTGCGATTACCTGCTTGCCAACGATATCGACATGGAGCCCGTGCCCGGCTACGCCGCCGCCAACTGGGAGAAGGGTTATGGCGATTTCGTCATGAAGCCTGATCTGGCGACCCTGACCCGGATCCCCTGGCTCGAGGCCACCGCCCTCGTCATTTGCGACGTTCTCGACCATCATCATCAGCCCCTGCCCCACAGCCCGCGCGCGATTCTGAAGAGCCAGATCGCCCGACTGGATGCGATGGACGTCACGGCGTTCCTCGCCTCCGAACTCGAATTCTACCTGTTTGACGACAGCTACGAGACAGCCAGGGCCAAGCGATATCAGGATCTGGCGACTGCCGGGTACTATATCGAGGACTACCACATCTTCCAGACCAGTAAGGAAGAGGACGTCATGCGGGCAATCCGCAACGGCCTCGAGGGCGCTGGCATTCCCGTTGAAAATTCCAAGGGTGAATGGGGACCTGGGCAGGAAGAGATCAACGTCCGCTACGCTGACGCGCTGACAATGGCCGACCGGCACGCCATCCTGAAGAACGGGGTCAAGGAAATTGCCTGGTCCAAGGGCAAGTCCGTGACGTTCATGGCGAAATGGGCCTATGACCTTGCCGGTTCGTCGAGCCATGTCCACTGCTCGCTGTGGGACAAGGCCGGAAAGACACCGCTGTTCCTCGACAAGAATGCCGAGCACGGCATGAGCGACCTGATGCGCGCCTTCATGGCCGGCCAGCTTAAATACGCCGGCGACATCACCTATTTCCTGGCGCCGTTCATCAATTCCTACAAACGCTTCCAGGTTGGAACCTTTGCACCGACCAAGGCCGTGTGGTCACTTGACAACCGCACGGCCGGGTTCCGGGTCTGCGGTGAGGGGACAAAGGCTATCCGCTGCGAATGCCGCATCGGAGGCGCCGATTTGAACCCTCACCTTGCCTTCGCCGCACTGATCGCCGCCGGCCTCGCTGGAATTGAGGAAAAGCTGGAGCTCGAGCCGCCACACGTCGGCGATGCCTATTATGGCAAGCGGCTGCGCGAGGTGCCCAAGACGCTGCGCGAAGCGACGGAAAAGCTGAAGAAATCGAAGATGTTGCGCTCCGCTTTCGGCGACGCCGTGATCGAACACTATGTTCGCACCGCCGAATGGGAGCAGTTCGAATACGATCGTCGGGTCACGGACTGGGAGGTCAAACGGGGCTTTGAGCGATACTGAGACAAACACGACGCTGCGCATACAGCAATGATGCAGTGGCTCGGCGGAGTGGCCTGATGTCGACGGCATTGGACAAAAAGTGGTTCATGGATTGTATGGCAGCCTGGGGCATCACCACCGCGCGCGAGCACGGCTACAGAATCATGACCCGCGACCGCGCCCGCCATCCTCGCCTACGCACAACACGGGCATGTGCAGGCCACCGCCTGTTGAACGACTGCCCCGGAAGGACGTGCCGAAATGTCTGAAACCGTGAAACTCATCTCCCCCGTCGACGGCTCCCTCTATGCCGAGCGGCCAATCGCGACCGAAGCTGAACTCGATCGGGCCGTCACGGCCGCGAAGGCGGCGCAACCAGGCTGGGCGGCGCTGTCGGTCGCCGAGCGCGTCGCCTACGTCAAGGCGGCGCATGATGCGCTGATTGCCATGAACCCAGAGATCGTGCCGGAGCTGGCCTGGCAAATGGGCCGCCCCGTGCGCTATGGCGGTGAGATGGGAGGCGTCACCGAGCGCACCACCTACATGATCAGCATTGCCGAGGAGGCACTCGCTCCGCGACGCTTCACCGACAAGCCTGGTTTCACTCGATACCTGAAGCACGAACCGCTCGGCCTCGTGCTCGTGATTGCGCCCTGGAACTATCCGTTCTTGACCGCTGTCAACACGATCATGCCGGCCCTGATCGCCGGTGACGTGGTGATGTTGAAGCATGCCGCGCAGACGCTTCTGGTCGGCGAGCGTTTCGCCAAGGCGTTTGAGGCCGCCGGTCTTCCCAAGGGCGTGTTCCAGAACATCGTGCTCAGCCACGGTCAGACCGAGAAGCTGATCGGCTCGGGCGTCATCGATCACATCAACTTCACCGGCTCCGTTGCCGGTGGCAAGGCGATCGAAAGGGCGGCAGCCGGCACCTTCGCTTCGCTCGGGCTCGAGCTCGGCGGCAAGGATCCGGCCTATGTCCGCGCCGACGCCGATCTCGATTTCGTCGTTGCCAACATCGTCGACGGCGCCTTCTACAATTCCGGTCAGTGCTGCTGCGGTATCGAACGGGTCTATGTCCACGAGAGCCGTTATGACGCCTTCGTCGATGGGGTCGCGGACCTCACCCGTAAATACGTGCTCGGCAACCCGCTGGACGAAGCGACCACGCTCGGACCGATGGCGCAGCCCCGCTTCGCCGACTGGGTGCGTGAGCAAACCGCGGAAGCGCTGCGCAAGGGCGCGAAGGCACTGATCGACACCTCGGCCTTTCCCGCCGACAAGCCCGGAACGCCCTATCTGGCTCCCCAGGTACTGGTCGACGTCGACCACCAGATGTCGGTGATGCGCGAGGAAAGTTTCGGGCCGGTCGTCGGCATCATGAAGGTGCGCAACGACGACGAGGCCGTGATGCTGATGAACGACAGCCCGTACGGGCTGACTGCCTCGATCTGGACCGCCGACGAGGCCGCAGCGGCGTCGATCGGAGATCGGATCGAGACCGGCACCATCTTCATGAACCGATGCGACTATCTCGATCCGGCCCTGGTGTGGACCGGCGTCAAGGACACCGGCCGGGGCGCCGCGTTGTCGTCGCTCGGCTACGAGGCGTTGACCCGGCCGAAGTCCTACCACCTACGCACAAAGATTTGACGATTCATCGGTCGGGCCTCACGCATGCTCCGACCGGCATGCTTCGCATCGAACTTTTTGGATCCTCCCATGACCATCTGCCCCTCCGCCAACTGGAACTATCCGACTGCCGTTTGTTTCGGCCCTGGCCGCATCAAGGAACTTGGCGCGGTCGTCGCCGATGCCGGCATGAAGCGGCCGCTGCTTGTCACCGACCCTGGCCTAGCGAAGCTGCCAATGGTCGAAGAGGCGATGGCGCTCTGCCGGGCTGAGGGTCTGGAGGTGGGGCTGTTCTGCGACGTCAAGCCCAATCCGATCGACGCCAATATCGAGGCGGGTGTCGCTGCTCTGAAGGCCGGCAGGCACGACGGCGTCATCGCCCTCGGAGGCGGATCCGGGCTTGATGCCGGCAAGGTGATCGCGTTCATGGCCGGCCAGACCCGGCCTCTGTGGGAATTCGAGGATATCGGCGATTGGTGGACGCGGGCCGACCCTGCCGGCATCGCCCCGATTGTTGCAGTGCCAACCACGGCAGGCACCGGCTCAGAGGTCGGACGCGCCGGCGTGGTCACCAACGCCGAGACCCATACCAAGAAGGTGATTTTCCACCCCCTGATGATGCCGAAAACCGTGATCTGCGATCCGGAGCTCACTGTCGGCATGCCACGCTACTTCACCGTCGGCACCGGGATGGACGCGCTCGCCCACTGCTTAGAGGCCTATTCGGCGACCTACTATCACCCGATGGCCGACGGCATCGCGGTAGAGGGCATCCGCCTGGTCTTCGAGAACCTCGCCAGGGCGGCGAACGAGCCTGGCGATCTCCTTGCCCGCGGCAACATGATGAGCGCAGCAGCCATGGGTGCCACGGCGTTCCAGAAGGGACTTGGTGCCATTCATGCCCTCTCCCATCCGGTCGGCGCCCTTTACGATACCCATCACGGCATGACCAATGCCGTGTTCATGCCCTACGTGCTTGCCTTCAACCGGCCGGCGATAGAGGACAAGATCGCCAGGCTCGCCGGATACCTCGGGATCTCCGGTGGCTTCGACGGCTTTCTCGAAGCGGTGGTGAAACTGCGCGCTGACCTCGACGTGCCGAATACCCTCGCCGGGCTCAAAGTTGGCAGCGAGAAGCGTGACCTGATTGCCGAGATGGCTATTGTCGACCCGACTGCAGGCGGCAATCCGGTGGAACTCACGCTCGACGCGGCGAAGGAGATTTTCGACCGGGCATTGGAGGGCCGAATGTAGGGAGAAAGAGCGGTTTTATGCTTCGGACCGGGACGCACCCTCCAAGAAGATCGCCATTCCGCGTCACACATAGCGAAACACCAGGATCCCATACACCAGCGAGATCCCGAGCGGCGCCCAGAGCGGCGTGCCCATCACGCCGAGCCAGGCGAGAAAGATGAAGGCGCTGCCGAGCAGGGTGATGAACAGCCGATCTCCCCGCGTGGTGTGAAGCCCGAGGATGCCATCGCGTGGCCCGCCGCCGGGGCTGTAATATTCCCAGATCCCCATGGCGGCGATCGCGGTGAAGACGAACAGGAAGAAGGCTGCGGTCTGCCAAGTCCAGGCCATCCAGGTCAAACCCATGGCAATACTCCCGATTGTCTGCGCCCGCTGCGTCAGACGCGGCCGAGGGCGAAGCCCTTGGCAATGTAGTTGCGTACGAAATAGATGACGAAAGCGCCGGGCACGATGGTGAGCGCTCCGGCAGCCGCAAGCAATCCGAGCTCGTAACCCGACGTCGATGCCGTCCGGGTCATGGTCGCAGCGATCGGCTTGGCCGCAACGGCGGTCAAGGTCTTGGCGAGCAGGAGCTCGACCCAGGAGAACATGAAGCAGAAAAAGGCGGCGACACCAACGCCGGCGGCGATCGTCGGCACGAAGATCCTAACGAAGAACGACCAGAACGAATGGCCGTCGACGTAGGCGGTTTCGTCAAGTTCCTTCGGCACACCGGACATGAAGCCTTCGAGGATCCACACCGCCAGCGGGATGTTGAACAGCGTGTGCGCCAGCGCCACGGCGATCGGCGTGTCGAACAGCCCCACGGCAGAATAGAGCTGGAAGAACGGCAGGGCGAACACCGCCGGCGGCGCCATTCGATTGGTGAGCAGCCAGAAGAACAGATGCTTGTCGCCGAGGAACCGGTAGCGCGAGAAGGCATAGGCCGCCGGCAGCGCGACGGAAACCGACAGCACGGTGTTAATGGTCACATAGATCAGGGAGTTGACGTAACCCATGTACCATGTCGGGTCGCTAAAGATCCTGCGATAGTTTTCAAGCGTGAACTCCGCAGGCCACAGCGTAAAGGCGCCGAGGATCTCGTTGGTGGTCTTGAACGACATGTTCAGGAGCCAGTAGATCGGCAGCATCAGAAACAGGATGTAGAGAACGGGCACGCAGGCCGTCAGTCGCTTCATGTCCAGGCCCTCACGCTTGCTCGTTGCGCATCATCAGCGTGTAGAAGATCCAGCTCAAAAGCAGGATGATCAGGAAGTAGACCAGCGACATCGCTGCGGCGGGTCCGAGGTCGAACTGGCCGAGCGCGATCTTGACGAGGTCGATCGAGAGCAGCGTTGTCGAATTTCCCGGCCCGCCGCCGGTGAGCACGAAGGGCTCGGTGTAGATCATGAACGAGTCCATGAACCGGAGCAGCACGGCGATGGTCAGAACCCGCTTCAGCTTTGGCAGTTGGATGAAGCGGAAGATCGCGAAGGGGCGGGCACCGTCGATCTTGGCCGCCTGATAATAGGCGTCGGGGATCGACACCAGCCCGGCGTAGGCGAGCAGCACAACCAGCGAAGTCCAGTGCCAGACGTCCATCAGGATCAACGTAAACCAGGCGTCGCCGGGGTGACGGGTAAAGTTGTAGTCGAAGCCGAGCGCGTTGAGGCCGCGGCCAAGCAGGCCGATGTCGGGCAGGGCGAAGATGTTCCACATCGCGCCGACGACATTCCACGGAATGAGGAGCGGCAGCGCCATCAGGACGAGGCAGACCGAAACCCAAGGTCCCTTGCGCGGCATGGTGAGCGCGATCGCCACCCCGAGTGGAATCTGGATCGCCAGGATCGAGAAGGTGAAGATCAGCTGGCGCCCAAGCGCCGCGTGGAACCGGGAGGAATGAAGCACCTCCTCGAACCAGATAACCCCCGCCCAGAAGAAGGTGTTGTCCCCGAAGGTCTCCTGGACGGAGTAGTTCACCACGGTCATCAGCGGAATGATGGCATTGAAGGCGACCAAAGCCACCACGGGCAGGACGAAGAACCAGGCTCTCTGATCGTGCGTCTTGTTCATGCGTGCCTCCCTCGTCAGCCAACGATCCAGCCATCGCGATAGACGTGCGTGTGCGCCGGATCGAACGCGAGATGGGCGCTCTCCGACGGGATAGCCGCGCCTTCCGGCACGAGCAGCCGAATTACGTTGCTCCCCGCGCGCGTTTCCACCACCTGGAATCGACCGGCATCGCTGACTTTGGTCACAGTGACGGGGATGCCCGTCTGCGCAAACCGGACGAACTCCGGGCGGATGCCGAACTCGAGCCGACCTGACAGCGCGCCGAGATCTGCCGGCGTCGCCGTGGCCACCGGTGTGCCGTCGAAGGTCGCGCGGCCGCCGTCAGCGGCGCAGGGCAGCACGTTCATGCCGGGCGAGCCGATAAAATGGCCGACGAAGGTGTGTTGGGGCCTTTCGAACAGCTCGACCGGCGTACCGACCTGCACCACCTCGCCCTGGTTCATCACCACGACCTGATCGGCGAAGGTGAGCGCCTCCGTCTGGTCGTGAGTAACGTAGATCATGGTGATGCGGACGCGCTGGTGCAGTTCCTTGAGCTTGGAGCGGAGCTGCCATTTCAAATGCGGATCGATCACCGTTAGCGGCTCGTCGAACATGATGGCGTTGACGTCGGAGCGCACCAGTCCCCGGCCGAGCGAGATCTTTTGCTTGCCGTCCGCCGTCAGCCCGGCGGCGCGACGTTTCAGCATCGGCATGAGGTCGAGCATGTCTGCGATCTCGCGGACGCGCGCATCGACCGTCCTGGCGTCGACGTGACGATTGCGCAGCGGGAACGCGAGATTGTCGTAGACGCTCATCGTGTCGTAAACGACCGGAAACTGGAACACCTGTGCGATATGGCGCCGATCCGGCGGCAGCGCCGTGACGTCGCGGCCGTCGAACAGCACCTTGCCCTCGGTGGGCGTGAGCAGGCCCGAGATGATGCTGAGCAGCGTGGTCTTGCCGCAACCCGACGGACCAAGCAGGGCATAAGCACCGCCGTCGCTCCATTCCAGGTCAAGGCGCTTGAGAGCCCAGTCGGCGTCCGCAGCCGGCGCCCGAAGATAGGAATGGCGCAGGTTATCGAGCGTAATTCTCGCCATTGCTTCGATGTTCCTCGTCGCCGGTGCGTCGTTATGGTCTTGGTCGCGGCACAGATCAGGCCGAGATCCGCCGGCCTTCGCGGTCAAACACGATAGCCTTCGCCATATCGGCATAGAGGCGGGCCTGCGCGCCGACCTCGAAGGGATGGATGCCGTGGGATTGCGACACCCAGGTCGTCCCGTGCACGGACAAATGAATGATGCTCTCTGAGCCGCTTAGTTCGGCAACAAGCACGCGCCCATTCACGGCGACCGGCGCCTCACCGGCCGGTTTCGGCGCCACGTGATGGGGGCGAATACCGAGGCGATAGGGGCCATCGGCGAGGCCGGTAAACCGATCTGTCGCGGGCCAGACGACATCGGCACCAAACCGAAACGTGTCTCCAACCTTCTGGACGTCAGCGACGTTGATTGGCGGATCGGAGAACACCTCGGCACTGAGAAGGTCCGCCGGTTCGCGGTAGATGGTGCGCGTCGGCCCGAATTGCGTTATCCGTCCCTCGTGCAGCGTCGCCGTGTTGCCGCCGAACAGCAGCGCCTCGACCGGCTCGGTCGTGGCGTAGACCACGATGCAGTCGCGGCCGGCGAACAGGCGCGGCAGCTCGTCACGAAGCTCCTCGCGCAGCTTGAAATCGAGATTGGCGAGGGGCTCGTCGAGCAGCACCAGATCGGCATCCTTGGCGAGGGCGCGGGCGAGTGCCGTGCGCTGCTGCTGACCGCCGGAAAGCTCGCCAGGTAAACGACCGAGCATCGGCGTCAGCCTGAGGAGTTCGGCGAGCCGCTCGACACGGGCCTTGATTTCCCGTTCGGACATGCGGGCAACGCGCAGAGGCGACGCGATGTTCTCGGCGACGGTCAGGTTCGGGTAGTTGATGAACTGCTGATAGACCATAGAGACATTGCGGCGTCGCACCGACACGCCGGTTACATCGGCTCCGCCGAACCAGACCTCGCCGCTGGTCGGACGCTCGAGCCCGGCCATCAGCTTCATCAGCGACGTCTTGCCGGCAAGTGTTGTACCGAGCAGGATGTTGAAGGTGCCGGAGTTCAGCGCGAGGTCGGTCGGATGGATATGCGTCTCCGCACCGAACCGGAGCGACACGTTTTTCAGTTCGAGGGACATGGCTTCTCCAGGGGCGGCCCCGGCGAGCACCTGCTAGGAACGGAGGGGCCGTCGGCCTGCGCCGGCACATCGACAGACGACCGGCAAGGGCAGGAGTGCGCAGCGCGGTGCGGAGGCCGCCACGTGGCGACCTCCGATTTTGGCTTGAGGAGATCACTGCGTCCAGCGCTTGATCAGTTCCTCATAGGCAATGGTTTCGCCCTGCGGCTTCTCGTTCTCAAGCTTGGCCTTGGCACCACCCTTGCCGATCCACTCCGATGGATCCTTCTCCTCATTGAGACGAGGTCCGCAGCCGCCGTAGGTGTTGTTGGCCTCGTCCGCACGCTGCATGCGCGCCATGGTGGTGTCCATTTCCTCTGCGAGCCGGTCCATGGCTTCCTGTGGCGTGAACGCACCGGAGTTCACGTCACCGATTTGCTGCCACCAGATCTGGGCGAGCTTTGGATAGTCCGGAACGTTGATGCCGGTCGGCGACCACAGGACACGATCCGGGGAGCGGTAGAATTCCACCAGACCGCCGAGGCTCGAGGCGCGCTCGGTGAAGCTCTCGTGATTGACCGTGGAGTCCCGGATGAAGGTCAGGCCAACGTGGCTCTTCTTGACGTCGACGGTCTTTGACACGACGAATTGGGCGTAAAGCCAAGCCGCCTTGGCACGATCGGTCGGCGTCGATTTCAGGATCGTCCAGGAGCCGGCGTCCTGATAGCCGAGCTTCTGGCCCTCTTCCCAATAGGGACCGTGCGGCGACGGCGCCATGCGCCAAAGCGGCTTACCCTCTTCGTCCACCGTGTTGTTGCCTTCACTCCTGGGTGCCACCATCGAAGCGGTAAAGGCGGTGTACCAAAAGATCTGCTGGGCGACGTTGCCCTGCGAAAGCGCTGGAAGCGACTGATAGAAGTCGTAGTCGGCAGCACCCGGAGGCGCATACTTGCGCAGCCACTCATCCCACTTGGCGATGGCATAGACAGACGCGGGACCATTGGTCTCCCCGCCGCGGGAGACTGACGCACCTGCCGGGTTGCAGGAGCCCTCCTCCATTCGGATGCCCCACTCGTCGATCGGGCGGCCGTTCGGCAGGCCCTTGGAGCCTGCGCCAGCCATCGACAGCCAGGCATCGGTCATGCGCCAGCCGAGGTCCGGCGCGCGCTTGCCGTAGTCCATGTGACCGTAGACGCGGACCCCATCGATCTCCTTCACGTCGTTGGTGAAGAAGTCTGCAATATCCTCATAGGCCGACCAGTTGACCGGAACGCCGAGGTCATAGCCGTATTTGGCCTTGAACCGCTCCTTCAGGTCCGGCCGGTCGAACCAATCCTTCCGAAACCAGTAGAGATTGGCGAATTGCTGGTCGGGCAACTGGTACAGCTTGCCGTCGGGACCGGTGGTGAACGACTTGCCGATGAAGTCGTCGATGTCGAGCATCGGGTTGGTAACGTCCTTGCCCTCACCGGCCATCCAATCGGACAAGTTGACTGCAAGCTGCAAGCGCGAATGTGTGCCGATCAGGTCGCTGTCGTTGATATAGGCATCATAAAGGTTGCGGTTCGTCTGCATCTGCGTTTGAACTGCCTGCACCACCTCACCCTCGCCGAGCAGCTGGTGGTTGACCTTGATGCCGGTGATCTCCTCGAATGCCTTCGCCAGTGTCCTGGCTTCATATTCGTGCGTCGGGATCGTCTCCGACAGCACGTTGATCTCCATGCCCTGGAACGGTTCGGCGGCCTTGATGAACCACTCCATCTCCTTCAGCTGTTCTTCTTTCGAAAGCGTGGAAGGCTGGAATTCGCTCTCGATCCACCTCTCGGCCTCTTCCATACCGGCGAAGACCGGCCCGGAAAGGGCGAGCAGGGCCGAGGCCGCAACAGCGGCCAGAAAATTTTCGCGCATCGGTTCTCCTCCCGTGTGAAACCGCAAAATGACTATCAAGCGAAAGAAAATGAACGTCAATACGAAAATTTGTGTTGCGATACCGCGACGATCTGACCACGATAACGCCAAAATCTGCGTTTTTCCGTCATATGCGAATTAATTCGAAAGGGATACGAATGGAGCCGGTCTCGCCACGACAGGCGGACATTCTCGATCTCGCCCGTCGCAACGGTCGCGTCGAAGTCGAGCAGCTCGCCGGCGTATTCGACGTTACGCCGCAGACGATCCGCAAGGACCTCAACGACCTATGCGAGCATGGCCTGCTGCAGCGGGTTCACGGCGGGGCCGTCTTCCCCTCGGGCGTGGCGAACTACGCCTATGAGGCGCGCCGTCAGTTTGCGGCCGACGAGAAGCGTCGGATCGGCGAGACCACGGCTCGTCTCCTACCCAACAACAGCTCGATCATGCTCAACATCGGCACCACCACCGAGCAGGTTGCCCTGGCGTTGCGCCGTCACGACGGCATCATGGTCATTACCAACAACATCAACGTCGCCAACATCCTACGCGAGGCGCCGGCAGTCGAGGTCATCATCGCCGGTGGGCTGGTGCGGCATGCGGACGGCGGCATCGTCGGCGAGGCTACCGTCGACTTCATTCGTCAGTTCAAGGTCGACCACGCCGTGATCGGCGCCTCGGCAATCGACGAAGACGGCTCGATCTACGATTACGACTTCCGGGAAGTGCGGGTTGCACGCGAAATCCTCGCCCACGCTCGCCGCACCATTCTGGTCGCCGACGGCATGAAGTTCGAGCGCAATGCTCCGGTGCGGATCGCCCATCTGTCCGAAATCGATATCTTCGTCACCGACCGCGCTCCACCCGATCCGGTGGTCTCGCTCTGCGCCGAGAACGGTGTCGAGTTGGTGATTGCGCAACCTCAAACCGAGGTGCCAGTGTGACCGGCACAGGCACAGACCCGATCCGCGACCTGCTGGTCATCGGCGGCGGGATCAACGGCTGCGGTATCGCTCGCGACGCCGCCGGTCGCGGCTTTTCGGTTCTCCTGGCTGAGATGAACGACCTTGCATCCGGCACGTCCTCCTGGTCGACAAAGCTGGTGCACGGCGGTCTGCGCTATCTCGAATATTACGAGTTCCGGTTGGTGCGCGAGGCCCTGACCGAGCGCGAGGTGCTTTGGGCCAACGCGCCGCATATCATTCGGCCGCTGCGTTTCATTCTCCCCCACCATCGGGGCCTGCGGCCACGCTGGCTGCTTCGCCTCGGCCTATTCTTCTATGATCACCTGGGCGGCCGCCGACTGTTGCCGCCAACCCGGACGCTTGATCTGCGACACGATCCGGCGGGGCAGCCGCTGAAATCAGGCTATTCGACGGCGTTCGAATACTCGGACTGCGCGGTGGATGACGCCCGGCTGGTCGCGCTCAATGCCCGCGATGCCGCCGATCGCGGCGCCGAGATCCTGACTCGTACCCGTGTCATTGCTGCGCGCCGGGACGCGGCCTCCGACGGCACGCCGCTCTGGAGGGTGGTTCTGCAGGACACGTCGACCGGGTCGGATCGGGAGGTCCGTGCCCGCGTCTTGGTCAATGCCGCTGGCCCCTGGGTGGACCATGTGTTCGCCGATGCCCTCGGCCAAAACGATGCCCGTAACGTCCGGCTCGTCCAGGGTAGCCATCTCGTCGTCCAAAAGCTGTTCGATCACGACCGCGCCTACATCTTTCAGAATGCCGACGGTCGCATCATTTTCGCGATCCCCTACGAGAAGGATTTCACGCTGATCGGCACCACCGACCGCGATTTTACTGGCGATCCGGGCAAGGCCGAAATTTCGGAGGAAGAAACAGACTATTTGATCGCGGCCGCCGCCGACTACTTTGATCGGCCACCGCGCCGCACGGACATCGTGTGGACTTATTCCGGCGTGAGGCCGCTCTACGACGATGGCGCCTCGAAGGCGCAGGAGGCCACGCGTGACTACGTGCTTGTGACAATGGGGGGGCAGGGAGCGAAGAACGGCAGCACCCCCGAAGCGCCGCTGATCTCCGTGTTCGGCGGCAAGATCACCACCTATCGACGTCTTGCCGAATCCGTCCTGGAACGGATCGAAGCCGAACTGGGACGGCGCGGCGCGGCCTGGACCAGGATCGCCCCGCTGCCCGGCGGGGACTTTCCGGCCACCGGACTTAAGGCGCTCAAGGCGGAACTTGCCTCCGCGCACCCGACACTCGACAAAGCCCTCCTCAAACGGCTTGCCGAGGCCTACGGCACCCGGGCGAAACTCATCCTCGACGGGGTCACCTGTCCGGAAGACCTGGGGAAGGACTTCGGCGCCGGCCTCAGTGCGCGCGAGGTCAGCTATCTCATCGACCAGGAATTCGCCCGCTGTGCCGACGATGTCCTGTGGCGCCGCTCGAAGCTCGGCTTGAGGCTCGGTCCTGAGGACGCCGCAGCGCTGGACGAATGGATAGCGGCGCGGCTGCACAGGACTGGCGTCCCGCATTGAGACAATTTCACTCGGTCTCGGTCGTCGCCGGCTGAAACGCGACCCTCACCAACAGTCCCCTGCCACCTTCCGGGGTGAGCAACATGAGTTCTGCCTGCATCAGGTCGACAATTTCCTTGACGATCGAGAGGCCAAGACCTGCACCCCCGCCCGCATCCGGCTTGAGCCGGACGAAGCGCGCGAGAGCCTGGCCGTGGCGTTCCGGGGCGATGCCCGGTCCGTCGTCCTCGACCTCCAGCACGGTGCGTTGGCCCTCAGATCCGACGCGGACCGTTGCGCGATGACCGCGGCCGGCATAGGCGATCGCGTTCTCGACCAGGTTCCGCAGCAGTTCCATCAGCAGCATCGCGTTGCCGGAAACATAAAGTGGCCTTCCACCGTCGTGTTCAAAGCCGAGGTCGAGCCCGGCCCGGACGGCCCGTGGCTCGAGTTCAGCAGCGACGTCCCGGGCGATGGCAGCAAGGTCGAATTGCGCCGTATCGACCCTGTCAACCGCCGCTTCATCAACCCGCGCCAATAGCAGCAGCTGCGCCAGTGTGCGCTCGCTCTGGACCACGGCGGCATCGGCATCGGCCAGCGCCTGTCGTGCCGCATCTACGTTCTCCGAGCGCCGGGCAAGTTCGATCTGGGTGCGGATGACCGCGAGCGGGGTGCGCAACTGATGCGAGGCATTGCCGGTGAAGTGCCTGAGTGCTTCCAGCGCGGCCGACAGGCGAACCATGAAGCTGTTGATCGCGCCGACGAGCCGTTCGACCTCCTGCGGCACGCTATGGTGCAGCGGCCGGAGGTCGTTGGGGCTGCGGCGGTCGATCGCCTGCTCAAGTTTGGCGAGCGGCCTCAGCGCCCGGCGCACGCCGAAAAACACGGCAGCGGAGGCAATGGCGATCAGAAGCCCTTGTCGCGCCGCGGATCGCAGCAGGATGTCGCGGGCCAGCGAGCGGCGCGCCGTGACGGTCTCGGCGACGGCGACGCGGAACGGGATAGATTTCTCGGTGGAGGAGGCTGCCCCGGACAGCACGGCGACTCGGATCGCATCGCCCCGAAACTCGGCATCCGCAAAGCGCGGCAGGCTTGCAATCGCGGCCTCCCCCTCGCCTTCCGGCACGGGAAGCTGGCGGTACCCTGTAACGAAAGCTCCCTGCGGCCCTTCCACGCGATAAAACACGCGATCCTCCGCGGCGCTGGTCAACATTTCGAGGGCGACGTAGGGGACATCCACTTCCAGCGCACCGGTTGAATTGACGGTTACGCGCTCGGCGATGGCGAGCGCCGATCCGGCGAGCACGCGGTCGAACACCGCATTGGCGGTTGCCCGGGCCTCGCGATAGGTGTCGGCGAGCGCGAGGCTCGCCAGAACGCTGAGCGGCAGCAGCAGCCAGACGAGCAGCCGGGCCGAAAGAGATCTCAGCTTCATCGTCAGCCGGCCTCAAGCGCATAGCCAAGACCCCTGGCTGTGCGGATCCTCAGGCCATACGGCTCCAGGCGCTTGCGCAGCCGCGAGATATAGAGTTCGACCGCATTGTCCGAGATCTCGTCGTCGAATTCCGTCAGCCTCTCCGCGATCACTTGCTTGGAAACGAGGTGCTCCGGCCGCGAAACCAGGATCTGCAGAACCGAAAGTTCGCGGGCCGGCAGATCGAGAGGCTCACCGCAGACGGATGCTTGCCGGACATCGAGATCGAACACCAGCGGCCCGCATTCGAGCCGATTGGTCCGCGCCCCAATCTTGCGCCGCAGGAGCACGCGGATTCGTGCCTCCAGCTCGGCGATCTCGAACGGCTTGGTCATGTAGTCGTCGGCGCCGCTGTCGAGGCCAAGGATACGCTCGTCGAGCCGGCCACGCGCCGTCAGCACCAAAACCGCGCAGTCGGTGCGGCGCGCGCGGATGCGCGACAGCAGCTCGAGGCCGTCCATGTCCGGCAGCGACAGATCCAGTACAACAAGATCGAAGGTATGGGCGGCGAGTACGGCCTCGGCTGTCTCGCCATCGTGTACGGCGTCGACGACATAGCCGCTCGACCGCAGCATGGCGCTCAGACCCGCCGCGAGCGTGCGGTTGTCTTCGACCACCAGAAGCCGCACAACACCCCCTTTCTTTTCGTTTTCCGTTCTCCATCTGTCGGGCAGGTGACCATAGCGCCGGCACGGCTCTGTTGAGAAGGGGTTCGGACTTGCGCTTGACACAGCTACCAGCCTTCGGCCACGACAGGCTGGCGTACAAATCGAGCCAACCGCAATGACCATGCCTATCGTCAAGATCTGCGGCCTCTCGACGCCGGACACGCTGGACGCCGCACTTGTGGCCGGTGCGCGCATGGTCGGATTGATGTTCTTTGCGAAGAGTCCGCGCAACGTGTCGCTTGACGTTGCGGCGAAACTGAGCGAACGGGCGCGGAAGCGTGCGGAGGTCGTTGCCGTAACGGTGGACGCTGACGACGCCTTGATCGAGCAGATCATCTTCGGGGTCCGGCCTGACTGGCTGCAGCTGCACGGGGCCGAGACACCGGACCGCTGCCTCGCGCTCAGACGGCGCCATGGCGTCAAGGTCATGAAGGCGCTTGGCATCTCCGGACAAGATGATATTGCCGCCGCAAGAGCCTATTCCGGTTCGGTGGACCGGCTCCTGTTCGATGCCAAGCCACCCAAGGATGCCGTGCTGCCGGGCGGCAACGGTGTGGCGTTCGACTGGACACTGCTCCGAGGCCTTGACCTCGGCATTCCCGTCATGCTTTCGGGAGGACTCAGCCCCAAGACGGTGGCCGAAGCGATCAAGATCAGCGGCGTTGCGGCGGTGGACGTATCCTCGGGGGTCGAACGCGTCAGGGGCGTCAAGGACGAAACGCTGATCAGAGATTTCGTCGCCGCGGCGCACGCGGCAGCGCGCGAGGAAAGAGAGCAAGCATGACCCTTCAGCCGAACACCCTTCGCTCCGGTCCGGACGCGCGCGGCCACTTTGGCATCTTCGGCGGGCGCTACGTCGCCGAGACGCTGATGCCGCTGATCCTCGAACTGGAACAGGCGTACAGGGACGCCAAGGCCGACCCGAGCTATCAGGCGGAGATCGACCATCTCAACGCACACTACACCGGCCGGCCGTCGCCGCTCTATTTCGCCGAACGGCTCACCGAGCATCTCGGCGGCGCCAAGATCTACTTCAAGCGCGACGAGCTCAACCACACCGGCAGCCACAAGATCAACAACTGCCTCGGCCAGATCCTGCTGGCGAAGCGCATGGGCAAGACGCGGATCATCGCCGAGACCGGGGCCGGCCAGCACGGCGTGGCAACAGCCACGGTCTGCGCTCGCTTCGGCCTGCCCTGCGTCGTCTACATGGGCGCCACCGACGTCGAGCGCCAAAAGCCCAACGTGTTCCGCATGAAGCTGCTCGGCGCCGAGATCGTGCCGGTGACGGCCGGAGCCGGTACATTGAAGGACGCCATGAACGAGGCGTTGCGCGACTGGGTCACCAACGTCGACACGACCTATTACCTGATCGGTACGGCGGCGGGACCACACCCCTATCCGGAGATGGTACGCGATTTCCAGTCGGTCATCGGCAAGGAAACGCGCGAGCAGATCCTTGAGGCCGAAGGCAAGCTGCCCGACGCGGTCGTGGCGGCCGTCGGCGGCGGCTCGAACGCCATCGGGCTGTTCCACCCGTTCCTGGACGATCCCGACGTCGCGATCTACGGCGTCGAGGCCGGCGGCAGAGGGCTCGATGGCCATGAGCACTGCGCTTCGATCAACGCCGGCAAGCCCGGCGTGCTGCACGGCAATCGAACCTATCTCCTGCAGGACAACGACGGCCAGATCCTCGAAGGACACTCGATCTCGGCCGGCCTTGACTATCCCGGCATCGGCCCCGAGCACTCCTGGCTGAAGGACATCGGCCGCGTCGCCTATGTGCCGGCGACTGATGACGAGGCGCTCGCCGCTTTCCAGCTGCTCACAAAGGTCGAGGGCATCATTCCGGCCCTGGAACCGGCCCATGCACTGGCTCATGTCACCAAGCTCGCGCCAACCATGAACCGCGATCAGGTGATCGTGATGAATCTTTGCGGCCGGGGCGACAAGGACGTCTTCACCGTCGGCAAGGTTCTCGGCTTCGATCTCTAGCGGGCGAAGCGTCCGAACCGAGGGCCGCTAAGCGCCCCCTATGCTTTCCGCGCACACCGATCATGCCGAAACGACCGTTGTGCTGCATTGCAATAATGCCGACATTGCACTGCAGTACAACGTTGCATCTCGGGAGAAATTGATGGTTTCGCGCGCGATTGCCGGTTCGATCATCGGCTTCTTTGACACCTTCGGCCGCGCCCGCCGGACCTACGCCACCTATTCGGAACTGTCGCGGCTCAGTGATGCTGCCCTCGCCCGTCGCGGACTGAAACGCACCGACCTGCCGCAAGCGGCCTATCGCTCCGGCTTTGACACCGAGTAAGCCAGCGCCGGGACGACCTCGCTTCCGTCGCATCCGGCCGTCTGGCTTCGGCCTCTGAATTGAAGAATCAACCCGACGCCTCGGTGGGAAGTCAGGCGGCGCGCAGGGCCGGATTGACAGAACCATCCCCACCCTCCTACATCCTGACGACGTCCGGCGTCCTGAGCGCGCCGAGGAACGCCGCTGGATGATGGAAACATTATGACACCGACCCGGATCGACCGCCGCTTCGCCGCCTGCAAGGAGGCCGGCCGGCCCGCACTCGTCACCTTCATCACCGCGGGCGATCCCGACCTCGAGACGTCGCAGCAGATCCTCGATGCGCTACCGGCCGCCGGCGCGGACGTCATCGAACTCGGCATGCCGTTCTCAGATCCGATGGCCGAAGGCGTGCCGATCCAGCGCTCCAGCCAGCGTGCGCTGAAGGCGGGGCAAACCATGGCGAAGACACTGGACATGGTCCGGGCCTTTCGCCGCAGCGATGCCGATACGCCCATAGTGCTGATGGGCTATTACAATCCGATCTACGTGCGCGATCCCAAGGCCTTTGTCACCGAAGCAAAGTCCGCCGGCGTCGACGGCCTGATCGTCGTCGACATTCCGCCGGAAGCGGATGACGAGCTCTGCCTGCCGGCGATGGAGGCTGGGCTCAATTTCATCCGCCTCGCCACGCCGACAACGGACGATCGCCGGTTGCCAGCGGTGCTCGCCAACACGTCCGGCTTTGTCTACTACGTCTCGATCACCGGCATCACCGGCTCGGCCTCCCCGGATGCCAACCGGGTGGCGGCGGCGGTCGGCCGCATCAAGGGCCATACCGACCTGCCGGTGGCGGTCGGATTCGGCGTCAAGTCAGGCGCACAGGCGGCCGAAATCGGTCGCAACGCCGACGGTGTGGTCGTCGGCTCCGTACTGGTCGAAGCCGTTCGTGCCAGCCTTGATGACGGCGGCAGGGCAACGGCAGATACCGTGGGCGCCGTGAGTGCGCTGGTGCGCGAGCTTGCCGCCGGCGTGTCGCAGGCGAGGTTGGCACCGTCCGTCCCGCGATAGTCTCGCCGGGCGACGGCCGCTATAAGGACTGACCTCAAACCGAGCAACGGACGGATATCCCGTGAACTGGATCAACAACGTCGTTCGGCCGAAGATTCGCAGCTTCCTGGTGAAGCGCGACACGCCGGAGAATCTCTGGATCAAGTGCCCGGAAACCGGCGAGATGGTGTTTCACCGGGATCTGGAAGCCAATCAATGGGTGGTGCCGAACTCCGGCCACCACATGCGCATTCCGTCGAAGAAGCGGCTCGATCTGTTCTTCGACGGTGGGCACTACGAGACGGTCAAGACACCGGAGGTCGCTGTCGACCCGCTGAAGTTCCGGGACGAGAAGCGCTATGTGGACCGCCTCAAGGAAGCCCGTACCAAGACGGGCCTCGATGATGCCGTCCTCGTCGCCAGGGGCAAGTTGCGCGGTGACGAGATCACGGTAGCGGTTCAGGACTTCGCTTTCATGGGCGGATCGCTCGGTATGGCCGCCGGAGAAGCGGTGCTGAAGGGCATGGAAACAGCGGTCGAGAACGGCACGCCTTTTGTCCTGTTTGCCGCCTCTGGCGGCGCGCGGATGCAGGAGGGAATCCTGTCGTTGATGCAGATGCCGCGAACGACGATAGGCGTGCAGATGCTGCGTGATGCGCGACTGCCCTACATCGTGGTGCTGACCAATCCGACCACGGGCGGCGTCACAGCGTCCTACGCCATGCTCGGCGACATCCATATCGCCGAGCCCGGTGCCCTGATCGGTTTCGCCGGCCCCCGGGTCATCGAACAGACCATTCGCGAGAAGTTGCCCGACGGTTTCCAGCGCGCGGAATATCTACGCGATCACGGCATGGTCGACATGGTTGTCCATCGCCACGCCTTGCCAGAGACGATCGCCCGGCTCTGCGGCATCCTGATGAAGCGAAAGGTCGAGCCGCCGGTCGATGCCGAGCTTCCGGCTCCGCGTGGGGAAGAAACGCCTCCCGTCGAAGCGGCGGCAGCGGCAGGTCAGACATGAGGCTCCGCCCGCACCCAGCCACCGCGTATGCGTCCCACAACAGCAGCCTCCAAGGCGCGGGCTAACGCCGAGACGGAGCACGCATGGATCAAGTGACCACTGTTCTCGACCGGTTGCTCGCGCTGCACCCACGTGAGATCGACCTGTCGCTCGGCCGTATGAAACGGCTGCTCGCAGCGCTCGGCCACCCCGAGCGGCGGCTGCCCCCGGTCATTCATATCGCCGGCACCAATGGGAAGGGCTCGACGACGGCCACGATGCGCGCGATCCTGGAGGCGTCAGGTCGGCGGGTTCACGTCTACACGTCGCCGCATCTCGTCACCTTCAACGAGCGCATTCGGCTTGGCGGCAGCCTGGTCTCGGACGAGCGGCTGATCGATGCGCTCGACCACTGCGAACATGCGAATGCCGGCGGGGAGATCACGCTGTTCGAGATCACCACTGCGGCGGCGCTGACCTTATTTGCGGCCGAACCCGCCGACGTTCTGCTCCTTGAGGTCGGCCTCGGTGGCCGGCTTGACGCCACCAACGTGGTGCAGCGCCCGCTGGCAAGCGTGATTACACCGCTGTCGCTCGATCATGAGAAATACCTGGGTGCCTCGCTTTCGGAAATCGCCATGGAAAAGGCCGGCATTCTCAAGTCGGGGTGCCCGGGCGTGATCGCGCCGCAGGATGACGAGGCCATGGCGGTCATCACAACGATCGCTGCCAGAGCCGGTACGCCGCTGAACAGCTTCGGCGAGACCTTCATCGCCAGCCAGGAGAACGGGCGGCTGGTCTATCAGGACGAGCTCGGTCTCATCGATCTGCCGCTGCCGCGTCTTGCCGGCCAGCATCAGACGATCAACGCCGGCATGGCGATTGGCGCGCTGCGCGTCACCGGCCTGTTGCCCGACGAGGCGGCGATCGCGCGCGGCTTGCAGACGGTCGACTGGCCGGCCCGGCTTCAGGCCCTGACCCATGGTCCAGTGCTCGACATGTGCCCCGCCGGCTCGGAGCTCTGGCTCGACGGCGGCCACAATCCTGGCGCCGGGGCGGTCGTCGCTGCTTTCATGGGCGAACAGGAGGAGCGGCTGTCGCGCCCGCTCTACATGGTTGCCGGCATGCTCAAGACCAAGGACCCTGTCGGCTTCTTCCGCCCGTTCCATGGGCTGGTGCGCCACGTCGCCGCGGTGCCGCTCACGACCACCACGAACGGCCGCGACCCGTTCGATCTCGCCGACTTCGCCCGTGCCGCCGGCCTCGAGGCGACACCGTTCGGCAGTCTCCAGGCCGCGCTCGGCGACATTCGCGCCTGCGCCGAAAGGGATGGCGAACCGCCACGGATCCTGATTTGCGGCTCGCTTTACCTCGCCGGCGAGGTCCTTGCCCGGAGTGGCGTCGTGCCGACCTGATGCGACCACAAACCGATTGCCGACGCACCGCTAATGGGCTATCCAGTCGGTCCGGCGACGTCCGTTCCCGGCACCCGTAGCTCAGCTGGATAGAGCGCTGCCCTCCGAAGGCAGAGGTCACAGGTTCGAATCCTGTCGGGTGC
>CAYXAA010000016.1:0-86291 GCA_964462985.1 uncultured Hyphomicrobiales bacterium | reverse complement strand
AGGGGCTACATCCGCGTCGACAGGCAAAGGAAATGGCCGCGAAAAGCGGAATCGCCTTGATTCTAGTTTAACAAATTAAATAATAATGCGTCACGATCGAACCGCCTCCCAGGGAGACGGTAGGGCTTGCGAGGAGGAGACCAGATTGCCCGAGGCACTGATTTTCGACGCCGTGCGGACCCCTCGCGGCAAAGGACGACCCGGCGGTGCGCTGCACACGCTCTCGCCCGTCGAACTCGGCGCCCATGTGCTGAAGGCACTCGACGCGCGGACGCAGTTTTCCGGGGCTGCGCCCGATGATGTGATCTTTGGCGTAGGCGACGGGGTGAACGACCAGGGCGCCAATTTGGCGCGTTCTGCCGTCCTGCTGGCGGGCATGCCCGATACCATCCCGGGTCTCACTGTCAGCCGCTTCTGTGCTTCGGGGCTCGACGCTGTCAATGCCGCGGCTGGTCGGGTGATGGCGGGGCAGGCTGATCTGATCGTGGCTGGCGGGATCGAGATGATGTCACTCATTCCGATTTCCGCAACGGGCGGTCCGAACGGGTCAGATGCTGTGTTCAACGACGTCGCACATCATACGCCACTGGGCGTGGCCGCCGATCTGCTGGCCACGGTTTCTGGTCACAGCCGGAGCGATGTCGACGCCTATGCCGCCGAAAGCCATGCCCGCGCAGCGCGGGCATGGGACGAGGGGCGGTTCAACCGGTCGGTCGTAACGGTCACGGACATGAACGGCCACGTGCTGCTGGAGCGTGACGAACACATCCGGCGCAACACCACCGTCAGCGATCTGGCGCAGCTTCCCCCGGCCTTCGCCGAGATGGGCGAAAAGGGCGGCTTCGACGCAGTGGTGCGCCAGCGATATCCCCATGTGCTCGAGGTGGCGCACGTGCACACCGCCGGGAATTCTTCGGGCATCGTGGACGCGGCAGCCGCGATGCTGATCGGCACCCGCGAGGCGGGCAAGAGGCTGGGGCTTACCCCGCGCGCGAAGATCGTGAGCTTCTCCACCACAGCGATGGACCCTTGCCTGATGCTCGCCTCTCCGGCGGACGCAACGGCGCAGGCGTTGACGCGGGCGAGAATGGGGCAGGGTGACATTGACCTCTATGAGGTGAACGAGGCATTCGCCTCCGTTGTGCTGCATTTCATGGAACGGACCGGTGTTGGCCATGACCGGATCAACGTTAACGGGGGCGGCATTTCGATGGGCCATCCCATCGGGGCAACGGGGGTAATCCTTGTCAACACGCTGCTGGACGAACTGGAGCGCTCTGGTGGCGGCACCGGGGTGGCCACGCTTTGCGTAGGGCTCGGCATGGGCGTTGCCACGACGATCGAGCGGGTGGCGGCGTGACGATGATAACCAAAACCATGCTAGACGGCGGGATCACCTGCCTGACCATCGACACCGGCGGGGCCGTCAACGTTATGTCGGCGGCTTTCAACGCCGAGTTTGGGGCCGTCGTGGAGGAGGTCCTGGGAAGCGAGTCCGTCAAGGGGATTGTCATTACGTCTGCCAAGGACGGGTTCATGGCGGGCGGCGACCTGGACGAATTGCGAGCGGCAACGACGCCAGAAGCCGTGGCCGTGATCGTCGATCACTTTACTGCGGCCCTTCGGAAGCTCGAAACCGGTGGCAAGCCGGTGGTAGCGGCACTGAACGGCACTGCATTGGGCGGTGGGTACGAACTCGCCATGGGTTGTCACCGGCGTATTGCCGCGGATCGTCCGGACGCTCAGTTTGGCCAGCCCGAGATCGGGCTGGGCCTGATGCCCGGCGCGGGGGGCACGCAACGACTGCCCCGAATGGTGGGACTTGAGAAGGCGGCAGAACTTGTGCTTACGGGGAAGCCCCTTAGTGCACAGGCGGCGCTGGAGGCCGGGCTGGTGGACGAGTTGGTGCCGGCTGAGGACTTGCTCGACCGCGCGGCGGAATGGGCACGCGGAGCAGGGGCGGTGCAACAGCCATGGGACAGGCGCGGGTTCACGTTGCCGGGGCTCGACCCCAACAGCCAGAAGGGGCGAAGGTGGTTCGCAGACGCCTGGGCGAGAATGCGTCAGAAGAGCGCTGGGACGGATGCGGCGGCCAAGGCGATCCTGTACTGTCTGCATCACGGGCTGGAACGGAAGATCGACCCGGCGCTGGCGATCGAGCGGCGGCAGTTCCTCGCGCTGGCGTCGAGCGTCGAGGCCAAGAACCGGATCCGCACGCTGTTTTATGCGCCCCGTGCGGCGCGGCCACGGGCCGATGGGAGCCTAGCCATCGGTTCTATTGGCGTCGTCGGCGGCGGCACAATGGGCACTGGCATTGCGTTCTCGGCAGCAAAGGCTGGCCATGATGTGGTGCTGATCGACATCTCGGACGACAAGGCAGCCGAAAGCCTTGAACGCATCGCAGCGATTGCCGCGCGGCAGGTCAAACGCGGTCGAATGAGCCAGGACAAGGCCGATGCGCTGATGGCGCGGATCTCGGCCGGGGCGGATTATGCTGCGCTCAACAAGGTCGCCTTCGTGATCGAGGCGGTATTCGAGCGCACGAAGATCAAGCACGAGGTGCTGAAGAAGATCGAGGCGGCGACGCGAGGGGATGTGCCGATCGCATCGAATACCTCGACACTGCCGATCGGCGGGCTGGCCCCGGTGCTCAAGGATCCGTCGCGGATGATCGGGATGCATTTCTTCGCTCCCGTCGAAGTGATGAAGCTGCTTGAGATCGTCCATACCGACCAGACGTCGGAAGCCGTGAAGTCGGCTGCGCAATCCATCGCAGCCGCGCTGGGCAAGCACGTGATCGTGGTGAATGACGGACTTGGCTTCTACACCAGCCGGATTGTCACCTCGATGTCGAGCGAGGGCATGACGCTGGTGGCCGAGGGCGTGGCGCCGCAGGTGATCGACAATGTCATGCTGCGGAACGGCTTTCCCATCGGCGCGGCGACGCTGGCTGACCTGACCAAACTGCCGCTTCTAAGGGACATCATGGCCTCCATGAGCGGCGAAGGCGCACCCGTCTGCATGATCGGAACGCGCGGGATCGAGGCGCTCGACAAGCTGACTGGCGCGGGCCGCGAGGGCAAGTTGGCGGGTAAGGGCCTGTACAGCTACGAGGATGGCAAGCCGCGCATCTGGCCGGGGCTTGCACAGCTGTTCCCGGTCGAGGCCGAGGTGACGGCGGAGGAAGCCGAGGCGCGGCTCATCTGCACGCAGTCGCTCGAGGCTGTCCGGGCGCTGGAGGACGGCACCGTGACCGATCCGTTGACCGCCGACATGGCCGCGGTCATGGGCTGGGGTTACCCGGCGCATCTGGGCGGGCCCTTCGCCTATATCGACACGATTGGCGCAGCAGAGTTCGTTGTCAGATGCGATGCGCTGGCCGACCGCTTCGGTGCCCGTTTTGCAGTGCCGGACAAGCTGCGAGCGATGGCGGCGGCGGGCGAACGGTTCCACGCGCTTTGAACGGGGATGCGGTCGATGAGAGCAGCGATGGTCGATCCGATGGGGCTGGAAAATCTAACCATCGTGGATCTGCCGGACCCGGAGCCGGGTGCGGGCGAGGTGCTGGTGCGGATGAAGGCGGTGAGCCTCAACTTCCGCGACATTCTCGCGGTCAAGGGCGGCTATGGCTCGTTGCAAAAGCAGGAGAAGTTGATCCCGTTGTCGGACGGCGCGGGCGAGGTCGTCGCGGTCGGCCCCGGCGTCCGCGGTCTCAGGCCCGGCGACCGCGTAATCGGCTGCTTTTTCCCCGATTGGCAGGCCGGACCTTTGCGGGCGGAGCATGTCATGTCCGACCTCGGCGGGCGCTTCGACGGGGTCGCCTGCGAGTTCCGCTGTTTCCGGCAGGATGCGGTAGTGAAGCTACCCGATGCAATTTCCGATATGGACGGCGCGGCGCTGCCCTGCGCGGCGGCCACGGCATGGAACGCAGTGATCACCAAGGGCAAGGTTGGCCCCGGTGACCGGGTGCTGATTCAGGGGACCGGAGGCGTTTCGCTCTTCGCGCTGCAGTTCGCGGTGATGGCGGGGGCTGAAGTTTACGCTACGTCGTCGAGCGGTGAGAAGATGGAACTGCTGAAGTCGCTTGGCGCGGCCCATGTGGTGAACTACCGCGAGGACGAGGAGTGGGGGAAGACAATCAATGCACTCACCGGGCGGCGGGGGATCACCCATGCAGTCGAGATTGGCGGCGCAGCGACGCTGAAACAAACGATGCGGGCGATGGGGCTTGGCGGCTTCATCGGCATGATCGGAGTCGTCACCGGCCCAAGGGCCGAGCTGAATTTGCCCATCGTTGCCATGCAAGAGACGCGGATCGAAGGCGTCACCGCCGGCAGCCGGGCTGCGTTGCAGAAGATGGTGGAGGCGATTGCCGTGCACGGGATGAAGCCGGTGATGGACAAGGCAGTCTTTACGCTGGAAACGCTGCGCGACGGGCTCGAATACCTGCAGGCCGGCAAGCATGTCGGCAAGGTCGGGGTGACCATCGGGTGAGCAAGGAAAATCCCGACCACGCCGCCCTGCACGCCTTTCTTGCAGGGGGGCGCGCGGGGCCGATCCATACGAGTCCCCTGCTTGAGGCGATGGGCGCTTCGCTCGAATGCTGGGACGCGGAGGCCGGCCGTCTGGTCATGGGATTTGCTCCGCAGCCGATGCTCCGGCAGGGGGCGGGGGTCGTGCAGGGCGGCGTTCTGGCGGCGATGCTGGATTTCGTGATGGCTTTCACCGGGATGGCGGCGGCAGGCGCCGACCACACGGTCACTACGACCAGCATGACGACGAATTACCTGTCCGGGTCGAAGGGGGGTGCTCTTCGCGCCATCGGTAGGGTGGAGAAGGCCGGGCGGCGCATCATCTATGTGCGCGGGACGCTGGAAGAGGGGGGCAAGCCGGTGGCGAGCGCCAGCTCGACTCTGCTGGTTCTCTCGATCAGGCGCGATCGGGCAATATCGATTGAGTGACAAGAAGCTAATTGATCACAAGGTGCTCGAGCCTTTCCGATTGTGCCAAAATGCCGGTGTCTCGCGGGCATCGAAGGCGCGCAGGCCCTCGGCCACGTCAGGCGACGAACCGTGTGCTTCGGCCTCGCTCAGCATCGCTTCAATGGCTTCGGCCTCGGGCAGGTCCAGCGCGGCGCGTATCGACCGCTTGATCGCCCGGAACGCATCGCGCGGGCCCTGTGCCAGACGTATCGCCCAAGACTCCGCCTCGCGAATGACCTCCGCGGAAGGGACCACCCGGTTGACCAGACCGAGGTTTCGGGCGGCATCGGCGCCGATATCGCGTCCGTCGAGCATCATCTCCATCGCGCGCCCGACTCCGATGCGCCGAGCCAGCCGAAGCGGCCCGCCAAGCGCTGGGAATGCACCAAGGTGCACCTCTGGAAAACCGATGCGGGCATCGTTTGCCGCGACGATCAGGTCACAGCACAGCGCCAGTTCCAGCCCGCCGCCAAGGCAGAGGCCGCGCACGGCGGCGATCGTGGGGATCTCGAGCGCGGCGATGGCTTCGAGAGCCTCGGATTCCCTGCGCAGCAACGGGCCCGGCCCTTCGCCTGCATCGTGCAGGCGCCGTAGTTCGCCGATGTCCGATCCCGTGCAGAAGGCGAAGCTGCCGGCACCGCAAATAACGAGCGCCCCGATATTCCCAAGCGCCTGAACGGCCGCAGTCAGCGCGTCGGCCATCTCCGGCGTGATCGCATTCGCGTGGCCGTTTTCCAGCGTCAGAGTCGTCACGCCCATCCGGGTTGTCGCAGTGACTGTGGCCATATCCCTTGATCCTTGCTGCCCATGCGCTCCGATAGCCTAACGAAACGGGACGAACCGCGAAAATAATATTTAACGTATTAAGGAAATTTCGATAGACTGAGACCTGCGAGTGTCGGCGAATATCCGACGCCGCGAGTCAGGGAGGACATCATGAAAGCAATCCTTCTGGGGGCCATTATTGGCCTGACCACCACCGCGGTGGCTGCACAAGACTATTCGCTTCGCTTTGCGCATCAGCTGCCGCCACAGCACTATCTGGCGCAGGAATACGAGATCTGGGCCCAGGACATTGAGAAGAAGAGCGGAGGGCATGTGAAGGTCGAGATCTTCCCCGCCGCCCAGGCGTTCAAGCCGGACCAGGTCTTCCCGGCCGTTGCCCAGGGACGCATTGAGGCCGGGATGTCCATGACGTTCCAGTGGGGCAACACCATCCCCGAGATGAGCGTAATGACTGTGCCCTACATCATGTCTGACGAAAAGGACGCGGCCAAATTCGTGAAATCGGAAGCCAGCGATATCCTGTCGGAGCTGATCGCGGCCAAGGGTGTTCGGCAGCTAGCATGGCTTTACATGGGCAACGTCACATCGGTGCTGTCGAAGGACAAGCCAATCATCAATATCGAGGATCTGAAGGGCGTACGCATCCGCGGGCTGGACAAGGTCTACGACGCGGGACTCGAGGCCGCAGGCTCCGAGGCGGTGATCATGCCGGGCTCCGAAGTCTACCAGGCCCTGCAGACCGGCATCGTGAGCGCCGCAGTCGGCGACCTGTTGGGAATCATCTCGCGCAAGTATTACGAGGTGCAGAACTACGCCAACGTCGTCGCAACCAACACGGTTTTTGCCCATATCATCGTGAACCCGGCCTGGTATGAGAGCCTCGACGACAACGCGCGCAAGGCGGTCGATGAGGCCAGCGAAGAATTGCAGGCGCGGCTGATCGAGGATTTTCCGACGAAGGCCGCCAGCGGCTGGGACGCGGCGAAGGATAAGATCAAGCTGCACAAGCAGACCCCGGAAGAGGCCAAGGCCTGGGCTGCGGTGATGCAGGCGCCCTCGATCGCGGTCTTTCTCGAAGCAGCGCCGGAAAACGGTCAGCGTCTGTTGGACGCGCTGAAAGAGCTGAAGGAATGATGCAGATCGTGCGTCTGGCCGATCGTCTCGTCGTCTTGCTGGTCAAGGCGGCGGGCGCGCTGGCGGCCATGCTTATGATGTTCTGCGCGCTGTCCATCTTCGCAGGGATCGTGTCGCGAGCGGTGGGTCTTCCGATGGCTTGGCCGACCGAGATCGTGCCGCACCTGCTTGTGGTATCGGTCATGCTGGCCTCCGCCGAGGCCTTCCGGCGCGGAGAGCATATTGCCGTCGACCTGCTGGTCGATGGTCTCGGTCCGGCGGGGCGGCGCTGGGTCAAGATCTGGGCCAGCGGCACGGTGGCTTATCTGGCCATGCTGCTGGTGCTGCAGGGGCTCGACATGATCGCCTTTTCCAGAATGACGGGCATGCGCACATTCGATCGGCTCGATTTCCCGGTCTGGTGGGTGCAGAGCGCGGTCCCAGTGGGCGGTATCCTGCTGGGACTTGCGGCACTGCGCTCGCTTTTGGGGGCCATAGTCGGACGGAAAGAGGCTGAGTTTGCCGCATGATGCTTGCAGTACTCTTTGCGGGCCTTTTCTTCCTGCTGCTGACCGGTCTGCCGATCTTTGCCGGTATCAGTCTCGTCGCACTGCTGTCGTCCTGGTACGCCAGCGGTACGGTTTCCGGCCTTGTCGAGATTTTCATCGGCGAGGTGTCGAACTATCTCCTGGTCGCCATCGCGCTGTTTGCGCTAATGGCCAACATCATGGTGAAGATCCGCGCGGTGGACGATTTGTTCCGCTTCGCCCATGTGGTGACGCGGCATCTGCCCGGGGGGCTGGGTGTCGCCACCATTCTCACCTGCACCATTTTCGCGGCAATCATCGGTTCGTCCGTAGCCACGGCTCTTACCGTGGGCAGCATTGCCATCCCACAGATGCGGCGGTACGGCTATACCACCGCGCGAGCCTGCGGCGTGGTCGCCGGTGGCGCAACGCTCGGCATATTGATCCCGCCTTCGGGGCCGATGATCCTGTATTCTCTGGTTACCGACGCCTCGGTCGGCGCGCTGTTCATGGCCGGAATCCTGCCGGGCATCGCGCTGGCTTCGCTCTTCGCCATCGCCCATGTGGCCATGGCCGTTTTCGTTCATGAACTGAAGACGGAGCCGCGGGCGGGCTGGTCCGAGGCGTGGTCGGCCTTCGCTAAGGCCAGCCCGTCGCTTTGCCTGCCAGTCGTCATTCTCGGGGGTATCTATGGCGGCTTCTTCACCGCCACAGAGGCAGCCGCCGTAGGCGTCGTGGGCGCCCTTGCGATCGGCGCCTGCCATTACCGCAATCTCAGCATCAGGGCGCTCTACGACGCGAGCTTCAGTGCGGCCATGACAACGGCGATGGTGCTGATGATCGTAGGAGCGAGCGCCATGTTCAGCAACGTGGTCACGCTGCTGCAGTTGCCCAACCAAATCTTGCAGGCAATCAGCGAGCTGGGGCTTGGCCAATTCCAGTTTCTATTTCTGATGATGATCTGTCTGTTGGTGCTTGGCATGTTCCTCGAGGCGGTGGCGATCATCTTGATCACCACGCCCGTGGTGCTGCCGACGCTCATCGCGATGGATATCAACTTGGTCTGGTATGGGGTGCTTCTGGTCATTGCGCTGGAGGTGGCGCAAATCAGCCCTCCCGTGGGGCTGAACCTGTTTGTGATGAAGGCGGTGACGGGCGCGCCGCTGGGCACGGTAATGAAAGGCAGCATCCCGTACCTCGTGATCCTGTTGATCTTTCTCTTTGCCGCCGTCGTGCTACCCGGCGCCATCCTGTGGCTGCCACGGCTCACAGGCTTTGGCTGAGGGCGCGCTCAGACATGCGTGCCGTCCGGTTTCCAGGGGCAGTCGTCTGCCTTCCAGTAATGCACCCGGCGTTCCTTGAACCGGAAGCCGTCAGCGGTGCGCGTAAAGCGGTCGAGCGAATGACCGATCACCTCGAAGACCTTGCGGTTGTCCTCTTCCGCGAACCACTTGGTGACTGTCCAATAGGCGAGCACCTTCATGTCGTTGCCTTCCGGAATGAACCGCAGGTTGTCGACATGATGCTGGCGGCCACGGAACTCGGGCCGGGCGACGAGGTTTTCGAAATAGCCGCGGATCGCGGCGCGGCCGCAGTATTTGTTGCCGGCGGTGTCCTCGAAGACTCCATCTTCGGTGAACAGCGCGACGACGCCGTCGACGTCGGCCATGTCAAGCTTCCAAACGTAGTCGGAGATGGTCGCCTGGATCTTGAGGGCATCGCCGTTGGAAAAATGGTCGCTCATCCGAACCTCCCGTAATCGCGCTTGGCGGACTGCCGTCCGGCTCCAAATCTATTAACATATTAAGCAAAATCCGCCAGCTGATTCCGGAAGTGCATCGGTGACTAGCGAGGAGACGGCATGACCAGCGAATTGACGGGCAGGGAGGTCATTACCGACGAGGAACGCGGGATGAGCCGTAGGGGCGTATCATGACCTATCTCAATATCCCCGCCCCGCCCGACGCCGCCCTTATCGCCGCGCTGTCCCAATTCGAGGCGGAACTTGGCCCCCAGAACGTCGTGCGGTCCGGAGAGCGGCTGGACGCGGCTCACGATCCCAACGCCTTCGATGGGCGGGCCGGCATGGCGCACCGACCCGCAGCCGTCGTCTCGCCTGGTTCGGTCGAGGAGGTTCAGACCGTGCTTCGGATCGCTAACGCGTACCGTGTGCCTCTCTGGGTTGTGTCGACCGGGAAAAACTGCGGCTATGGTGGCGCGGCGCCCCGTGTTTCGGGTTCGGTGACAGTGGAACTGTCGCGGATGAACCGCATCCTCGAGCTGAACGAGGAACAGGGGTATGCGCTGGTTGAACCGGGCGTGCGATTTTTCGATCTTTATCAGTATATCAGAGAGCGCAGCGCGAGGCTCTGGATTTCAGTGCCCGGACTCGGTTGGGGAAGTGTCGTCGGCAACGCATTAGAACGCGGATTCGGCTATACGGCTTATGGCGATCATAGCCGCAACATCTGCGGGCTCGAGGTGGTGCTGCCCGATGGCGAACTGATGCGGACAGGCATGGGCGCGATGTTGGGCGCGTCGACCTGGCAGCTCTACAAGCCCGGTTTCGGCCCGTCGCTGGATGGGCTGTTCGAACAGTCGAACCTCGGTGTTGTCACCAAGATGGGCCTTTGGCTGATGCCTGCGCCCGAGGTCTTTTTTTCGGTCGAGGTCAAGGTGCAGGCCGAGGCATCGCTGCATGAGCTCGTCGAGGCGATCCGGCCATTGAAGATATCCGGTGTGATACCGGGCACGATGACGATCCGCAGCCCGCTGCACATCGCCTCGAAACTGTCCAAACGCAGCGACTGGTGGACCGGGCCGGGGGCGATCCCGGACGAGGTGGTGGATGAACGGATCATTCCCGAATTCGGGCTCGCCTGGTGGAATGTGAACTTCGGGCTTTACGGGCCTGAGGGCATCGTCGAGGCGCAACTGGCGCATATCCGCAAGGTGCTGGAGGCGTTACCTGGAACCACGGTCAGCGTGCGCCGCTATCGTGGTGAAGAGTGCAGCGCGGCGACACTCGATCCTGCGGACATGCACCGTGGCGGAATCCCGAACCTTGTGCCTCTATCGATCCTGAAATGGCGGGGCGAGAACGGCGGCACGCTGGCCTTCGCGCCGGTCTCGCCGATCACGGGGGCCGATGCCGTGGCGCAATACCAGATGGCCCGGCGGTACGCACGGAACTTTGGCTTTGACTACTACGGCAGCCTCAATGTCTTCGGACGGCACATGACGCATGTGCTGCAGCTGCTGTTCGACAGGGACAGCGAAGAAGACATGGCACGGCTGCGCGAGATGATGCCGCTGATGATCCGCGAGGCGGCGCGGATGGGGTATTCCGAGTATCGCTCGCACCTAAGCTACATGGACGATATCGGCGACGTGTTCTCGTTCAATGACAACGCCCTGCGCAGGGTGACGGAGCGGCTCAAGGACGCGCTTGATCCAAACGGGATCCTGTCGCCAGGCAAGCAGGGCATCTGGCCGGCTGGCATGCGCGATGTTGTGAGGTCAGGCGGGCAGGGGTAAGGCAAACGTTCACGGTGCTCCTGCCCGAGGTCCGATCTCGGCTCGGCTCAAACAGCGCTTGCTCCCGGTTCTGGCCAGGCAATCCAGGATGCAATCGTGCCATCCATTTCGACTCGGATGCCTCCCCCATGGATCAGCACTGTCCGGACGTGATGTTACTGCTGTGCGCCGGTCCCGTCCCGCGGAACCAGCGCGCCTTCCCGCTCCGGATCGGCGTAGAGCCGTGCGATAAGGTCGGCGCGGTTCTTCAACACGCCTCGCTGACTCACCGAGCCCTTGTCGGTCATTTCGCCCGCCACACCGTCGGGCTCGTCCTCCAGCAGCCGCACCCAGGCGATGCGGGTGGAGGATCCAGTGGACTCCGCCGCCAGATGGTCGGCGACCGACTGGAAATGCGCCCGGATCGTCGGGTGCGCGGCCAACTCGGCATGGCCAAACGAGCTGCCAACCAGATCGCTCGCGTCCTGCTCGGACAGGAACACCAGTGCTCCCACCTCGTCGCGGTTCTCGCCCGTTAACACCACATCGCGTGCGGCAAGTCCGGCCAGCGTCAGAAACCTGTCCCGCAGGCGGCCGACGTTGACCCACGTGCCGGTGGTGAGCTTGAAGTCTTCGGCCACGCGGCCTTCGAAAGCGAGGCCGGCAGACGGGTCGTCCGGATCGACGAAGCCGAGCGAGTCGCCAAGCTTCAGGAAACCTTCCTCGTCGAAGGCATCGGCTGTCTTCCTCGCGTCGCGCCAGTAACCGGGCGTGACGATGGGGCCTTTGATCCGTGCCTCGAACTTGTCGGCGATGGGTGCCAGCTTCAGTTCCACTCCGGCCATGGGCAGCCCCGCCAGGCCGGTGCGGTCGGAGATCCAGTTGGCGACCAGCGCGAAGGGTGCGGTTTCCGTTGCGCCGTAGGCGCTGAAGATGGGCACGCGGGTGCCAATGGCGCGTTCGGAGAGCGCGTTCATCTCGGCCAACAGGTCCGGCGGGAGGGACGCTCCGGAATAGAAGAACATCGAGATCGCGCCGAAGAGGCTCCTGGCAAATGCCTTGTCGTTCCGAAGGTAGGGCACCAGCTCGGCAAAGCCCTTGGGGACGGAGAAGCAGGCGGAGGGCGGAACATCCTTCAGGTTGCGCACGGTCAGCGCCATCGCCTCGCGGACGGGCTTGCCGTCGTCGATATAGAGCGAACCGCCAAGGAAAAGCGTCATTCCGATGACCTGGTTTCCGCCGGAGGTGTGGTGCCAAGGCAGCCAGTCGGTGAAGACGGGTGGCGTCTCGCCCAGAAAGGGGAAAGCCTGCAGGAACATCTGCTGGTCGGCGCACCACATGCGATGCGTCACGGTGACCGCCTTGGGCAGGCCGGTGGAGCCGGAGGTGAAGAGGAACTTGGCCACGTCATCCGGGCTGGGCCGAGGGGGCATTTCCCCGTGCGTTTGCAAGAGGGCGTCGAAACGTGTTTCGCCGCTGCGGGGGACAGGCGAGACGATTTCAGTACCCTCCGGCACAAGCGCCAGCGCCTCGGCGAAGCTTGCGCTCTCTTGCACGAAGACCATCCCGGGCGTCAGCAGGTCAAGTACGTGGCGCAGCTTTTCGTGTGTCCGGTCCAGCAGCGAATAGGCGGGCGTGACCGAGGCATAAGGCACCCCGGCGACCAGCGCGCCGAAGGCGAGCAGGGCGTGTTCGATTGAGCTACCCGAGAGGATCACAACCGGTCGTTCAGCTGACAGCGCGCGGGCATGCAGGGCGCGGGCGATGGCGCGGACCTTTGGCGCCGCCTCGCCATAGCTCACCCGCACCCAATTGCCGATGCCGCCTTCGCGACGGGCGATCAGTACACGGTTCGGGTGGCGTTCGGCGGTCTCGAACAGCCGGTCTGTCAACAGTTCCGGATAATTTCGCAGCGCATCGATCGAGCGCATCAGCAACGTGCCGTCGGCGCGGCGGTCCCAGACCACCTCGCGGGGGCCAAGATTTAGCTCGGGGCGGGCGGGGGTCAGCATCAACACACTTTGTAGTAGCGGATCCTGTTACCGTGCGCGGTCCGTTCACCCACGCCGACAAAGACATGGCGCGACAGCCAGTCGTGCCTCCCGGGAGCCGTTTCGAACTTCGGCGTGCTACGCAGGTAATATTCCGAGGCAGCGACCTCATCTCCTGGTCGCAGTGTCCAAAGCCGTTCCATCACGTCTTCCGAGGCGTGGCGAAATCCCGAATTCTGCAGATAGATGATGGTTCCGTCATCTTCCTGCAGGTGATAGCGGGCGTCGAAGCAGAACACCCCGTCTTCGCGCACATGCGGCCACTCGCCGCCGCGCGGGATGACCTTACCTCGCAGAGTTGGGCCTTCGAATTCGCCTTCCTCGATAACCACCGCAAGACGATTGCCACCCCCGGGCAGGCCGTTGATCGACAGGCGCTTCTTGAGCTTCAGACGGACCTCGAGCGCGAATTCCAGCTTGGGGAATAAGGGATCGTCGGATGCGCTCATGTCTCAGCCCTCCAGTTTGTACACCCTGATCTCGAAGCCTGAGGCGTCGAGACGGCCGACACCGGCGAAAACCGTGCGGGTCAGCCAGTCATGTGGGCCGGCCTGGGTATCAAAGCGGGGAGTGCAGTGGAACCGGCCGTTCTGCGCGGTAAATCCGAGGCTGCGCATGTAGATATGATGCCCTGAAGTGGTCGTGAAAAAGATCCGCTGGTCATTCTCCAGCACCCCGTCGGGGCGACGGATCAGCCAGTCGCCGGCCTGCGGCTCTACCTGGCCTTCAATGCCCCAGCCGCTGATCTTGCCGTCGCACGCGCGCAGGAACCCGCGCTCGCCGCTGACCGAAGGGAACACGATGTCGAGGTCGAAACGAACTGAAATATCAAGGACGTGATCGAGGACGGGTAGGGTCATTCCGATCGCTCCTCCCCTGCCTACCGCTCAAATTTATTGAACAAGTTATACATTTTCGGCCAGTGCTGCAATTCGCGAAAGCCAAAGGCACCGGTGGTTTTTGCTTGAATTTGATTAACAAATTAAGTTAAATGGGCATACTAGAAGATCGGACCTTGAAGGTTCCGACAGGGAGGAGGCATGACGAAACTTCATCTGATGCGCACGAAGCTGAGCGGCTTCATTCTGGGCGCGGCCATGGCTCTCGGCGCGGTCTCTGTGCAGGCCGAGACATTGACCATAGCGTCTCCAGGCGTGGCGCTGCATTTTTATCCATTCTATGTCGCTGAGGCGGCTGGCTACTTCAAGGCTGAGGGGATCGACATTGACTGGGTGGATGTCGGGTCGGGCTCGAAGCAGATCGCGGCGGTGGCTGGCGGTTCGGCCGAATATGCCGTGGTTGGTATGCAGGCGGCGATCAGCGCACGGGAGAACGGCGCGGATCTCGTTTCGATCGCGGCACTGTTTAACGCCTATCCGATCCAGTTGGTGCTATCGAACGCGGCACTTGAGAAGACCGGGATCGACCCGTCGATGGGTATCGACGAGAAGGTGGATAGGCTGAAGGGCCTCAACATCGCGGTCACCGGCATCGGTTCGACAACCGACGTGCTGCTGCGCAGCTGGCTGAAGGTCCGCGGCGTGGACCCGGAAGCGGCGGTCACCATCCAGCCGCTCGGCAACCCCGGCGCGATGTATGCGGCCTTCGAACAGGGGCAGGTCGACGGTTTCATGCTGGGCCCGCCCTTTACCCAGCGGGCCGAACTCGACGGGCTGGGTAAGACGGCCATCGAACCGCTCGATGGTGGCATCCCCGAACTGGTGAACGTGCCCTATACGGCGATCGTCACCAACGAGCGCACCGTCGCGGACAAGCCCGAGCTGGTGCAGAAATCGGTGAACGCGCTGGCCAAGGCGATGAAGTTGACCAAGGATGATCCCGAGAAGGTGCAGGCGCTGCTGAAGAGCTATTTTCCGGACATGCCTGACGATGTCTACAAATCGTTTGAAGCGAAGTTCCGGGCCAACGCGGCGACCTCCCCGGTGATGACCAAGCAGGCCTATGACAATCTCATCAAGTGGATTGCCATCACCTCGGATACCCCACCGACGGTGCCTTATGAGGGATTTGTGATAACGACCTTCGCCCAGAAGGCCGATGACCAGATCCTGAAATGAGCGAAAGCGCACGCCTCTGGCGGGCCAGGATTTTGTTGCTCGGCGTCCTGCTCGTTCTCTGGCAGCTGGGCGGAACCTATATTTCCGGTCGCTGGATCAGCACACCGGTCGCGATCCTCGAACGGCTGGCGGACTGGGCCGGGCGCGATCTGTTCATGCACCTGCGGGTAACCTTGACCGAGATCGGGGCGGGCCTGGTCATCGGCGTGCCGCTCGGTATCGTGGTGGGGGTGATGCTGGGTCGGCTTCGCAACCTCTCGGCGATACTGAGGCCCTTCGTGGTGGTGATGAACTCACTGCCCATCGTGGCGCTGGCACCGCTCTTGATCATGTGGTTCGGCATCGGGCTAATGCCCAAGGTGGTGCTGGTCGCTTTCGTGTCGTTCTTACTGCTCTTCTTCAACACCTTCGCCGGTGCGCGTGCGGTGGATGAGGAACAACTCGACGCGCTGACTCTGATGGGTGCGACGGGGCCCGAGCGCTTCTTCAAGGTAGTGCTGCCGGGCTGCACGGCCTGGATTTTTGCAGGACTGAGGAACGCGCTGCCCTATGCGCTGATTGGCGCGGTGATCGGCGAGATGATGGTATCGCGTGCAGGGCTGGGGCATCTGGTGTCGCGCGCCGGGCAGCAGTTTGACATGACGGGCATCTATGCCGGGCTCTTCGTGCTGATGATCCTGGGTGGGGTGCTGAACGAGGCAGTTTCCATGGCGGAGCGCCACTTGCTGCGCTGGCGCGGACAGGCAAGGCAAGCGTGACATGCTGATGAGCGGGCAGACGGCACTCGAAACCGATGCCGTGACCGGCGGGACGCTGATTTCGCTGAAGGATGTGGTTGTCGACTTTGCCACCCGGGACAAGGTGGTGCGCGCGGTTGATGGTATATCGCTCCACATGCCCGAGGGCGGGTTTACCGCGCTGGTGGGGCCGTCGGGCTGCGGCAAGTCCACTGTGCTGAATATGGTGGCGGGGCTGCTGAAGCCGACCGCGGGTACCGTGAGCTTCGGTGGTAAGTCGGTGGACGGGCCAAATACGCGCGTCGGATACATGACGCAGAAGGACACGCTGCTGCCCTGGCGCACGGTCGAGGACAATGTCGGAATCGCCTTCGAACTGCATTGCCGCAGGTCCGCGCGCGCCGAGAAGGCAGACCGTGTGGCGGAGATGATTGAGCGGGTGGGGCTGAAGGGATTCGAGAGACACTATCCCTCGGAGCTGTCGGGCGGCATGCGCAAGCGCGCGGCGCTGGCGCGAATGCTGATCTATCGTCCGTCGACCCTGCTGCTGGACGAGCCCTTTGGGGCGCTCGATGCGCAGCTCCGGCTGATCATGCAGAAGGAACTGCTGGATCTGGTCGACGCATCGCGGATGAGCGTGGTGCTCGTGACCCACGATCTGGAAGAAGCAGTGTCGCTGGCCGACAGGGTGGTCGTATTCACCTCACGCCCCGGCCGCATCCGCGCCGTCCGCGACATCCCGATCCCGCGTCCGCGCGATCCTGCTACGCTGCGCTTCACCGATGTCTTCCGCGACCACTGCGCCGCGCTGTGGGAAGAGCTGCGCGACGAGGTGGCCCGCGCGATGGAGACGCCACATGCGTGACGCGCGTGGCCGTTTCGAACTGCCGGTTTGGGCGGTCTGGCTAGGCCGTATCGCGATCGCGGTAGGTCTGATCGCTGGCTGGCAACTGGCCTCGGGGACGCTTCTGCCTGCCTTCTACGTATCGAGTCCGGAAAAAGTGTACGAAGTGCTGATGCGATGGCTGAACGACGGCACGATCTGGAAGCACATCGGCTCGACCATCATGGTGCTGTTTGTGGGTTACGCGAGCGGGGCGGTGATCGGTGTGGCTATCGGCCTCTGGCTGGGTCTGCATCCGAGGGCAGAGCGCCTGCTGCAGCCTTTCATCGCCGCGCTATTCGGATTGCCAAAGGTGGCGCTTTTACCGCTGTTGGTGATCGTCTTCGGCATCGGCTTCGCCTCGAAGATCGTTCTCGTCGCCTCGGTGGTGGTGTTCCTGCTGCTTTTCGCGACGCTTTCGGGTGTGCGCGACATCGACAACGAGATGATCGAGAGCTTGCGCCTGATGGGCGCGACCGAGCAGGAAGTGACCCGCAAGGTGCGGATGCCCGCGATCCTGCCCTGGATCTACACCGCCCTGCGCACATCTATAGGCTATGCGCTGACCACCACCGTAGTCTCCGAGGCCCTGCAATCGAACCGGGGCCTCGGCTTCCTGATCGAACATTCCGCGGTGACCTTCAACGCCGCCGGGGTCTTCGCGGCGGTGATTGTGCTGCTGATCCTCAGCACCGCTATCATGGTGCCTCTGGGCGTGCTTGAGTCGCGGATGCGGCCTACACGTCTTTAAGGCGCAGCCTATCCGCGCGCATTGGGTGGAGACCCTTGTTGACCGACGCTCGTTTAACAAATTAAATTAACGACCTCTCGCGAAGTCGAGATGTCTATCGTCTAGGTCTGCATGATGACGATGCACCATCCGGCCGCCTTCCACACGCCCGAAAGGCCGGTGAAACTGCCGGCGGATCTCGTCGGGGCAAGCCCCGAACGGTCAACCACACCACGGCCAACCACATGACAGGGCAAGGTATGGCGACCGTGCACGTGACGCTGCCGGTGTTGGGTGATCGGCTGGCGATAATCGCCCACTCTGGGCGCGGTTGCAGGCGGCCAGCGCGGGTTTCCGACGAGCGATGATCCGGGTCGCCGCACTGATCGATGCTGTTGCGGGGCTGTTGCTTGGCCTGGTTGTCGTGTTGACGATAGCCGAGGCCGCTCTGCGATATCTATTCGCGGTTCAGGTGCCCGATGCTTATTCGCTTGCCGGGCACGCTCAGGGCATCGCGATTATGTGGGGGATTGCGAGCGCGACCTATGCGGGCCGCCACATTACCGTGGATCTGCTGTATGACACGCTGCGCAGGCGGGGACGGCACTGGTTGAATATCGCCGCCACGATGATCTCGGCAGGCTTTCTCGCGACGATGGGGTGGATGTTCTGGAAGAAGGTCGAACGCTCGTCAAACTCCTATGAGGTGACAAGCGACCTGCGACTGTCGGTCTGGATCTTCCTTGCCGTTGGCGCGGCCGGGATCACGGTGGCGGCGGTACTGGCGCTGTTTCGCGTCTGGCGGCTATGGCGTGGCGGCATCGAAGACGAGTGGGAGAACCCGCGGGCATGAGCCATGAACTGATCTGCCTCGGCGGATTTCTCCTGCTCTTTGCGCTCATGCTTCTTCGCGTGCCGATCGGTTTTGCGATGGGTATCGCCGGGGTTGCGGGATACGCCATGGTGAACGGCGTGGGACCGGGGCTGCGGCTGCTGATGAACTCGCCCTATCGCACCGCCACCGATTACACACTCTCCGTCATCCCGATGTTCGTGCTGATGGGGGTCTTCGCTACCGCCGGAGGCATGAGCCGGGAGTTGTTCGCAGCCAACAAGGCGTGGTTCGGGCAGTTGAAGGGCGGCGCGGCGATATCGACCATCCTGGCTTGCGCAGGGTTCGCAGCCATCAACGGCTCCTCTGTGGCCACCGCCGCCACCATGACCACCGTGGCCTTGCCCGAGATGCAACGTCAGGGCTACGACACCGGTATCGCGGCCGGGGCTATCGCGGCGGGGGGCACGCTGGGCATCATGATCCCGCCATCGGTGGTGATGCTGCTTTACGCGATCCTCACCGAGCAGGACGCGGCTAAGCTGTTCATGGCGGGGCTTCTGCCCGGCATCCTCGCCGTTGTGCTCTATATCGCCACCATCCGCGTCATCATCTGGCGCAAGCCCCACCTTCTGCCGGTGGGCGAGAAGGGCACGCGCGTCGAACGCATGGCCGCACTCAAGGACGTCTGGGCAACGCTGCTTCTGTTCTTCACTGTGGTAATGGCGATGTACGGCGGCTTCGTCACGGTTACCGAGGCGGCGGGCGTCGGGGCGATGGGTGCTCTTGTCATTGGCGTGGCGCGGGGTCGGCTTGGGCCGCGTACCATACTCGGCTGCCTTGTGGACGCGCTACGCACCACCGCGTCAATTTTTGTAATCGCCATCGGGGCCTATCTATTCGGCTATTTTCTAGCCGTGACTCAAACGACGCAGGCACTGACGCAATTCCTCGTTAGCCTGCCGGTTGGGCCTTACGGCGTGCTGGTGCTGATCCTGATCGGTTACTTGATCCTCGGCGCGATCATGGACGAACTGGCGATCATCCTTCTGACGGTGCCGATCATTTATCCGGTTATCGTGCAGCTCGGCTTCGACCCGATATGGTTCGGAGTGGTGACGGTGATGGTGGTGACGCTGGGCCTGATCACGCCACCCGTGGGCATGAACGTTTTCGTCATCAACTCGATCTCGCGCGATACGTCGCTGCCGGTGATCTTCCGGGGAGTGATGCCCTTCATTGCCTCGGACATTCTGCGACTGGTCCTGATATGCGCGTTCCCGTGGCTGTCTCTGGCGATCCCGGCGACGATGAACTGATGGCACGTGTCGGGCTGATCGTACCGCCGCTGAAGGGTCGGGTGCCGCCGGATGCGGCGCGAATGTATCCGGCGACGGAATTCCTGGTCGAAGGCATCGGCGTCGGCGCCATGACCTATGCCGGATATGCCGAGGCGGAGGGGCGCTTGGCTGCCTGTGCGAGCACTCTGGCCAAGCGAGGTGCCAGGGCGGTTCTGCTCTTCGGCACCTCGCTCAGCTTCTTTCGCGGCCCGCTTTTCAACGATGGGCTCGAGGCGCGCATGGCGGAGGCCTCCGGCCTGCCGGCCCGCACGCTGACCTCGGCGCTGAGCTTGGCGCTGCGGCAGCTCAACGCCCGGCGATTGGTGGTGGCGACCGCCTATAATGATGCCGTCAATGCGATGTTTTCCGACTATTTCACGGCCGAGGGCTTTGTCATCGAAGCCATCGCCGGGCTGGAACTGACAAGCCTCCGCGATGCCGAGGCGGCGGGTGAATCCGCGATTGCCGATCTGTCCCGCGAGATCATGGCAGGGGAAACGGGGGCCGACGTGCTGGTGATTTCCTGCGCCGGGCTGACCACCGCCGGGATCGCACCGCAACTGGAGGCCGAGCTGGGACTGCCCGTTGTCTCCAGCGCGATGGTCGGCGCATGGGCCGCGCAGGCTCTGGCCGGGGCCAAGGCGCAGGTTGCGGGCTTTGGCCGGCTTTACGAAATGGAGGAAAATCCATGGTCATAGGGATGCTGGGTCTTGGCAGCATGGGCGGCGCGATGGCGCGCCGCGCGCTTTCGCAGGGGCTCGGCGTCGTCGGGTACGACGTATCTGAGCCTGCCTGCGTACGACTGACGGAGGCCGGTGGTATCCGCGCCGCAAGCGCGCGTGAGGTGGCGGACAAGGCGCAGATCGTGATCGCTTGCCTGCCGTCCAAGGTGGCCAGCTTCAACGCTGCGTTCGGGACTGACGGGGCGATCCACGGTGCGTCGCTCGAGCTTTACGTCGAGATGTCCACTCTCGGTCGCGCGCCTCTCCTGGCCCTGGGCGAGACGTTTCGAGAAGCCGGCAAGGGCTTTCTCGACTGCCCGATCAGCGGCGGGCCGCAAGGGGCGGAAGAAGGCCGACTGACCGCCATCATCGCCGGCGCCGAGCATGAGGTCGCCCGAGTCTCCCCGGTTCTCGACGTACTGGTCTCCAACCGTTTCGTCGTCGGGGCGAACCCGGGTATGGCGCAGGTCTGCAAGCTCGTGAACAACATCCTGTCGATCACGGCGATGGTCACCACCTGCGAGGCGGTCAGCATGGGGGTGAAGGCCGGGCTCGACGCGAAGACGATGATCGATGTGATCAACGTCTCGACGGGCTGCAATTCGGCCACGCTGGACAAGTTCCCGAAGGCGATCCTGCCGCGCACCTTCAATTATGGCGGCTCGCTCACCGTGGGAGAGAAGGATGTTGAACTCTACCTCGAACTCGCCCGCGAGACCGGCATGCCCGCCTTCATCGGCGCCAACGTTGCCAACCTCTTCCATCACCTGACCGCGCAGATGGGCGAAAGCGCGGATTATTCCCGGATCATCAATGTCTGGGAGAAATGGGGCAACATCACCGTCGGCGGCGACTGAGCCCAGGCGTCAGCCCGGCAGCAGGGGACCGCCGGGCCGAACCGCCTTAGTAGCCGGCGCCGGCGTCGGACAGCATCGACTTCAGCTTTGTGTAGACCTCGGCGGGGTCGACGTCATAGCGTTCCGACACCCGGCCAAAGAACTCTTGCGTCAGCTGCTCGGACGCGGTGGCCCAGGCGGCCTTTTCCTCGTCTGTCAGTTCGTAAACGGTGTGCCCGTCCATCCCCATCAGCTTCTCGCGCGCTGCGATCTCGGTCTTCGCCCAGCCCTGGTTGACCTTTGCCGACCATTCTGGCGTGCAATGCGCATCGACCGCCGCTTTGCCCTTGTCCGAAAGGCCTTCGTAGAAGTCCGGGTTGAGCACGTGGGCCTGCGCGGTGACATAGAAGGGTGCGTCCATATGGTAGGTCAGCACGCTTTCCGCCTTAATGACGAAGAGATCCCAGGGCCAGGTCACCCCGCCGACCACACCGCGTTCTGCAAGTTCGCGGATCTCAGGCAGGGTGGCCTGCACTGTGGCGCCGCCCGAGTTGGTGACCAGCTGTGAGGTGCCCGGGCCCGCCGGGCGGATGCGCATGCCGTCGAGATCGAATGGTGTGCGGACCTTTCTGTCCTTGGTGTGGATGGTGCCGGGGTGGTGCATGGTGACGAGGCACAGCTTGACGTCCGGCATCTCCACTGCGGTGTAGTTCGCATACCACTCGTGGAGTGTCTTTGCACCGGTCGTCGAGTTCGAGAAGGTGAAGGGCAGTTCGATCAGCGTCCACAGCGGGAAACGGCCAGCGGAATAGCCGGGCGCAACCATTGCCATCTCGACGATGCCGTCGGCAGCCATATCATAGTGGTCCGGGGCTGCCCCCAGCTGCTGGGCAGGGTAGACCGTCACCTCGATCTCGCCATCGGACTCCGCGGTGACCGAGTCACCCCAGGCCCGCAGATCCGCCACTAGTGGATGCAGCGGCGGGATCCACAGTGACATCTTCATTTCCTCGGCCTGCGCCGCTCCGGCAACAAGCGTCGCCGCGCAGGTCGCGGCCAGCCATTTTGCGGCGTTCATTCGATTTCCTCCCTATGTCCGTCTCGTTCTTCCGCGATTTCTAAATATGTTAAATTACTGTGTGCGAGCCTGTCGAGGCATTCGTTGATGGCGCAGGCGATCAGGCGTCGGTATCTGCCTTGGCCCTTTCGGTGAACTCGTCGCGCAGCGTCTTCTTCGAGATCTTTCCCGCCCCGGTCACCGGCAAGATCTCGCGGAATTCGATCGAGCGTGGACTTTTGTAAGCGGCGATACGTTCGCGGCAGAAGGCCACCAGCTCGGCCTCGTCGGGCGGCTCGCCCTTCGGCACGATCACCGCATGGACGCGTTCGCCCCAATGGCTATCGGGCACCCCGATCACCGCCACCTGAGCCACGCCGGGATGGGCGCCGAGCGCGTTTTCCACCTCGAGCGAAAAGACGTTCTCGCCACCAGTAATGATCATGTCCTTGATGCGGTCGACGATGAAGATGAAGCCGTCCTCGTCCATGAAGGCGGCATCGCCCGTGTGCATCCAGCCGCCGCGCAGCGCTTCGGCAGTGGCCTCCGGCATGTTCCAATATTCCTTCATCACCATAGGTCCGCGCACAAGGATTTCACCCACCTCGCCTCGCGGCACTTCGTTGCCCTGCGGGTCGGCGATGATGATCTCTTCGTTCAGGACCGGCTTGCCGCAGGACTTCATCCGCTCGCCCGCCGTGCGTGGGTCCCGCCAGTCCGTGGGCAGCAGCGTGCCAAGCGGTGAAAGTTCCGTCATGCCCCAGCCGTGCAGGAACTTCAGATCAGGCCAAAGCGCGATGGCGCGGGCCAGTGTCGAATCCGGCATCGGCGCTGCACCGAACTGGATCTGGCGCAGCGAGGAGGCATCGAAGCTTTCCGTCTCAGCAACGTTCACCAGCATCTCGATCATTGTCGGCACGAGGCAAATGTTCGTGACTTTATGCGTTTGGATCAGGTGAAGGCAGTCGCGGGCCTTAAAGGATGGCATGAAGACATGCGTGCCGGTGGCCATGGTCAGCGAATAGGTCGACATCCCGTCAGTCAGGTGAAACATCGGAGCGGCGTGGAGATAGACGCTATCTGGTCCATAACCCACCAGCGCGTATGCGTTCATCGCGGTGGTCGAAAGGTTGTCGTGCGTCAGCACCACGCCCTTAGGTACGCCCGAGCTGCCGCCGGTATAGAAGATTCCGGCCATCTCGCCGCCGCCCCGCAGGCAATCCTCCACCGGTTCGGCTCCGGCGAGCAGGGTCTCGTAATTCGGCCCGTCACCGCATTCGGAAAGCCAGATCACGGCCTTCATGCCTGCAGTGACCTCCGCAAGCGCCGCCGCCGTCGACTGCTGGCTGTCGTCGACAAAGAGCGCGACGGCTCCCGAGTCCTTCAAGATGTGAGCGATTTCGCCCGGTGCGAGCCGGGTGTTGAGCGGTACGATCGCGGCCCCGGCCCACGGGATCGCAAAATGCAGCTCGAAATACCGATCGCTGCCGGAGGCCAGCACGGCCACGCGGTCGCCCTCGCCGACGCCTAGCGCCTTCAGAGTTCCGGCCATCCGTGCCACCCGGTCAAGAACCTCGGTCCAGCTGCGCTGGCGAGTACCGTCGATGGTTGCAGTGCCTTTCGGATTGGTCTGTGCCGCCCGTTTCAGCGGCTGGGTGAGATATGCGGTCATGTCCGTCTCCCTCCGACCGGAAAAGCCGACGAGTTGGCATAAGATGCAATATTTAATTCGTTAAATAAAGGGCTGTTGGCGTGGAGGTGGCCGGGTTCCCGGCGAGCGGGGCAGGAGATGTGTGGTCAGCGCAGGAGTTCGGCCGCCGACTGACGTTCGCGGAGGCCGGCGCATGTCCGTATGGAGTTTCCCTCAGGCCTCGGTCTTCGGCGCAACATCAGTCGGGATGGCGAGCCGGTTTGGTGAGGAAGACAGACGTCTCGCCATTGCTGGCTTTATGCGCGATCCAGGCGATTGAGAGCGTGCTTCAGCTTCTACGCTGCCAATTAGCGCCATCGTCGCGAACGGGGGGGCAGGTCAGAGCATCTGCGGCCGTGTGGAAAGGCCGCGATTCAATCGCTTTTTTTCGGCCGCCCGCGCGACCTAGCAGGCGTGGCGGGCTTCAACTCGGCCGGCAGCGCGCTGCGGGGCGAAACGTCGAGCTTCACTCCGGACAGCTTCTCGTCGAGTTCGACAAGCAGGTTCTGCAACTGGATCAGTTTCTCGCTGCCCATTGCGTCGCGGATCGAACGGTAGACGGCGCGGCATTCGGGCGTCACCCAGTCGTGAAGCGCCATACCTCTTTCGCTGAGCGAGACCAGAATGCGTCGCATATCGCCCGGGTCCGAACGCCGGGCGACATAACCACGCTTGTCCAGATCGCTCACAATGCGCGACAGCGAAGGGAACAACAGCGCCGTCACGCGCGACAGTTCGGACATCTCGACTTCACCCAGCGACTGGACGGTCCAGATCACCCGCCATTGCGGCTCGGTCAGGCCGTATTTCGTCAGCACTGAGCGAAAGCTGCCCATGACCCTTTCGCGGGCCCGCACGATGGACAGCGGCAAAGCCATGACCACTTGCTCGCGCCGGTGGTTGGTGATTGTGGCGGATGTTTCCTTACGCTTCAAAGCCATTGCCCGTCCGTCTGCCTGTCGGAGCGTTAAGCCTCAGTCCCGCCACAAAATCAAGGCGGGGCCATCCCGCTAGTCTAGAGCGCGGAGCCTCTGCAGCGCGATCAGAGAACGATGGCGCATAGCGCGCCGTGGCATCGGGACAGACCCTCATCCCGCGGAAACGCCGATGGCGCGATTCTTCAGAGTGGGGGCCGGTGTCCAAAATGGGTCGCCCGTTTCGCGAGCGAGTCGGCTGATTTCGACCAACGTCAATGGTAGGCCGCGGGTTTCGGCCCAAAACATCGGTCCGCCCTTCGCCGCCGGAAAGCCGCAGGCCTCCACCATTGCAAAGTCGATGTCGCCCGGCCTCTGGGCCGTACCATCTTCAAGGGCCCGCATCCCTTCGTTGACCATGGCAAGAACGCAGCGCCGTGCGATGGCGTCGTCACTGGGCGCATCGGTGCCGATCCCTCCAATGCCCTCTGGCAGGTTGGTCCGGTCCCGGCGTGCCCTCGTTTCGAGCGAGAGTGCACCGCATCCGACAGATTCCATGGCCGCGAACGGTCCCACGCGCATTCCAAAACCTTCTAGGGCCCGGTCGATCCGCTCTGGCGGGATACCGCCGGCAGAGATCTCAAGGGCCTGCCCGAAATATCGCTGGGCAAGGCGGGAAACCAGTAAGCCAGGGCCCGGGCGAACGCACACGGGCGACTTGCCAATCCGCCGGACGAACTGCATGCCGGCTACAACCGCCTCTGCCGATACCCCGTCGCCGCGCACGACCTCGACCACCCGCGCGGCCCCGAAAGCGTGCAGGCGGACGCGCCCGAACGGGTTCGGGGCATTGGCCCCGGCGGCTGTCGAGACCGCTTCGAAGACCGTATCGCAGCCGGAAAAGGCCGGGCTTTTGGCCACGGCGTCGTCGCCATCCGCAGGCCATGGCTCCTGTTCCTGCAGAACTATGTCGTAGCCGGCCAGCCTTCCGGCTTGCGCCAGGTCACCGGCTAGGGTGCCTGTCCCTAGGATACCGACCCGGCGTAGCCTTGGCACGCGGAGATCAGACGGCAGACTTGCGACCTTCTGCGCCGCCCTTGTAGCCTGGAAGAGATGGCGCAGTGCGGCGCTTTCGTTCGCCATCAGAAGGCTGATGAAATCGCCATATTCCGCCTGCACGGCTGCGTCGAAGGGCGATTCGCATGCTCGCAGTACGCTATCCAGCGCCAGTGCAGTTGCCTGCGCGCTGGGCCGTGGCAGATTTCGCAACGCATGGAGTGCTCCGGCGTTGAACGGCGCTACGGCGACGTCGCGCAGCCGGGGCAGGGGGCCTCCCTGCTGGGCAAGCCGGCGGGCCAGCGTGAGGGCAGCAGCACGGACATCGTTCGTTGTCACCTCGTCGAAAAGGCTTGTCGCCTCCAGATCGCGCGCCGCTAAGACTTCCGCCGCCACGATCATCCGCGCGGCGGTTTCTGCCCCCACGGCACGGGGTAGACGGACGGTTCCGCCCGCGCCGGGAATCAGGCCGAAATTGGTTTCCGGCAATCCAACTCGCGCCTCGGACGCTGCTACGCGTGCATGGCAGCCAAGCGCCAGTTCCAGCCCGCCGCCCAGTGCAAAGCCCTCGATGGCGGCCACCACCGGCTTGGACATCGTCTCAATGAATGGCACGATATGTCCGTGCAAGCTGGGTGGCGACATTGCCGTGCCGCGCGCGAATTCGTCCAAGTCCGCGCCGCCGCAGAAATTCTCCCCGGCCCCGATCACCACCACCGAGTCCGTTGCGGCGTCCATCTCGGCATCAAGCAGCGCCTGCGCCAGTCCGGCGCGGATGCCAAGCACCATGGTGTTCAGCGGCCCGTACTGCATGACCAAGACGCGCGTGGACTCGTCCTGTTCCACGCGAACAGCGGCGGCGACTCCATCATGCATTGGAATTTTCCGTCAGGCCATTTGACGTATGAGCGCGCGCGGGACCGGCCATTCAGGTTCGGCCGATGCTTGGCCGGAAAATGGCCCTGTCTTCGCCCACCCAAGGCACGGTTTCGCGGCTCCAGATCGTCACGTCGACCTCACGGAAACGCCATTCTCTCTTCTCGAAGATGCAGGTATTGTTCCAGTGCCCGAGCGCATAGATGTAGGTCCGCCCGGAATCGACGTCCTTCTGGGTGATTGTCCAGTAGGCGGTAACTTTCGCGCCGTCGTCGATCTTCTCGAAGATAAAATTCGACGCGAGGTGTTGGCGGCCCACGAACCAGCTTGGCCGCCCGTACCAGAGTTCGTCTAGAAGCTTGCGGATGTTGTCGGCGCCCTGACAGCGTCCCTGCGGGGGATGCACCAGCGCGCCGTCTTCGGTGAAGCAGGCTAGAACCCGTTCGGCGTCGCCCGTATTCAGCCCCCAGCAGTAGCGGGCGAAGAGTTCCTGGATGTCCAGGCGATCTTCGACAGTCAGCTTTGCATCGCTCAAGTCAGGATGTCCTCTCCCCCGGATAGCGCTGTCGAAAGTTTAACAAGTTTATTTTTTTTGGCAATCAGGGCAGGCACTATCCGGATGCTATGCGTCGCTTGTCGGGCATGTTGCTGCTGCCCGGCGGGGGGCGTGTTGCGGTTGCCGAAACGGAATGAGAGGAGAAAGCTGGGAAGAGGAAACGTCGTCGCGCGTCTGTTTCTCGCTCTGGGGGGCGCACTAAACTCTCCAGCCGTCGACATACTTCTCGACAAATCGTCAGATGCTTCGGGTGCTCGTGTCGGTCGAAGCCGCGGTTGTCAACGACATTATGCATCTGCTGAACGATCCCCACGAGAACCGCGGATAACGTGATTCAGACTCCATCTTCACCGCCCATGGCATGTTGGTGCGACACGCATTGGAGGTCCACCTAGGGCAACACGGAGCAGCCACTGACGACTGCTCAAACCCCTGCGCGTGGCTGACCTAGCGTCATGCCGAGCCGGCACGCCTTTCTGCAATTTCAGCAAGGCCGCGGTCCCCCTGTTCCTTCTCCACGTCAAGGCGCATGGCAGATACGCGCCATCTTGCTGACCTGCTCAACGAGAAGACATAGCTGCCGGTTACACGCCAAATCGCGCCGTCGAGCCAATGACGCGCGTCTATGGAGCAGTCGCGGCAGGAACCAGGTATCCGCATAATGACTTTGCCATATGAATCGTGTGCTGCCGGTAGCGACAAACTGCGGTCCGGGATCGATCAAACGCAATTTGTCTCACATTGGCTTGATTTACCCGCACGCCGGCCAACCTTTATCAGATCCAAACAACCGCTCCGACTGCACGTTTTTGCGCACTTCTCAAAAGCTATCGCTAATTCAGAAGACGCCGGTCTGCTGCCGCCTCCAGCTTGATCCAGGAAAACGAATGCGAACGGTGATCCAGCAGGGGCCGAACCAGCGATGGAACCTCGAAGCGCTGTCCCACGGCCGGTGGTTCCGAATGGTTGTCTCACAGAGGCCCTGCTGGCGAATTGATCGAGAGCGTCGTAGTAGTCCCTCGATTTCGACAGAGGGCGCTTCTGTCAAATCTTGCTGCGGCGAAGATCCCAAATAATGCCAAAGTATGATTGGCGCATACAAATCCGTGCGTGCAGACGCCAAGCGTACAATGGAAGACATCACTCCAGCGAAGTAACTGTCGAGTGAGGCTGTTGCCTTGACGTCGGTCTGATGTTGGGGGCGGTCGATGTCGGAAGCCCACGCAAGGGAGCGTTCCGTCCCTGATCCACGCGCACGGCCACATGGCTCTGACGCAGGCAGATGTTCGCGAGGCGGGTCGGCTACAATCTTGGAAAGGAACAAAAATTGATCCAGGTACTGAATCCCGCTGACGGATCAATTGTCGGCGAAGCGCCAAAGATGACGCTGAATGAAGTGAGGGCGGCTGTCGACCGGACCTGCAATGCGTTCCCGTCTTGGTCGCGCACTCTCGCCAGGGAACGCAGTGAGTTTCTGCGGCGTTGGTTTGAATTGGTGCGCGACGAAAAGCGGATATTCGCGGAAATCATGGTCAAGGAGAACGGCAAGTGCCTCTCCGAGGCGATGGGCGAGATCGACTACGGTCTAGGGTTCGTCGAGTGGTACGCTGAGGAAGCCAAGCGCGTTTACGGCGACACGATCCCCACGCACGCCGGCAATGCCTCCGTGCTAGTGTTCAAGGAACCGGCCGGTCCGACCGCGGCAATCACTCCTTGGAACTTCCCATTCATGATGATCACCCGCAAGATTGCGACGGCGCTCGCTGCTGGTTGCACGATGATCATCAAGCCGTCGGAGGAGACGCCTCTGACCGCATACAAGTTGCTGGAATATGCGAGAAGGGCTGGCATTCCCGAGGGTGTCTTCGAGATGGTGACCGGAGATCCGAAGGAGATTGGCGAGGTATTCACGAGCGATCCGCGCATTCGCAAGATCTCGTTCACCGGATCAACGGTGGTCGGCAAGCTGCTCGCCTCTGCGTGCGGCAAAGACCTCAAGAAGATGACGCTGGAACTTGGCGGCAATGCGCCTTTCATCGTATTCGACGACGCCAGTTTCGATGACGCAGTCGCTGGCCTTGTGGCGGCGAAACTGAGAAACTCCGGACAGGTTTGCATTTCCCCGAATCGCATTTACGTTCAAGCTGATATCCACGATCGGTTTGTTGCTGCGGTGGCCGAAAAAGTCGCAAAGATCCGTGTCGACCAGGGTCTGCAGGATGAGTTTGTTGTCGGCCCAATGATAAACCAGGCCGGCTATGACAAGGTGGCAGATCTGGTCGATGACGCGAAGAGTAGCGGCGCTAAGGTGGAGCTTGGCGGAAAGGCACACGCTAAGGGCGGTCTGTTCTATGAGCCGACGATTCTCACCGAGCTCAACGACGGAATGCGCATTGCGCGGACTGAGATCTTCGGCCCTGTCTTTCCGGTCTACCGCTTCCAAACTGAGGAGGAGGCCGTGAAGCGTGCGAGCAGCAGCGAGTATGGCCTCGTTGCCTACGCTTACACGCGTGACCTCGCACGGGCTTTCCGCCTGTCCCGCAACATCGAGGCCGGCATGGTGATCCTGAACTCGGGGTCGGTCGGCACCGCCTCCGTCCCCTTCGGCGGCGTCAAGCATTCCGGCTACGGAAGAGAGGGTAGTCATTACGGCATCGAGGAGTTTCTGGAGGTCAAGTATGTCCTCATGGGCGGCCTTGACCGTTGAGTGGTGCGGTTGCTCAGGCTAACCCCCTCTACTCCTCCTGTTATCGGAACGACGGCGTGCTCCTCATTCAGGTCTGATCGAAGCCGGCCGCGGTGAGGGCTGCGTCCGAACGGAGGAAGATCGACCCGAGCTGCAATCGTCGATGCCGATTGGGTGAGGACGCCGAAGCTAATGGCCATTCTGGCGCGCGGTCGGGCCCGATCAGCGGCTTCTTCAGTTTCCGGTCTCGGATGGCAACTCCGCCCTCGACCGTCCACGTACGGGCAATGCCGCTCTTGGCGCTTCCTTAACTCGCCGAGGCGGCTGCTCGTTATCGAATTGCCTCGCAAATTCGTTTGGCCATCCAGAGTGCGATACAGGCAGCAGCCTAAGGTATCTCTGATCTCGAATCCGATCATACAGCATGAGATCGAGACAAGCGCAGAGTCTCTCGTCCAACGCAAGCCAAAAAGTCCAACGTCGCAGTCGTTCTGCATCATGCATCCTCTAACATGACTTGCCTTGAAAGGAATAGAAAGTGTCTTTCAAGTTCTCCAACCATGTGGCCGTTGTAACCGGGGGATCGAGCGGCATTGGTTTCTCCATTGCCCAAGCTCTCATCCTGCAGGGCGTCAAGCGGGTCTATATTACTGGTCGGTCGGCCGGATCGCTGAAAGAGGCCACCGCCCGACTTGGCGAGGCGGCCGTCGCCGTTGTTTCCGACGTTTCGAGCCCTTCCGACCTGAAAAAGCTTAAGGACGAGATCGAGAGGCGCGGCGACCGACTGGATTGTGTTTTCGCGAATGCGGGGATCTGCGAGAAGAACGAGATTGGCAAGACCAAGGAAATTGAATTCGACAGGACATTCGATATCAATGTGAAGGGGGTGTTCTTTACTGTCCAGACATTGCTGCCTCTCGTGAAGGATGGGGCATCGCTGGTGCTGACGGCATCGATATGCGCCAATAGTGGCATGGAGCGCCTCAGCCTGTACAATGCTTCCAAGGCGGCCGTGAGGTCATTTGCACGCTCCTGGGCCAATGATCTTCGTGACCGGAAGATCCGTGTCAATGCGCTTAGCCCTGGCTTCACGTTCACGTCACTCTTCGAGAACGGTCTTCGAATGAGTGTAGGTGAGATTGAAGCTTTGAAGGAAGATGTCGGTGGGAAGGTTCCGCTGGGCTACATGGCGGAACCGGCAGAGATTGCGTCTGCCGCCCTGTTCCTGGCATCAAATGATGGCCGGTATGTCAACGGCATCGAAATGACTGTCGACGGCGGTGTATCGCAAATTTGAGGCATGCTCTGCTGGGCGGTCCGAGACAAACAGTCAAGCGCTGTAGGCGACCATGAACCACCGCCACGGCGCTGCTCTGCGAATTGAGTTTCGATGATGCATTTCAGGCTGAAATCGCATGGCGTGATGCCACGGTGACGGACCGGCGAGAGCTGGAGATGGAAGTGGAGTCATCGGCCTTGGCGCAATGGGATCGGCGATGGCGCGCAGGCTCCCGGAGGCAGGTCATGTCGTGCGGGCATGGGATCGATCCGGCAATCCCGGCGTCGATGGTTTGAGAATGGTGGGCGATGTGGCCGACTCATTGAATGGTGACGTAGCGTTCACGTTGCTGGCCGACGATGCGGCGACCCGCGAGGTTGTTCTCGGGACTGGAATTCTTTCGCAGGCCCGACTCGGCGTAGTGACATCCTCACCTCAACGATTTCAGTCGCGCTTGCCGACGAACTCAGCTCCGCCCATGCAGAAGCGGGATATGCAGCCAATGGTTGTGGGCGGGCCCACCGGCCTCGATTAGCAACACGCGGGAGCGGTCGTCGGCCGTGAGCCGGTTGGCCAGCACGGAGCCGGCGGTAACCCTGCAGACGATGAATTGGTCGTAGCGTGCGTCGGTCATGGCATCTTGATTGCCGGTTTCGCGAGTTCCCGCCATAGGGGGTCGACGGCCCGGGTAAGCCGTTTCCAGATGGCGTAGCGCCGATCGTAGTGCGCGCGCATCCGGCTATCGGGCACGTACGTGCGGGCGGCGCGCGTCATGGCCCGGACCGCCGCGATCTCGTCGGCAAAGAGTCGCGCCCCCACGGCCGCCGCGATGGCAGCACCGAGCGCTCCGGTCTCCTTCGCCTCGGCTGTGGTCACCGGCACGCCGAGCCCATCCGCGAACATCTGCGGCCAATGCGGCGAACGTGAGCCGCCGCCCGAAAGCACCGCCGTCGAGAACATCACTCCGGCCTCGGCCAGCACCTCAACATGGCGCCGGTGTTCGAACACTACGCCCTCGAACAGCGCCCTGAGCATGTGTCCCTCGCCATGCCAGCCGGCCAGACCGAAGAAGCCGCCTCGCTGGTGTGCGCCAAGGCGGCCACCATAGAGGAAGGGATGGAACAGCGGATCATCGTGCGCAGGCACAACGTCGCCCAAGGCGCGGTTGGCGAAGCCGAACGGATCGTCGTGATGGCCGCCACGTTCCACCAGCGTGCGGACATACCATTCGAGATTGGCGGCTGAAGTTGCGCTGTTTTCCATGTTGACAAAGCGGCCGGGACCGTAGGTCGCAACCATGAAGACACGGTCGTCGCGCACGGGCGTGTCCGACAAGACTTGGTTGATTGACCAACTTCCGGCGACGATGGAAGCCACGCCGGGACCGATGACGCCGGAACCGATCGCCGAGGCAACGACATCGAAATAGCCGGCCACGACGGGGGTGCCCTGGATCAGCCCAGTTGCCGCGGCCGCCTCCGCCGTGACAGTTCCGATGATATCGGATGGCTGGTGCAGCGGCGGCAGCAGCGGCTCTGCGTCGTCCAGGCCGTACAGATCTAGCAGTTCGGCGTCGTATCGCGCTTCTGGCAGCCGCAGCAGCCCTGCCCCCGACATGTCGGAGATCTCACTGGCCTGCGTGCCGGTCAGATGCCAATTCAGGACGTCTTTTGCAAACAGCAGCTTGCCGGCTTTAGCATAAAGATCCGGTCGATGGTGCTTGAGCCACAGGAACAGCAGGGGCGTCTGCGAAGGCCAAGGCCGTTGCAGCGCAATCGCGTGCAGACGCGCGCCGGCGTGCTCGTCCAATTCCGCGGCCAGGGCGGCGGCCCGGGTGTCGAGCGATTGCACACCCACCAGTGCAGCCCCGCCTTGGTCGAGCAGGTAGAGGCCGTTGCCGTGTCCGGCCGTGCCGATTGCGGCAATGTCACGCGGGTTTATGCCAGCCGACGCTATGCAAGTGGCGATGGCCGTCCTGGCATTCGTCCAGAGTTCCGGGACTGACCGCTCCACCATGCCCGGGCCAGGTTTGTGCGTAGCGCCATCGATACCGTACGCGACCAACTGCCGGCCGGACGTGTCGAACAGCACCGCCTTGATGACCGTGTTGCCGGCATCGAGGCCGAGAAGCCATGGACCCGATCTAGCCACGGTTGTAGATGTCCCAAGCGTCGTCGCCGCCGGCCCCATGATGGATTATGGCCATGAGCGCGTTTACCACTGCCTTCGGATTGGCATGCTGATAGATGTTGCGACCGTAGACCATACCCTTCGCCCCCTGCTTCATCAGCGTTGCAGATCTTGTAAGCACAGTCCTCAGGTCTTCCTTGCCGCCACCGCGCACCAGCACCGGTACCCGCGCCGCCTCGACCACGCGGTGAAAGTCCTCCGGATCGTCGGTCGGATCGGCCTTGATGATGTCGGCCCCCATTTCCGCAGCCAGCCGCACCAGCGTTGCAATTTTCTCGGCGTCGCCGTCGACCTGGTAGCCGCCACGGACTTCGTTGGGCAGCATCACCAGTGGCTCGATCATCAGCGGCATCCCGTATCGATGGCAGGCAAGCCTGACGCGGCTGATGTTCTCGACGCACTGGCGGAACAGCTCCGGCTCGTCCGGTAGCATGAAGAGATTGACGACAACGCAGGCGGCATCCATCTCCAGCGCGCCTACGATCGGTTCGTCGTGGTTCTGCAGCATGGACCACATTACTCGGTGCCGTTGGGCGTTGTAGGGATTGCCCAGGTCGATGCGCATGACCAGTGCCGGCTTGTTCTTCTCCGGGCGGCATTGAAGCAGGTCTGCCTGACCGTAGGCCATCTGGATGGCGTCGGGCCCGGCGCGGATCAATGTGTCAACGACGCTGGCCATGTCTTCGAGACCGGCAAGGAAGCTCGGCTCGTTGCAGACACCGTGGTCGACGGCCACGTCGAGGCAGCCGCCATTATTGAAAAGACGATTCATGCGTGCCTTCGTGCTTACGCGCATCGGATGCTCCGGTTGTAGCGTCTTCGTTCAAGCGTCTCGCGCGAGACGCCGTGATAGTCCGCCAGGTCGCGGACGAAGGTTTCGCATTCTTGGCTCCTGCGCGCTTCGCTCCAGTCGAGCTCTCGCGCCATGATCCCCGCGACCTCTTCGATGATGGAAAGGGAGATGTCGCCCCTGATCGAGATCGGCGTCCTGCGCTGCAAGATGTCGTCAAGGCCGACGACGAACTCCGTTTGGAGAAGGAAAACGACTTCGGCCGCCGTCATGCCGGCCGCACCTGCGATCGGCCTGTCGTCCTCCCGGCCCAGGCAGAAGGCGAGAACCTCATGCGCCCGGGTTCCGTAGGCATCGACAAGCCACGCCGCCCGGTCCGAAGTGATGCCAAATGTGGCGATCAGTTCCTTCTCAAGCTCCGCCGAGTTCGCGGGGAAATCCGCACCGCCGCCGATCGCTAATTCAATCGTGTTGCAGCGGCGCTCGTGTTGGAGTTCGTCCAGAACGACGTCGGCAGTCTGCTCGGCGAAGGCGCGGAAGGTGGTCCATTTGCCGCCTACCATGCAGAACTGCGGCACGTTGCCGTCCAGCCGATGCACGAAATGACCGCGCGAGATGCGCCCCGTGAACGCATGATCGCTTTTCGGCAGCGGGCGGATGCCGCTGAAGCTGTAGACGACGTCTCCCGCCGACAGTGGGATGGTGGGAAACACCGTCCGGACGGCATCGAGGATGTAGTCCCGCTCCTCCGGTTCGCACCGCACGCGGCCCGTCGAATTGATGCGAATGTCGGTCGAGCCTGCCAGCACCTTGCCCAGATAGGGGAACACCACGCAGACACGCCCGTCTTCGTTCTCGAAGAAGATCATGTGTCCGCCCAGTGCATTGCGAAGCGGAGGGCAGTCCAGGATCAGATGCGAGCCCTTGGTACCGGAGATGAAGGGTTCGGCGTCTCCAGCCCGCTCTGACAGAGCGGCGCGTGCCTCGTCCAGCCAAGCGCCGGTAGCATTGACGATTGCGCGGGTGGATATGGGCAGCAGGGTCCCGGTTGGACCGTCGGTCAACAGAAATCCGTCTGGGGTGCGGACGAGCTGTGCGTAATTCATCGCGACGCTCCCGGGTGCCAGCCGCCCGGTATCAAGTACAAGTTCCAGTCCGAGCCGCTCCGGATAGCTGATCCAGGCATCGTAGTAGGTCGCGGAGAAGCGCAGGCGTGGCGACAGCGTCGGCCACAGCCGCAGGGTTTCGGCGGCACCGCGAAACCGGTGCTTCGGCAAGAGGCGCCGATGCCGTGTCGTCCAGTCGTAGAGCATGAGGCCGATCTTGATGGGCAGCGCGCCGCGGCTCGCCGGTTTGCTCGTGAGGCCGAAGAAGCCGGCGGCGCCATTCATGAGTCCAGAGAACACGCTGCCGATCGGTATGGTGGTTGGCAGCGGTCGGACCAGATGCGGTGCGTTGGTAAGCAGGGCGTCCCGTTCACGCAACGATTCCCGGACGAGGCTGAACTCGCCGTTTTCCAGGTAACGCAGGCCGCCGTGGATCATTCGTGAGGGGGCTGCGCTACAGCCGGAACAGAAGTCGTTCCGCTCCACCAGCAGTATCCGCAGCCCCTGCAGCGCCAGCTCTCGATAGACCCCGATGCCGTTAATGCCGCCTCCGACCACGACGACGTCAAACGTGCCGTCGCGGCGAATTTGATCGAGATTGTAGTCTCTTTGATTGGGCATGGTTGATCGTTCGCCGCGACGGGGCGGCGCTGGTCCTTCGTCAATTCGGCTTGCTACAGTTTAGGCGTCGAGGCCGGTGAGATGGCGCCTAGCAGCCTCGCTGATGGTGGTGATCTCGGGCTGCGACAGGCGTATGCGGCCTGCTTGGGCATTTTCCCTGGCTTGTACGGGGTTACGCGCGCCGCAAAGGGCAAAAGTGATGCCCGGTTGACTGAGCGTCCAGGTGATCACGATCTGGGCCGGTGTTGCATCGTGCGCATCTGCGAGCGGGGCGATATCGGCCATCAGCCTCGCGATCTTCTCACGGTTGGCAACAGAGAATGTAGGATTGTCCTTGCGCTGGTCATCGCCGGAGAAAACACGCTCGGGTCCGATCTTGCCCGACAGCAGACCAAGCGCCAGCGACGAATAGCTGAGCACCGAAATACCGTTCTCGCGGCAGACCGGGATCAGGGTTCGTTCGATGTCGCGCTTAACCATGGAGTATTGCTCCTGGATTGCGTCAAGCGCACCTGTTCCGACATAGGTCCTCAGGTCGTCAGCCGACACGTTGCTAGCGCCAATCGAGCGGATTTTGCCCTGGCGCTTGAGCTGCTCCAACGCAGCGACCGTTTCGTCGATCGGCGTCGTCGGGTCCTGCCAGTGCGTGATGTAATGGTCAATGTAATCGGTGCTGAGCCGCCTCAGGCTCTGCTCGACCTCGTAGACGATCGACTCGCGTCCGAGATAGCGATGTACCGGACGGCCTTCATAGTCGAAGAAGTGATTGCCTTGGACCGTGTGCCACACCAGTCCGCATTTCGTTGCGAGCACCACCTTGTCGCGTCTGCCCCGAATAGCCTTACCAACGATTTCTTCCGACAGACCCTGGCCATAGGCGGGCGCCGTATCGATCAGGGTCACACCTTCGTCGATGGAGGCCTGAATCGCGGCGATCGACTGTTGCTCATCGGTTCCGCCCCACATCCAACCGCCGATGGCCCAGGTGCCGAGACCGATGGCGGATGCGCGGATTCCCGACGAACCGATCTCGCGCGTTAGCATTTCAAGCGACATTCTGTTCGGCCTCCCTGGTTTCGAGCACGACTGCCGCGGTGTCCTCGTCGACGATCAGCGTGTCGAGGAGGCGCCCATTGAGCGCAGCGCGGATCGGCAGCACCTTCTCCGCCCCGGCCGCCACGCCCATGGTGCGGGGGCATTGCGCCAAATCGAGCGGATCGAGTGCGACGAGGCGCGAGTTGAGCGGATGATCGGCGACGGTGCCGTCCTCACGTATCAGGTGCGCCAGGAACTCGCCGCGTACGCCTCTGCGGATCAGGTCCGCGTGATCGAGCTTGGGCAGCGGGTGCAGGTCGTAATAGCTCGAGTTGGGCGTCATGATCGATCCGATGCCCACCAGCGCGATGGTGGCTTGGCGTGCCAGGTCAAACACCTCCTTTATGGAGGCCATCTCCAACAGCATGTCGCGCTGCTCGCGAGTTTCGGCAAAGAGCGGCGCATGGACGAGCATAGCCCTCCCGCCGAGCCGCTCCGCCAGACGTGAGGCAAGATGGTTCACATCGGTATAGAACTTGCCCTGCACTCCACCGGTCAGTGGCACGACGGTGACGTCGAAGCCGCGCTCTGGCCGGATGTTCTCGACCACGGCGCTGACGGCCTTCCCGCCCGTGATCGCGATCACGTCTCCGTCGCGCAGGGATTCCAGAAGCTGATTGGCGGCTGCCCGGCCGACTTGCTGCAGCGTTGTGTCCGGACTGCCGGCAACGGTCGGCGCCACGATAGAGTTCGTAACACCTTCGATTGAATTCAGGCGCTGCTCCAGGTCGACCAGCCGCTGGAAGGGGCTTTCAATCATGATCTTGACCATACCCAGCCTGCGGCCCTGAGCGATCAGCCTGTTCACCTTCGACGGCGACAGGTTCATGGCGAGCGCGATCTCCGACTGCTTCATACCGTCCACGAAGTGGAGCATCAGCACCGTGTAGATCTGCCGGATCGCCTCGAACTCTTCCTTGTTTTCTGCCATGTCAGCCGCGCCGCTTGTTCAGGGTGTGATCGATGGTGACCGCGGCCAGAAGAATGGAGCCGCGGATGATGTCCTGCCAGTACACCGACACGTCGAGAAGCGCGAGCGAACTCGACACCACAGACAAGAGGATCGTGCCCAGGATCGCGCCGAAGACCGTCCCGGAGCCTCCCGAGAGGCTCGCGCCACCGATCACTGCCGCGGCGATAACATTGAGCTCCATGCCGATACCGAAGGTCGGCTGCGCCGAGCCGAAACGGGCCATGTAGATGACGCCGGCAAAGCCGCACAGAGCCGAGCAGAGCGTGGTGGTGAGAAAGACGACCTTCTTCGTGCGGATGCCCGAGTAAGCGGCCGCTTTCTCGTTGCTGCCGGTGTAGAACACCTTGCGGAACATCGTCGTACGCCTCAGCAAGAAGTCGAAGGCGACGACGACGACAACGAAGATGACAATAACGACCGGGATCACGCCGAGCGAGCCCTGGCCGATGAATTTGAACTCGGGCGGAAGCGTGTAGAGGCCGAGAGGACGACCTCCCGTGCCGAGGAGGCAAAGCCCCCTCGCGATAACCATCACCGCGAGTGAAACGATGAAATGGTGCAGACCGATACGCGTGACGAAAAAGCCCATGCACGCCCCAATGGCGGTGCACGCGGTGATCGCGATCACCGATGCAAGCCAGGGGTCGATCCCGTTTAGAAACAGCAGACCAGCGATCACCATGGCGAGCGCGGTGACCGAACCGACCGACAGATCGATGCCGCCGGAGATCAGCAGGATCGTCATCCCGACGACGACGATGCCCTCGACGGCAAAGGCCATTGCCATGGCCCGCATGTTGGTCCAGGTCAGGAAGTAGGGTGAGGCGAAGGACATCACAACAAACAGCGCGAGGATGATGACGATCAGCCCCGTCTCGCGCATCCGCATCATCCTCTTGACGGCGTCCGTGACGCTGCCGGCCCCACCGGCCGGCTTCCCGGAAGGCGTCATCGTCATCGTCATCGTCTCGCGTGCCTTCACGACGCCAGTCTCCGGTCTTCGCCGATCGAGGCGAGGTACATGACGCGGTCTTCAGTGATTTCGTCGCCGCTCACTTCGCCGGAGATGCGCCCCTCGCGGATGACGAGAACCCGGTCGCAGAGGCCGATCAATTCGGGCAGTTCCGACGAGATGACGACGATCCCGACTCCGCCGCGCGCCAGATCGCGCAGGATGCGGTGGATTTCAGCCTTAGCGCCGACATCGACGCCGCGTGTCGGTTCGTCTAGGAAGATCACCTTTGGATCAACCGAGAGCATCTTGGCGATGGCGACCTTCTGCTGGTTGCCGCCCGAGAGAAATGAAACCGGTTGTCCGACATGGCCGCATTTCAGATTAAGTCGGGCACCGTGGCGCACGGCCTGAGCCGCCTCGGTCCGATCGTCGAGGATGCCAAACCGAGACGCGACCTGATCGAGTTTGAGGGCCGAGATGTTCGCAGCGATCGACATGTCGAGAAACAGGCCGTCGCCCTTTCTGTCCTCGGACAGGTAGACGATGCCTTCGGCGATGCTGTCCGCATAGTCCTTAAGATCGAGCCTGCGGCCGTACAGCCGCACCTCTCCCGTCACATCGCCCTCCAGCCGGCATATGCCCTTGACGATTTCACTGCGCCCGGCCCCGATCAGTCCGGCGAGGCCGAGGATTTCGCCCTTGCGCAATTGGAAGGAAATATCGCGGAATCGCGTTGCCTCCGTTAGGCCGACAACGTCAAGGACGATGTCATTGGAACGTTCATCCTCAGCGAGTTTTGGAGGATAGAGGGTCTCGATTACGCGACCGACCATGGCGCTGACGACGGCGTTTGGTGTTGTTTCGGCGACGTTCATCGTGGTGATGTAATGGCCGTCGCGCAGAACCGTGACCCGGTGGCAGTTGTCAAATATCTCCACCATGCGGTGTGAGATGAAGATGATGGATATTCCTTGGGCGGAGAGCCTGCGCATGATTTCGAACAGCATCTGCGCCTCGCGCTCAGTGAGCGTCGCCGTCGGCTCGTCGAGGATCAGTACGCGGCAGTCGAGCGTCAGCGCCTTGGCGATTTCGACAAGCTGCTGTTGCGAGATAGAGAGCGTCCGCACGAGTGCTGCGGGGTGGATGTCGCCGAGCCGGCGCAGGATTTCTGCGGCACGCCGTTCAAGTGAGCGATAGTCCATCAAAAGCGTGCGGCTCGTGTTGGTCGCGCCCATGAAGATGTTTTCGGCAACTGTAACGTCGGGGCAGAGCGCAATCTCCTGGTGGACGAAGCCGATACCCAACTTCTGCGCCATTGCCGGTGAGGCGATGTTAACCCGTCTTCCCTCTAACCGGATTTCGCCGCTGTCGGGATGCAAGATTCCGTCAATGATGTTCATCAGCGTCGACTTGCCGGCGCCGTTCTCGCCAGCGATCGCGTGGATCTCCCCGCGGCGTAGTTCGAAGTTGACGCCGCGCAGCGCGCGGATCGGACCGAACGATTTCGTCAGCCCGGTGATCTTGAGGATCGGTTCGTGGACCGAAGTCGCTGACATTGCGCTCGTCCCGTACAGGAAGCCCTGGTTCGACCCTCGCGCCGCCATGGTGGCGCGAGGAAGTGTGTTACGGACCGACGCCTCAGCTCGGATTGCGTCCTTCCATGTATTTGTTCAGATCGAAGGAGTCGGCGTTGTCTTTGGTGATAACCGCAAAGCCATTGTCGATGAACGGAATGCCCATCGGATTGTAGCCCGAGACCTTGTAGTCGTTGAACGGGTCGATCAACTCGGGGTGGGCGGCCATGAACGTCGCAATGAAGCCCGCGTATCCCTGAATGCCTTGGTTGGGATTGAGGGACATGTGGATGTTGCCGGCCTTGATGTGCTCCAGCGTCGTCGGCGTCACGTCGGCGTGCATGATGAGCACCTTCGCATTGGCTTCAAGCACGGCCGCCACCGCGCCTTCCGCCGAACCGGCCTCGGGGATCCACATCGCCTTCAGGTTCGGATTGGCTTGGAGGATCGACGCCGTCGCCTTGTAGGCTGCGTTGGTGTCCTGGTTGGTCGCCTGCCGGCCGACCAGCTTCATGTTCGGATAGTTCTTTTCCATGTAGTCGATCAGGGCGGTGACGCGAAGATCGTGGTTGCTCTGGCCAGGGTTCTCCAGCACAGCGTATTCGGCACTGTCACCGACCTGCTTGACGATTTCCTTGGCCGCAAACTGCGCCTCGGCAACATTGTCCGACGTGACGTAGGATACGCGTTTCGATTTGGGCGAGTCCGCGGCAAAGGTCACCACAGCCACTCCGTTTGCGATCGCCTGGTTGATCGGTTCGATGAACGGGTCCGCCTGCATGGGATGCAGGAGCACGCCCGCCGGCCCTTTGATCAGATCTTGCTCGAAGGAGGCGATCTGCTTGGTGATGTCATAGTCGGGCGTGCCGGAAAAGACGGTAGAGCAGCCCATCGCCTCGGCGGCCTGCTTGAAACCTTGGTAGACTGGCACCCAGTAAGGATGGGCCGAGACCATGACATTCATCACATAGGTTTCGCCAGGCTCGCACTGGAATTTGCTCTGTGCGTGTGCCCCACCCGAAAAGGCTAGGACGGCCGTGATCGTCGCCGCAGCCAAAGGCCCGGCCAGTTCAGATCTTTCCATCGTCTCCTCCGCTTGATGTCCCGCCCTCGTGTCGGTGCGTTCAGCACGTCGAAGGTCTGCAATAAATTTCACTGATCGAATTTGCTATCAGCGCCGCCAATGGAACCAATGAAGTCCGCAGCTGTCAACTCCTTTGCATGAAAAATCTAGAAGTGAAATTTCTTGCAAGAAGGATGGCTTTTGTTCTGTTAATCAAGAACGATGCAGTGCTGCTCCTCCTCTGCGGACCGGATCTGATCCTGCAATTTCAACAGTTTCAAACTAAAGCCTAAGTATGAGCGGCGCATACGAAGCCATGCGCAACTACGCCAACCGTACAATGGAAGGATATGCTTCGGGGAAGTAGCTATCCGGCAAGGTCGTTGCATTGACGGCCGGTCTGTGCCGGGGAGCGGTCCGATGCCGGAATCCCATATAGGAGAGTTTTCCATCCGTGATCCAAGCGCCCGCGCAAACGGCGTTGACGTGGACAGAAGCTTGCTTGAATCCAGTCAGTCGGTAGCGCTATTCGATCCGAAGCGGCCGGCCCAGTCGCCCGCGGAATCCTCCGAGCCTCCAAGAGATCCGGGTGCATCCGGAAATGCAAGTCGTCGACACCGACTGCACATCATCCTGATGGTCGTTGGCATCGCGACGGTGGCCATTGGAGCAGGCGCGTTCTGGCTGCGCGGCGGGCGCTATGCCTATACCGACGATGCCTATGTGCAGTCAGCCAAGATCGTGGTGACGACGGATGTCTCCGGTCTTGTCGCGAGCGTCAATGTCCACGAAGGCCAATTGGTCAAGCTTGGAGATCTTCTGTTCCAGCTCGAACTCAAGCCGTTCCAGATCGCACTCGACAACGCCAGGGGCCATCTGGAGGAAACCGTCCAAAATGTGCAGTCGATGAAGGAGGATTACCAGGTCCTCATGAACAACGTCTCCGCCCAGGAGGCGCAGGTCGCCCTCGATCAGGTTATATTCGACCGTCAGGCTGCGTTGGTAAAAGACGATTTCGCTTCCCGCGCTACTTACGACCAGGCTCGCTATACGCTCGAGCTCGACAGGCAGAAGCTGGAGTCCCTGAAGAAGCAGGCCCGGTCGCAGCTTGCCAAGCTCGGCGGAGATCCCGACATCGCGGTCAGCAATCATTCGCTCTCTCGCCAAGCTCAGGCCAAAGTCGACGAGGCTCAACGCGAGCTCGATCACACCTCGGTGCGGGCACCTTTCGACGGCATCGTCACCCAAGTCGACTCACTGCAACCCGGCGACTACCTCGTCGCCCAGACAGCCGCGCTTACCGGCGCAGGTGCGATGGCGCTGGTCGCAACCGATCACTTGTGGGTCGATGCCGAGATGAAGGAGACAGACCTTACCTATGTGCAGCCCGGCAATCCGGTAACCGTCACGGTCGATACCTATCCGGGGCAGGTGTGGACCGGAAAGGTCGACGCGATCAGTCCGGCGAGCGGGTCGGAGTTCTCCGTTCTACCGGCCGAGAATTCGAGCGGCAACTTCGTCAAGGTCGTCCAGCGCATCCCGGTGCGGATCTCGATCGCGACCCCTCCCGGGACGCCGGTCCTGCGCGCGGGGATGAGCGCGGAGGTGTCGATCGACACGGGCCACACGCGCTCCCTGCGCGATCTCTTCTGACCTCACGGGAATCTGAAGCATGGCTACAATTGAGGAGCAACCGGCGGGCATCGGCCGCGCCATCATCATGGCTTGTGTCATGATGGCCACGCTGATGCAAACGCTTGATACCACGATCGTCAACGTGGCACTGCCTTACATCCAGGGAGCCGTCGCTGCATCCCCGGACCAGATCACCTGGACGCTCACGGCCTATATTGTCGCTGCAGCGATCATGACGCCACCGATCGCTTGGATCTCCGCACGATTTGGCCGAAAGCCCGTGTTCCTTGCCTCTATCGTCGGCTTCACGCTGTCCTCCATGGCATGCGGGGCATCGACGTCGCTCACCGAGCTTGTTGTTTTTCGTGCATTGCAGGGCATCTTTGGCGCATCTCTCGTCCCGCTGTCGCAAACCACCGTTCTCGACATTTTCCCCCCTGAGCAGCGCGGTGAAGCGATATCTATCTGGGTAATGGGCGTGATCGTCGGCCCGATCCTCGGTCCTACGCTCGGCGGATATCTCACGGACCTCTACAACTGGCGCTGGATCTTCTACATCAACTTGCCGTTCGGCCTGCTGTCGGTTGTTGGACTGTGGTTATTCCTGGAGGACAACAAACACGACAGCTCGCGTCGATTTGACTGGACCGGATTTGCTGCGCTTGGGGTCGCGCTGGCAACGCTTCAGCTCCTCCTTGACCGCGGTCAGATCAAGGACTGGTTCGGTTCGACCGAAATCATGGTCTACGCGGTGCTGTGCGGTCTCGGGTTCTATCTGTTTGTGGTCCACACGTTTCTTGCGAAAGATTCGCTCATACCGCCACGCATCTTCCGAGACATGAATTTCTCAACCGGCCTCGTGATGATCTTCGCCGTTGGTATGCTGATTCTTGCGACCGCCGCCCTGCTGGCACCCTACCTGCAGGTACTCGCCGGCCGCTCGGTCATCGACACGGGCTTGCTACTCGCTCCTCGCGGCGCGGGGACGATGGCCAGCGTCGTGCTGGCCGGTCGGCTTTCAAACAGGGTCGACCCGCGCTTGATGATGTTCTTCGGGATCTTGCTGATTGCAGGGACGCTTTACGAAATGACAGGGTGGACTCCGGACATCGACGCTTGGACGTTCTCGGTGAACTCGATCATTCAGGGGTTTGGCCTCGGCATTGTCTTCACGCCCCTGCAGGTCATCGCGTTCGCGACGCTCCCGGCGGAACTCAGGACCGATGGCACCGCACTGTTCAGCCTCTTGCGCAACATCGGCCTTGCGATCGGCGTCTCGATCACATCTGTCGTACTGACGCAGGAGACGCAGATCCTGCACCAGCAGATCGGCGCGAATGCAACAGCTTTCAACCGAAATCTGCAGCAAGGTGGCGCCTACCTCTTCTGGAACTCAACCACAGCTCCCGGACTTGCCGCGCTGAACGAGGAGGTGACGCGCCAAGCCGCTATCATCGCCTATGGCGACGATTTTATGCTGCTCTTCGTGGTCAGCTTGCTGATGCTGCCACTGATTGCGTTGATGCGGGTGTCGAAGAATGAAAGCGCGCGAGGTTCGCAGCCCATCTCGGAATGAGGGTTTGGCTGAAGCTGCGGGAGATCGGCTGCCGCGGGGAGGGGCGGGCGATGTCCCGCGATGTGGAGAGGTCCACATCGTGATTCGCCGTTGCGCCGAAAGAGTTGCGATCGCCCTCAACGCGCAACGGCCAACAGTCTCTTTAACCTATCGATCTTGCCCATTTGCCGACCGACGTTGGAGGTGCGGAAGCACGAATGCATCGGATCAGTTCTCCACCGCTTGGTGCCAAGCCGCCTATGTAACTAACCAGCCAGGACATCCTGGCTGGAATTGGCGAATTCGCCCGAGAAACCGTGGTCGAGGTACCATCGGTAGGTCGACTCGATCCCCGCGCGCAAAGAAATGCGGCTCCGCCAGCCTTGCGATCTGAGCCTGGAAATATCGGCCAGCTTCCGAGGGGTGCCATCCGGCCTGGATGGGTCGAACTCGAGCCGACCAGTGAAGCCGACGACCGAACACACGAGTTCGGCCAGGGCGGCAATCGACAACTCTTCACCCGAGCCCACGTTGATCGGATCGCCCTCATCGTAGTTCTTTGCCAGGAACACGAGAGCGTCAGCCAGATCGTCGACGTGAAGAAACTCCCGCAGGGGTCGGCCGGTCCCCCAGACCGTCATGATCGGGGCACCCGCCAGCTTTGCGTCGTGGGCCTTTCTGATCAGTGCCGGCAGGACATGACTGTTCTCGAGGTTGAAATTGTCGCCCGGTCCGAAAAGGTTCGTCGGCTGCACCGAAATGAAATTGCAGCCATATTCACGCCGGTACGCTTGTGCAAGCTTGATCCCGGCGATCTTGGCAAGGGCATAAGGTTCATTCGTGACCTCGAGTGGGCCGCAAAGCAGCGCCGACTCCTTGATTGGTTGCGCCGCATCTCTTGGGTAGATGCAGGTTGATCCCAGGAAGATGAGCTTCTCCACACCGGACAGGTACGAGGCGTGCATAATGTTGGCGGCTATCATGAGATTGTCGTAGAGAAACCTGGCCGGGTAAGCGCTGTTGGCGCCAATCCCGCCGACCCGGGCGGCCGCGACGAAGACGATGTCAGGCTTCTCCCGCGCCATCCAGTCTTCGGTCGGGTGTTGGCGGCGCAGGTCGACATTCTCGCTGGTCACAGTCAGAACCTGACAACTTTCTCGTTGCAGACGGCGCAGCAGCGCCGAGCCGACCAGGCCACGATGCCCCGCCACCCAGACCTTCTTGCCCCAGAGACGTGTATCAGTCATCGTAAAGCTCCGTCCATTTGGATCGCCACCGGCGCCTGGTGAACCAAACATCCGAGGGCAATATCCGGTCCTTGGATTTCCCTCTCGCGTAAATCAGCGGATCCGCGTCGCCAGCGGCGTTCCTCCGTGTATGGCCGGTGACTCTCCACCATTGGCGAGGTTGCTGTGGGCCCTATCGAACCGTCCGCCTTGCCGAAAGAGTGGCCAATCTGCGCGGATGCAGCACAACATGTGACAGAATTCCTGAGATTTCCCGGTTCAATGGATGTCGGGTCAGGTGAACGCAGACCAGCCAGCCGGTCGAGCCGCCGAGAATGGCGATGACGGTTGGAAACCAGCCAAGGTCGAATCCGGTCGGTGAAGTCAGTACAACCACTCCCGGAATCAAGGCGGTCGCCAGCGCGATTGCGGCGCTGGCAGAAGATGCTCGACAGAGGTCGCTCCAGTGCAGGTCAATCGCCCGGCGAACGAAGAAGAGGGCCACTGCCATTTGCAACGGTGCGATCAGCAGCAAGCTGGCCGCGACTGTCGTCAGGTCGAACCGAGCTGCGGCCACTATGACCGCGACGGAGACGGGCAAACTGATAAGCGATGCGATAAGTGCATCGCGGATGCGTCCGGAGGCAACGAGCAGGGGGAATGTCATAAATGATGGCACCAGGGCCATCATTGCGATCGCCATAATTCGTGCAAGTGGCGGAACGTTCTCCCATTGCGGGCCGAGCAAGACGTACACCAGCGGGTCGGCCAGCAAGCTCAGCATGATCAGGGCGGGCCACTGGATCCCCGACATTAGCGTGAGACCGTGGAGAAAGGCCTGTCTGAGATCGCCGCCTTCCCGCGCTCGAGTTGACATCGCCGGCAGAACGACGGGATGCACGGCGGAGGCGATTGCGCGCTCGGGAAGCTGACATATCGTGATGGCTCTTGAAAACAGACCTACGGCATCAAACCCGAGAAGCTTACCGAGCGCCAGTCGCGGAAGCATCTCGTAGCCCATGTTCAAGACCGTGATGCCCGAGGAAACCGCACCGAAGGACAGGAACATTCGGAGGGAGGTGAACGACGGGCGAAACAGTGACACGTCGGGACGCGCGACAAATGCCAGCACCGCGATGACCATGGAGGCGACGATAAAGCCCCAGATGTAGCTGATCGGGCCCATCCCCATGAACCCGAGTGTGATCGTGACAACAGCATTCGCGAGAGCAGCCGCGATGTTAATGCCGGCGATGACGTGAAACATCATCTCGCGCTGCAGCAGCGCAAGAACAACGTTGCCGAAGGGCATCGCGACAAAGGCCAGGACAGCAAGCGCGAGCAGTTTTCTGAGTTCCGGCGCGTCATAGAAGGTTGCGAATGTCGGAGCGAAGAGGAGGATTGCTAAAGCGATGCTGAGCGATAGCATCAGCGTTAGCGTGAAGGCCGATCTCACCAGTCCCTTATTTAGCTCGCGCGCCTGGACGATGCAGACGCCGACCCCGAACGTGCGGAAGTTGTCGGCCAGCAGGATAACGGCGCTGGCCGTCAAATACAGACCGGTTTCTGTGGGCGTCAAAAGCCGTGCCATCACCGCTGTCGTGAGGATGGCAAGCGCCTGCGACGCATATTTATCGAGCGCAGAGTAGGCGATCGATCGCCTGACCGCGCTCACGGCCCCGACCTCTCGCCGGCGGTAAGCGATCCGCCGGCCATGGGTCGGGCATTATCCGTCACGTTCTCGGCTCGCGAATTCAAGGTCCAAGCCGCCAACCGTCGCAACGGCCACGTGATTCGAACCCAATCGAGGCCGAGGGCAAGCAGTAGCCGGTCACAGCGATACAGGAAACGGCATCGCAGCGGCCATCCCTCCAATGCGACCTGCCGCCAGTCCGTCCGATCAAGATACTTGTAATAGTACTGGCGCATTGGCAACTGCGAGCCGAAAATCCACGGTTTGTCGGCCGTGGTGAAATGGACAATCGCGGGCCGCCTTCGGCCGTCCCGTGTGGCCTCGAACTGATCCGGAAACACGTGGCGCGGGAGACGGTACATTCGCGCCTGGAGGTTCCATCGACTGTCGAGAAGCTTGATGTCGTCCGCCAGGACGACGTTGATGGCATCCTGGTCATGGAACGTGAGTGCCGCGCCTGCCTTCCTCGCGAAGTCGAGCAAGCGCGAGGTGTATCGTGCGGCCCGCCACCGTTCCAGATCGATCAGCAGCACTCCGGAGTTGATGTACGGTGCGTGCTTTGACACTCCAAGCAACAAGGTCCTTTCGCGTTCCCGCCCGTCGGGGTCCCACGGGTGGTCGGGGGCGGCCGCAAGCACGCATCCTTCCAGGTCAGTCGACCAAAGCGGTCCAACGTCGTCGACGACCACCACGTCACAGTCCAGATAAAGGACGCGTTTGATGGTCTTCGGCAGGAAGGTTGGCGCCAGGATTCGAAGGTAACATTCCCGCGAAACGTGGCGACTGACGAACAAACTTGATAGGTCTGCCGCAGGAATGACTTGGATGGAGAGCTTGGCGTTCTGGTACCGACTGAGGCTGCGCTGGAGCCGCAGTTGGGCATCGCGATCGATCTCGCATGTCATCACATGGATATGCGCGGTTTCCCCGGGCAAGTGGTCAAGGAGAGAAACCGCTGCGACAGCAACGTGCCGGAGATGGCTTGCGCTGGCACAAAAGAGGATATGCGGCGTACCACTGCAGGACACTCGATCGGCGAACGCAGTCATCGCATAGCTTCCCATGACCTAAGCGCTCGAGCGTGGCTGATGAGCCATTCAGGCAGCAGCAACTTCCACGGCCTGTAGCCGGACTGGATCGCGAGAGACTTCGTGGCTGCCATACGTGCCAGGTTCAGGATCCTCCAGCCGACCGGGCCAGGCTGGAGAACGTCCACGATCGCATTTGCATGTCGTTCATCGGCGGTTTTTCCGGGACCGTTGCCGCCAAAGATGAAAGGCGAGAACAAGTCAATGTCGTGCATCAAAGGTTCATTGTCCGGCCCCGGTTCGGGGAGGAGACGCCTTGGAAGAAGGAGGGCCTTTTCGTAAATTGAGTTGAGATTTGCCTGCCACTTGGGGCCCATGTTGACGGATTGAATGTGGTTTCTGGTCAAGGCGCCGACGCGCCTGCGCAGTGCCCCGTCAGTGGCGAGACACTCCAGCCGATTGTGGAGTTCTTCAAGACCGCGCGCTTTGATGATGCAGCCGTCGAGCCCTGGAGAGTCCGCGGACAACACAGCGCATGTGGGCCCAAAGGCGGAACGGCTGACGACCGGCAGTCCGTGCAATCCGGCCTCGAACATGGAGGTAATCGAGACGAACGGGAACGAATCCAGGTAGATGTCGGCGGCCTCGAAGAAGGTGGAAACCTTGGGGTGCTCGGCAAACTTGTGAATCTGCCCGGGCGCCTGACGGTTGGCTGCCGACCAGTCAACCGTGTTCCCCGGGCCCACAGCAACGAGATGGAGGCGTGGATTGCGGAGCAGAACCGGAACGAGGGCATCTGCGAACGTCTGTCCTTCGAAGGTTTTGAACTTCAGGCTTCGCGCAATGGTCAGCACAATTTCCGCATCCTGCGGCAATCCGAGAATTTGTCGTGCGTCGGCGCTTGTCCTCGCATGGTTCGCAGGTTCTAGGCACAAGGGCAGGATCGCATTGCGATCGGATGGAATGCCACGACGGTCCGCGCACAAACGGAGACCTGAATGGCGTGTACTAATCACGAGGTCGACGAATCCTGCTCCCAGCCAGAACAGGTGATCAGCGTGGTTGAGAAGCAGGACCGGAGGACGATCACGCATCCCGGCCATCGCAAGAAACGGTATTATGTCCATGTTGTGGGTGTGGAGAACCACGAGGTCCGCGTGCTGGTAGAGGGTCTGGAGCCTCGCGGCCCACGCCAGAAATCCGCCTGGCCTTTTGTTGAGTACGTGCAACGCGCCGCCGGTTCGCCCAACACTTTCTTGAAGTTCCTCCGGCACGGACATGTTCTGGCGCGTGAGCGCCAGAGAGTGAATATTTTGACAATCGTGCGCGATCCAGCGGCGGAGCATGCGGCCGTGACCGCCAATCTTTCCGATCCTGCTCGCCACGTGCAGAACGTAGAGCCCCGTCGGACTTTGCCTCTTCGGACGTTTCAATGGTTCGTCAAAAGGCAGCGCGGCCTCGCCCAGCTGACGGATAAGCCCCTCTAGAGCCCGACTGAACAGGAGACCTGTGTGCCAGAAGACCGCATAGTTTGCCGCGACTTGCGCTTGTAATGCGGCTCGATGGAAGCTGCGGCGCGCGACAAGGGTATCCAAGGGCTCAAGAAGTCGCTGAAACTCGGCCCAATGGGTTGCAATAATCGACCGTCCCTCCCGCCGCCATTTGGCTACAACCGCCGCCTCGAAATCACCATCATCATGACTTGGCTCGAAGGTCCGTTCGGCCACGGTCGTCGTGTAATTCGCCGATCTGATGTGGTTCATCAGACTTCCGCCTCAAGTGGCTTCCGGCCCGTCGCGGCAAGGAGCAAAGGGACTGGCTGGCTCGAACCTGACAGTTTTGCATCGAAATAGGTTATGGTGCGCTCTAATCCTTGACGCAGCTCCACATGCGGCAGCCAGTCGAGCAATCTTTGCGCGAGCGAGATCTCTGGCCGGCGCTGAACCGGATCATCAGTGGGCAGAGGCTCAAATACGAGCTGCGATCTGGATCCCGTCAATTCGATAACGAGCTCGGCGAGCTCGCGGATCGTACACTCGACCGGGTTGCCGAGGTTAATCGGCCCGGTCACACCGGCCGGGAGGTTCATAAATCGTGTGATGCCCTCGATCAGATCCTGGACATAGCAGAACGAGCGCGTCTGGGAGCCGTTGCCGTAAAGCGTTACCGGCTCCCCCTTCAGCGCCTGTACGATAAAGTTCGAAACCACCCGCCCATCATCGGGATGCATGCGGGGACCGTAGGTGTTGAATATGCGAGCAACGCGAATGTCGACGCCAAATTGGCGATGATAGTCAAAGAACAGAGTTTCGGCGCAGCGCTTGCCCTCGTCATAACAGGCTCTCGGACCGATCGGATTGACGCTGCCACGATAGCCTTCTACCTGCGGGTGGACAGCCGGATCACCGTAGACTTCGCTTGTCGATGCCTGAAACACGCGCGCCCGCGTCCGTTTGGCCAGGCCAAGCACGTTAATCGCACCATGTACGCTGGTCTTGACGGTCTGCACAGGATCGAACTGGTAGTGTACCGGCGAGGCGGGACAAGCGAGATTGTAAATCTGGTCGACTTCGACATAGAGCGGAAAGGTAATGTCGTGCCGGAGGAACTCAAAACGCGGCTCATCGAGTAGATGGAGGATGTTGTCACGCGAACCGGTGAAGAAATTGTCCACACACAGGACGTCGTGCCCGTCCGAAAGCAGCCGCTCGCAGAGAAAGGAGCCTAGGAACCCGGCACCGCCGGTTACGAGAATTCGCTTGCATTGTTGCATGTGTTCGCTCCTCCGCAGCGCGCAGTTCGAGGACGAAGGTCTCCCGCTCACTTCAGTAGGCGCCATTCCGCTTGAAGATGGCCGGGATCGTGTTGAGCAGGATGTGGCAATCGAACCACAACGAGCGGTTGTGGAGGTAGAATTCGTCGAGACTCTGCTGCAGATCCAAGTCGGCGTCGCTGCGTTCCGAGATTTGCCAGAAGCCCGTAAGTCCGGGCCGGATCGATGCCCGCCTGCGCCGGAAGTCGGGGTTCATGGCAGTAAGGTGGTAGTCTGGAAATGGCCTCGGCCCCACGATGCTCATCTCGCCCGCGATTACGTTGAGAAGCTGAGGCACCTCGTCGAGGCTGGTAGATCGAAGAAACTTTCCGACGAAAGGCAGGACACGGGGATCCTTGCGCAACTTGAAGTGCGCCTTCCACTCGGCCGCCACCGCTGTATCGGCGCTCAGCAGCGACGCCAGACGGGCCTCTGCATCCATATACATCGTCCGGATCTTCAGAACGTGGATAGTCTGGCCGCCGAGACCCTCGCGCCGGTGCCGGAACAGCACCGGCCCCGGATCGCTCAGGTATACGCCCACAGCTGCCAGCAGCATCACGGGCGTCAATACCAGGAACGCCGGAATGGCGATTGCAAGGTCGATGATGCGGCTCAGGACAGACGATGCTGAGGGCTTCAAACCGGTCATCCGGATCGCCACCGTGCCATCGGCCTCACGGGGCCGGACACCGCTCGAGCTTTGTACCGGGAGATCCGCCAGCAGCAGGACCTCAGCGAAGCTTTCGCGCAGTCGCTTCAGCTCTTCGGGCGAAAGTGTCGTACCGGAGGCGACCAGAGCGATCTGATGCGGATCTGGCGCGGCCATCGCCTGCGCCGGAACTAGTCCGAAGCACCAGTTGCGCTCGAAGTAATCACGCAGGACCGCCGCGCTGTTCTCGCTTGCGATGATTGCCGCGGATTCTCCCCAAAGGCCAAGCAGGCGGCTGGTCCGGCGCATGGCCGTGGTGAGCAGCGGCTGCATTGCGCCGGCGGCAAGGAGATAGGCCGCAATCAGGGCGCCCAGGTCCGGTCGGCCCATAAGCCACGCGCCGAACAGGCCAATGGCGGCCACCCGACCTGCGGCGAGTGCCCGGCGTCGCAGATGCTCGAAGCCGTAGAGGCGGTATCCTGGGTAGAGTGACACCGACGCGAAGGACATGATCGCTGCCACCGCCACCAGCAGCAGGAGATGCGCCACTGTGGACGGATCCTCAACCGGGACCACGGCGATGAGCAAAAAGCCCGAAGCGATGTAGCTTACGAAGTCGCCGAACGCGAGCAGGCAGCCGGTGAGCCACCGGACCCGACACCGGCCTAGGCTCCGCGCGCCACCAGGCCCACCGCGCGAGGTCGTCCACCACTGGCACAACCAGTCGCGCGGTGCCTCGGTGCTCCGTCCACTGCGATAGGGTGCCTTGGCATCTATATCGGTACGCGACAGGACGGCCATGATCTTTTACTCCTTCGCGCGGAACAGAGGCGAACCGGCTTGCTGGCCGACGACCGCCCGAGCCTCATCGGCGATGGGAAATGCGCGTAGGCGCAATGCCTGCAAGGTCAGCAGCGTGAGAAAGCTTGGGATCGAGACTGCGTAGCGCCGCCAGAGCCGCCGCGGCTCGCAGGCCAGGCGAAACATCCATTCGAGTCCGGCGCGCTGCAGAAGCGACGGCGCTTGTGGCACAATACCGGCGTGAAAGTTGAACGCGGCTCCAACGCCGATCAGCATCGGCGCATCCAGTCTAGCGCGCATCCGCGCCATCCAGAGTTCCTGCTTCGGCGTTCCCAGACCGACCCACACGATATCCGCATCACTCAGGCGGATGCGTTCCACCGTTTCGGCATCCTCCTCCGCGGACGTGGGACGGAAGGGCGGGGATTGCACCCCGACGATCTTCAGGTCCGGGAAGCGCTGCAGTAGCCGGCGCTGCAGCGTCTGCAACGTTTCAGGTGTGGCGCCGTAAAGGAAATGTGTAAGGCCGGGCGCACGACCGCGGGCCATCAGCGCCAGCATCAGGTCAGGACCGTAGACCCGACCACAATCGCGCCGCCCAAGAGCTTTGAGTATCCATACCAAGGGCATCCCGTCCGGAGTTACGAGCAGAGCGCGATTGTGGGCATCGCGCAGAACCGGGTCGCTCTGGCAGCGGACGACGCCGTGAACGTCGCGGATACACACATACGCTCGGTCGCGCCGCGCTACGGCGTCGAGGATCATGCCGACAGCCCGCGTCATGTTCAGTGCCGAAACTCGAACGCCGAGCACGTTGACCCAGTCGCATTGTGCCGTCACGTCGGCACCGCAATGACGATCGATCTTTGGGCCTGGTGTCATAGCTGTTCAGAACCCCTCGGGTTTCCGATGACACCGACTGTATTTTTGCTGCGCCGGAAGCCCGATTCATCATTCCGGTTGGTTCAGATCGAGCGAAATCCCACTTTGCTGACCTCATGCCCATCGACCCTCTCCAAGAGAGAGGCCGCTCGGCATCCGTTACGATGGGGTCCTCCTTCGGTTGGATGATGCTCTACATCGAAAATCTGATTTGACGGTCAATAGCGCTTCAACGGACAGTCCGCGTATTGCCTTCACCGACTTGCGAAGGTTGTTCATGTACTCAAGTCCCGCACGCGCATCTTCCTCTGACCTTGCGGCGGCACAGGCGCATCAGAACGGCCTCGCCCGCGAGGGTTACTGCATTGTCCGGGAGATCCTCACCGCGACCCAAATCGGTGAACTGCGGCAGGCTATCAAGGACTATTTCAGCGCGTCCGGCCGATACCAGTACGGCGGCAAGTTCCAGTTGCGCGGTCTGCACACGCTTCCCGCCGTCGCCCGCATCCTGTCGTCGAATGCCGTGCTTGACCTGGTCACGCAGGTCACGCTGCCCGATCGGGCTGTGCTGACTGGGGAATGCGACCTGATGATCAACACCTTGTCCGGCTGGCACAAGGACATTACCGACGACATGCGGCTTGATCGCGGGATCTTCCGGGATCCCAGCTTTCGTGTCTTCAAGATCGCATTCTATCTGCAAGACCAGGGCGAGACCTCGCGAGCCACGCTCAAGGTCAAGCCCGGTTCACATCTGTGCGAAGACGGTGCCGGACTTCCGATCCGCCCCGTCGCCGTCCATGCCGGGGACGCGATCGTGTTCGACGTCCGCATCGATCATTGCGGGCAGTTGCCGACCGCTTTGGACCGCGTGATGCGCCGGATGCTGGAAGCCATGAGCCGGATCGGCTGTCCGGACGCCCAAGAAAGAATGACCCACTTCCGCTCCACCATCCGGCGGCTTAGCCGGAGATCGACGGACCGCATGGCTGTCTTCATGACGTTTGGGCGTGCCGAGCCCTGGACTTACGCCTATGAGCACGCCGGCAGGCATCGTCACGGTACACCGCCCGCCGGGCTCGATTCGGAAATGCTGCAGCGTCTTGCCGACAAGGAGATCGCGTTGCTGCAGGCCAGCGTGGCAACGGACCTTTAAGAACTTGACGAGCGTCGCGGTATTCGAAAATGAAGGTGCAGATTTCTGCAAACCCTTCAGGTCAGGCATTGTGTCGGATAAGGGTGGACGTTATGCCCGTAAAGAATCACCGGCCAAGTCGACTTCATAAGCTGATCGCGCAGTGGCTGCTGCGCGCCGGTCGCTTCAGCTAAGAGCGGTGTGTTCACGATACCGTTCAGCGGTAATATCCGGATTGAAAAATGCATCTTCCGGCATCAACCGGCTTGGCAAGCGTAGTGCGCCTGCCGGTCGCCTCCGAACGCGCCGGCCGCGTCACGGCATTGCCGCCCGAGCCAAGCAAGCGAGCATCCGCAGAAAAAGGCCTGGAAAATTGAACAGGCATTTACCGGCATCAAGGCGGTGCAGCCGGAGGTTGGCGGGTCTTCCGTTACGTTCTACATCCATCCCAGGTGGCCACGTCTTAAATCCCGATGGGGTCTGATCGCCGATAAAGAAGTTCCAGGCAAACTCGACATATCCATCCTTGGCATCGGGTGCGTGGACATGAGCGAACGCACCGGCGGGCCGCGCACTCCACACGATGTTGCCAGTAAAGGCGTTCGCGCGCGCCCAGTCTGGACGCCAGCCGCGACCCGTAGCGTCATCGACGCGGAATGCGCTGCCATGACCAGCAAGGACCAGATTCCCGCGGATGCGATTGTTCCAGCCCCCATTCAGTCCGATGCCCGATATGTTACGCCAGAGAACATTCCCGCTGATGGTGACATCGCTTGCCCGACCATCCAGATAAATGGCCCAGCTGATCGGGCTCGGCCATTCTTCCAGATTTTCGTAGCGCCGTGGCCAGAAGGTGCCGTCGGGACGATTCATCAGTTCATCCGTCCCACTGACGAAGTTGAAACGGATACTGCTCTCCATTGGATTGGATTGAACGCCCATCAGTTTGATCGCTCCACCATCGGCGGTCTGCTGATTTGCGTTTCGAATGAGGTTGAACTCGATTGCGGCATTGTGGGTCGCGTCCTGCTCTCCCCAGATCGAGCCTCCGAGAATTGCGCATTGCGCAGTGTCCTCGATGAGGTTGAAGGCAATTCGGATCCCGTCTGCAGCTTGGAACCAAATGCCTGCGGCTTCGAAATAGACTTCGCCGACGTTGCGGATCGTGTTGCCGAGAATGCGAGCACCGTCCGAGCGGCCGCGCGCGCCGTAGTCTTTACCGACGAAAATCGCATTGCCAGCGGTGTGAGAGATTCTGTTACCAATGATCCGGACGTTGCGGCTTTCCGAAACGTGGATGCCGACACCGACGTGTTCGAAACGGTTCCTGGAGATTACAACGCCGTCGGAGCGTTCGACCCGGACCGCTCCGAAACCGCGCGTGTCCGTATGAAACTTGCCGCTGCCTTCCGGTGAGCCGTTGCGAAACGTGAGTCCGGAAATGACCATGCCCTCGGCGCCGTCGAGCGTGAAAAAGGTTGGCAACACGCCGACGGTCGCTGGAAGATTGGGGAAGTTGGGCTCCGATGGCAAATAGTGCAGACGCCCTTCGATATCGTCGTACCACCATTCGCCCGGAGCATCGAGCAGCTCCGGGCTTCCGCTGAGATAATATCGGCTGCCAAACGTGGTGAAAAAATAGGAGCTCCCTAGCATTGCAACGGTTTGGGTCTCGTAATCTATCGACGTTACGGGCAAGACGTCGCTCGCCCACTGCATTCCCGGATAGAAACCGCCGACGATTACTACGGACAATCCCGTGAGGTTGCCGATTGTCGGTAGGTCGCCCGAACGGAACCGGAACTCAGTGTTGCCATTCCACTCCGCATTGTTGGCCGGCCTGTCGGCAAACAACCAACTCCCGATCTGCACATGTGTCGTGGCGAGGTTCGGATGACGCGCCTTGATCTGTTTTCGGCCGTCCAAGAAGAGGTCGCCAACCGTTTCGTGCGCGGGCAAGTGTAGCGGCGCCACCCACCGCGCGGGCCCGTCCTCGACCCATCCTGCCACGGGTGGACCGCCGAACAGAACGGGGAACTCGCCTTCAGCCGCCTTCACAACCAGTCCGGCATCACGCTCGTCAAAGGCAATTGCAGCAGTGAGATGGTAGGATCCCGCGTGGACGATGATCGTATCCGGACCGGCAGTCGTTCGCGCCGCATCGAGCGCGGCTTCGAAACCTGCGAAGGGGCCGTCCCGACCACTTGCCAGCGGGATGGCAAATCGCCCGCTCCAGTAATCACGACCTTGCGGTGAGACGTGGAACTCCGCGCAGCTTCCCGGTTCGGCATGCAGGGCCAGAGCTATGCACGCCACCGCCAGGAGGCATTTGGCGTCAATCATCGCCGAATGACCATCGTAGTGGAGATGGGCCTGACATCCCGCAAAAATATGCCGGTGGTCCTGCGCTGCGATTGCGGTGCCCGCAACCCGAACATGCACAGTGCGGTCGAATAAATGATGAAGTGAAGGCTGTACGGTGTGAACAGAATGCTCTCGGTAAGGTTCATCACGAGAAACATTCCCGCATAGACGTTGAGCCAAAGCCAGCCCTCATCGCGACAACTCAGCAAGAGCGCACCGCCCTGGCCCAATCCACGAACCACAACGAAGATCAGTGGAACAAGTCCGACGAGCCCGGTACCAAGCAAGACCTCGCGATAGCCGTTGTGAGCATTCGGCGCACCCCAGCCGATCTCGCCGCGGATGTACCATGCCAACGAACTCCCATCGCTCCAGAAAGCCGAGTAGCCGTATCCGGTAAGTAGCCTTTCAAATATCGCCGCATCCTCGAGCCGCCACAGCGGAATGCGTCCGGTCAGCGTGGCGTCCTTGCCCAGCCCCTCGAGAGTGGGAACAAAAAATTCACTCATCAGGATCGCCAGTACCGCGGCGAATTGCATAAACAGGACAATAAACAACAGGCGTCCGGCCCCGGCGGCGCGTGCCAGCCTGACATAAAAGACGGTCAGCCCTGCCGCGACGATGATCGACAGGATCGACGTCATCGAAGCGGATGCAGCGAGGCAGAACAAACCGGACAGGAGCATGACAATGCCAAGCGGGCGGGGAAGCAGCTCACGGGCGATCACGAAAGCTGCGGCAAGCGTTGCGACCGACGCGTGCCAGCCAAGCACGTTCTTGTGAACAAAGACCCCACGCCATGCGTCCATGCTATCGGGCATCAAGGCAATGCTCGGCAAGACGAATATGGCTGCAACGCTAAGGAGCATCGACGGCAGCAGTACGGCGGCAATGAGCAGCAGGATCTGGTCGGGCGTGAAGCGGATCGCGAGCAACCATGAGAGCGCCGCCGATAGGAGCAGCGCGATTGCACGGCGCAACGTGAGCGAAGGACTGATTGACCATAGCATGCTCAAGAACGGCAACAGGTGCAGCGAGAAGAACACGGCGTTTCGTCGAAGTAGAAGGACAAGCTGAGGTACGTGCCGGACCAGCAAGACGATCGTAACCGCATAGGCGAGGAGCAGGATGAGTCTGCCGATCGGATCGTTCGGGTCCGAGAACAGCAACGGCACGATTGCACCCGTTTGGAGAAAAAGCGCCAGGATGACGCCGCACCATTCGATCGTACGCCAACGGAATACCATCCCGAATGACCTCTCATAACGGGCCAGTCGAAGCGTCCGATGATCAGCATGCCTGTGCCGTCGGCATGTCCTTTACTTTAATCCAGCGGTGCCTAGACAAGTGGCTTTTGCGGCATACTTGGTGCTCATCGGATTTCTGTCATCCGAAGGGTCGGTTGAGCTCGGCCAAGGATAAACAACGCAATTCGGCTCAAGGGGGCCGCCAATCGGCTGCGGCGTCCTCCTGAAGTGGTACGCAAGCCGATCGACTAGCGAGGGCAGACGGCAGAACGACCGACTGCATCGCATTTCTCTTCAACCGATTGCCGACGTTTCTCACGTTTGCCGTGCGGCTAAGGTGTCGGAAAGGCCGCTGTCGTGCGAGAGATGCATTCATCGCCGACCTGCCATACTAGCCGGCACGAAGCAGCCAGCACGACCAGGTGTATGACGACAGCGATGGGGTCCACGTAGCTAGGGGGCGCTATTCCATGCCGAGCGTCCGACGTCCCTTCCGCCGGAGTATCTGTTCGTTCGTTCTTGTGGGCGGGTTATTCGGGCAGCTGGCCTGCTCGACGACCGGTCGAGCTGATCTCCTGGTCGGCCCGGGCGACGTTCTTCGCATTACAGTCGCCGAGAACCCCTCGATGAACGCCGAAAGCAGAGTCAACGCGGACGGGAAGATGCTTTTTTCCCCGCTCGGCAGCGTTCCGGTTCAGGGAGAAACCATCGACGCTGTTCGCGATCTCATCCAATTGCAGCTTACCAGCCGCGGCCTTTTAAAGGCGCCGACCGTATTCGTCGACGTCGCCAAATTTCGGCCGATCTATGTGGGCGGCAAGGTCGTGCAGCCCGGCGCTGTCGATTACGAGCCAGGCCTTACTGTCCGCCACGCGCTGATCCTCGCCGGCGGACTCAAGCTTGCAGATTCGGACGCCAACTCATTGTCGCTGCCTGAACTCAAGGCGAAATGGCAAACCGTGACCTATGCCTTGTTGCAATCGGAAAGCCGTGTTGCGCGACTTCAGGCCGAACTCGCTCGTAGTACGGAATTGAAGGTGGACGTTGATAATCGCCTGGTTTCTGAACAAGACGTCTACGCTGTCCTCTCCCTCGATCGGGCGATCCTGCACGACCGGCTTGCCTCATGGAACGCCGACCACGAGCGCCTGCGCGCCGGGCTTGAACTCTTGGATCTGGAGATCGATGTCCTGAAGCAGCAAGCCTCCCTGCAGGATCAGGAACGTTCCCTACAAACGGCGCAGGTTGCCGCAGCGGTCGACCTGGTCAGCAAGGGCCTAATGCCGCAACGCGCTCTGCAGGATCTTCAGCGCGAGGCGTCCCGGCTGGCACGTGATTATCTCGACAATCAGGCCTTCACTGCCCGTGCGCGTCAAAACCGCGCCAACGTCGAACACGAGATGAGCGCCATTGATATCGAATGGAGGACGGCCATTCGAAAGGAACTACGTGAGGCGATGCTCGAGCACAATCGTCTCAAAGCCGAGCTTGAGGGCCTTTCCGCCCAGATTGTTGCCGTCGGCGCGTCGATCTCGGAGAGGGTTGCGTCCACTGTCCAACCCGAGGTTTTGATCTACAGGACGGTCGAGGGTGCGGAACAGCGGATCGAGGCGGATATGGCCACGGCTATCCTGCCGGGCGACGTCATTGAGGTTTCGGTACGGACGGAGGTGCAGGGATGACGGCCAGGCGCGCGGAACGTCCTCTAATCGCCCCACCGATCGTTAGCGTGGTGCTAAACAACTACAACTATGGGCAATTTTTGGGCGAGGCCATCGACAGCGCCTTGGAGCAGAAAGGACCGGGGATCGAAGTCATCGTCGTTGATGACGGATCGACTGACGGATCACGCGGCGTTCTAAGCCATTACGGCGATCGCATCATTGCGATTGCTCAATCCAATCTCGGCCAGGCCGCTGCGATCAACGCCGGCGTTCGGGCAAGCCGCGGCGACTTCATCTGCTTCCTCGACGCTGACGACTGGTGGTCAGCAAACAAGGTCGCCAACATTGTGGCCGCATTCCGTTCTGATCCTGAAATCGTCCTCGTCTATCACCGTCTTCAACCGGTCCGCGCGGATCGATCCTGGACGCTGAAGCCGATCCCGAGAACGCTACGTTCCGGCGACATTTCCAACCGTCTGCAGACATCGGCAGGCTGGTGGCCATTTCCGATGACCTCCGCGATTGCGGTACGCCGTTCAGCCTGGGACGAGGTTGGCGCGATTCCGGACACATTCGGTATATCCGCTGACGCTTGGCTCGTCGGGGTCTATCCCTTCCTCGGTCGCGTGATGGCATTGCCGCAATCCCTCGGCTTCTATCGGATTCACGCTAACAATTGGTACCGATCTGTCGACGATGCGGAAATGCTGCGTCGTCGTATCGCCCATTGGGAAGCGACCGTCGCCGAAACCAACCGCTTCCTGATCGCGCGTGGTCGCCGGCCTCTGAGGATGGAGGACCACCTTCCCCACCGTATTGCGATGGCGCGCCTGAACGGCATCGGTCTCGCTGGCCGATGCGAGCTCCTGTGGCACGGTGTCAGGTTTCCTGGCGAGCCGAATCTTGCGCGCCGTGTGCGCGATGCTGTTTGTGCCGTGGCACAGTTGCCGTCAACGGGGCGGAGGTCAGACCTATCGGAGATTGCAAGGTGAAAGCGCTGCTTCTTGTCTCCGAACTCGAGGATTACACGATCTCCTATGCCAATGGCGTAGCGCGACACATATCTGTGATCGTTGGCGTGCCGCACCGCAACTATGCGCGTCTGGCGTCGTGGTTCGATCCCTCAGTCGACCTTCGCCTGCTTGACTGGCCACGGCACAGCAGTCTAACCAACCCAAACTTTCTTCTCGCCCTTACAAAGCTCATCCGGCAGGAGCGGCCGGATCTCATTCATCTTCTGAGCAATTCGACGCTCTGGCTGAACTTCGCAGCACCGTTCTGGCGGCCAATCCCGCTGGTGACGACAGTCCACGACATCGACGTTCATCCGGGTGACACAGAGACGCGGCGCGTACCACGATGGGCGTCGAGGCTAATTGCCCGCCAATCAACAGATCTGATCGTGCACGGTGAAGGCTTGCGCCGCCTGGCGATCGACCGTTTCGAGAAGCCGCCCGGCCATGTACATGTCCTGTCGCATCCCTCGATCCAGCGTTATGCGTACCTCGCACGTCACGCTGGCATTAAACGCAAAGCGTCCCGCGATTGCCTGACTGTTCTGCTGTTTGGGCGAATCTTCGCCTACAAGGGACTTGAACTCCTGATCCGGGCTGAAGCAGCGCTGGGTGACCGGATTGCCAACCTTCGCGTGGTCGTCGCTGGCCGCGGCGACAATGCCTGGCAGTTCCGCCATCTGATGGGCAACCCGGCACAGTACATCGTCCACAACCGGTTCCTCGGGGACTGTGAAGTCGCCCAACTCTTTGTCGACGCCGACGTTGTCGTCCTACCATATTGCGAGGCTTCCCAAAGTGGCGTGATGAACCTCGCCGCCAGCTTCGGCAAGCCTGTCATTGTAACCGATGTCGGCGAACTGGGCGAGACAGTCGCTCCACGCCGGATGGGGCTGGTCATCCCGCCTTCAGACGCGCAGGCGCTCGCCGACGCGATCCACGAACTGGCGAGCAATTCACATCTGAGATCGGAGCTCGGCGCCAACGCGCTCAGATGGGCGAACGGCCCGAACGCACCCGAGACAGTCGGCGCCAGCGCAGCGAAGCTCTACGATCGGATCGTTGGGATGGCGGCGTAATGTGGCCAGATTTTGCATCGTCGGAGTTCGGCGCGATCGCCGCAATCGGAAAGCGTTCCTCACGGCCGGCGGGTGAGATCAGGAAGGTGCGGCACTACGTGGCGGGCGGACTTGAGAGCGGAGGAGGAATCGGCCGAATGGTCGGCTACATTGTCGAAGCTGCTCGCTTGGAGGGAGACTGTCACGCCGTCATCGACACGCGTGGACCAAGGTGGTTTCCTCCTCGCTCGATTCTGAAACTGGTTTCAGCTGCGGCCGTAATGTGTGGGGACCGGCTGACGGACCGAGCCACGATACACCATATTCACCTCGCAGGGCGGGGCAGCACGTCGCGCAAACAGATTCTCGCTGGGCTCGCGTTGAGCCTCGGCTGCCGCTACGTGCTGCATCTTCACGACTACGACTACGCCGCAGATTTTGCTAATCGCTCCTGCTTGCAGCAATGGCTTATACGCCGGATGTTCCGCAACGCGGATCATGTGATCGTGCTGGGTCGACGGGACCGTGACACGCTGACGCGGATTATCGGCGTCGAGGACGGACGAATTTCCATCGCACACAATTGCGTGCCGGAGCCACTGGCCGATGAAATTGCGGCCGAGACAGTGCCGCTGATCCTGTTCTTGGGGCGTCTTAGCGACCGGAAAGGTGTTCCAGAGCTGCTGAAGGCTTTGGCAAGCCCTGTAATGGCGAACCTGCAGTGGGCAGCGGTTCTGGCGGGAGACGGACCTGTCGAAGCCTATCGACAGTGCGCAAGCATGTTCCGGCTCGACGATCGCGTCTCGATGCCGGGCTGGCTCGACGCTGCCCAGACAGCGAAGCTGCGCGCCCGCGCGCGCATCCTCGTGCTACCGTCCCATGCCGAAGGCCTAGCGATGGCGGTGGTGGAGGGGATGGCCTCCGGACTGGCGGTGGTGACCACGCGGGTCGGCGCCCATGACGAAATCATTACGGATGGCGAAACCGGTCTGTTCGTTCCCGTCGGCGATGTGGACGCGCTGGCGGACGCACTATCCCGTCTCGTGCGCGATCCGGAACTGTGCCGGCACCTTTCCACCAACGCGCGGATCCAATACCGGTGCCGCCACAGCATGAAAGCCTACATGCACCGGCTCCGAGACCTTTATCGATCGGTCGACCGGCAAAACAGCGCATCGGTTCGGCCATCATGACCAGAACGTTTTCGCACTCGGACAGACAGGCGAAACGGCTCCTTAGCTACGCCGCGCCATTGCCCATCGAGCCGCGGGCCGACGAATTCGATCTCTCCTGGTTCTTCCGTTTCGTTCGCCGCCGCATTGCCTTAATCCTAATCGTTGGCGCTCTAACGTTCCTCACCGCCCTGCCTATCATCCTCAGCTTGCCGAAAGTCTATCACGCCGAGTCGCGGCTTCTCGTTGAAGGCCCGCTGACTTCGGCGCTGCTGGCTACTGAGGCAATGCCCGGCGAACCGTTCGACCTTTCAATGGAACTGGAGCGCATTCTCGCCCGGGACGTTGCCGTTCGCGTCGTCGAGGAGCTGGGTTTAACGCAACGCGAAGAATTCAATCCGGTACTCCGGCCGACCTGGCCTCTCACCCGGTTGCGCCGCGTGTTCTCCGGCCGCCAGTCCGCTGATGGGACGGCCAGCAGGCAGCCCGCAGAGCAGATGCAACTGGTCCTGACCAACTACTACAATGCCCTGTCAGTCACACGTTACGGCGGCACCAATGTCGTTCAGATCGGTTTCAAGTCGAAGGATCCCGAGGTGGCCGCCGCGGTTCCCGACAAGCTCATGGAGATCTACCTCGAACGCCGCAAGGTGGAAGCGCGCAAACGACTGCAGATGGTCGGAGCATGGCTTGACATGCGCATCGCCGAGCAGAAGCAGCGTCTTGCAACCGCACAACAGGCGGTCGCACGCTTCGGCAGAGAAAACGGCATCTCGTCCCCGGAAGCACAGAGCGAAGCGATTGCGGCCATCGCCGTTCTTCACTCGCGTCACGCCGAAATCCTGCGTCAGCGTGCGGAGGTTGCCAGCACCATCGCTGGCTCGCAAGCATCGGACGACTGGTCGCTGAGTGCAGACATGGTCGGTTCGCAATTTGTCGCCGACCTACAGCGAGATCTCCGGCTCCAATTGCTTACCTTGGCGCAGCTTCAGCAAACCCATGGCGAGCAATCCAAGGAGGTGGCGGACCTACGCTCCAGGATCGCTAAGACCAAGGCGGAGCTGGGAATCGCCATCGAACAGTTCCGCCTTGCTCAACAGGCCAAGCTAGACAGCCTCGCGCGAGAGGAAGCGGCAATAGATGCACAGACCAGGGAGGCCCGCACCAGACTTGCGGCCATCAGTTCCGCCATGGTCGGCCTACAGGATCTGCGTCGCAGCGCCGAAGTCGAGCAGGCGTCCCTCGAACGGCTGGAGGAGCAGAGACGCTCCCTCTCCGGCCACGTCGAACAGCCCCTTGCGAATCTGGAAGTGCTGTCACCGGCATCCGTGCCACTCCACCCCATCGGGCGAGGCAAGGTCTTCTTCGGTCTCGTCGCATTCGTGGCCGCCGGTTCAGTGGCATTTGCCGCCGGACTTGCACGGGAGCTGTCGGATACGGCGGTCCGGAGCCCGGAGCAACTACGAGGGCTGCACGGGATCCTGCCCGCGGGACTTCTCCCTTGCCTTACCCGGCAGGAGCGATTGCGTCTCGAGCGCGACCACCGCATCCCGGGTGGGTTCTTTCACCAGGGCCTGCGCGCCACGCAACAGGCGTTCGCCCGGTTGAATGCCGGTGAGTTTCCCGAAAGTGTCGTCGTGACTTCCGCCCTAACCCGCGCGGGAAAAACAACGATCGCGTTGTCGATCGCGGCAGATCTGGCTGCTGAGGGCAAATCCATCCTTCTGGTTGATGCGGATCTCCGTTACGGTCTGCTCTCTCGCATTCTCAGGCATCCAACCGGACCAGGCCTTTGCGAGCACCTCAATGGAGAGGCAGATCTCAAGTCGGTGATCACCTACAACGACGAATGGGGCTTCCACTTCATCGGCTGTGGCGCAAGCCGCTTGAACACTGGCATCGATATTGGGCGGATGCGTCAAGTCATCGACGTCGCCAGGGCTGACGACTGCATCGTCATCGTGGACAGCTCGCCTGTTCTCGCCGTCGCGGAGATCGCCGACCTCGCCGGTTTGGCCAAGCGCACGTTGCTCGTCGTACGCTGGGGTCGAACCTACCGGCGCTCGATCGAGGCCGCGATCTCACGTCTGGAGGCCACCTGCGACGCGGACATTTTGCTCGCCATCAACATGGTTCGGCCGGCTCGCCACGCTCTCTACGACTACAAGGACGCCGAGTTTTTCCGCCGGTCGTTCCAAGCGTATCATCGCAGTTTCACTTGACATGATCGAATGTCGAGCACCCCTGCACTCCAATTGAAGCACCGGCTCCATCACGATCCGCCGAGCCTGCAACGTCGTCGTTCACACTGCTTTTGGCGAAGGCTCTACCCCCTTTGCAGCTAACCAAAATGGCAAGATGTATTTGCCGACTCCCGACTGCAAACTGGGCACCGAACAACAACGGGAACGACCGCTTTGAGCGAAAAGACAGCCCTCATCATTGGCGTGACCGGGCAGGACGGCGCCTACCTGAGCGAACTCTTGCTCGCGAAGGGCTATCGCGTCCATGGCCTGAAACGGCGCTCGTCATCCTTCAACACACAACGCGTCGACCACATTTATCAAGATCCGCATGAACCGGACGTGCGCTTTCGGCTTCATTACGGTGACCTCACTGATGCGACAAACCTTTGCCGGATCCTGCAGGAAATCCAGCCGGACGAAGTCTATAACCTCGGTGCGCAAAGCCATGTCCAGGTCAGCTTCGAAACCCCGGAGTATACCGCCAATGCTGATGCGCTCGGCCCACTGAGGCTGCTCGAAGCGATCCGGCTGCTAGGCCTTGCCGAAAGGACCAGATTCTACCAGGCGTCGACCTCGGAGTTGTTCGGCAATTCAAGTCTCTCGGCCCAGAACGAACGCACGTGCTTCGCTCCCCGCAGTCCCTATGCCACCGCCAAGCTCTATGCTTACTGGATCACCGTGAACTATCGTGACGCCTATGGCCTACATGCCTCGAACGGCATTCTGTTCAATCACGAAAGCCCGTTGCGAGGCGAGACATTCGTCACCCGCAAGATCACGCGTGGCGTTGCAGCCATCGAGTGCGGCCGCCAACCCAAACTTCGACTTGGAAACCTTGATGCCAGGCGTGACTGGGGCCATGCCCGGGACTATGTCGAGGGCATGTGGCGCATTCTGCAGCAACCGCTGCCCGACGACTACGTATTGGCGACTGGCGAGAGTCACACGGTTCGCGAGTTCGTCGAACGGGCTTTCGAGGTCGTCGACCGACGGATCGAATGGTCCGGTCAAGGCATGTTCGAGAAGGGAATCTGCGTACGAACCGGCAAAGAAATCATAGAGGTAGATCCCCGCTACTTCCGACCGAACGAAGTTGATTTCCTACTCGGCGATCCGTCGAAAGCACGCCAGCGTCTCGGCTGGAGACACAGAACGAGCTTTGGCGAGCTGGTGGCCGAAATGGTTGAGGCCGATCTGCGCACGATCTCCCTGGAAGTCGGTCGCAATGATATCTACGGGTCGTGAAGGAACCAATTACCCGCAGCACCCAATGCGTTACGGTCGAGCCACGGCGTTCTGCTGTCGGCATACGTTGCTCGAACAAGGGGAAACGCACTTGCCTGCGCACTGGACGCAGGCAAGTGGCTCAGGCCCCGTCAAGCTGTCCAGCATTCCGATATCTGACCTGCGCAGACTAAACGTCCGCTGATCTCGGCGCTGAATCCGGACGGAGGATGTCGTTTATCTTGAATGCTACCTCTGTACGATTGGTGCATCTGAGCTTTCTCATAATGTTGCGTATATGCACCTTCACGGTGCTCTCGCGCATATTCAGTTCATAGGCAATTATTTTATTCGCTTTGCCTTGGCGCAGGGCCATGAGAACTTCGGCTTGGCGTGGTGTGAACATTCCCGCAAAAGGCTGAACCGCTTCGTTGCCCTCGATGACCTTGCTCATGGCAACCACCGAATTGGCAGGAATGTAAATGCCTCCTGCAATTGTCAGCTTAAGCGCCTCAATGCAAATACTGATCCCAACAGATGATGGAATGTAGCCCCGAACGCCGCATTCTATCGCCCGTATGATATGCATAAGTTCCTCTACGTCACCTAAAACCACGAGAGGGATTGAGCCGAACTTGGCAACGGCCCTTGTCAGTTCATGCGCGAGCCCTTGATCGCTGAGCTTTGCATTGCCTATGTTAAGTAAAACTACAGAAACGGGAAAATTTACATCTTCGCTCTGGAACCAATCTTCAATTGATGCAAAAGCTTTCGCTCGTACACCAGAGTCACATGAATTTAGCAGTGCTGCAAAGCACTCTCTTGATAGCGCTCGTTTGTCCAGTAGAAGTACGTTCGCCCTTCCTGGATCATAATCCTGAAAATATGGATTCGACTTATGACTATAATTGACTTCTTCTGATTTTGATTGTTCGGATCGATCGGAGATAGGCATATTAATCATTTTTGCCCCCCACGTTACCGCTTTCGTATATATTCTAATTTTAAGTATTTGCTCTAACATATGCATCTGAATGGCAGAGCATTTGCTACATATATCTAAAGCGATCTTGACAATCAATTCAATACAAGCATTTGAATCAATCTGGAATCAATTAGAATTTGGATTGGATCGTTAACGAGCATTTTTTCAGACTCAGAAATTGCTGGGGGGAAGGCTGAAATTGCCAGTCCATTCTTCATGTGAGGCCACCCGAATTGCGGTGGTCGACGACGACGCACGGATAAGGTCGATACTCCGGGCATCGCTAGAGTCGGAGGGCTACCAAGTCACGGAGGCGTCCAGCGGGCGGGAATTGCTTAGAATTCTTGACGAGTTACCTATCAGTCTTGTTACGCTCGATCTCCGGTTGAGACGGGAGGATGGCCTCCATCTGATGCGGATGATCCGCGAGCGTTTTGACACAGCGATCATACTGATCACGGGGAAGTCCGAACCGGTCGACAGGGTGCTCGGCCTGGAGCTCGGCGCCGACGATTATATTTCCAAACCTTTCTATATTCGTGAGGTCACAGCGCGCATTAAGGCCGTGTTGAGGCGGTGGAACAACGAACGTACCGGCGAGGAGGTCACGACGACAACCTCGTTCAGCGGCTGGTCGTTGGTCCATAACTTGCGGGAACTGTCAGCTCCCAACGGAAATTCATGCCCCCTTACCGAGGCCGAATACAAACTACTTGGCCTCTTTCTCGACCACCCGCATCAGGTGCTGTCCCGGGAGGTGATCATGACCTCCATCAAAGGACAGGGCTGGTTCGGGAATGACCGCTTCGTGGACAATCAGGTGGGTCGTCTCAGACGAAAGATGGCCAGCATATGCGACACCGAAGGGATCATTCGAAACGTTAGGGGTAGCGGGTATGTTCTCGCCTCTCAGGTCGTTCGAACGGCCACTCGTCGTTGAATGGCAAGTGGCGTGGCACCGTTGCGTGCGGTCGCTCGAGGCGGAGTTCACTTCCCTTTATCCCTTCCGCAGCGTGGCGTTGGAACGCGGCCCTGACGACCGCGATCGCATCCCGGCAATACTGTCGCGTCTCCCTGTCGCTGATATCCGTCAATGGTAGTAGACCCGCTTACCCTTCGACGGTTCCCCATATTGCGCCGGTTTCACGGGCCCCAATCCGCGCTACTGAAGCGGAGTGCATCGAACGCAGGCAAGCCAGCTTGCCCGGACGCGGGGATCGCCAGCCATGCCAATAGCAGACAGTGACATCGCCGCAGACGTCGTCGTGACGCATCCAGACCTGGTGAACATTTACGGTTGCCGGATCGGGTCGCAGACGAGGATTGGGCCATTCGTCGAAATTCAGAAGAACACCACGATTGGCAATCTTTGCAAGATCTCCTCTCACTCCTTCATCTGTGAGGGTGTCGTGATCGAGGACGAGGTCATGATCGCCCATGGAGTGATGTTCACCAATGGCCTGTTCCCTCGCGCCACCAACGATGACGGGTCGCTGCAACGTGACGGCGATTGGGAGTGCACACCCACTCTCGTTCGCCGGGGGGCATCGCTGGGGTCGAATTCTACGGTCGTTTGTGGTGTCACCATCGGCAGCTACGCATTGGTCGGCGCAGGCGCTGTCGTGACTCGCGACGTGCCGGATTTTGCGATCGTCGCCGGCGTGCCGGCCCGCATCATCGGCGATATCCGGAAGCAGAAGCCGACCAGTTCTCATCCCAACGCCCTTCGCAACACGATCGCTGCCGCAGCCAAAGAGAAGGTCGCTTAACAATGGTGCGCATTGGAGTCGTTGGCTACGGCTACTGGGGTCCTAACTTGGCGCGCGCTATTGCCGAGGTGGATGGAGCCATCGTTCGCTCGATCGCCGATCTCTCGTCGGAGGCGCTTGAACGGGCCGGTCGGCGGCATCCCTCAGCCCGGCTGGTTGGAGATTGGCGGGAAATCATGACGGACCCCGCCATTGACGCCGTTGTTGTCGCGACGCCGGTGTGCACCCATTTCGAGATCGCGATCGCGGCGTTGCGGGCGGGCAAGCACGTCCTGGTGGAAAAGCCGATGACGCAGAACGCTGTCGAGGCCAGAATGCTTGTTGACGAAGCCGACAGGCGTTCACTGACCCTCATGGTCGACCACACCTTCATCTACACAGGAGCGGTGCGCACCATTCGCGGGCTGATCGACGACGGGCGAATCGGAGACATCTACTACTACGATTCCATTCGCGTCAATTTGGGTCTGTTCCAGAGAGACGTGAATGTGATCTGGGACCTCGCGGTCCACGATTTCGCTATTCTCGACCATCTGCTTCAGTCGAAGCCAGTCGCAATATCGGCAAGCGCTGCGGGGGTGCTGCCAGGCCGCCCGGAGACAATGGCCTATCTCTCGGTTTATTTCGCCGACGGCGCCATGGCGCACCTCAATGTCAACTGGATGGCGCCGGTCAAAGTGCGCCAGACGCTAATCGGCGGAAGCCAGCGCATGATCGTCTATGACGATATGCAGACCGGCGAAAAGGTCAAAGTCTACGATCGTGGCGTCGATCTCGTTGGCGGCGACCGGGAGGCCGAGCATCAGAAGCGGGTGTCATACCGCCTCGGCGAGATGTGGGCTCCGGCCATATCTGCGAAAGAGGCGCTTGTCACGGAAGTCGAACATTTCATCGACTGCATCCAGAACGGCAATCGGCCGACGTCGGACGGCAGCAGCGGGCTTCACGTCGTGGAGATGCTCACTGCTGCCACCCGGTCCTCTGCGCTGCGTGGGCAGCCCGTTCAACTTGGCAGCCTGAGGAGGGCATCGTGATCCCTTTCCTCGATCTTCAGGCGCAATACCGCGATATTGGCTTTCAGCTGGAAGAGGCCGTGATCGCCGCAATGCGCAGCTGCCGCTTCGGCCTCGGTGAAACTGTCGAGCAATTCGAGACAATGTTTGCCGCTTATTGCGGTACGGGGCATGCAGTCGCGGTGAATTCCGGAACGTCCGCGCTGCATCTCGCGCTCCTCGCCGCCGGCGTGGGCCCCGGAGACGAGGTCATAACCGTTCCTATGACGTTTGTCGCGACGACGGCGGCTATCCTATATGCCGGAGCGAAACCAGTTTTTGTTGACGTAGACCCCGTCACCTGGACGATCGATCCGGGCGCCATCGCAGACAAAATCACCTCCCGGACAAAGGCCATCCTGCCAGTGCATCTACACGGGCGACTCGCCGATATGGCAGCAATAGGAACTCTCGCTCGCCGTTATGGCTTGATCCTCATTGAGGATGCGGCGCAGGCGCATGGTGCGAAGCGCGACCTCATTCGTGCCGGCGCCTACGGTGACTTTGGCTGCTTCAGTTTCTATCCGGGCAAGAACCTTGGTGCCTGCGGTGAAGGTGGTGCCATCGTCACCAACAACGCCAATTATGCCGAGCTGCTACGATCGCTCCGGGACTGGGGCCAAAAGGAGCGGTACAATCACGTGCATCGCGGCTTCAACTATCGCATGGACGCCATTCAAGCAGCCGCGCTTTCCGTAAAGCTTCCGCATCTCGATGAATGGAATGCGAAGCGTCGCCGGGTGGCCAACATCTATAACTCGAGGCTCGTCGGGGATCTCGAGCTTCCGGCTGGGCCGTTCGGCGACGACCACGCCAGTCACGTCTATGCAATCCAGGTGCCGGATCGAGGGCGCATCCGCGCCCACCTTGGTCACGCTGGTGTCGCGACCAATATCCACTATCCGGTCCCCGTTCATCTTCAGCCCGCCTATGCCGATCTCGGTTACGGCCGCGGCGATTTTCCGGTGTCGGAAGCCATCGCGGAGCGCCTGCTTTCGCTGCCGCTCTATCCTGAACTAACCCGTCGGAAGATCGACACGATCATTGCGGCGGTCAACGACACCGCCGCGCAGCGCCTCGCACGCACCGCTTAGAGTGGAGAACGTCAATCAGAATCGATCTGATGGTCAAGACGCGGAGCGACAGTGAATGCTGGTGTCATGTGTCGGCATTCGTCGGCATGCAGATTGATCCTAGCCGGAGGGAGGGGAATGAGCGTTCTCAAGGGCAAGCGGATCCTCGTCACCGGCGGTGCGGGATTCGTCGGCTCTCATATCGTCGAAGCCCTCGTGATCGAGGGATGCAAAGAGATCGTCGTCATCGACAACATGGTTCGCGGGCGCACGGAAAATCTCGCTGCGGCGCTAACGAGCGGCCGGGTGGTGGTGGTCGAAGGAGACATTCGAGACCAGCATCTGATCGAGGACCTGTTGCACAACACGGATACTGTGTTCCACCAAGCAGCTCTGCGGATAACCCATTGCGCGGCGGAGCCTGCAGAAGCGATGCAGGTGATGGTCGATGCCACGTTCAATCTTTTGCAGGCCTGCGTCCGGCAGAAAGTGCGGAAGATTGTCATGGCATCGTCGGCCTCAGTCTACGGGATGGCTGAAGCGTTTCCGACGACCGAAGATCATCCCCCCTACAATAATCGAACGCTTTACGGGGCAGCCAAATCGTTCGGCGAAGGATTGCTGCGCTCGTTCAATGACATGTACGGGCTCGACTACGTCGCGCTCCGATACTTCAACGTCTACGGCCCGCGGATGGACATCCACGGCCGCTATACGGAGGTTATGGTCCGTTGGATGGAGCGCATTGATGTCGGCCTGCCGCCGATCATCTTCGGTGACGGCAGCCAGACAATGGACATGATTAACGTCGAAGACGTCGCACGGGCCAACGTACTCGCCGCGACTTCGCCCGCGACGGACGCGGTCTTCAACGTCGGCTCGCAAACCGAGACGTCGCTGCTCGAGCTGGCGGAGTTGATGGCGACGGCCATGGGCCGGCCAGCCTTGAAGCCGGTCCATGAAAAGGCGCGGACCGTCAATCCGGTCCCCCGGCGTGTGGCGTCCGGTGCCAGTGCGCTCCAACATCTCGGCTTCGCCCCCACGATTGGTGTGGTTGAGGGTATTGCGGGGTTGGTCGCCTGGTGGCGCCAGGAAGTCCGGCGCAACCAGATTCCGGAGGAGGCGTTGTGATTCCCATCACCCAGCCGCTTGTCGGCGAGGAGGAAGCCGAGGCCGCCAGCCGTTGCATTCAGTCTGGGTGGCTTACGCAGGGGCCACAGGTCTTAGCCTTCGAACGCGAATTCGCGGACGTGGTTGGCGCCGAACACGCCTGCGCCGTCGCGAACTGCACCGTCGCGCTGCATCTCGCATTGCTCGCTGTCGGTGTCGGGGAGGGCGATGAGGTCGCAACGGTCAGCCATACATTCATCGCCTCCGCCAATGCCGTCCGCCAATGCGGCGCGGTGCCCGTTTTCGTCGACATCGAGCCAGACGGCTACAATATCGACCCGACGGCACTGACCGGCGCGATCACGCCGCGCACGCGCGCAATCCTCTGCGTGCATCAGATGGGCATGCCTTGCGACATGGCGGCCGTTCTGCACGTGGCCCGCCAGTACGGTCTTCCGGTTATCGAGGACGCCGCCTGCGCGATCGGCTCGGAGATCAATGTCGATGGCCGGTGGCAACGCATCGGCGCCCCCCTCGGCGACATCGTCTGCTTTTCGTTTCACCCACGAAAGATCCTGACAACCGGCGACGGCGGCATGCTGACCACCCGGAACGCCGAATGGGACAGGCTGTTCAGGCTTTGGCGCCAGCATGGAATGTCGATCAGCGACACCGTTCGTCATGGCAGCGCCAGAGTGGTTTTCGAAAACTATCCGGTCCGCGGCTTTAATTACCGCATGACGGACGTTCAGGCCGCGGTGGGGCGCGAGCAGCTCAAGCGTCTGCCGGATGTGATCGCCCGACGGCGTGCGCTCGCCAACGTCTACACCACCGCACTTCGGATGATGGACCGCGTGAACCCGCCGACCGAGCCAACCTGGGCGCGAAGCAATTGGCAGAGCTACTGCGTGTCTGTTGATCCGTCCCTCGACCAGTGCACCATCATGCAACACATGCTGGACAACGGAATCGCCACGCGGCGGGGGATCATGTGTATCCACAAGGAACGCGCCTACGCCGACTGCCCGCCCCGCCACCCGCTGTGGCACTCGGAGAAAGCCACGGCGCACTCCATCATCCTGCCCCTGTTTCCGCAGATGTCCGACGAGGATCAGATGCAGATAGTGAGCGTGTTGTCGGAAGCTCTGGATGTGGCGTCATCCGGTGCGCTGTCCAGCGCGCTCGCCTAGGACTGGCGTCGTGCTGGGCTGGCAGGCAATCAGCGACCGACCTGACGAGATGCTGAACAGCATCGAACGGCGCCTCGAAGCACTCGGGCTGGATCTCCACGGCCTTACGGTGGTGACCGAGGCGGCGACGGGCGCCTACGCGTCGACTGCCGTGATTGCCGCGCTCGCTGGCGCCACGGTCTTTGCCTGCGCCGGCGTCTCAAGTCGCTACGGCACTGCGGCCGATGCCATAGCGGCAACCCGCACGCTGGCCCGGCGCGCCGGCGTCGAGGACCGCATCAGCTTCCTGCGCAACCTTCCAGCATCGGTCCTGCAGCGCTGCGACATCCTAACAAACTCCGGCCACATCCGGCCAATCGCACGCGAGATGATCGAAATCTTGCCGGATCGTTCCGTCATCGCCTTGATGTTCGAGGCATGGGAGTTCCGTGATACGGACATAGATCTTGCCGCATGTCGGCGTCGCGGCATCAGGATCGCCGCGGTCAACGAACGTCATGCCGACGTTGGGGTCTTTCGCTTTCTGGGACCGCTCTGCACCTGCCTATTGCGGGATGCTGGCGTCACCGTCGATGGGTGCCACATCGCAATCCTGTGCGACAATCCCTTTGCCGAGTACCTTCGCGAAGGTCTGTGCGTCGTCGGTGCGGCGGCCGAACTGTTCTCCGGCCCGGCCGATCTCGCCGCCCGGAACTGGGACGTCGTTGTCGTTGCCCTTGGTCCGGCGCCGCGGCCCCATTGCGGGCACGACTTGGCCGCGATTGCGAGGAAGGCGCCCGGCGCGCTTGTTGCCCAGTTCTGGGGTGATCTGGATCGTGGCGAGGCGGAACGCCTCGGCCTGCGGGTCTGTCCGGCGATCGAGCCCCGTCCCGGGCACATGGGTATTCTTCTGAACAGGCTGGGCCCCGAACCGATCATCCGGCTGCAAACCGGCGGCCTGAAGGCTGCCGAACTCGTTTGGCATGGGCGCTCGCTGCCGGCCGACGGAATAGGCTCGATCTATTGAACATACGGCGCGACCGCCCCGGTATCCGGGCGCAGGAACGCTCCAGGCCTGTTGGTGCAGCGACCAAACGCTTACGGGTGTCGAACTGGCGATGCAGACGCGCGGCTGCCGTCGGTCCCCGCTGCGACGCGGCAAACGCAACCGGGCGTGCAGCACGCGCGCCGGCTCCTGAATGAGAGGCTCCACCACCCGAACCGTGCGACCAGCGATATTCCGAACTTAGGACGCCGTGCGCGCGTCTTCGCACGCCTGGTCCGTCGCACACACGTGGCACGGTCATTGGCCCCGACTTCGCCGTGTCTCGCTTGCAAACTGCTTGCTCCCGCCGTGCGGAAAGCGGTGACGGGCCAAGTCGGAATTCCTCTGACGAGGCAGGGCACAACTCAAGTCCTTGTCGCCCGAGTTTGACTTGCTGCCTTTTTCGGAAATGACCTTCTTTTGACGAAACGCGCAAAATCGACCAAGGCCCTTAATTTTGCAGGCATCAGGCGTCGACCGGGGAAATAAATATGCAGTGGCTCGTAGGTCGGACAATGCTCCTCCAGAAGCTTGACGAGCCTACCCTCCTTGAGATGCCTTGTTGCCAGGTCCTCGATCACGTAAGCGATTCCCAGCCCTGCCAGGGCTGCATCCACGGCAAGCGGCAGCGCATTGGCCGACAGTCGTAAGCCCGGCGTGAACGTTGTGCTGCGCCCCTGCAGCATAAACTCCCAAGGTGCGGCGAGCCCGGTTGATGTGAAGCGATAACCAATACATTGGTGGCGTGCGAGCTCGGCGATGGTCTCGGGACGGCCATGTTGGGCCACATAATCAGGACTGGCGAGAAGCGCCATTCTAAGCGGCGGGCCTATTCGGACGGCGACCATGTCTTTTTCGATGAGATCGCCAATTCTGACGCCGGCATCAAACCCTTTGAAAGCCAGGTCGACGAGATTGTCGTCGAATACCAGATCCAGACTTACCTCCGGATAGGCCTTCAGAAATGGTTCGAACAATGAGTCGAACAGCAAAGGGGCGGCAATCCAGGGGAGACTCAACCTCAACGTACCTGACGGTACCGTCGCGGCCTCCATAAGTTCGGAACCCGCCGCGCGAATTTCGTCTGCCGCAAACCGTACACGCTTCGCGTACATTGCGCCGGCTTCGGTCAGTCCGACACTTCGCGTGGTTCGATTGAGCAGCCTCACGCCAAGCCGCTCTTCCAGACGCTTGACCGCTTCGCTTACCGAGGACGGCGTCACACCCAGTTCGGCCGCAGCCCGTGTAAAACTGCGTGTTTCGGCGACCTTCAGGAAGACAAGAATGCCATTGAACTGGTCGAGTCGCATTATAAGGTTCTACCGAATAGACCTTTCAATACTAAGTGGTTTTTCCTGATTATCAAATCATGGAAGCTTCCGAAGCGTAGGTTGATGCCTTGCGGCAGTACATTCGGAGACATCCAATGAACTTGATCTATCGCTTCATTGCGAGCGCCATCCTGTTGGTTTCTGGTGCTGGTTCCGCCGTCGCCGAGACGACCGAGGAACAAAATCTGCGACTCATCCAAAGCTACTACGCTGCGTATGCTACTGGTAATCCTGAAGCAATTCGACCGTTCCTGGCACCCGATGTGGTTTGGCGAATACCGGGCCACCATCCGCTGGCCGGAGACAAGAAAGGGCCGGATGAGGTCATCGCATTCTTTACGCAACTCGCCACTGGCAGGTTTCGAGCTGAGCCGATCTTCTTTCAGGCCCAGGGCGATCTTGTGGTGGACATCCATAGAGGATGGTCGAATATCGGAGAAGAGCCAGAATTGGATCAATTATATGCGTTAATGTTTAGAGTTCGAGATGGAAAAATCGTGGAGACACAGAACTTTCTGACGGATATGTACGCGTCTGATTCGTTTTTCTGGCAGCACTTTCCTTTGAGGCCGCTTCCCGACCGTCTTGCTGACCGCAATTAGCCGACAAAAGCCGGACTGAAGCTTGAAGACAACCAGCGAGGTCGCAGCCTCTCACAGACGTCGGATCACGCTACCTGCGAGTCGGCTCAGGAAGGGGCGGTGCTGACTGGCCCACAACGAACTCGTCGATGTCTTGTGGCATAGCCGGATCTCCGAGGCGGCGCTTCATGCGCCGCCGCCGGGATTGGGGCGGATCGTGACGACGCCTCAACCGGGGCGATCCCACCGGCTGATAAAAAACCGCTTCCATAGGCCGAAATTATCTCTACTATATAGGTGGAGATTATGCAGTAAGGGAGTTCGATGACAGACCGACTCGGGCCGCACCCCCCGCATGGCGCGGTTGTAGTGCGGCAACACACCTTCAATCTGCCTTGTTCATCAAGACAGTAGAGATTAAGGATGATTCGCGCTTTAGTGCAGGCATGCAGAGCTGGAGCGTCCGGTGTCTGCAGTCAGGCGGCGCAAGGACGCAACAAGCCCGAAACACTGGCAACGGATGCTCACAAGAAAAGGCAAATACGGCCTCAAGGCCCTGGTGCATCTGTCACGCCTTCCGAACGGTCAACTCGCGTTCGTCGGCGACATCGCAACCAGAAACAACATTCCCAAGAAGTTTCTCGACACGATCCTCAGCGAACTTCGCGTCGCTGGCTTCGTGCAAAGCCGGAAAGGCAAGGACGGCGGCTATCGTCTTGCGCGCCCGGCGAACGAGATCAAGGTCGGCCATGTGGTTCGTGTGCTCGACGGTCCCCTGGCGCCGATCCCATGCGCAAGCCGTACGCGCTACGAGCCCTGCGACGACTGCGACGAAGCGACGTGTCAAGTCCGTCATATGATGCTGGAAGTCCGTCACGCCATTGCCGCGGTTCTGGACAACAGGACGCTTGCCGAGATGCGCGGCTTCGGCGAGGACGAACTGGAGGTCGAGCAGAAGCAACTCGCCTGAGCGATAGGCGCGGCCGTCCATGGGCGGGGAGGGCTGGCCATGGGTGAGGGCGGCCCTGTTTCGATCGTGGTGGTTGGCGGCGGCGCCAGCGGCGTTATTCTCGCTGCTCATCTGATGAGGCGTGCGGACCCGGACGTGCGGGTGACGGTGATCGAGAAAGGAGACCGGATCGGACCGGGGCTCGCCTATTCGACAACCTTGCCGGACCACCGGCTCAACGTTCTGGCCTCGCGTATGAGTGCCTTCGCCGATGAGCCGGATCATTTCTGGCATTGGTATCGGGAGACCACCCCCGATGCGGGCCGGGACCCCGAGACCTTCGTGCCGCGCGAAGCCTACGGGCGGTATTTGTCCTGGATCTTCGATACCTTCGCCGATCAGGGAGGCGGGGTGGCGCGGCTTCGAGCCCTTCGCAATGAATGCGTCGCGATCCATCCCAATGGCCGGGGCGTTGCCGTCAGGCTGAACAACGGCATCAGCGTCCCCGCCGAAAGACTGGTGCTTGCAACCGGCCATGATCCGAGACCAGATCCATCGCACCCGAATGCGGTGCGGATCGGCTCCGACGCCGATACGCCGATCGATCCAGACTCCAGGGTCGTGATCCTCGGCAGCGGCCTCAGCATGATTGACACTTGGCTCGCTCTGGAGCATCGCGGGCATCGCGGCGAGATCGTGGTCGTGTCCCGTCGAGGGCTTTTACCCCAGTCCCACGCCGCAAGGCGCAAACCGTTGCGGCTCGATGTCGCCGACATCCCGCTTGGGACCGAGCTGTCGTATTTTGTGCGGTGGTTCGGGGAACTGATCGAAAACTCGGAACGGCACGGCGGCGACTGGCGCGACGTCGTGGACGGGCTTCGCCCCTTCAACCAACAGATCTGGCGCGATTGGCCCATGTCCGCAAAGCGCCGCTTCCTCGAGCATACAAAGGCCTGGTGGGACATTCACCGGCACCGTATCCCGCCGGATATCTATGAGCGCGCCGCCAGGGCGCTGGAGCGGGGGCGTCTGAGGCTTTTCGCAGGCAAGGTGCAGGACATCGAAGAGCGGCCGGACGGATCGCTGCTTCTGATGATCCGGCCGCGCGGCAAGGGCGTCGTTGAAGCCATGGACTGCGCCAGGATTTACGACTGTACCGGGATCATCAAGGATCCCAGCCGCACGTCCAACACCTTGATCAGGAATCTCATCCGTGACGGGACCGCCCGCCCGGACCCGCTGCGGATCGGGATCGACGTCACGGAGGACTGCGCCGTCATCGACGGGAGCGGCGTGCCGTCCGACAGGATCTTCGCTGTGGGCCCGCTGACCCGCGGAACCTTTTTCGAGATCGATGCCGTGCCCGACATTCGCGTTCAGTGCGAACGGCTGGCCGGGCGGCTAATCGGCTAGAGGCAGGCGAGAAGCAGAAAAGGGCGCCCCCGCTTGCGGAGGGCGCCCTTGTACAGGTGAACTCACCGATTCAGGGCAAGCGCGTCAAACTACCCACAAGTGCGGCCGGAAGGACGACTGTGGCCGTGCGCCGCGTGGCTTGAACCGCGCAGCCGTCGTCTCGTCTCGCGCCATCCTGCCAGAGACGACGTTGATGACTTCGCGGCCGAAGCGGCGCAGCACGTTGGCATTGTCGGCACCAACCACCACAAATTCCGACACGCCGGCTTCTATGTAGGGCCAAAGGATCCCAGCTGCCGATGCGGAGGCGTTCACCACCGCCAGATCATCGGTCTTGGCCGCCTTGTCATCATGCTCTTCGCTAACGCGGATCGGAAGCGCGAAGCGGATCTTCTCACCTCTGCCGTACACGGTGGCGGCACTTCGGAACCGCTCGGTCAGGCTGAGGATTTCGCCTGGCGTCCCGGAGGGAAGCTCGAAGACGTCGGCATGGCGGGCGGCGACCTGAATCGCCGTGCCGGACCGGCCGCTTATCCGGATGGGTATGGAATGCTGGCGGGGGCTTTTGCGGACGATGAACCCTTGCCGAACGCTGTAGTAGGGGCCCTCGTGGTCGAACGGACGGTCGTTAGACCAAAGCCGTTTCAGCAGCGTCAGATATTCGTCGGTCCGTTGCCAGGATTGGGCATGACCTGCCTGCTCCTGGGCGGTGTCGCCGCCCCGCGGAACCTCGTCAACCAAAATGCGAAGCGCGAAGTTGCCGCCGCACTTCAGATCGAGCGCTGCGATCTGCTGGGCCGCGATCTCGGGTGTCATGACCCCGGCCCAGTGCGTCAGGACGGCCTCGAGCTGGGGGGTGAAGGATGCCGCCGCGGAGGCCAGGTAGAAATTGTACAAGAGCCCACCGGCATCATCGATCACGACGCGCTGAAACCCAGAGTTCCGAGCAGTGACGAGCCCTTTCCGCGCCCATGCAGGATCGAAGAAGAACGACGGCCGATCCACGGAGGGAACAAGGTCCGGTCCGGAGCCGGGCATGAACGTGAAGGAGATCGTCATCACTGTTCCTCCTCTTCAGTTCTTGGATGATCCGAATTGCAAATGAGCTTTGCCAACCTCAGGGGCGTCCGCTCGTGGCGGATCACGATCCCAGACCGAATACAACGGCTGCGGCAAAGCCGAACGACAGGGCGAACGCGCCATAGGCCATCGCCAGGGTCACAACGGCGCCGCGAGCGTCTCTGTCCTGCCGCAGCGTCCTTGTCTGAGCACTGTAGGTCTTGCGCATCCGCGTCAGATCGCCTCTCCTGATTGGTCTGGTAGATCGCTTAGCTACGCCGCAGCCGGGTATCGAAAAGGGTTCTACGCGGCCATGCCCTTGAGACGTTCCACGCAGAGGGCGCGCAACGGAACGGCGGCAACGGCATACGTTGGCATTGGGTGCTCCGTAACCGGGGCCGCCATTTCTCCGACGATCTCGACAACCGCCTCGCGCAGCCGGAAGGGCAGAATATCGGAGCAGGTCCGCATCCGGCCGAAGACGGAACTGATCGGAACCTGACGTCCCTCGCACTGAACCATGGGCTCGCTGCTGCTGCCGTCCCAGAGTTCGAAAGCGTCGACGGCTTCGGCAAACGCCTGGAGCAGGTAGATTGGAGCATGCCCCTCGTGGAGGGGTGGCAGGACACGAGTCATCGTTGCACTCCTCTCTTCATGCAAACGAAAGAACCCAAGCCCGTCTGATACGACGGACGACGCGGCCACCGGATTGGTCGGCAAGAAATTGCCGAGGAAGCTCCGCTGCCAATCCATCGTCCCGGACTGAAATCTTGTTCAGGAGGAGTTCAGCGGAACGCCGGAGACCGCGGCATAATCGCCCAAAACCAATGCGCTTCCCGGACTCGATCAAGGCAATCGGCCTTCGAGCGACCCTGACAAGGGCCGACATCATATTACCTCCCGGACACCGGGGCTGACGAAGGTAACGATCGACGGCAGCCATCTTGACGAGAAGAATAACAGGCATCGACTGAATGTCAATAATATCGATCGATTTAATAGAGTATGACGGCGGGCGCACTTGCGCGCTGTCAACAGCTCCGGATGACCGTGCGCTCAATCTCCTTTTCCGCTTTCCGGTAAACGTGTTCGCGGTTCAGCAGGGCAAGGCCCGTCTCGACGGCCATTCTTTGGCAGAAGTGCTCGAGCTCCTCGAACTGGCTGTTTGTCAGCACGGCGTTGCCCGCCTCGGCGCGCTGCCTCGCCATGAACAGCTCGGTTGCAAGGAAGACGTTGATTTCAGCATCCGACAACCGGCCGAACACGATCGGCAACACGACGATACGGCAGGTCGTCGCCGTCAGGATGCGGCCATGGCGCCACAGCAGGTAGTTTCGCGGATAGGCGCCGCGGATCGTCCATCCCCGCGCGGTCATCTGTAGAGCAAGGGTCTCGATGGCAGGGCTGATCCGGGATTGGGGCCGCCATTGAACCGTGGATATCATCGCGAGCAGGCGGATAGAGCCAGGGAGCCCCCTGCTTGGGGCCGCCTTGGATCCGCTGTCCAATGCGCAGCTCTGGCGATGAAAGTTCATTTCAAAGCCTATATACGACTTACATGGTAGAGATAATAGTGTAAATCGCTGGGGTTGACAAACACCGGGTTGCGCGGCGCCGCCGCCGTGACGCAGTTGACGCGGTAGCTTAGACCCTACAAAACAGATAGGCTAAGAGTTGAAATTGGATTCCCCCTGATCGGCCGCACAAGTCACAATTGAAGCCATGATCTCACAAAAAGCAAAATATGCCCTTCGCGCGCTGATCGCTCTGGCGCGCGCCGATACGTCGCGGGGCGATGTTCTTCTCATTTCCGACATTGCCGAGCAGCAGCGCATCCCGAAGAAGTTCCTCGAGCAGATCTTGCTTGACCTGAAGCACCACGGCATTGTCGCGAGCCGCCGCGGCAAGGCCGGTGGCTATATGCTCCTCAAGCACGCCTCGCAGATCACCTTTGGTGAGGTGCTGAGGATTATCGACGGGCCGATCGCACCGCTGCCGTGTCTTAGCCGCATGGCTTATCGGCGTTGCGATGACTGCCGCAGCGAGGAAAGCTGCGAGACCCGCCGCGTCTTCGCGCGTGTGGCCGATGCCACGCGTGAGGTCCTGGACGGCACGACGATCGCCGACAGTATCGCGGGCGCCGCCCCGGATGCGACCGAAGCGATAACCGCCTGACTCTCCACCCAATTCGGCAAGAACTTACCACTTTGCCGAAGCTGCGTACCGCAGTTCGGGGGACTCATCCCTTCTGTATTTTCGAGTACGGACAGTTCGCGGACAGGCCTCTCGCAGGAAGCCATTTCCACAAGGGGGCTTGATTTTAGGTTGGAGCGGCATTCCAATAGACGACTTATTCGATAGAGTTTACCTGCTCAATAGGAGGCAGCTATGACTCTCAGTCGCAGATCCATTCTTCCCACGGCGGCGCTTGCTATCGGCCTGCATTTCTCCGGGCTTGGCTTTGCCTCCGCCGACGTCACTCTGCTCAACGTCTCCTACGATCCGACGCGGGAGCTCTACAAGGAGTTCAACGCCGCCTTCGCGGAGAAATGGCAGGCGGACACCGGCGAGGCCGTGACGATCCGCATGTCGCATGGCGGGTCCGGCAAGCAGGCGAGGGCCGTAATCGACGGGCTCGAGGCCGACGTCGTCACGTTGGCGCTCGAAGCCGACATCGACGCCATCGCCGAAAACTCCGGCAAGATCCCCGCCGACTGGCGCGGGCGGCTGGCCAACAACAGCGCTCCCTACACCTCGACCATCGTCTTCCTGGTGCGCAAGGGCAATCCGAAGCAGATCGAGGACTGGGACGATCTGGTCAAGGACGGGATCGAGGTGATCACGCCCAACCCGAAGACGTCCGGCGGCGCCCGCTGGAACTTCCTGGCCGCCTGGGGCTGGGCGCTCGACGCCTATGGCGGCGACGAGCAGAGGGCGCGCGACTACATCGCCGCTCTCTTCGGCCATGTCCCGGTGCTCGACACCGGCGCGCGCGGCTCGACCACGACCTTCGTGCAGCGCGGCATCGGCGACGTGCTGCTGGCGTGGGAGAACGAGGCGTTCCTGGCGCTGGAAGAGCTCGGCCCCGACCAGTTCGAGATCGTCGTGCCGTCGATCTCGATCAAGGCCGAGCCGCCCGTCGCCCTCGTCGACGGCAATGTCGACGCCAAGGGCACGCGCAAGGTCGCCGAGGCCTACCTCGACTACCTCTACTCCGAGACGGGCCAGAAGATTGCGGCCAAGAATTTCTACCGTCCGGCCGATCCGGAAGCCGCGGATCCCGAGGACATGAAACGCTTTCCCGAGGTGAAGCTGGTGACCATCGAAGACTTCGGCGGCTGGAAGGAGGCCCAGCCGAAGTTCTTCGAAGACGGCGGCATCTTTGACGCTATCTACAAGCCGGGTCAATGACATGACGGCCGCGCTTGCAACAAGCGCGGGGTGGCGATTCAGGAAGCCGAGCATCATTCCCGGTTTCGGGCTGACGCTCGGCTTCTCGCTCGTCTACCTCTCGCTCATCGTCCTGATCCCGCTCGCCGGCGTCGTCTGGCGCTCGGCGTCCCTCGGCTGGCCGCAATTTTGGGCGTTGGCCACCGATCCCCGGACGCTCCAGGCCCTCAAGATCAGCTTCGGCACCGCTTTCATCGCGGCTATCGTCAACGTTGTTTTCGGCGTGATCGTCGCATGGGTGCTGGTGCGCTACCGCTTCCCCGGCCGCCGCGTCATCGACGCGATCGTCGATCTTCCCTTCGCGCTGCCGACGGCCGTCGCCGGCATCGCCCTGACGGCAATCTACGCACCGAATGGCTGGGTCGGCAGCATCCTGGCGCAACTGGGCATCAAGGTTGCCTTCACCCCCGCCGGCATCGTCGTCGCCCTCATCTTCATCGGCTTGCCCTTCGTCGTTCGCACCGTGCAGCCCGTCATAGAGGAGATCGACAAGGAGGTGGAGGAGGCGGCGGCGACCCTGGGCGCCGGCCGGTTCCAGACGGTGTTCCGCGTCCTGCTGCCGGGGCTTGCGCCGGCAATCCTAACCGGCTTCGCGCTCGCCTTCGCGCGGGGCGTGGGCGAATACGGCTCGGTGATCTTTATCGCGGGCAACATCCCCTACGTGTCGGAGATCGCGCCGCTTCTCATCGTCATCCGGCTGGAGGAGTTCGACTACGCGGCCGCCACGGCGATCGCGGCGGTCATGCTGACGCTGTCCTTCGCCATGCTTCTCGTCATCAACCTGATCCAGGCCTGGAGCCGCAGGAGGTTCGGTCATGGCGCTTGACGCTGCTGTCCTGCACGACACGCCGATCGCGGTCCGGGTGCCGTCCGCCACGACGGAGGCGCCGCTCGCGCGCGCCGTGCTGCTTGCGCTCGCCTTCGTCTTCCTGGCGTTCTTCCTGGTGCTGCCGCTTGTCGCGGTATTCATCGAGGCGTTGAGAAGCGGGCTCGGCACCTATTATTCGGCGCTGGTCGAACCGGACACGCTGTCGGCGATCCGCCTTACCCTGATCGTCGCCGCCATCGCCGTTCCCCTCAACCTGGTGTTCGGCGTTGCGGCGGCCTGGGCGATCGCCAAGTTCGAGTTCAAGGGCAAGGCCTTTCTGATCACCCTGATCGATCTGCCGTTCTCGGTCTCGCCGGTCATCTCGGGTCTCGTCTACGTGCTGCTGTTCGGCGCCGGCAGCCTCCTCGGCCCCTGGCTGAAGGCGCATGGCATCGAGATCCTGTTCGCGGTGCCAGGCATTGTCCTGGCCACCATCTTCGTGACATTTCCCTTTGTCGCCCGCGAGTTGATCCCGCTGATGCAGGAGCAGGGTACCGGCGACGAGGAGGCGGCGCTCTCACTCGGCGCCTCGGGCTGGCAGACCTTCCGGATGGTCACCCTGCCCAACATCAAATGGGGGCTGCTCTACGGCGTGCTGCTCTGCAACGCGCGCGCCATGGGTGAGTTCGGCGCCGTCTCGGTCGTCTCCGGCCACGTCCGTGGCCTGACCAACACGATGCCGCTGCAGGTCGAGATCCTCTACAACGAGTACAATTTCGCTGCAGCCTTCGCGGTCGCCTCCCTGCTGGCGCTGCTCGCGCTCCTCACCCTCGTTCTCAAGAGCATTCTGGAGTTCCGCTTCGGCGATCACATCGCCGCATCGAGCAAGCATTAGGAGGCCGAACCATGGACGTTTCGATCCGACAGGTTCGCAAGGAATTCGACCGGTTCCCGGCGCTGCACGAGGTTTCCCTCGACATCCGCTCGGGCGAGCTTCTTGCGCTTCTCGGCCCCTCGGGCTCGGGCAAGACCACACTGCTGCGCTTGATCGCCGGGCTCGAAAGCCCGACCGAGGGCGCCATCTTCTTCGGCGACGAGGACGCTTCGCTGAAATCCGTGCAGGAGCGTCACATTGGGTTCGTGTTCCAGCACTATGCGCTGTTCCGCCACATGACCGTCGCCGATAACATCGCCTTCGGGCTGAAGGTGCGGCGCAGCGCGGCCCGCCCAGCGAAAGCCGAGATCCGCCGCCGGGCGAGCGAGCTTCTCGACCTCGTCCAGCTCTCGGGATTGGAAGACCGCTATCCCAACCAATTGTCGGGCGGTCAGCGCCAGCGGGTGGCGCTCGCCCGCGCACTTGCCATCGAACCGCGCGTGCTGCTGCTCGACGAGCCGTTCGGGGCCCTGGACGCCCAGGTGCGGCGCGAGCTCAGGCGCTGGCTGCGCGAGATCCACGACGCCACCGGCCACACGACC